>NZ_JBFAQZ010000003.1:0-563295 GCF_040673975.1 Actinosynnema sp. NPDC050801 | reverse complement strand
CGATCTTCCGCCATGAGGTGTAGGTGCCGTTGGGTGCGAGCTGGGCGCGCCGCCACAGCGCGCCCGCGTCGTCGACCGCGTGGATGGCCAACGTCCCGTTGGTCTCGGCGACCACCGCCGGGTCGCCGGGCATCCACCCGCGGTGCGCCGTGATGTCGGTGATCGCGCCCCAGGACCCGTTCGCGACGCTCTGCACCCTGCCGCGGTACGCGGCGTCGTCGTGGCTGTTGGCCACCGCCTCGATCCTGCCGTCCGCGCGGACGCCGACCCCCGGTGCGCCGGTGAACTCGTGGTAGTCGGCGATCACCTGGTACTCGATGAGCTCGTAGTCGCCCGCGTAGCGCTGCTTGCCCGCGGTGAGACCGCCCGCCGAGTTGACGTAGAAGAACGTCACCAGACCGTCGGTGCCCTGGATCGGTGTCGTGGGCGCGTCGGATCGTTGGGGCACCGCGGGTCGAGACGGCACGGGGTACCCCGCGAGCTGGCAGTTGTCGGTACCGGCGATGACGTCCAGGTCGCCGTACCAGCCGGTGCCGATGATCTTCCCCTTGCCGCTGTTCGACCACGTGGCGGTGTCCTCGTGGTAGCGGTACCAGAGCAGTTCGCCGCCGTTGTCCGCCCGCGAGCCGTAGAGGACGTCGCCGCCGGGTGAGAAGATCCGGTTGAACGTGTTCCAACCCCATCCGACCTGGGTCCGGTACTGGGTGAACCGCTCGGACGCGGCGTGCCAGCGGAAGCGGAACAACCCGCCGTCCGGTGTGCGCGCGTAGAGCACGCCGTCGTCACTGGCGACTATGAGGTTGTACTGGTTCCAACCGGTGTCCAGGACCTTCGCCGGCGCCCACGAGCCGGTGGCGTGGTCGCCGGTCCAGACCAGGACTTGGAGGTGCCCCTGGGCGGTCACGGAGTACAGCCTGCCCTGTCCGTCGACGGTGACGTGGTTGCGGTAAGCGGCCTGTGCGTAGCGGGTCCAGCCGCCGCTGGTGTTGCGGTAGGACCGGCCGTTCCAGACGTCCCAGCCGGTGCCGTTCCACCGGTACCGGTACAGGTCCCCGGTGGTGCCGTCCATCCGGTACATCACCCCGTCGGGTCCGGCCAGCGTGCGGTCGCCGCTCCAGCCCGAACCGATGGTGCGCCGCTGTCCCCAACTCGTCGCGCCGGTTTCCGGCTCGCTGTGCGGATGGACGAAAACGCCGCCCGCGGAGGTCACCCCGAATACGTTCACCGCCGAATTGCACGTGAGCGTCGTGGCGGCTCGGGCCGTTGTCGTCGCGATCATTCCGGCTGACGCGACGGCGCCCGCCAAGGCGGTGGTGAGAATTCTCCGTCGCAGGCTCGCGCCGACCGATGCCATGTGGTCCCCCCGGGTCCATCCCCCTGTCCATGCGGACGATCAACGACTGTAGACACTGGTGGGACGGTTGTCAGTGCTTTGGCCCGATACCCGCCGAGTGGCGGTGCACCCGGTCGCACCGGGCACCCGTCATCGGCCATACGGTTGACGCGGGAACGGTGTATTACGCCTTTCGGGTCGGCTCCTTGCCTTGTCGGACCGACGTATGCGAGTTTCGGACGAGTGTGACCACGGGGGTGGTCGCGCATCGTTGTTCCGATCCGGGGGGACTCACGCAATGGTGGCCTGGAGTACTCGGCGTGCCCGCTTATTCCCGGCCACACCCTCGGGTGCGCGGCTCGCGGTCGCGGTGTCCGTGGTGCTGGTGCTGCTCCTGGGCACGGTCCCGCCCGGGGTGGTCGACGCGTTGCCGTGGTTCGGCTCGACCGGTCACGGCGGCCTCGACGCGGGTGAGTCGGCGCCCGACCAGCCGTGGGGAACCGCGGCGGGGCAGGCCGGTGTGGTCGAGGGCGACACGGTCAACCGGGCGTTGCCGGAGTCCGAATCGGCCAGGTACCCGCAGCCGACGTTCCCGTCCGGACAGCCGCCGCCCAACGAGGCGCACGAACTCGCGGCGCCGTCGGGCCTGACCGGCTTCGACCCGGCAGGCAGCCAGGAGGATCCCGGGCTGCGCCAAGCCGATTCCCGCACGTTCCGCAACGCCGACGGCACGTTGACCACCGAGTTCAGCCACGCGGCCGTCAACTACCAGCGCACCGACGGTTCCTGGCACCCGATCGACACCACGCTCGTCGCCGAGGGCAGCGGGTGGCGCAACACCGCCGATCAGATCGGGATCCGGTTCGGTGCGACGGCGTCGGAATCACCGTTCGTGCGGCTGGAGCTGTCCGACGACCACGGGCTGTCGTTCGGCCTGGCGGGCACGTCCGCCGCGCCCGCCCGGGCCGAGAGCAGTCGGATCACCTACCCCGGCGTGGTTGCGGGTGTGGACCTGCGGTTGGACGTCCTTCCCGGTGGTGTCAAGGAAACCCTGGTGCTGGCCTCGCCGGACACACCGCACGACTGGGTGTTCCCGTTGCGGCTGAAGGGCCTCACCGCCCGGATCGTGGATGGCGAGGTGTCCTTCGTGGACGCCTCCGGTCGGGAGCGGTCGCGGATACCCGCCGGCTTCATGACCGACAGCCACCCGGAGAACCCGTCCACCTCCCGCGGCGTGCGCTACGAACTCGTCGACCACGACGGTGGCCAGGCGTTGAGGATGTCGTTGGACCGGGCGTGGCTGCGCGAGGCCGGCCGCACCTACCCGGTCCTGGTGGACCCGTCGGTGCAGAGCACGTCGGCCAACGCCGCCGTGGTCACCTCCGGCGGCGCCCGCACCGGCGGTCCGGAGCTGCTGGTCGGCGACGGCGCCGCGATGTACCTGAAGTTCGACGGGGTGAACCCGGCGCTGACAGGCCACCGGATCTTCGGTGCTCAGCTCTACCTGACCAGCTTCAGCGCGCCGTCGTGCCGCCCGGAGCCGATCACGGTGCACCCGGTGGCCGGCGCCTGGGCCCCGTCGGGGTCGGGTCATCCGCCGACCGGCGGCTCGATCGCGGGTGCCTCGTTCGCGCACGGCTACGTGGCGTTCGGTCAGTCGCACTCGGCCTGCCCGGTGGCACCGGACATGGTCGACCTCGGCACCGCCGGGCGCGACCTGGTGCAGGGCTGGGTGCGCGGCGGCGACAACAACGGCCTGGCGGTGAAAGCCACCCGGAGTTGGAAGAAGTTCACCGGCGTCGGCACCGCGAACCCGCCGCGGCTGTTCGTCACCCACACCCCGTACGACGCCTCCTACCGGATCGAACGCGGTGTGCCGCAACCGCCCGTGCACCGGCAGCAGGACGGCAAGGTGCGCATCGCGGTGACCAACCGCGGCTCGCAGACGTGGACCCCCGCGGCCCACAAGCTGGCCTATCGCGCGTTCACCGCTCAGGGCCGCGCGGTCACCTCACGAGTGTCGGCCGTGTTGCCGCGCGACGTGCCGCCCGGCGACACGGTGACGCTGGACGCGACGGTCTACCGCTTCGCCAACGCCGGGGACTACCTGCTCGACTTCAGCATGGTGCACGGCAGCACCTACTTCACCGACGAGCAGATCCCACCGGCGCGGTTGTCGCTGACGATGTTCGAGCTGCCTCCGGTCGTCAAGGCGCAGTACCCGCCCGCCGGGCACTCCGCGCCGACGCTGACCCCGCAGCTGTGGGCGGACGCGGTCGATGTCGACGCGCCCGCGGGTACCGGGGTCCGCTACGAGTTCGAGGTCTGCGGCAGCAACGCCGACGGCACACCGGCGATGGGCAGCTGCACGCTCGGCGCACGGGTGGCGAGCAAGACGTGGACCGTCCCGAAGGGACGCTTGCAGTGGAGCGAGACCTACCACTGGCGGGCGTTCGCGATCGACCCGAGCGGCGCCCGCAGCGAGGCGTTGCCGTTCAGCGCGCTGCTGACCGCGGTGCCACAACCGGACGTCACCTCGCACCTGGGCGGTGCGCCCTACAGCGCGGGCGACCTGGACTTCGACCCCCAGGTGGGCAACTACACGACCGCAGCGATCGACGCCGCGCTTGGCGTCACCGGACCCGAGCTGAACGTCGCGCGCACCTACAACAGCCTGGACCCGCGCAAGACCAACCTGTTCGGCGCGGGCTGGTCCACCCGCTACGACATGCGTGTGGTGCCCGACCAGGACGGTTCGGGCAACGTCGTGGTCACCTACCCCGACGGTCAGCAGGTCCGGTTCGGCCGCAACGCCGACGGCACCTTCGACCCGCCGCCGGGCCGATACGCCACCTTCTACCAGGACACCTCGACCACCGCCCGCAACCACGTGCTGGTGGACAAGGCCAACACCGTCTACACGTTCCGCGAGTTCGACGGCCGGCTCATCACCATCCACGACAACGCCGGTCGCGCTCTCGAACTGGACTACGGCCTCAACGGCCAGGTCAAGCGCGCCATCAGCCGCGCGAGCGCCAACCGGACGCTGTACTTCAGCTGGACCGGCAACCACGTCACCGAGGTGCGCACCGACCCGGCGACGACCGGTGGCACACCCAACAGGTGGACCTACTCCTACCTCGGCGACCGGTTGACGCAGGTGTGCGACCCGAAGGGCGGGTGCACCAGGTACGACCACGACAACGGGTCGCACTACCGCACCGCGGTGCTGGACTCCCGCCCCGACTCCTACTGGCGCCTCGGCGAGCCCGCCGGTTCGGCCGACGCGGTCAGCCAGGTCGCCACCAACCTCGCCAAGGACTGGGGTGCGCACCGCGGCACCACACCCGGCGCACCGGGCCCGCTGAACGGCAGCCCGGACACCGCGACCACCTTCAACGGCAGCAGCTCGTACGTGGCGCTGCCCGACGGTGTGATCAAGAAGTCCCGCGACCTCTCCGTGGAGCTGTGGTTCAGGACCACCACCGGCGGTCCGCTGATCGGCTTCCAGACCGCGCCGTTCGACCGCGCCCAGAACGGCGCCGTGCCGGCGCTCTACGTCGACCGCGACGGCAAGCTGCGCGGCCAGTTCTGGCACGGCCGGGTCGCCCCGATCACCACCGCGGGCACCGTCAACGACGGACAGTGGCACCACGTGGTGCTGTCCGGCTCACTGGCCACGCAGACCCTGTACCTCGACGGCGCCAAGGTCGGCACCACCGAGGGCGAGATCGACAACGGCCCGTTCAACCACGGGCAGGTCGGCGCGGCGCACGCGGTCGGCCCGGCGGCCTGGGAACCGGCCGGCTGGTGGCCCGGCGCGGGCCGCAAGCACTTCACCGGGGAGATCGACGAGGTCGCGATCTACCAGCACCCGCTGGGGGAGGAGGCGGCACGGGCCCACTTCCGCGCACGCGAGCACTCCGATCAGCTCACGAAGGTCACCATGCCCAGCGGCCGGGTAGCCGCCGAGCTGGCCTACGACACCACCAACGACCGCGTCCGCGACTACACCGACGCCGACGGAGGGCACTGGAAGCTCGGCCTGCCGCAGGTCAGCGGCACCGAGAAGCAGGACGCGCAGGGCCGCACGGTCCGCAACCTGGTGCGCTCGGTCCACCTCACCGACCCGGGCGACCGGTCGCACGTCTTCGACTACGACCCGGTGCGCGGCCGGATCATCCGGTTCGTCGCGCCGCTGGGCACGGGCGTGCGGATGGAAGACCGGCCGGACCCGTCGGTGGTGCCGACGACCCCGTCCACCGCGCCGCCCTGCACCGACACCACGACCAACCCGGACGGCACACCCGCCTACTGCGGCGGTTCGGGCGTGAGCAACCCCGACTGGCAGGGCGGCCCGGTGCAGGGCGTCGGCGTGCGCACGTACGGCTACGACGCGGCCGGGTTCCAGCAGACCATCACCGACGAGAACGGCCACCAGGTCGAGCTGCGCAACGACGCCCGCGGCAACGTGGTCTCCCGCAAGACCTGCCGTGAACCCGGCGTGTGCGACACCGAGCACTTCACCTACCACCAGCCGGCGCCGGGCAACGTCAACGACACCGATCCGCGCATCGACAAGCAGCTCACCGTCCGCGACGGCCGTTCCACCGGCCCGACCGACAACCGCTACCTGACCTCGATGGAGTACGACGCACGCGGCGAGCTGCTCAAGCAGACGATGCCCGACGGCACCACCGTCACCCACGGCTACACCGACGGCACCACCGCCGCGGAAGGCGGCGGCAACGAACCCGCCGGCCTGCTGAAGTGGACCAAGGACGCGCGCGACAAGCAGACCACCTACCGCTACTTCACCAACGGCGACCTCGCCTCGACCACCGAACCCGGCCGCACCGACACCGAGGCCGAGGGACTGGTCACCAAGTACCGCTACGACCTGCTGGGCCGCAAGGTGTCGGAGACCGAGTTCTCCGACACGCACCCCCAAGGCCTGGAGACGAAGTACGGCTACGACGAGCTGAACAGGCTCGTGGAGGTGACCGACGCCCCGGTCACCAACGTCGTCGACGCGATCCGGCACACCAAGTTCACCAAGACGACCTACAACGCCGACAGCCTGCCGGAGAAGGTCGAGGTCTCCGACCTCGCCGGCGGTGACTCGACGCGCACCGTCACCTACACCTACGACGACCGCGGCCGGCAGGACTCCGTCACCGACGCCGAGGGCGCCAGGACCAGCTACGCCTACGACGTGTTCGGCAACCGCACCCGGGTGGTCGACGCGCTGGGCACCCGCGTCGAGTACGCCTACACCGCCCGCAACATGGTGGCCGAGGTGCGGCTGCGCGGCTGGCACGGCAAACCGGTCTCCGGCGGCCAGGGCACCGGTGAGCAGTCCGATCCCGGCACGCTGCTGGTGCTGGAGGCCAACACCTACGACCTCGGCGGCAGGCTCGTCCGGCACGTCGACGCCATGGGGCGCAAGACCCTCTACGAGTACACGCCCAACAGCCTGGTGTTCCGCGTGCACGCCGAGGTCCCGGTCCCCGGCGGTGCGCCGCGCAAGGTCCTGCTGGAGCAGAACGCCTACGACGGCGCAGGCAACCTCGTCAGGCACACGGGCCCCGGCGGGAAGATCACCCAGTACGCGTACGACGCGGTCGGCCGCATCACCGAGGAACTCGCCGACCCGACCGGCCTGGCGCGCCGCACCGCCTACCGCTACGACGCCAACGGCAACGTCACCCAGATCGCCCGCTCCGGGCAGGGCTCCAACACCCCCGGCCTCCAGACCGCGGCCGGCTCGGTCGTCGACTACACCTACGACAACCTCGGCAACCAGACCAGCGAGACCACCCAGCTCGGAACCACGCCGCTGACCACCACCCGCCGTTACGACAAGCGCGGCCTGCTCGTCGCCGAGACGGACCCGCGCGGCCACGCCACCGGCGCCAACCCCGCCGCGTTCACCACCGAGTACCGCTACGACGAGAGCGAGCGGCAGGTCTCCGTGACGCTGCCCGCCGTGTCGGTGGAAACCGGCGGCGGCACGCCGACCACGGCACGTCCCGAAACGCTGATCGGGTTCGACACCTTCGGCGACCAGACCGCGGTCAAGGACGAGAACGGCCAGGTCACCCGGCTGTTCTACGACAAGGTCGGCCGCCCGGTCCGCACCGAGAGCCCCGACTACACCCCGCCGGGCGCCTCCCAGGCGATCAAGGGCGCCACCACGACCACCTACGACCCGGCCGGCAACGCGGTCGAGACCACCGACGAACGGGGCGCGATCACCCGGTTGCGCTACGACCAGCTCGGCAGGCTCGTCGAACGGCAGGACCCCAAGGCGGACAACCCGGCCGAGACCGGTGGCGCGTGGCGCTACACCTACACCCACACCGGTGAACAGCTGTCGATCACCGACCCGACCGGAGCGCGCAGCGAGGCGACCTACGACGCGCTCGGCCGCCAGGTCACCAGCACGGTGCTGGAGCGCAAGCCCACCGCCGCGGCCCACACCACGGCGCTGGAGTACGACGACGCGGGCCAACTGGTGAAGACCACCTCGCCGTCGGGCGACGTGGCCACGTTCGGCTACGACGCCCTGGGACAGCGCACCAGCACCACCGACCCCGCGGGCGTGGTCGTGCAACACGGCTACGACGGGCTGGGACGCCCGGTCTGGCAACGCGACCCGCTGGGCCGGACCCGCTACCTGCGCCTGGATGCCGCCGGACGGCTCACCGGCGAGTTCGACCTGAACGAGCAGAACGCCATCCAGCGCCGCACCACCTACACCCACGACGCCGCGGGCAACACCCTCACCGCCACCGACCCGCTCAACCACACCACCCGCTACACCTACGACGCGCTGAGCAGGCTCACCCAGCAGGTCGAACCGGTCACCGACACCGAGTCCATCACCACCTCGTTCGGCTACGACGCGAGCGGGAACCGCACCCGCTACACCGACGGCCGCGGCAACAGGTTCACCACCACCTACAACGCCTGGTCACTGCCCGAGTCCGTGGTCGAACCGCCCACCGCGGCACACCCGAACGCCGCCGACCGCACCTGGACCGCGGTGTACGACACCGCGGGCAACAACACCAGGCTGACCGCACCCGGCGGGGTGGTGCGCGACCGCGAGTACGACGCGCTGAACCGGTTGAAGAAGGAGACCGGCACCGGCGCGGAGTCCGCGACCGCCGAGCGCGTCCGCGTCTACGACGAGATCGGCCGGGTCAAGGAGATCGACGCGCCGGGCGGGCGCAACGCCTACGACTACGACGACCGCGGCGCACTGCTGTCGGCCACCGGGCCGTCCGGCGACTCGTCGTACTCCTACGACGCCGAAGGCCGCGTCACCAGCCGCACCGACGCCTCCGGGACCACCGCGTTCGGTTACGACAAGGGCAGGCTCAAGACCGTCACCGACGGTGTGACCGGGGTCGGCTTGACCTACGGCTACAACGAGGCCGGGCAGCTCCGGAGCGTGCAGTACGGGACCGGCCGGACGCGGACGTTCGATTACGACCCGCTGGGCCGGGAGAAGTCCGACGTCATCAAGGACCCCGGCGGCGCGACGCTGTCGTCATTGGCCTACGAGTACGACAACAACGACCGCCTGACCCGCAAAACCACCTCGGGGTTGGCGGGCGCGGGCGACCACACCTACACCTACGACCACGCCAACCGCCTCAAGTCCTGGACGGTCGCCGGGCGGATCACCGAGTACGCGTGGGACGCGTCCGGCAACCGCACCCGCAACGGCGCGAAGACCGCCACCTACGACGAGCGCAACCGCGTGCTGTCCGACGGCGACTACACCTACGAGCACACGCCGCGCGGTTCGACGGCCTCGCGCACCTCGTCGGGGTTCGAGGAGGAGTTCTCCTCCGACGCCTTCGACCGGCTCATCCAGGTCGGTGCCACCACCTACGCCTACGACGGCGCCGACCGGCTCGTGTCGCGGGGCGCGAAGTCGTTCGCCTATGCCGGTTTCGACATCGACCCCGTGTCCGACGGCGACAGCACCTACGGCCGTGACGCGTCCGGTGAACTGATCTCCACCGCCTCCGGCGGCGCCAAGCGGCTGACCGTGTCGGACAAGCACGGCGACGTCGTCGGCGGCATGGACCCGACCACCACCACCGGCATGGCCGACTCCGCCGCGTTCGACCCGTTCGGCACCACCACCGCCACCACCGGCACCACCCGCCAGGTCGGCTTCCAGGGCGACTGGACCGACCCGGACACCGACCAGGTCAACATGGGTGCCCGCTGGTACCGGCCGGGCACCGGCGGCTTCGCCTCGCGCGACACCGTCTCCGCCTCGTCCGGCACTTCCACCCTCTTCAACCGCTACACCTACGGCGCGGGCCGACCACTCGACCTGATCGACCCCGACGGCCACTGGCCCAGCTGGAAGAAGATCGGCTCCGTCGCGCTGTCGGTCGTGAAGGAGGTCTCCGGCTACAACGACGTCGCCAACTTCGTCCGCAACCCCAGCTGGGGCAACTTCTTCTGGGCCGCCTCCAACTTCGTGCCCTTCGGCAGGGTCGTCAAGGCCGCCAAGTACCTCGCCAAGGGCGTCAAGCACCTCGCCCGGCACGGCGACGACATCGCCGGCGCGGCCCGCAAGTCCAGCCGACGCGGTAGCTCGGCCGCGCGACGCTCCGGTGACGACGTGGCCTCCGGCGCCCGCCGAGGAAGCCGGTCCGGGTCGGGCTCCCGCCGTTACGGCGACGACGCGGCCTCCGGAGGACACCGCTACGGCGACGACGCGGCAGGCTGGTCACGCCGCAACGTGGGCGGCTACTCCTCGACCGCATCCCGTGAAGCCGCCCAAGCCGCCGCAAGACGAGCCGCCGCCGCTGCCGCAGCCGCCGCCGCGGCAGCCCGCCGTGCCGCGATGGAAGCGGTGACCAGACGCGCCCAAGCCGCCATCGCCCACGCCGCCAAGACCAACCCGATGCCGGTGTTGCAGGCGGCGTTGAAGCCGAAGATCGCCACGAAGGACCTGGTGTCGTCGTCGGCCAACCTGCCGGCGAGCAAGGTCTCCACCGTGACGGCCAACGTGCAGGACGTCAACAAGGTCTGGGAGACCGTCAAGGCCACCATCGTCAAACCCGGCGTCGACATCATCCAGTCCGTCGGCGAACAGGCCGTCTCCGACTTCGCCAACAGCCAGGTACCCGGCCTGGGTGACCTGCTGAGCGCGAGGAACACAAGGCCCCGCACGGTAGCCCTGGACACTGACGCTCTGATCAAATTCGGTGATCCGGCGGTGCAGGGTGTGTTGCGCGGAGGGGATAGGATCGTTGCCACTCCCAACGTGGTGCGCGAGTTGCGCGAGTCGGTGGGCATCAAGGATGTCGATGAATTCCTCACTGTACGAGGAGTTTCCACCGCCAAGGGCACTGTTGGAGCCACAGTGCCGGCCTCCGCGCTCACGCGAGTACTGGACGGATTCAAGCGACATCGGGGCAATGCGGGTGATGCGTTGAACCTGGTGGAAGCTGCCGGGATACGGGCGGACCTGTTCGTGACCGCCGACAGTAAGACTATTGGAAAAGCTTTTGGTCACGAGGGGAACCTGCTCATTCCCGGTGCGGGCGGTATCCGGATTCCGTTCGTGGTGGTAAGATAAATAGGTGCGCGGTACTCTCAATGCTGAAACGACGTTCCCGTTGCATTCCGGTGCGGAAGTTTCGATCGATTGGATCGAATTGGATGCAGCAGGTCGGGTATCGTCTCTGGATCTCATCGCTGAACAGGACGGCGTCGAGGTGTGGAGGACGCTCTTGACGGACGTGGAGCCTGACCCGACTACCGCGGCGTCGGACATCAATACTGTTGACTACAGGGCTTTCGAGTGGCCGGTGGCGAACTTGGTGGTAGTCGCCGGCGAGGTGCAGGCTTGTCTGCTGCACGGTGCGGATGGCGTGGTCCGAAAGGTACTGCGCCTCGGGGTGACCGGCGTCTCGTCCCTTGATTTCATTGAAATTCGCGAACTCCGTGATTCGGAATTGCTGGCGATTGTCACGCCGAAAGTTGCCTGGTTTGTCGACGTGGCCGGCGACGTCAAGGGTCCGTTCGAGTTCGGGGCGCCCATAGAGTCGGTACTCCTGAATGACCGGGGTGAGGTGGTGCTGAGGGTGTACGATGTCGGGGATCCTGCATTTCCTGTGGTCGAGTATGTCCTGGACAGGAGTGCTGTATGATGGCGCCGACGGACTTGTCTGCGCTGAGCATCAGCGTCCTGGTGGCCCGAACAATCGACTCGCGTTGTCAGCGGGAACGCCGATCTAATCCCTTCCATGCGCATCACCTCGGAGACCGTCGCTGACGGCGTCCGCGAACAGCTCTTCACAGTCGGGGACATCCCAGGGGTGCTCTGGACGCCCGCCGAGGGCTCCGGTCCCCGTCCGCTGGTCCTGATCGGGCACGGCGGCGGTCAGCACAAGAAGGGGTGGGAGGTCGTCTCCCGGGCCTTCCCCTACGTCACCTCCTGCGGTTTCGCGGTCGCCGCGATCGACGCGCCCGGTACCGGTGACAGGCCGGAGCGCCCGGAGATCCGGCGGCTCGTCGCGCTCATCCGGGAACGGGAGGCTTCGGGCGAGCCCTTCGGTCCGGCGTGGCCCGCCCTCAACGAAACCGTGGCGTCGCAGCTCGTACCCGACTGGCAGGCCACCCTGGACGCACTCCAGGACCTGGACTCCGTGGGCGACAGCCGGCCCGTCGGGTACTACGGCCTGTCCCAAGCGGGTGAGATGGGCATCCGGCTCGTCGCGGCCGAACCCCGGATCAGGGCCGCGGTCCTCGGCCTCATCGGGAGCGACCGGCTCACCGACATCGCGCGGCGAGTCACGATCCCGGTCGAGTTCCTGCTGCAGTGGGACGACGAAGGCAATCCGCGGGATTCCGTCATGAAGCTGTTCGACGCACTCGGCTCCGCGGAGAAGACCCTGCACGCCAACCCCGGCAGCCACTTCCGGGTCCCGTCCTTCGAGATCGACAGCTCGATCCGGTTCTTCGCCCGGCACCTGGGCAGCCCCGGCACCGCCCCCACCTCCTGACGACCGCCGTCGCCTCCGACGACACCGGACGCGTGCTTCAGCGCTCGGTGACCCACCGGTCGGATCGATCGGCGGCATGTCGCGGCTTGCCGGGCCACTCGAACGGGTGGGTGGTCAGGCGGGGGTCATGTCGATCAGCCACAGGCGTTGGTCACGTGCCACGACGATCACCTGGTAGGGCTGGACGGTCACCTCGGCGTCGCCTTGAGGGGTCAGGGCAAGGGCGACCTCGGCGGTGAAGGTGGCGCCGTTCGCGATGATCGTCGTTCCGTCGACGAGTTCGACGCGCGAGTAGTTGGACCAGTACTGGTCCTCCTGCCACTGCTCGGGCCGGTTCTCCGGCGCCCAGTTCTCCCGTGCGGTGGCGGTGTCGTGGGGGAGCGAGTCGAAGTGGGCTCGCAGGAAGGCCTCGACCTCCGCGGTGGTGAATCCCGCTGTCCGCGGCGCGTCGGAGGTCGGGACCGTCGGGTCGTCCGGTGCGCCGGCCGTGCCCGGCGACGTGGAGCTGGACGTGGAGGGCGGGGTCGACTCGCCCGCCGCGTTGCGCTCACCGGTGAGGTCGAGGATCGGCAGCAGGAGCGCGGCGCCCACCACCAGGGTCGCGGCTCCGACCACCGCTGCGATCAAGCGCCATCGACGGCGGACCGGGGTCGTCGTGACCGGGGTCGCGGACGGCGCGGAGGGGAGGGCTCTCGTGGGCGGGGACGTCGGAGCGATCACCGTGGCGGGAGCGGTGACGACCGCCTCCAGTTCCCGGTGCGCCTGTGCGGCGGTGGCGCGGTGGGCCGGGTCGTCGGTCAGCAGCCGCACGAGCACGTCGGTGAGGACGCCGGACCGCACCGGCGGGATCACGCGACCGGCGGCGATGCGGTGCAGCAGGGCGAGGTCGTTGTCGGTGCTGCCGAACGGGGGCGTGCCCTCGGTGAGGGCGTAGAGGGTGGCGCCGAGGGAGAACACGTCGCAGGCGGGGCCGGGGTCGGCGCCGCGGGCGAGTTCGGGGGCCAGGTAGGCCGGGGTGCCGGCGAGCACGCCGGTGCGGGTGACCACCGCGTCCCCGGCCGCGCGGGAGATGCCGAAGTCGGTGATCTTGACGGTGCCGTCGTGGCCGAGCAGGACGTTGGCGGGTTTGATGTCGCGGTGCACGATGCCGACCTGGTGGGCGGCGGCCAGCGCCGCGGCGATGCGCGAGCCGATCCGGGCGACCTCGGCCGGCGGCAGCGGTCCCCGTTCGGCCAGGACCGCCGCCAGGCTCCGCGAGGGTAAGTACTCCATCACCAGGCACGGTTTGCCCTGGTCGATGACGACGTCGAACACCCCGATCGCGTTGGGGTGGTGCAGCCGGGCCGCGATGCGGGCCTCCCGCATCGCCCGTTGGCACGCCTGCTCGACCTCGGCCGTGCTCAGGCCCGGCAGCAGGAGCCGCTTGAGCGCCACGTCCCGGTGCAGGACCCCGTCGCGCGCTCGCCACACCACGCCCATCGCGCCGTTGCCGAGCTGCTCGATCAAGGTGTAGCGGCCCGCGATCGTCTCCACGCCGGCAGATGATAACCACACCGGTGCGGCTGCCGTGGACGATTCGCAGGTGTGGTGCGGTCCACGCCGATCGCCATCACCGATCGCGGGCGGTCGTCCCGGGCCTCGCGTCGCGACTGCGGTCCATTGTAGACGGTTGGGGGGCATTCGCTGTGCGGTGCCGGACACGGGACGGGCCCGCCGGTGGTGACCGGCGGGCCCGTGTGCCGTGCTGGTGGTCAGCTGTGGGCGCGGTGGCCCCGCTTCGTGACGACGTGGTAGATGCCGAGCACGATCAGCGAACCGAGGATGGCGAGGAGCCAGGTGCTCAGGTCGAAGAAGCTGCCGATGTCCGAGCCGAAGATGGCGCGGCCGATGAATCCGCCGATGATGGCGCCGACGATGCCGAGCAGCATCGTGATGATGATGCCGCCGGGGTCCTTGCCGGGCATGATGGCCTTGGCGATGGCGCCGGCGATGAGACCCAGAACGATCCAACCCAGGATGCCCACGGTGGTTCCTTGTCCTCGTGTCACGCCGTCTTCTTGACGCGGCGTGATCGCTACAGGGACGGGGTTGCCCAACTCGCACCGATTTCACACCTCCGGCGGGCGATTCGCGGTGGAAGCGATGCCGGAACCCGGTCGGACAGGCCGGTCGGAGCGGGCGGGGATCGTCGTCGGTCCGTTGCGGACCCGCACTTCGGCGACGGTCGACAGCGCTCGGTCAGCAGGGCGGTCGGGCGCCGTTGACGTTGAACAGCAGCGTGTAGACCGAAGTGGTGGCGGTGATGAACAGGCGGTTGCGCTTGGGGCCGCCGAAGCACACGTTCGACACCACCTCGGGCACGCCGATCCGGCCCAGCAGCGTGCCGTCGGGGTGGATGCAGTGGACGCCGTCCCCGGCGGCGGCCCAGATCCGGCCATGCTCGTCCAGGCGGATGCCGTCGAACTGGCCGTTCGTGCAGCCGGCCACCTCGTCGCCGCCGTGCAGCCGCGCACCGTCCACGTCGAAGCCCCGGATGTGGTTGCGGCGCGTGTCCACGATGTAGAGCCGGGTGCCGTCGGGGGAGAACGCGAGGCCGTTGGGGCGCACGAAGTCGTCCGCGACGACCTCGACCGCGCCGGTCGCGGGATCGGCGCGGAAGACGTGGCAGGCCCCGATCTCGGACTCCGCGCGCACGCCCTCGTAGTCGCTGAGGATGCCGTAGGGCGGGTCGGTGAACCACACACCGCCGTCGGCCGCGACCACGACGTCGTTGGGACTGTTGAACCGCTTGCCGTCGAAGCGGTCGGCGATGACCGTGGTGGAGCCGTCGTGCTCGGTGCGCACGACCCGGCGCTCGCCCTGCTCACAGGTGACCACGCGGCCCTGCGCGTCGAGGGTGCGGCCGTTGGCGTAGCCGGCGGGTGAGCGGAACACCCCGACGTGGCCGGTGGTCTCGTCCCAGCGCAGGACGCGGTCGTTGGGGATGTCGCTGAACAGCAGGTACCGGCCGGCGGGGACGTAGGCGGGGCCCTCGGTCCACTTGCACCCGGTGGCCAGGCGCTCCAGCAGGTCGTCGCCGAACAGCAGCAGTCGGTCGTCGAACGATTCCACCTTCGTCGGTATGACGTCCACGCATTCCCCTTGATCGCCGAATCTCATCTGGTCGATAACCTATACTGCTTGATGAGGTCAGGTGGAGGTGGGTGTGGACGATATCGACCGGGCTGTGCTGGCGGCGCTGCGGGAGGACGCCACGCAGTCGTACGCCGTGTTGGGCGCGGAGGTCGGGCTGTCGGCGGCGGCGGCGCACGAGAGGGTGCGCAAGCTGCGCGATCGGGGGGTGATCAGGCGGACGACGGTGGAGATCGACCCGGTCGCGCTCGGGCTGGACGTGCTGGCGTTCGTGCTGGTCGACTCGTCGGCGTGGGTCGGCTCGCCGGAGACGGCCGACGCGCTGCGCGCGCTGCCCGCGGTGGAGGAGGCGCACATCGTGGCGGGGACGGCGTCGTTGCTGCTCAAGGTGCGCACGGCGGGTACGCGCGCGTTGCAGGCGGTGCTGAAGGACGTGCACGACATCGCCGGTGTGTCCGGCACGAATGCCGTCGTGGTGCTGGAGACGTGCTTCGAACGGACGCCCGACCCGCGCTCGGCCTGAGCGGGCGACGGCGGGACTCCGAGGTCGCGGCCCGCCGTCGCATCGCCCGATGGTTGGGGCTCGACCGTCCGGGCAACATCATCGACATGGGATCGGCTGTGATCGCTCGACGCGCGTGGACCCGGATCGCGGCGGTGGCGCTGGTCGTGCTGTCGGCCGGCGGTTGCCAGTGGCCTCGTGACGCAGACGGGACGCTGGACCGCGTGCGGGACGGCACGATCAGGGTCGGTGTCGCGCACGACCCGCCGTGGGTGGTCGTCGCCGGAGACCGTGGGGACGAGCGGCCACCGGGCGGTGCGGAGAGCGTCCTGGTGCAGCGCTTGGCGGACAGCCTGGGCGCCCGCGTGCAGTGGGTGCGCGGAGGTGAGGCCGAACTCATGACGGCCCTGTCCGAGCGCGGCCTCGACCTCGTGGTCGCGGGACTGGACGCCAAGTCGCTCTGGGTGCGGGACGTCGCCCTGACCACCGACTACCTGACCACGGAGGAGGTCGTCGCCGTGCCCGCGGGAACACCGACCGACATCG
The DNA here is from genome assembly GCF_040673975.1 of Actinosynnema sp. NPDC050801. Classification (NCBI taxonomy): domain Bacteria; kingdom Bacillati; phylum Actinomycetota; class Actinomycetes; order Pseudonocardiales; family Pseudonocardiaceae; genus Actinosynnema; species Actinosynnema sp. NPDC050801. Next base: position 546,737 of record NZ_JBFAQZ010000003.1, on the reverse strand, counting down.
CCGGACAACGGGTGCTGGTGCGGGAGGGCAGCGCCGAGGTCGCGCTGCTGTCCGACCACGACGCGACCGCCGTCCCCGTGGCCGACCTCCCCGAACGTCCCGACGGCGCCGCGGTCGTCCCGGACTGGCTGGTGGACGCGGCCGGGCTGACCGACACCGGCACCCACCTGTCGAGCCTCGACCACGTCATGGCGGTGCCGCCGGGCGAGAACGCCTGGCAGAGCACCGTCGAACGGTTCCTGCTGGCGCTGGACGACGACGAGGTCCGCCGCCTGCTGCTCGACGCCCACCGCGCGGGGGCCTGACATGGCCGCGATCCACGATCGCTACGAGCTGCCGCCCGAGAAGGCGGCGCTGCACCGCCGCGCCGTCCGCCTCGAATGGTGGACGATCGCGTTCTTCGTCGTCGCGATCACCGCGCTGGCCGTCGTGCTCGGCCAGTCCCAGGCCATGAAGGCCGCCTGGGTCGAGGACATCCTCGCCCTGGCGCCGCCGATCGCGTTCCTGGTCGCGAACCGCTACCGCAACCGACCTCCCGACGCCGAGCACCCCTACGGGTACCACCGCTCGGTGGCGATCGCGTTCCTGGCCTCCGCCCTGGCGCTGCTGACCCTCGGCGGCTACATCCTCGTCGAGTCCGTGCTGCGGCTCGTGCAGGGCGAACGCCCACCGATCGGGTTGATCGAGGTGTTCGGCCACACCCTGTGGCTGGGTTGGCCGATGATCGCCGTCCTGCTGGCGACGATGGTCCCCGCGATCCTGCTCGGCCGCGCCAAGGCGAAGCTGGCCGAGCAACTGCACGACAAGGTCCTGCACGCCGACGCCGAGATGAACCGCGCGGACTGGCTCACCGCCGGCTCGGCCATCCTCGGGATCATCTGCATCGGCGCCGGGCTGTGGTGGGCCGACGCCGTCGCCGCGATCATCATTTCCGCCGACATCGTCCGCGACGGGCTGCGCACCACCCGCACCGCCGTCGCCGACCTCATGGACCGCCGACCCCGCACGGTGACCGACGACCGGCAGCACCCCCTGCTCGCCAGGCTCACCGCGCTCGCCCTCGACCAGCCCTGGGTCCAGGACGCCTGGATACGGCTGCGCGAGGAAGGGCACGTCTTCGTCGGCGAGGTGCTCGTCGTGCCCGAGCCCGGCACCGACGACCTCGTGGAGCGGCTCGAACGGCTGGGCCGACTCCTGCGGGAGGCGGACTGGCGCATGCACGACATCGCCGTGGCGCCCGTGCTCGACATCCGGCGATGACCAGCACCGGTCGACGTCACCACAGCCGTCGAGGTCGGATGGCGAAGTCGGGTGGACCCGGAATTGTCGGTGGTGGTCACTAACCTCAGCGCATGACTGTGGACATGTGGGAGGGCTTCGTGACCACTCCGCTGGCCGAGGTGAGGCGGCGCGCGGCGATCATCGGTGAGATCGCCGAGGTCGTGCCGGTGGTGGTGGACGGCGCCGAGCGGTTCGCGTGGAACGACTCCGGTGGGCAGTCGGCCGTCTGGTACTTCACGCCGGACGGGCGCGCGATGTTGCTGACGTTCGACCACGAGTCGGAGCTGAACCTGTACGGGCGGGGTGGTTACCCGGTCCAGGAGTCGATCTACCGGGGTGTTCCCGAGGACCTCGTGGGCTTGGTGCGCAACCGTCCGGAGTACTACGAGTCGCTGAACCACGTCGACGAGGCGACCGGGAACACGATCCACCACGCCGGCGGGGTGTTCTGGTTCGACGGCGAGCAGTGGCGGGAGGCCGACGGGCTCCTGGCGTACTGCGAGGAGAAGGGCTTGGACCCGTTGGGCGAGTCGGGGTTCATGTACTGCACCGAGGCGTACCTGTTCGGGCTGGAGTTCACCGCCGAGTCGGTGGTCGAGAGCCGGGCTTACTGGTACGACGACGAGGCCGAGCGGGTCGCCGCGCTGGCTGAGATCCGGGAGATGTTCGCCCGGCACGGTTGACGCCACGCGTCCCGCTGCTCGGGGGAGGTCGGGCTCCTGTGGTGCGACACCCACTTGCTCCGCTGCCGGGTGCGGGGCGGCAGGAGCCTCCCGGCGGCGTCGCCACCGAGCCCGACGACGGCCGGCGGGTCGCGGCGAGGAGTCGCGGGAAAACCTTTCGAGGACAACGCTCCTGGCCTGCGACCCTGGTGCGATGCTGCTCACGCTGACCGGTTCCAGCTGTTCGGGCAAGACCACGCTCGCCCGCGCCGTGGGCGACCGGCTGGAGCGGCTCGCCGTGCACGACTTCGACGAGGTCGGCGTACCGGTAGGCGCCGATCGCCGGTGGCGCCACCGCATGAACGAGGTGTGGGTGCGCCGTGCGCTGGAGTACCAGGACCGCGGCGTCGACCTCCTGCTGACCGGGCAATCCCCGCTCGGAGAGGTCCTGGCCACCCCCGACGCCCCGTTGCTGGACGGCATCGCGGTGTGCCTGGTCGACGTGTCCGACGAGGTCCGGCGCAGCAGGCTCGCCCTGCGCGACGCGGGACGGTGGGACGCTCCGGCGGTCGACGCCTTCCTCGGCTGGGCCGCCTGGCACCGCGGGCACGCCGAGGATCCCCGGCACCGACCCGAGGCCATCGTCGACGACAGCCGGCCCCGGATGGCCTGGCACCGTTGGACCGGGTGGACTGCCGACGACCGGCGGTGGTGCACCCACCTGCTCGACACCACCGACCAGCCCGTCGCGCACTCCGCGGACCAGGTCGAGCAGTGGGTGACCCGCCAGCGCGACGCGCTCCGATCCGGCCGTCTACCCCTCTCGCGGGGCTGGTCGGATCCGGTGGTCGCCCGAGCCGATCACGACTCCTGACCGGCTTGCACCACCGGCCCTAGTTCGCCTCGCCCGTCAGCGCGAACGACCGCAGCCGCCAGGTGGCCCCGACCGTGCCCGCCACGACGAACACCGACAGCATGACCAACGCGGTCGGCACCGACACCGTCGAGGAGATCAGCGGGGTGTCGCCGATCGCGTCCGCGATGGCCGTCGCGTGCTGGCGGATGCTGAACACGCGGGCGCCGTCGACGAACGACACCAGCAGGTTCTCCCACAGCACGATGTAGATCAGACCGACGGCGACCGGTCGCTTGGTCATCACGCTCAGGGCGAGGAACACGGCGCTGTAGGCCAACGCGCCCAAGGCCGTGGCGACGACCAGGCCGACGGCCAGCGCGCCGGAGCCCGCGATCACGGCCGCGACGGCCAGCGGCAGGGCGGTGGCCGCGGTGGTCACCAGCCAGGCCACCAGGAGCTTGGACAGGATGATCTCCGAGCGCGGCAGCGGCTTGGTGATCAGGTGGGTGATGGTGCCGTCGTCGATCTCCAGGCCGAGCGCGCTGCTGCCGATGATCAGCGCGGTCAGCGGCAGGACGACCGCCAGCCCGAGGTTGGAGAACACCAGCGGACCCCAGTCGGCCGGGGTCACGTACTCGTCCTCGCTGGCGACGCCCAGCAGGGTGAGCCCGAGCAGGATGATCGGCATGGGGAGCAGCAGCAGGACGCGCTTGCGGCCGAGGAGGGCCCGCAACGTGAGCCGGATGATCGTCGGGTTCATGTGGTCACCAGGTAGGAGAAGACGTTCTCGAGGGACTCGTCCGAAGGCAGGATCGTGGTCAGCCGGATGTCCCGCGCCTTGGCGAGCTTGGCCAGGGCACGGGTGAAGGTGCCGTAGTCGCTGGTGTGCACCTGAAGGCCCGCCTCGGCGATGCTCACCCCGGAGACCGACGGTTCGCCCATCAGCGCCGTCGCGAGCAGGCGGTCGTCGGAGGAGGCGATGGTGAACACGTGCGGTCGGGTGGTCATCAGCCGCCGGATGTGCCGGTAGTCGCCGGAGGCGGCGAGCCTGCCCGCCACGATCACCTGCACGGTGCCGGAGAGCTGCTCGACCTCCTCCAGGATGTGGGAGCTGAACACGATCGTCCGCCCCTCCTCGGCCATGCCGTTCAGCAGCTCCATCATGTGCATCCGCTGCCGCGGGTCCATGCCGTTGAACGGCTCGTCCAGCAGCAGCACGTCCGGGTCGTGCACCAACGCCGCGGCGACCCGGCTCCGCTGGCGCATCCCCTTGGAGAACGTGGAGATCCGGCGGTCCTGCGCGTCACGCAGGTCCACGAGGTCCAGCGCCGCCTGAGCGGCGGCCGCGGGGTCGGGGAGCTTGTGCAGCTTGGCGCCCGCCAGGACGAACTCCCACGCCGTGAGGAATCCCGGCACGCTCTCGCGCTCGGTCACCAGGCCGAGCTTGCGGTACATGGCGGGGTTGGCCCACGCGGGCTCACCACCGATCTCGACCTTGCCCTGCGACGGGGCCAGCAGGCCCGCCATCAGGTGCAGCACGGTGGTCTTGCCCGCGCCGTTGGGTCCGAGCAGGCCGGTCAGGCCGGGGCCGACCGACAGGGTCACGTCGTTGACCGCGACCACGTTGCCGTACCAGCGGGAGACGCCGGCGAGTTCGACCGTGTTCATGACTTCATCCCCTTGTACCGCCACACCGCGGCCATCGCGCCGAGAGCGACCAGCGCGACCGTCACCAGGCCGTACACCGGTCCGAACGAGCCGATCGGGCCGATCCTGACGTCCACGCCGAACAGCCACTGGTCCACGCCGTTGAGCAGGCTGTTCGGGTCGAGCAACCCGGCGAGTTGGCCGATCGTCCCGGAGTCGAGCTCCCGCAGGACGCCCGAGATCGGGGCGGTGAGCAGGAAGAGACCGATGATCATGCCGGTGGCGAACACCCGGCGTCCCGACAGCGACGCGATCGGCAGTCCCAGCGCCGCCAGCAGCGCGGCGTGGACGGCCGCGGCGACGAGACCGACGAGCAGCCCGCCGAACTCGTCGAGCACCCCCTTGAGGCCGTCGTCGGTGCTGAAGGCCATGCCGAGGAACATGATCAGCATGGGAGCCGCGAACAGCAGGAACGTCGCGGTGGCCAGCGCGGCGACCTTGGTCAGGGCGTAGCTCGACCGGCCCAGCGGGCGGGACAGGTACAGCTGCAGCAGGTTCGTGCGCAGGTCCACCGACACCAACTCGGGCGCGACCACGGCGACGAACACCGCCGCGGCGAAGGTGAAGGTGGTGGCGATGCCGACGTAGTCGAGCACCGGCTCGGGCAGCTGGCTGTTGATGATCACGATGATCAGCGAGGCGAGGCCGGCCAGGCCGATCAGCCCGATCGGCAGCACCTTCGCCCAGGGGCTGCGGCCGAGGCCGTAGGCGCTGCGGACGCTGTGGACGTACAAGGCGCGGGCCGAGTACCCGGGGCCGAGCCTCGGGCCGGTGTAGCGCTGGTAGCCGATGTCGTGGATGACGCCGGACTCAGACATGGGACACCTCCTCGGCCGGACGGTCGCGGAACAGGTCGGCGACCTGGTGCCGCTGGCGTTCGAGCCGGTGCAGTCGGAGGTCGAGGTCCGCGACGGCGTCCCGGATGAGGTCGTACACCGCGCCGTCGTCCTCGCCGAGGCGGACGGTCAGCACGCGGTTCACCCGGCGCACGTCCAGGCCTCCGGCGGTGAGCGCGGCGGCCAGCCGCTCGGCGCCCTCGTCGATCTCGACGACGAGCAGGTCGTTGTGCTCGGTCATCGACGACAGCGTCGCCGAGCGCAGGAGGGTGCCCGCGTCGATGGCGACCAGCGACGTGCAGATCCGCTCGATCTCGCCGAGCAGGTGGGAGCAGACCACCACCGAGATGCCGAACTCGGTGCCGATGCGGTGCACCAGGTCGAGCATCGCCCGCCTGCCCGCCGGGTCGAGCCCGTTGGTCGGTTCGTCGAGCAGCAGCAGTTCGGGGTCGTGGACCAGCGCCTGCGCGAGCTTGACCCGCTGCTTCATGCCGGTGGAGTAGCCCCCGATCCGGCGGTAGCGCTCCTCGTAGAGCCCCACGTGCCGCAACGTCTCCGACGCCCGCTCCCGCGCCGCCGCGGCGGGCAGGCCGCTGACCCGCGCCATGTGCGTGACGAACTCCGCGGCCACCACGTCCGGTGGGAGGCAGTCGTGCTCGGGCATGTAGCCGACCTTCGCCCGGACCTGCTCCCCTTCGGCGACCGGGTCGAGTCCGAGCACGCGGATCCGCCCGCTGGTGGGCGTGAGCAGCCCCAGCGCGAGCTTGATCAGCGTGGTCTTCCCCGCGCCGTTGACCCCTACCAGGCCGACCACACCGGCCTCGATGTCCAACGTCAGGTCCGCCAGAGCGGTCACCTTGCCGTCGTAGCGCATTCCCAGCGCGGTGGTCTCTATGAGTGGCACGCGAGGACCCTACGGCCACCCGTCCACCCGCCACATCCGGTCGAGCCCTGAGCCTGACGGCCTCCCGACCCCTAGGGGTAGACGGCTCGGTACAGGCGGATGCGATCGGCATCCGCGTCGAATGTGGGCCACAGCGCACCCGTCACCGGCAAAGCCATGCAGCCGACGACCGCGGTGTGGTCCCCTATCCATCGGGTCGGGGGCATTGTCGTGGGGGGATTCGGGATGAGCGAAGACAGATCGAAGGCAGAGCCGCCGGCGGAGCAGGAAGCACCGCAGGCCACCGAGCCGACAGCGGCCGACTCGCCGCCCGCCGGACCGGATCCGGCTGAACCGCCAGCCGCTGCACCACCAGCCGCTGCACCGCCGGCCGCTGAGCAAGTGGTCGCTGAGCCGCCGGCTGCTGAACCACCAGTCGCTGCACCAGTCGCTGAGCCGGTGGTCGCTGCACCGCCGGTCGCTGAGCCGCCAGTCGCTGAACCACCAGTCGTGGGACCGGTGGTCGCTGACTCGGTGGTCGCTGAACCACCAGTCGTGGGACCAGTGGTCGCTGAACCGGTGGTCGCAGGGCCACGAGTCGCCGAGCCACTGGCTGCTGAACCGGTGGTCGCTGGTTCACCAGTCGCGGGACCGGTGGTCGCTGAACCGGTGGCCGCCGGTCCGATGACCGCACACTCCTCCGAACCCCCGGCGGCCTACCCCGCCGTGGCGGATTCGTGGGCGCGGCCGATCGGGCCGGAGGGGCAGGGCGAGTGGGTCGACCCGACGCCGACCGACCCGATCCTGCGGATACCCCCGGTCCCGCCCGAGCCGCGATCCACTGCGGCCGCCGTGCTGTTGAACCTGACCGGGGTCGGTGCCGGTTACTTCTACCTTCGCCGTCGTTGGCAGGCGTGGACGGCGGCAGTCCTCGCCGTCGTGCTCGTCGTCGTCGCGTTCGCCACCAACGCGGCGGCCAACCCGTGGTTGTGGCGGATCCTGGCGGCGGTCTGGCTCGTGATCCTCGTCCTCGACGCGCGGCGGATCGCGGTGCAGCACCCGCCGGTCGCGAACCGCCGGCCCGTGGTGATCGGAGCCATCGCGGTGGTCGCCGTGGTGGGCGCGTACATCGGGTACGGCGCGCTGGGACGCGGCGCCTACGACGACGGGCTCGCCGCTCAGGGCCGCGGTGACTGCGCGGCGGCGACCGGCCGGTTCGAGGCGGTGACCGGGCCCTACGAGCTGACGCTCAGCTCGGACATCGCCGCGGCGAACCGCGGTCTGGTCGAGTGCGCCGACTTCACCCGTGCGGCCGACTCCGAGGACGAAGCCACCGCCGTGGAGCGCTACGGCCAGTTCCGCCGCGACCACCCGGACAGCCCGCTGACGCCGTTCGTCCGCGACGGGCTCGTCGAGACCTACTCGACCTGGGCCCGCCGGCTGCGCGACGAGGGCCGGCCGGCCGATGCGATCAAGGTCTACCGCGACCTGCTCTCCGAGGACGAGTCGTTCGCCCCGGAGGTCGCCGACGCCTACCTGCGGCTGGCGAAGCAGCTCACCGCCGAATCGCCCGTCGGCGCCAGGGCGGCGGCCACCGCTCTTGAGGCGATCGCCGACGAGTTCGGTGGCACGCCGAGCGCCAAGGAGGTGCCCGCGGCGTTCGACGCGCTCTACGCTGCGGCCACCGCGCCGCTCGCCGCCGGCCGGCCGTGCGATGTGTTGGACGTGCTCGCCTTCTTCGCGGGCCTGACCAACGAGGTCGCCGCGAAGGTGGCGGGCGAGGCGAAGAACCAGTACCCGCGCGCCATGCTCGACTGCGGGCTGAACGAGCTGCGCGAGGGCCGGGCGGAGCACGCGGTCGCCACGCTGAACCGGTTCGTCAGCACCTTCCCCGGCCATGGCGACCTGCCGCAGGCCCAGTCGGCGCGGATCTCCGCCCAGGTGGCCGTCGGCACCGGCGAGCGGGTGGCGGTGCCGGCACCCCTCGGCGCGGGCGGTCCGATCACGATCACCTTCGTCAACACCGTCAACAGCTCGATCAACATCAAGCTGGCGGGCTCCACCGCGCACGAGTTCACCCTGCCGCCGTGCACCTCCTGCCCGGAGTTCTACGCGCCCGGCACCGGCGGGAACGCCTGCGAAGCGCCCACCGGGAAGCCCTCGTTCGACGTCGGCCTGGGCGAGGGCACGCACCACGTGCTCGCCGACTTCGACGACAGCGGAGAACTGGTCAAGCAGCTCGACGCCAGTGTCGGCGGGTTCGACCTGTACTGCCTGTACTCGGAGCGCAACAGCTGATCCGGGGCGCGCCGCCGGACCCGGCACAGGTCCGGCGGCGCGCCTTCAGCGTTTGCTCCTGCGGTTCGACCTGCGCCACCGGCCGTCGGGCCGGGCCGGATCGCCTACCGGGTCTCGGCACGCACGGCGACGAGGGCCTCGGCCAAGGTCTCGTGCAGCGGCAGCAGCTTGTCCATCGCGGTGACCTCCAGCGAGTGGCGGACGCTGCGGCTGGCCACCACGTGCACCGGGCGCTGTTCGCGGGAGGCGTTGTGCACCCGGATGTGGCTGAGGGCGGCGATGCCCGAGGAGGCGAAGAACGTCACCCCGGACAGGTCGACCACGAGGGCTTCGGCTCCGTCGTCGAGGACGTCCACGCAGCGTTCGCGCAGCGCGTCGCTGTTGGACATGTCGATGTCCCCGATGATGCTGACGATCACCGCACCGCCATCCACGGCGGTGGTCGGTCGCGGTGTGGGCGTCTCGGCTTCGGTCACCGCAACATCATGGCCGCTCCGCCCGGTTCCGCATAGCGATCTTGTGGACGAGTGCCGGACGCCGAGCGGATCAGGCATCCGGTCCACGCCGTCTGCCTGCGGAGCGGACCTCCACGTCCGGTACTCGGCCGGCTCGTCGGTGCCGGGGTGCCTACCCGGCCTCGGTCCGGTCGTCCGTGATCCGGATGGAGAGGGTGTCGCTGGTCAGTCCGCGCAAGCCGGACAAGGACAGCACGCGCGCGGGCGCGGTCCCCTCGACGGCGTGCACGGTCAGGGCGCGGCGGGCGCGGTGCGCGATCGCGGCGGCTTCCAGCAGCAGGGCGATGCCCGAGCTGCTGAGGTAGCCGACCCCGCCCAGGTCGATCTCGACCGGTCGCGGGTCGGTCGAGTCGATCCCGGCTGTCAGGGCCACGCGCAGGTCCTCCACCGTCGTGAGGTCCATGTCGCCGGTCAGGCGCAGGACCTGCACCGGGGCGTCGTCGGCGGAGTCGGTGACGCGGGCGTGCTCGTGGGGCGGTTCGGCCACCACCACGACGGGGACGGGTGCCCGCGTCGGCTCGTCGGTGAGGGCGAACTCGACGGTCGTGCCGTGCTCGGTGTGGCGGAACTCGGCCCGTTCGGAGATCGTGCGGATGATCTGCAGGCCGCGACCGCGGTTGCCCTTGTCCTCGGGTTCGGGCCGCCAGCGGCCGTGGTCGCGGACCGTGACGTGGACGCCGGTGGCGGTGGCGGCGAGGTCGTAGGTGAAGTCGCCGGTCGCGTCGGGCGGGTACGCGTGGTCCACCGCGTTCGCCGCGGCCTCGCCGAGGGCCAGTTGGAGGTCGTCCATCAGGTCTGCGGACAAGCCGGCGGTGCAGGCCCACGCGGTGACGTTGCGGCGCATCACGGACAGCTCGGCGGGACGCGCCGGCACGGTGTTGCGCAGCGGCGGGGGCAGGTGGCGGGCGACGACCAGCGCCACGTCGTCGTCCTGGCCGCCGGCCAGCAGCGACGCGGTGATGGCGTCGCTGAGCGCCCGGGGCGGCAGGTCGTGCGCGTTGCGGACGGTGTCGAGCAGCCGTTCCAGGCCCTGGTCGGCCACCGTTCCGCGGCGTTCGACCAGCCCGTCGGTGTAGAGCACCACGGAAGCGCCCGGTTCCAGGTCGGTGGTGTGGTCGCGGTAGGGCGCGCGTCCCGGTGCGCCCAGCACCGCTCCGGTGTTCCCGGAGAGGAACCGCGCGCCGCCGGAGGCGTCGAGGACCAGCGGTGGCGGGTGGCCGGCGACGGCCCAGCACAGCCGGCCGGTGCTCCAGTCGAACGTCAGGCAGGCGCAGGTGCTGCCCGCCGCGCCGTTGACCCGGGCGGTGAACGCGTCGAGCCGCTCCAGCGCGGCGGCGGGCGAGTGACCGTCGAGCAGGTAGCCCGCCAGGGCGCTGCGCAGCTGCCCCATCACCGCCGCGGCGGTCGGACCCTTGCCGACGACGTCGCCCACGGACAGGGCGACCGCGGTGCCGTCCAGCGGTAGTACCTCGTACCAGTCGCCGCCGATGTGGGAGTGGGTGGAGGCGGGCAGGTAGCGGGCGGAGGTGGCCAGCCGGTCCAGCGCGGGCAGCTCGCGGGGCAGCAGGCTGCGCTGCAGCGTCTCGGCGATCTCGTGCTCGTGCTGCAACAGCCGTTCCCGCTCGGCCTCGGCGCGCTGGCGCTCGGTGACGTCGCGCCCGATCGCCTGGACGCCGGTGGGCGTGGCCTGGATGCTCAGCTCCACCTCCACCACCGTGCCGTCGACCCGGCGCAGGCCCCACACCTCGGTGACCACCTGGGCAGCGGACAGGTCGGCGGTCAGCCGGGCCAACCGGCCGACCGCGTCCGGCACGACCAGGTCTCCCACCGCCCGGCCGACCAGGTCGTCGCGCCCGTGCCCGAGCAGCGTGCACGCGGCCTGGTTGACCTCGACGAACCGCAGCTCGTGGTCCAGCACCCAGATGGCGTCGGTGGCCCGTTCCACGAGCAGCCGGTGGCGCTGTTCGCTGTCGCGCAGCGCACGGTCGGCGTGCGCGCGCTGCAACGACTCCCAGCACCTGTTGACCACCACCGACACCACCTCGACCTCCTCCGGCGTCCAGCGCCGGGCGGTCGCGTGGTGCACGGCCATGGCCGCGGCGAACCGCCCGCCGCGCAGCAGCGGCAGGCAGATCACCGCCCGGATGCCGGTGAACCGGTAGGCGGCCAGGTCCTCCGGACCGAGTCGGGGGTCGTTCTCGCTGTCCTCCACCACCCACGGCTCGCCCGCGCGCATGGCCCGCAGCGCGCCCTCGCCGAACTCGGCCATGGCGAACCGGCCGGGCAGCGGCGGCAGCCCGGTGGCGTGGTCGCCGCTCATCACGAAGTGGTCCTCGTCGGCCTCGGCCCGCGCGTAGGCGCACCGATCCACCCGCAGGTGCTCGCCGAGCAGGCGCGTCGCCAGCGCCATCAGCTCCGCGGCGTCGTCCAGGCGCTGCAACTCGCGGTCGAGGCGGGCGAGGAACCGCTGCCGCTCCAGCTCCGCGTGGCGTGCGGTGACGTCGTTCAAGGCGCCGCGAACCGTCCTCGGCGTGCCGTCGGCACCGCGCACGACGTGCAGCTTCTCCTTCAACCGCAGCACGTCGCCCCGCGCGGTCACCACGCGGTACTCCACCTCGAACACGTCCCGCCCGGGCTCGTCGCGCCACCGCGCCTCGGTGGCCTCGGCCCGGTCGTCGGGGTGGATCAGCGAGCCGAGGAAGTCCGGCTCGGCCAGCCAGCGACCGGCCGGGTGGCCCAGCAGCCGCTCGGCGTGGGCGGACACGAACGTGCAGCGGCGGGTCCGCGCGTCGGCCTGCCAGAGCACCACGGCGAGCCCGTCCACCAGCTCGCGCAAGTCGGTGGCCACGACCGGCACCGCCTCGGATGCGGCATCCATGTGCGTCAACCTTCCACCGTCGCGCGAACCGGTCGGAGCAGTCCGGCCCGGAACTCCGACGACCAGGCAAACGATCGAGCCGAGGACACTTGCGGGCCCCCTCCGACCACCCTATCCGCACGCGGCCCGGGACTGCCTGTCCCCGGGCTGCGTGCGCGGTGGTGGGTCGCGGTGGTGGGTCGAGGTGCGCTGGTGGTGTTGCGGTGCCCGGCGTGCGGCGGCATCGCCGGGGAAGAAGCGGCCTCCGGTCGCCTTGGGGGGAGGCGGCGGCCGGAGGCGGGCAGCCCCGGGCCGCGTGCTGGGGGAGGCTTGCGGCCGGGGGCGGGTCGAGGGGTCAGGTCGAGGGGTCGGTACGGCGGTCGCCTCTCGGCGAGTGGCACGACGCGGCTCCAGCCGAACGGTGTTCCGCGAAGGCGATACAGGTGAGGTCCGGGGGACACGGACCGCACCGACCACCCGTTACAACGGCACGACGCGTGCCGGTGTTCCCGGTCGGGAGTGCCCTCCGTCACCCGGTCCGGGACCGGGCCGCTGCCCGGAGGACAACGGCGGCGGCGGGTGATGTAGCCCGACCGGCGGCGGGCGTGTTCAAGTGGTCCTCTTCTGGTTACTCCATTCGCATGAACCACAGCAGAGCACCGGTGTTAAAAGCGTTGCAGGCGTTCCGGGAGCGTGGCATCACGCCGTTCAACCCGCCCGGCCACCGCCAGGGCTCGGTGTGGACCCCCGTGTGCTGGAGGTCGTCGGCGAGGCGGTGTTCGCCTCCGACGTGATCGCGCTCAACGGTCTGGACGACCGGCTGAGCAGCCAGGGCGTCATCGAGCAGGCGCAGCAGCTCATGGCCGACGCCGTCGACGCCGAGCAGGCGTTCTTCTCCACGTGCGGCAGTTCGCTGTCGGTCAAGAGCGCGATGCTGTCGGTCGCCGGGCCGCACGAGAAGCTGATCGTGCCCCGGCACGCGCACAAGTCGGTCACCTCGGCCCTGATCCTCAGCGGCGTGTCGCCGGTGTGGCTGTCGCCGCACTGGGACGCGGAGCGCCACCTGTCGCACCCGCCGGGCCCGGACGAGGTGCGGGCGCTGTTCCGGGCCGAGCCCGAGGCCAAGGGGATGCTGCTGGTCACCCCGAACGACTACGGCACGTCCGGTGACATCGCCGCCATCGCGGAGGTCTGCCACGAGTTCGGCAAGCCGCTGATCGTGGACGAGGCGTGGGGCGCGCACCTGCCGTTCCACCCGGACCTGCCGCAGTGGGGCATGGACGCGGGCGCCGACGTGGTCGTGACCAGCGTGCACAAGTCCGGCGCGGCGGTGGAGCAGAGCTCGGTGTTCCACCTCCAGGGCGATCTGGTGGACCCCTACGCGCTCAAGTCGCGCGAGGACCTGCTGGGCACCACGAGCCCGACCTCGCTGGTCTACGCCACGTTGGACGGCTGGCGGCGGCACATGGTGCAGCACGGCGAGGAACTGCTCACCGCGGCGCTCGCGCTGGCGCACGCCACCTGTGCCTCGATCGACGAGCTGCCCGGTCTGCGCGTGATGGGCGAGGCCGAGTTCGTCGGCGAAGGTCTCTCGCACGCCCTCGACCCGCTCAAGATGGTCATCGACCTGACCGACCTGGGCATCAGCGGCTACCAGGCCGCCGACTGGCTGCGCGAGCACCGCGACGTCGCCCTCGGGCTGTCCGACCACCGCCGCGTCGTCGCCCAGTTCACCCACGCCGACGACCACCGCACCGCCGCCGTCCTGCTCGACGCGCTGGAGGCCCTGGTGAAGGCGGCCGACGACCTGCCCCGGCCCACACCGGTCGACCTGCCCTCGCCCGACGAGCTGCAACTGGAGACCGCGATGCTGCCCCGCGACGCGTTCTTCGCCGAGGTCGAGCAGGTGCCCGCCGACCAGGCCGTCGGCCGGATCAGCGCCGAGATGGTCACCCCGTACCCGCCCGGCGCGCCGGCCGTGCTGCCCGGCGAGGTCATCAACCAGGCCGTCGTGGACTACGTCCGCTCGGGCCTCGACGCCGGCATGATGCTGCCCGACCCCGCCGACTCCGAGCTGAAGACCTTCCGGGTGGTGGTCCGCAAGCGCTGACGGAGGCGCCACGGCTCGCCCGGCGCGCGTCGCCGGAAACCCGGGTGCGGTCCTCGCGGGAAGTCGACATGGTGCGGGCCGCGGGGCCGGGACGTCCCAGGCACGCTGTCCACCCTCGTGGGGATCGCGGTGGCGGATGGCCTGGTCACCGACCTGGACACACCGCTCGGGCGGGTGCTCGACATCCCGGGCACGCCGGCCGAGGACCACACCCTGCGCCACCTCCTGACCATGACCCGCGGCAGCGAGACCGAGGGTGAGTGGGACGTGGCCAAGGTCTTCTCCCGGCCACACGGCTGGGTGCGGCACCTGGCGTCGGCGCCGCAGGTGACCAAGCCCGGCACGCGGTTCCGGTACGACAACGCGGCGGCGCACCTCCTGGGCGCCGCCCTGACCCGGTTCGTCGGGATGCCCGTGGCCGAGTACGCGGCGGCCCGGTTGTTCACCCCGTTGGGGATCGAGGTCTGGGGCTGGTCCACGGACCCGGAGGGGATCGCCGTGGGCTGGGCACACCTCCGCCTGCCCGCGCACGGGCGGGGTGCGCTGGGACGGCTGTGGCTCGGCGGAGGCCGGTGGCACGGCGAGAGCCTCGTGGACCCGGGCTACGCGGCCGAGATGGTGCTGCCGCAGAACCCCGGTGGCCCGCCCGAGGGGTGCCGGTACGGCTACCTCCTGTGGATCGACGAGCACGGCCCGTTCGCGGGCGGCTGGGCCGGCCGGCACATCACGCTCGTGCCGGACGCCCAAGCGGTGGTCGTGACCACCGGTGACCCCCGGTTCGACCCGGGACCACCACCGCGTGACGACCTCCCCGACGACTGGCGCCCCGCCCGTGACCTGATCATCGCGGAACTGGTCCCGGCCCTGGCGATGAGCGCACAGGGCCGCCTTCGGTGAGGTGCGGCGCCAGCCTGCTCGCGGTGTGACCCGCCACCTCGACAGGAGCGGTGCTGATGTCTGTCAACGTTCCGCAGTGGTCGTCCCGTCGCGCTTGATACTCCAATTCCGCCGGCCCGGCCACCTGTTCCTGCCAGGACCTCCGTCAGGTGTCATCGAAATCGTCGATGCACCATCCCTGTGATCAACTAATTGATCGCCATCGTATACAACAGAGTGCTTCCTCACAGTTCGAGTCATGATCATGTCGCCGACTGTCCTCGGGTTCGCTTGAGATGTTGTCTGGCCAGGTCGAGGGAGAATATGCTCGAAGGGTCCATGTGCTCGATTGTTGCGAGGTCGGCGAGCGAAGGGTCGTCAACCGCGACGAACTCGATCGCAGGGCGAGTGGCCGTCGCCGTCTCGGATTCCCAACTTCCCACAGCCGTCGACCTGAGGGTTTCCAGGTAGTCGGGAGAGGTGAAGTGTGCGGTCAGGGCGATCGTCAAGCTGCCGTCACTGAGATCGATTCCGAGGCCGGTGCAGAAGAGTGACAGATCGCCGTTGTCCAGTTGGGCGACGAGGTCGGGCGCATGGGGTAGTTGGAATATCCAATCCAGATCGGAGCGAGGCGTGGTGGCCGCGCGAATAACCGGTTCCAGATCGAAGAACTCCTCGATGAACTCTTTCAGGAAGTTGTAGTAGATGGTTCCATACCGGCTCTTGGCGGACCGCAGTCGGTTGCTCTCCAGGCCGAAGATCGGTGCGACACCGTACATGCCGGCTGCGTTCACAACGGCATCCGAACGGCGTTGCAGGGCGATGAACTGCTCTCCGTGCTCGGAGTCGAACACACAAGTGACGGTTGCGGCGAGGGTGACCGGGCCGAATTTGCCACTCGTCGCGTCCGAGAATCGGCCGAAGTGGCCGAGGGGGATCGGCTTTCTTCCGGTCGAGCTGTTCGCTTCGGTGGACAGTTGCTGTGCGAGTGTCACATAGCCGTAGTAGTTGCAGATCCCTGCCGTCAAGATGGGCTTTCCCGTGCTATCGGTCTGCATGCCCTTGAGGTACACGGCGGGACCGTCCCAGATGCGAGCGCCTCTTGCGATCTTGCTCTTGATGAGCCGCTCGTCGACCGGGAAGGGGTTGGCGTCGAGGTCGTCCAGCACCACTGGATCATCTTCTGTTGTTGCGTCAATGCGACCGATTGGTGGGATCTCGTTGTCGTGCAGGATGGGCAAGGTCTGACCCGCGAATGTCTGGACGGTGTAGAGGTGGTCTGCGATCCCCGCACTCCGATAGATGGTGAGGATGTTGTGCGAGTGTTTTGCCGAGCTGTCCAAGTGTTTGGCCTTACGTCGGTGGCGGGACAATCGATGTGCGGCCATGGTGGCTCTTGCGGATCTGTACGCTTGCTGCGCGACGACCCCGGCAATGGCGCCTAATAATAGTAGGATCGCATCCTTCATGGAAGTATCCGTTCTGGCGAAGATCAGTTATGGGGCTATCTCCCTGCTGGTCCTTGCCGTTACAGGTGTTCGCAGGTCATCGGCGCGCTCGACCGCACGGCCCGGGCGCAACGCGTCAAGGAAAGCCGTCGAGTGGGAGCCGGGCGCTTGGTGAGGTGCGTGTTGCCCGGCCCGAGTTCGGATCGTCACCCGTATGGATGACCTCGTGACGCGCAACGGTGGCCACCGAACGGACGATTCACCAGGTAGGCGGCCGCTGCGGCGGTGAGGAGGCGACGGATGTCGGACTTCCTGGTACTGCGGGGTGTGGACCACGTCCTGCTCGGGGTGACGTGGAGTGGCTTCAGCCGGTCCTCGGCGGCCGACGGCACGCCCGTGCTCACCGCGAACGGCGACGCGCGGCTCGTGGTGGTGTTCCCGCCGCAGCACGTCGCCGAGGAGGCCTCGGCCCCCTTCTCCCCGGCACCGCTGCTGTCCGGCGACCCGCCCGTGCCGGTGTGGCGGTCGCAGCTGTGCGGCCCGAGCCGGGTGGTGGTCGCGGTCGACGCCGGCACCGTGGTGCCCCTGACCGCCGCCGGACTCCTCAGCGCCCTGGCCGACGCACGCCTGGTCACCGGATCGGGTGAGACCGCGATCGAGCTGCCGTGGCGGCTGCTGACCGAGCCGGTGGCGGCCGGACCGGTGCGGTGCGCCCACCCGGCCGACCCGGTGGTGGCGGACGGCGTGACGGGCCTGTGGCGGACGAGGGTGCACGGACCCGCCGCCACCGCGCTGGACGCCGGTCTGGCGTTGCGACCGGTCGCCGGGGGCCCTTCGGACGACCCCGGTTTCGTGATCCCGCTGCCCGCTGCGGAACGGGCGGTGATCGTGGCGAACGCGGCCGTGCGGCCCGCCGCGGCGAGCCGTCTCGACCTCAGCGCCGCGGGCGGCACGCTGTGGGTGGACGCGGCGTGGGACAACCTCCACTGGCGGCACCGCGCGGTGCTGGGCCGGGACCTGACCGTGCGCACCTCCACCACCGGCGTGCTGTTCCCGTTCGGCCACCGCGCCCAGCACGCGACGGTCACCGAACGGATCATGGACCCGGCCGCCGGTGGCGCGGCCGTGCTGCGGCACTGGAGCGTGCTCACGGTGACCGAGCCGGTGCGGCGCACGCCCGCCGACGCGGCGGTGCGCCGGGCGTTCCCGTTCGACGAGGTGGAGATCACCACCCGGACGTTCACCGACCTGGTCACGCCGACGAACTGGCAGCTGTTCCCCACCCCCGCCGGCGTGCCGCTGCCGACCTTCTTCCACCCGCTGAAGGGGGACGGGACGCCGCTGCGGTTCCCGATCCGGTTCGCCAAGCCGGGCGGCGACCTGCACTGCACCCTGCCTCTGATCTTCGTCGCCGACCACTCCCCGGTCTTCGCCTCGCTCACCGACCCCGGCTTGGGCCTGCTGCTCGCGCAGTCCTACCGCGAGCGCGTCGCCACCCCGGGCACCAACATCGACGTCGTGCGGTCGGCCAACCGCGTGGACGGCGACGTGCACGAGGTGCACGCGATGGTCACGACCGGCGTGCTGGCCTCCGACGGCTACCGGCCCCGCCTCACCGAACTGGAGGTGCGGCTGCCGGCGCTGCGGTCGCTGTTGGGCCACGACCGGCCCTCGGTGGTCACGTTCGCCGAGCGCTACCTGCGCGAGGGCGACCGGGCGGACGTGCTGTTCGACCTGGCGCAGCCGATCAAGGTCGACTTCACCGCGCGTGCCGACCGGTCCGGCGGCCTGGTCTCGCCCGCCTTCACCGCGACCGCGCTGTCCCGCTCGCTCGGCCCGGTGAACCTCGACGCGCTGCCGAACGCGGTCACCGGGCACCTCGACCCCAAGCGGCTGTTCCCGGCCGAGGCGACGCTGCTCGGGCTGCCGCTGCGCGACCTGGTCACGCAGGTGACGTCACCGCCGAAGATCACCTCGTTGGTGCACACCGGCCGCCCACCGGACGTCACGCTGAGCTGGGAGGACGTCAAGCTCGTCGCGCACGGCCCGTTCCGGCCCGCGCCGGGATCGCGGCTGACCCTCACCGCCACCACCTCGCCCACGGCCAGGACGACGTGCCGGGTCAACGACGTCGCCCTGGTGCTGCCACCGGGACCGAAGCCGCTGCTGGAGGTGCGGTTCGGGCTGATCGAGTTCACCCAGGTCGCCGGGCGCGAGCCGGACCTGCGGATCGAAGGCCTGAAGACGCAGTTCCGCGGCGTGCTGCAACTGCTGGAGGAGTTGCAGGACGCGGTGGACCTCGGCACGGCCCGCAAGGTCCTCGACGTGACGTCGAGCGGGATCACCGCCCGGTACGCGCTGCCGGTCCCGGCGGTGGCCACGGGCGCGTTCTCCCTGCGCAACGTCGCCGTGCACACCGCCGTGGAGGTGCCGTTCGACGGGCGGCCGGTGCGCGTGTCGCTGTCGTTCGGCTCCAAGGCGGCGCCGTTCGCGCTGAGCGTGCTGATGTTCGGCGGCGGCGGCTACCTGGAGATCGAACTGGACCGGGACGGGTTGCGGCGGCTGGAGGCGGCACTGGAGTTCGGTGCCCAGGTCGCCGTCGACTTCGTCGTGGCGCGCGGCGAGGTGCACGCGCTGGGCGGGGTCCGCTTCACCCTCGAACGCGACGGCTCGGTGTCGCTGGAGGGCTACCTGCGCATCGGCGGGTCGGTCGAGGTGCTGGGGCTGGTGTCGGTGTCGATCGAGGTGCGGATCGGGCTGACCTACCGGTCCGAGCGCAAGTCGCTGGTCGGGCGGGCCACGATCGTGGTCGAGATCGACCTGACCCTGTGGTCGGACAGCGTGGAGCTGGACAGCGGCGAGTGGGTGCTCGCGGGCGGGTCCGCGCCGGAAATCCTGCGCGCCGCGCCGGAGGGCCTGCTCACCGCGTCCGCCACCGACGAGGTGGACCGCTGGCGCCGGTACCGGGACGCGTTCGACCACGCCGGGAGGCAGCCGTGAGCAGACCGCACAAGACGTTCGGGTTCCCCGCAGCCGTCACCGCCATCGCGTGGACGGCCGACAGCAGGCACTTGGCCGTCGGCGCGACCACGACCCCCGAGGGTGGGCCGGGCGCGGTCTCGGTGATCGACGCGGAGAGCGGCGCCGTGCTCTGGACGCGCCCCGAGCGCTCGGGCGTGGCCGCGCTCGACGTGAGCGCGGACGGCAAGTGGTGCGCGGTCGTGGAGCAGCGGACCAAGGAGGTGCTGAACACCGCGACCGGTGAAGTGCGCAGCGGCACCGACAGCTTCATCACCCTCGCCGACTCGGTGTCCATCAGCCCCGACGGGCGGGCCGTCGCCGCCGCGGGGTGGTCCAGCGGGATCGTGGGCAGCCAGGAGGTCTGGGTGTTCGACGCGACGACGGGCGCCGAGCGGTGGCGCGTGACCGCCGACCTCACCAACGACTCCCAGGGCAACCGGATCGCGTTCAGCCCGGACTCCCGCACGGTGGTGGCGATGCTGGTCGACGAGACCGTGCTCCTGGACGCCGAGACCGGCAACGAACTGCACCGGCTCACCCGCGGCAGCAGGTGCTTCGCCGTCAGCCCGGACTCGCGGGTGGTGTGCGTCGGACGAGCCGGTGGCAAGGCGGCGGTGTTCCACCTCGGGGAGTCCGATGAGGACGTACCGGTGCGGGTGGACGTGCCCGTGCACGACTCGCTCGACCTGCTCGACGTCTCGTTCAGCCCGGACGGCCGCTGGTGGGCCGGCTCGCTGGACCTCGGACCGCGGGTGTTCGACGCGACGACCGGCGCGTCGAGGTTCCCCGACGAGCCGGTCATCGAGGAGTGCGGCTGGGTCGTCTTCAGCCCGGACCTGCGCTTCCTGGCCGCCACCAACGGGCATCGCGAGCCCCCGGCCTCCGGGCTGACGGTGCTGGACGCGGCGTCCGGCGCGGTGCTGTGGTCGGACGACGGTCCCGATTTCGCCGAGGACATCGCGTTCAGCCCGGACGGCCGCCGGGTCGCCACCGGTGGCGAGACCGGCCAGGGCGGCGGGTTCGTCCACGTCTACGACACCGGTGTCGAGCGCGTCCGGTTCGTGCGCGCCGCGGCGGCGACCCGCCTGGCGATGTCGCCGATCGGCGCGCCGGTCGCGGCGGTCGCCGACGCCGACCAGACGGTGGTCGTCCTGCACGCCACGGCCTCCGAGCCGTTGCTGGAGCGCCCGCACCCCGGCCCGGTCACCTCGCTGGCGCTCAGCGCGGACAACCAGTTCGTGGTCACCGGGTGCGTGGACGGCAAGGCCAGGTTGTTCCGCACCCTCGTCGCCGGCGCCCAGTCGGGCTGGGCCGTGGACCACGGCCAGTCGGTGAACGCCGTCGCGGTGAGCGCCACGGCCGTCGCGACCGCGTGCGCCGACCGGACGGCACGGGTCCTGGAGATCGCCACCGGTGTCGAGCGGTGCAGGCACAGCCACCCCGCGCCCGTCACGTCCGTCGTGTTCTCGCCCGACGGCACGGCGATCGCGACCGGCGCGAACCGCTCCACCACCGTCGTCGACGCGACGACCGGGGCGTCGCGGCACCGCTTCGACGGCGACGGCAAGGTGCGGGCGCTGGCCTTCAGCCCGGACGGCAAGCTCCTGGCCTCGGGCAACGAGGACGGCGTGGTGCGGTTGGTCGACCCGACGTCCGGCACCGCGAGCGGCGAAGTCGTGCACGCCCGGCCGGTGAGCGCGGTCGCGTTCAGCCCGCGGTTGAGGCAGTTGGTCACCGGCGGGATCGACCGGGTGGTCCGGATCGCCGAGCTGACCGACGCGGGGCCGGTGGTGCGGCACACCGTCGCCTTCGACGCGCCGATCCGGGCGCTCGCCTTCCACCCGGCGGGTGCGGCGGTGGCGGTGTGCACCGAGGGCGCCACGGTCCGGGTGGTCGACGTGGTGACGGGGGAGGACCGGTACTGGGTGCCGCACCCGGCGCCGGTGCGCGACGTGGCGTTCAGCGGGGACGGGTCGCTGCTGGTCACGGTGTCGGAGGACGGCGTGACCCGGTTCTGGGCCGGGGGCTGACATGAGCGAGCTGCTGTGGGTGCCGATCCCCGGCGGGCTGGCCGGTGACCAGGCCGTGGTGCAGGTGCTGGTGGTGCCCCGGCTGGCGTCGGGGACGGTGGCCGACTTCGGCCTGCGGGACTGGCCCGCCACGCTCGCCTCCGCCTCGTTCGAGATGCGCACCAAGACCTCCGAGGGCATCCGGGCGGTGGAGGTGCCGATCACCTACCGCGAGGTGGCCGACTCGGCGGTGTGGCACGCGTTCTTCGACGGTGACGCGGGGTTCGTGCACGAGTTCACGCCCAGGAGCCACCCGCCGCCGCGGGTGGACGACACGTTCGGGCAGGCGGGACACGTCGCGGCGACCTACCGCGCGTCGGCCAAGGACGTGGCCGTCGCGGGCACGGACGACACCGACGCCGTGGTGCGACCGCACCTGGCCACGTGGTTCGACGAGACCCCCGTCCCGGCCGAGCCGGAGCCGCCACCGGTGCCCGTGCACGTCGCGCGGGACTTCCACGGCACGGTGTCGCTGCTGCGCGAGCACCCCGCCGTGCTGCGCAAGCTGGGCCTGGTGTTCGAGGTGGTGCTCGACCGGTCGGCGCTGGCCGTCGGCGACCCGGCGGGGCGGTTGTTGTCCATCCGCTGCCCCGACCCGCCGTTGAGCTTCCTGGTCACCGCGCCGTGGACGCACTACCTGCTCACCGACGACCGGTTCGTGCCCGCGCCGTCCGGTGACGCGGCCACCGACATCCGCGCCGGCCTGCTCGACCTCGACCAGGCGAGCCGGGTCACCGACGACGCGGACCGGCCCCGGCCGCGCTGGGCGGTCACGACGGTCGACGTGGACGGCGCGGTGGGGAGGCTGAGGGACGCGGCGAAGACGGCGGTGTCCGACGGGGCGGCGGCGCTGCCGCCCATCCGTTCCGCGGGGATCGCGGTCGTGCGGCCGGGCCGTGCGCAGGACTTCACCCGCCTCACGGAGACCGCGTCGCGCAACTCGGCCCTGGAGTCGTTGAGCGACGCGGAGTTCCACGCCGAGGACCTGGTGCTGGGCTACCGCGTGGACGTGCGCGCCGGTGACGACGAGCGCTGGCACCCGCTGTGCGCGCGGCAGGCGGGCTACCGGGTGAACGGCCTGGTCATCGCCGAACGGGACCAGGTGGAGGAAGGGCACGTGAAGGCGAACGCCGCCGTCCGGGTGGCCGACGGCTCGCTGCGGGCCGACGAGATCGTCACCCGCTGGGACGGGTGGAGCCTGGTCGTGCCCCGGCCGGACCTGCTGTCGGCCACCGGGGGCGCGGCGCGCAAGCCCGGCGTCGCGCTGCCGTTCGACTTCACCTGGGAGCACCGGTTGGCGCCGGGCAGCCTGCCGCCGCTGCGGTTCTCCCGCAGCTACAACCTCCGGGTGCGGATCGCGGACCTCGCGGGCGGTGGCCTGTCGGTGGACCAGCACAGCCCCAGCTCGACCGCCACGGACACCGTGGTCTACCGCAGGCACGAGCCGCTGCCGCCGCCGGTCGTGCACGTGACCGGTCCGCTCGCGGTCGGCGCGACCGTCGACCGGCTGGTGATCCGCGGCGACCACGACCGCACGGTCGCGCAGGTCTCGGCCGACGACCCGACCTACCCGACGACCGACCGCCGCGGCCTGGTGCCGGCGGAGGCCGGGTTCACGCTGGTGGAGCAGCACGGCGAGTTCGACCCGCCGGTGACCGCGGAGCAGTCCTGGCAGTGGGCACGGCGGGCGCTGGCGGCGTTCGAGAGCGGCGGCGGCCTGCCCGACCCGGCGGTGGCCGGTGTCGCGGCACGGCTGCGCGCCGAACCCGGCGGTGTGGCCGAGCCGATCGTGGAGCGCTCGGCGTGGCACCCGGCGTGGCCGGACCCGGTGGCGAAGTCGGTCGAGCTGGTCGAACGCGGCCCCGACCGGCCGATCACCCTGCACTGGGACGGCGACCGGCTCGTCGTCGGGCTGGCCAAGGGCGAGCACGTGACGGTGGCGCTGTCCTCGACGTTGCGCGACCAGTACGTGGCCCACTTCGAGATGCAGGACTGGCTGACCCAGCCGGGCGTGCCGCCGCAGTCGTTGGTGGAGGCGCAGAAGGGCGGCCACCCGCTGCTGTCGCCGCCGCGGGTGCTGCGGCTGGTCCACGCGGTCCGCCGGCCGCTGGTCGAGCCCCGCTGGCGGCTGGCGCGCGACGCGGTCGTCCGGGAGGAGGGCGACACGACAGCGGTGCTGCACCCGAAGTTCGGCGAAGGTGACCTCAACACCGACAGCACGCTCGAAGTCGCGGTCGCCGCGCGGTGGACGGAGAAGTCGGACACCGGCGAGGAGGTCGTGCAGGTGGAGCACCTGCACACCGAGCCGGTCGAGCGCGGCGCGCCCCGGTTCGAGCCGCTGCGCCACTCGTTCGGCGACACCAAGCACCGGCGGGTCGTGTACACCCTCACCGCGGTGAGCCGGTTCCGCGACTGCTTCCACGACTCGGAGCCGGACAGCGCGTTCCGGGTCGCCAAGGCGCAACCACCGGTCGTCATCCCGTCGAGCGCCCGTCCGCCCGCGCCGGTCGTGCTCTCGGTCGGGCCCGCGTTCCGCTGGTCCGCACCGCAGGTCTCGCAGTTCCGGGTCGAACGGGTGCGGGAGGGCGGGTGGCTGCGCGTCGAGCTGGCCCGGCCGTGGTTCGTCACCGGTGAGGGCGAGGCGCTCGGCGTGCTGGTGGCGGCGGGGGCGGAGAGCCCGTTCGTGACGCGGATCGGGCGTGACCCGGCGTTCGCCTCGCCCGCGCCGCCCGCGTTCCCGGACCCGGCGTGGTTCCCCGGCAAGGAGGCCGACCGGGTGCTGCACCCGGAGGCGCAACAGCACGTGCACGTGGTGCCGCACGGGGTTTCACTCGCCGGGGACCGGTGGCTGGCCGACGTCCGCATCGCGCCGCCCGTGTCGTCGTACTACCCGTTCGTGCAGCTGGTGCTGGCTCGCTACCAGCGCGAGAGCCTGCGCGGCCTGGCGTTGTCCACGGCGGTGGTGGCGGACCCGGTGCGGCTGCCACCGGACCGGCGGCTCGTGGTGAGCCGGACCGACACCGGCATGCTGGTCGAGCTGACCGGCACCGCCCCGGATCCGCCGAACCTGTTCGAGGTGGTGCTGGAGCACCTGGTCGCCCCGCCGGGCACCGACCCGGGCACGGTCGAGCTGACCGGCCTGCCCGACGCGCCCGACGACGTGCCGGCGTGGTTCCCGGTGGACGACTTCATGGCGACCGGCGTCGTGAACGAGACCGTGGACCTGCCCGAACCACCCGACGACCGCGGTCCGCTGCGGCTGCGGGTCCGCGAGGTCGAGTTCGCCGCGACCGACTCACCGCCCGGCGTCCCGCTGGAGCTGCTCGAACGGTCGGTGTTCGTCGACGTGGTCCGGATACCGGACGACTGGGTCTGACCGCTACGCCCACACCATCGAGATCTCCAGCTCTTGCTCCAGCAGCTGGATGTCGCACATGGCCCCCCACGACCCGGTGTCGTCAGCGCCCCACAGCAGGCCCACGGCGGTGGTGGGGTCGTTGCCCAGCACCACGACCGAACCCGAGTCGCCGGGCCGGGCGAAGACGAGGTCGCCCCCGTTGCGCGCCCGGTCGACCCGCAGCTCGATCGACGCGATCATGAACCGGTTGGGGCCGAACGGTGTCCTCCACGGCATGGACAGGCGTGGCGAGACGACCTTGCCGTGGGTCACCCGCGTCATGGCCCCGCGCTTGCTGACCTCGATGTCCGTGCGGATCGCGCGGTCGGTGGCGGTGATCGCGTCGGCGAGGTTCGGCTGCTGCGCGTCCTGGCCCATGATGTGCCGGGACGCGGTGCGGTTGTGCGCGAACGCCTCGTCCAGGTCGAACACCGCCGCGTCGAAGCCCCCGATGCGGATCGGGTCGGTGCCCGAGGTCAGGGCGAAGTCCGGGAAAGCCACCTTCGCGACGCGACCGACGTTGTCGTCGCGCGGCACCGGCGGGGGGAACGGCGGCGGGCTGTTGGGCTGCCACACCGTGAAGGGGAAGTCGGCGCCGCGGTCGCCCACGACGTGGAAGCAGGTCAGCCCCAGCAGTTGGCCGCTCGCTATCGCCGACGCGTCCTGCACGATCGCGCCCATGGTGCCGTGGTCGCTGTGGTTCGGGTTGGTGATGTGGATGCCGCCGTGCAGGTCGGGGTACCGCTTGAGGTCCGCCCCGGCCAACGGCTCGTAGCTCCGCTGCACCAGGCAGACGTCCACACCCGCGAGGGCGTCCGGCAGGCCCGCGGGGAGGTCGTCGAGGTCCTCGACGAGGATGCGCACGGCGAGGTCGTCGTCGAGCACCTCCCCGTCCACCTCCCGCAGGCCCACACCGACACCCGTGACGCCGGGGATCATCAGCAGCCCGACCTCGACCTCCATCACCGCGTCGAGCACTTCCTCAGGGATCTCCACCGCGGCCTCCCGACCTCGTCCGGACCTGTCCGTCCCAGCGTCGACCGAACGCTCTCCGAAGTCACCACCCCCCGCTGGTTGTCACTTGATGGGGTGACGGAATCCTGGTGGCCGTTGAGGGCTGGGGGACTGATGAGTGCTGCGTTGCACGACGGCCCGGCCGCCAGGGCCATCGCGGCGGTGGGCCGGGTCTGCGCCCGGCACCGGTTCGTCGTCATCGGTGCATGGGTGCTGTCGGCGCTGGCGCTGGTGCTGGCCGCGCGGGTGATCGGCACGCCGACGGACAACGACGTGAGCCTGCCGGGTACGGACGCCCAGCTCGTGCGGGACCTGACGGCGTCACCGGGGAGCCCGCTCACCTCCGGGACGGTGATCCTGGTGGCACCGGACGGGCGGCTGGACGACGGGCCGCGCTCCGCCGTGCTGGCGGCGACGGCGACCGCCCTGCAAGGGGTCGAGCACGTCACCACGGTGAAACCGCCGTCGCTGCGGGACGGGTCGCTGTCCGCGGACGGGCGCACCGGCTGGTTCACGGTGGGCCTGGACGTCCGCCGGGCCGAGTTCACCAAGCCGATGGCCCACGCGGTCACCGACGCCGCCCGGCCCGCCGCCGACGCCGGTCTGCGTGTCCTTCCCGGTGGTGCGTTCGCCCAGGTCCTCGACGGCTCGGGCAGCACCGGCAACGAGTACTTCGGCCTGGTCCTGGCCGCCCTCGTGCTCTTCCTCGCGCTGGGCGGCCTGGTCGGTGCGGCGCTGGCGCTGCTGTCCGCGGCGCTCTCGGTGCTCGCGACGCTGGAGATCGTGGGGCTCGCCGGGAACCTGACCTCGATGCCGGCCCAGGCGTCGACCCTGGCCCTCATGGTCGGTCTCGGCGTCGGCATCGACTACTCGCTGTTCCTGCTCAGCCGGTTCCGCGCGGTGGCGCGGGCGGGTCTGCCGGTGCCGCAGGCCATCGAACGCGCGGTCGCCGACTCCGGCACGGCGGTGGTCGTGGCCGGTGTGACGGTCGCGGTCGCGCTCGCGGGACTGGCCCTGACCGGGGTGCCGCTGCTGCAGACGCTCGCCTGGACGTGCGGGATCGCGGTCCTGTTCGCCGTGCTCGCCGCGCTCACCCTGCTCCCCGCGCTGACCTCGCTCGCCGGGCGCCGGGTCGCCCGCGGCGGGAGGCTGTTCAACCGGCTGTCCGGCCGCACCGGTCCCGGTGGGTTCTGGGCGCGCCAGGCGGACCGGGCGACGCGCCGGCCCTGGCTGGCGGGCGGGGCCGCGCTGGTGCTGCTGGCCCTGCTCGCCGCACCGGCGACCGACCTGCGACTGGGCCAGCTCGACGCCGGGTCCTGGCCGGAGACCACCGCCGTCCGCCAGGCCGACGACGCCATCTCGGCGGCGTTCGGGCTCGGCGCGGGCACGCCGCTCACCGTGCTGGCCCGGTTGTCGACGCCGGCCACCGACGCCCGGGATCCCCGCGTGCCCCCGCTGGAGGCGGTGGTGCGGTCCCAGCCGGGGGTGGCCGCCGTCGGGCCGGCGAGGCTGTCCGAGGACGGGCGGGTCGTCACGGTCCAGGTGATCCCCACGACCTCGGGCGGTGACCCGGCGACGGCGGACCTCGTCCACCGCCTGCGGGGCCAGACCGTGCCGGGCATGACCGTGCACGTCGGCGGCGGCGCCGCCGCCCGGGTGGACCTCGCCGACCGGGTCACCGACAGGCTGCCGCTCGTCATCGGAGTCGTGCTGCTGCTGTCGGTCGCGGTGCTGCTGCCGGCCTTCCGGGCGCCGCTGCTCGCCCTCAAAGCGGCCGCCATGGACCTCATCTCCATCGGGGCGGCCTACGGCGTCCTGACAGCGGTGTTCACCTGGGGGTGGGGTGTGACGTGGATCGGGCTCTCCGGCCCGGTGCCCATACCGAGCTTCGTGCCGCTCATGCTGTTCGCCCTGCTGTTCGGCCTGTCGATGGACTACGAGGTGTTCCTGCTGAGCGACGTGCAACGTCGCTGGAAGCTGACCGGGGACAACCTGCGCTCGGTCCGCGAGGGTCTGATCGGCACCGGCCGGGTGATCACGGCGGCGGCGGCGATCATGGTCGGGGTCTTCCTCGCCTTCGTGCCCAACGACGACCCGACGATCAAGATGTTCGGCGTGGGCCTGGCGGTCGCGATCGCCGTGGACGCGACCATCGTCCGCTGCCTGCTCGTCCCGGCCACGATGGCGCTGCTCGGCGACCTGAACTGGTGGACCCCGGGCCGCAAGCGTCCGAAGGTCGCCGAGAACGCCGGCGTCTGAAGTGGGCGGCGGCAGTGTGGTGGGCGGCAGGGGAGTGGGCGGTGGTCGTCGGGTGATCCGGTCGGTCATCTGCCGATCACCCGGTCGAAGAAGGCCGTGGCGCCGGCGGCACCGATCACCCCGCTGGGGATCGTCAGGCCCGGGTGCTGCCCGGCCCACGTCAGCAGCAGGACCGTGCCGACTCCGCAGAGCACGGCCGGCAGGAGGACCACCGCCGTCCGCAGCGACAGCAGCGGATCCGTCCCGCGGTCGCGGCGGTCGTCGTGGCAAGGGTCGTTGCCCGGGGTGGGGCCCGAGGTCGGAGCGGGCATGGGTTCGTCCTGTCGGTGCTCGGTGATCCGGAGGCCGTACCTCCGGCTGACACCAGGGATGTAGGTCGCCGATCCCGGCCGCGCCTACGTGAGGAAGATCCGAAAAACTTCCGCGGCGGATCCGTAGGGTCCACGCCCCGCACCGACATACGAGAGGGCGTGTCCTCTCCTCCGAGGACTCGGCTCGGCGTCGACGGCGCGTGACGGTGGAAAGCAGGGAGCATGGGCAGCGAGCGCAGTCGGACACACGCGGCGCTCGACCCCGCACAACTACAACACGGCGTCGACGGCTCCCCACCCGCGGCTCTCGCCGATGCCGACCAGCTCGCCGAAGTGGCACACGCCTTCCGCGATGACACCGGGCTGCGGGACACCGACGAACCGGACGTCGGAGTCGTCGAAGACGCGGAGTTGGAACGGCTGCTCAGACGCGAAGCCGACGCCGAGTTGTTCGCGCGGGTCAGGGCCGCCGGGTTCACCGGCCCCGAGTACGACACCCTCGTAGCGGACCTGGTGGCCTACGCGCTGCGGGTCCTGCTGCCCTGGCTGCGGCGCGGCCGGATCTTCGCCGAGTGCGCGGCGAAAGGGCGGCGGTTGGAGCACGAGACCTGGCACCGAGCACGATTAGCCACCTCCGACGACGACCGCCGGGAACTTGCCTACGAGACCATCGCCGAGGCGCTGACGCTCTTCCGCCGCTTGGCCGTGGAGGGTCGTGGCTGGACACCCGCGGGCGGTGCCTCGCTGACCACCTACTTCGTCGGCACTTGCGTCCAGCGCTTCCCCAACGTGTGGGACCGCTGGCGGAGGGAACAGGTCCCCGACATCCCGACCGAGGATCCCGTCGGCAGGTACGGCACCACAGGTCGACACCTAGACCTCGACGCCGATCCCGCCCGGCGCGTCACCTCCGAGGACTACGTCCGCAAAACCCTGGAGGCGATGCCGCCCAAGGTCCGCGTCGTCGCCGAACCTCTGGTGCTGCACGATTCGACGCTGGTCGAGATCGCCAAGGACCTGGACACCACACCCGGAGCCGTCGAACAACGCCTGCGCCGCTACCGCGCCCGGCATGTCAAGCACGACCACGGCGGGGAGTCATGACACCACCGCGCCCCGACACCACACCCCCTGACGCGACACCCCGCAACACCGCGCCCTCGGACACCGCACCTCCCGACCACCACCGGGTCCGGGAACACGCTGCCTGGCTGGCCAAGGTGACGTCCGGGCACTCCGAGTTCCCCGACACCCCCAACGACGCCCAACGCCGGATCGCCACGACGCTGGCCCTCATCGAGATCGGCCACCACGTCGCGCCGGCCGAGCGCACCGCCCCGGTTGCCCGCCCCACCGGACCGGATGCTCCGGGTGCGGCTGAGTTCGTGCGGGCCCTCGGCGACGAGACCGGACAGGACCGGCTCGCGGTGGCGACGATCGCGCTGGTCCGCGACGCGACGGCGACCGCTGTCGGCACCGTGTCGCTCACCGAACTGCTGTCCCTGGTCGAGCGCTCCTCACTGGGCACCGACCGCGCCCGCGACGCGCGGCGCCGCACCCGACCCGACGCCGTGCGGCAGATCCTGGCCCGCCACGCGACCACGATGATCGAGCCCGACACCGAGCGCAAGGTCGCCGCGCTCCAGGAGGAACTGCGCGACCTCGCCCGCGGACACGGGATCGGCGGCCCCGCCCTGCCCCTGCCCCCGATCGGGCCTCTCCTGACCGGGTTGGCGCGGCTACGACCCGACGACGACGTGACGGCCACCCGCCGACGCATCGTCGCTCTGCTCACCCCGGTCGTGGAGTCCTTGCCGTCCTACCAGTCCGTCGTCTTCGCCGAGATGACCTGCCTGGTCCCCGGCGGAGAACGACTGCCCATGAACGAACGCGTGGCGCGGGTCAGTTCGCGCGTCAACAGCAACCCCAGGACGACGCAACGGCGCTACGAGGAAGCCACCAGGGCAGTGGCCGCGCAACTGCTGATCCACCACGGCGGCGCGATCCTTTCCGACGATCAGGACGCCCCGAGCGACATCGGCACCCCGGAACCCGCCGCGGCCCCGCCGCGCGTGCAACGCCACCCCGGTTACGTCGACGAGCACGACGTGCAGCGGTGGCGCACCGCCGACACGGCGGCACTGCGCCTGGACCTCGACCGCGCGCTCCAGGTCGATGCACACCCGGCCGGCGGACCGCTCCCCTCCCGGCCGCCGTCCGACGCCGAACTGATCGAATCCGTGCGCGGCGGAGCGATCGAGGCCTACGGACGGCTCTACGAACGTCACGTCCGCGCTGCCCGCAACCTCGCCCGCACCGTGGCGAGGTCGAGCGCCGAAGCCGACGACCTGGTGTCGGAGGCGTTCGCCAAGGTGTTGGACGCGCTGCGCACCGGCGGCGGACCCGAGTCGGCGTTCCGGGCCTACCTGCTCACCGCACTGCGCCACACCGCCTACGACCGGACTCGGTCGGACAAGAAGCTCGTGCTCGCCGACGACGTGGAGGCCGTAACGGATGTCGAGTCCTCCCGGCCCCCTTTCCAAGACCCCGCTGTGTCGGCGCTGGAGCGATCGCTCGCCGCGCGGGCGTTCGCGAGCCTCCCGGAGCGCTGGCAGACCGTGCTGTGGCACACCGAGATCGAGGGAAAACCCGCCGAGGAAGTAGCATCGCTGTTGGACCTCACCCCGAAAGGGGTGTCCGCGCTGGCTTACCGTGCACGCGAAGGCCTCAAGAAGGCCTACGTCGAAGCCCATCTGGTCGGCGACCCCACGAATCGGTGCCGTGTCACCAGCGCGAAACTCGGTTCCTGGACGCGTGGCGGCCTCACCCGCCGGGAGACCGCGCAGGTGGAGGAACACCTCGACGAATGCGCGGGCTGCCGCGACCTGGCCGCCGAACTCACCGACGTCAACAGCGCCCTGCGCTGAACGGCACACCCGTCCCGTGGCTCGTCACGTACCTGGCAGAGCGCGTCGGGAGGGGTCCCCGCGCCGGCGGGTACGGTCCGTCCTGGACCGGGGCACCGACTGCCTCGTGGAACGCGCAGGCGTGGGACGAGCGCCGAACGAGAATGCGATCGACCCTGCCCGCGAGAGGGGAGCGGGCAGGGTCGCCAGCACGAGTCGACACAGGTGGTTCCCGACGCGGGAAATGACCTGGTCGATCAAAGGCCCGCCGTTGGCAGACCGAGTGGACCCGCTTTTCTTCCGCCGTCCCGGTATGTGCCGGAATGCGGTCCGGCAACGGAGGGTGGTCGGTATATTGCGGGCGTGACTGAGGGCGAGGGGAGACTTGTCGCTGCGCGGTACCGCCTGCGACAGGCGCTCGGTCGAGGCGGAATGGGCATCGTCTGGCATGCGTATGACGAGTACCTCGACAGAGAGGTGGCCATCAAGGAGATCGTGCCGCCGAGGGGGCGGGTGATCAGGGACGACGACCCGGAGGTCCGGCGTGCGCTGCGCGAGGCCAGAGCGGCCGCGAAGCTGAGCAAGCACCCCAGGGTCATCACGGTCTACGACGTGGTGACCGACGGGGGCCTGCCGTTGATCGTGATGGAGTTGCTGCAGGGGGGCTCGCTCAGCGACGCCTTGGAAGCCGACGGCCCGATGGCGGTGGACAGGGCCGCGCGGATCGGGATCCAGATCCTGGAGGCACTGGACTACGCCCACGGCAACGGCGTGCTGCACCGGGACGTCAAACCGGGCAACGTCATGCTCGTCGACGACCAGGTCGTGCTCACGGACTTCGGGATCGCGTTGATCGACGGCGACTCGGTGCTCACCGCGACCGGACAGCTCCCCGGAGTGCCGGAGTACATATCGCCGGAGCGGATCCGCGGAGAGGAAGCGCTGCCGGCGGCGGACCTGTGGTCGGTCGGCATCATGCTCTACGGCATGGTCGTCGGCCGGACGCCGTTCTCCCGAGGTGACGTCCAGGCGACGCTGGGGGCGGTGCTCTCCTGGGAGCCGGCCCCTGATCCGAAGGTCGGTCGGCTGGCACCGGTGATCGACGGGTTGCTCCGCAAGAAACCCGCCGAGCGCATGACGGCCAGGAACGCGATCGACAAGCTGACCGAGATCGCCGCCCTGCCGGCCTCGGCACCGCCCGGGACCAGGGTGCGGCTGGAGTACCCGACCAGGGTGGTCAACCCGACCGGTGAGCAGACGGTCGCCCACGGGACCGTGCCGAACACCCGCACCGCGGTGCCGCCGTTCTTGCCGGAGCCCTCACCGGGACGGGTCGCGCCGGACGCCCCTACGCTCCCTCCCGCCCCGCCTCCCAGGTCGCGGCCGACGCGTGGGCCGCTGATCGCGATCGGCACCGCGGTCGTGGTCGTGGCAGTGGTGGTCACGGTGGTCCTGGCGAACCTGCCACCGGGTGGTCAGGGCACCGCGTTGCCCACTACCACCCAGTCCGCGTCGACCGCGGCGAGCACTCAGGACTTCACGCTGAAGACCTACCGGGAACGCCTGGGCTTCGAGATCGGCATCCCGGCCGACTGGCCGCGCACCTCGTCGATCGACGGTGCACTCAGCTCCGTCACCTGGGTGGGCAGGCGGACCGACCCGAAGGTCGGCACCCTGAAGGTGGAGGTGCAGCGGAACACGAGCGAGCCCGGGGCGTCGGCGATCGACTCGCTGAAGGCCGAGGAGAAAGCCCAGCGCACGAGACAGCAGAACCTGGACTACCGCCGGCTCGAGTTGTCCGGCGACGCCTCGTCGGCGAACTTCGAGTGCACCTACCGCGCCGACACCGTCCACTACCGCACGCGGACGAGGGCCGTGGCATCCGGGGCGCTCTACAAGCTGACGTTCTCGCTGTACGCCACCGACCCGGGAACGCTGGAGGAGGAGTGGGCGGCTGCCGAACCGCTCATCACCGCCGTCCGTGACAGCTTCCGCCTGTCCCAGTGATGAAACCGCAGGTAGTGAGGTCGGGGACCGGTCCCCGGACACCGTCGCTAGCATCCCGCCCCGTGACCACCAAACGCTCGGCGGCCCGCGCGAGCCAGCCGTTCGTCCTGCTTGCCGTCGTGTGCGTGGCGGTCGTGGTCGCCGTCGTCGCCGGAGTGACCCCACCGCTGTCCGCCGCGAGGTTCGCGAACACCGGCCACTGGATGTACAACTCGGTCCTGGGGGTGGTGTTCCACGTCGACGGGGCGACGACCAACCTCGACGCCGAGTTCGCGCTCGACGCCGAGGTGGGCAGCCAGGTCCTGCAGAGCGACACCAGCGGCTGGGTGGTCGGCCCGAACCGGATCACCGAGTTCGACAAGGAGTCGCTGACGCCGCGGCAATCGGCGAAACCCCCCTCGGACGAGATACCCCTTGGCCTCGAAGTCGTCGGTGGACCGTACGCGGTCTACCCCACCACCGGCCGGATCGTCCGGCTCGGCGACCCGGCCGCGTCCATCGCCACCAATGGTGCGATCGGCACCCCGGTGGTCACCCAGGACGGCACCTTGTGGTTCCACCGCACCGGAAAGGGCCAGATCTGCACGGTGGACAGGGACGCGGTCGAGGTCTCCGGCTGCCCGGTGTCCGCGCCGCCGGACCACGCGGGCGCGCTGACCGTCGTGGACGGGCGGCCCGCGTTCCTCGACCTGTTCACGAGCAGGCTGCACCTCATCGACGGCGACACCCTCGGCGAGGGCGTCGAACTCGGCGTCCCGCTGTCGCCCAACTCCAGGCCCGCCGCACAGGACGCGAACGGCCGGCTGGCCATCCTGGACCCGGGGTCGACGCAGAGCAGCCTGGTCCTGGTGGACACCAGGACCACACCGGCCGAGTCGGTGACGGTCGCGCTCGGCACCGGGGACTACGACGGCCCCGTGTCGACCGGTGACATCGTCGCGCTGGTGGACCGGCAGAACGGCACCGTGCTGACCTACGGCGTGGACGGCAAGAGGAAGGACGAGAAGCCGCTCAGGGACAAGACGGGCGAACCGCGGTTGTCGCTGGGCGAGGACAAGCGGGTCTACGTCGAGGACAGCACCGGCACGCAGGTGCTGGTGGTGGCCGAGGACGGCAGCGTGGCGAACGTCGACGTGACCCGGAAGGCAGCCACGCCGACCGAGAAGCCGAGCCCGGAGTCGTCCGACCAGTCGGGGCAACCCGGCGACGAGCCCCGTCGGACGGAACGACCTACCGTCCCGGTGCTCACGACGCGGGCGCCGCCCCCGGTGCCGCCGAGCCGTCCCGGTGCCCCGGCCGGGGTCGCCGCGCAGCCCGGCAACGGTTCGGCCACCGTCACCTGGGGCGCCGCACCGGACAACCGCGCGCCGATCACCTCGTACGTGGTGTCCTGGCAGGGGGGCAACGGTGGGACCGGGTCCGTCCAAGTCGGCGGCGGAGCGGGTGCGTACCAGGTCGGCGGCCTGATCAACGGCGTGAGCTACACCTTCACCGTGGCCGCGACGAACCAGGTGGGCACCGGCCCCGGCGCGTCGACCGGCCCCGTCACGCCGAACGCGCCGGTCTCACCGGCAGCGGCGCCGGTCAACCTCCAGGCGAGCTACAACGCGAACGCCCGCCCGGCCCGGGACGTCACGCTGACCTGGGCACAGCCGGCCCTCAACGGCGGCACGCCGGCGCACTACGAGGTCACCGCCACCGGCCTCGGCACGCAGCAGGTGACCGGAACCCAGGTCGTGTACCGACAGGTGCCGGCATCCCAGGCCGTCACCTTCACGGTGTCCGCGGTGACCAGGGCACCGAACGGGCAGCTCCTCACCGGCGCGCCCGCCTCGGCCACCCACCAAGCCGTGCCGCCGCCGCAGGTCCACCTGAGCGAGGGCGACAGCACCGAGGAGTGGTGCGGCGACGTCAACGACAGCTGCGCGTGGATGCGCGTCGTCCTGACCGGATTCGACCCCGACACCCGCTACACCGTCAAGCCGCACAGCACCAATACGACCTACGAAAATGACGGGCACACAACGACAACCGATGCCAACGGCAGCGCGACCTTCCAAGCGTTCGCCTACGCCGGCATCGGGGAAACGGTGTGGGTCGAGGTGATCAGCCGGGACGGCACCCCGATTACTCCGATCCCGTCGAACCGGGTGCCCTGGTGAGTTCTCAGTGAAGGAAAGGGAAATCGTGACGCAGACTCCCGGTCAGGTGTACGAGCTGATCGCGGCGAACGTCCAGAACGTCGTCCGGGGCAAGCCTCAGATCGTCCGGCTGGCCGTGGCGGCGTTGTTCAGCGAAGGGCACCTCCTCATCGAGGACGTGCCCGGGCTCGGCAAGACCACGCTCGCCCGGTGCCTGGCACGCAGCACCGGCGGCACCTGGAACCGGATCCAGTTCACGCCCGACCTGCTGCCCGGCGACATCACCGGTGTCCAGGTCTACCACCAGAGCGACGAGAAGTTCGCGTTCCACCGGGGCAGCGTGTTCGCGAACGTCGTGTTGGCCGACGAGATCAACCGCGGCACCCCGAAGACCCAGTCGGCGTTGCTGGAGGTGATGTCGGAGCAGCGGGTCACGGTCGACGCGGAGACCCACGAGGTGCCGAGGCCGTTCATGGTGATCGCCACGCAGAACCCGATCGAGATGGCGGGCACGTACCGGCTGCCGGAGGCGCAGCTGGACCGGTTCCTGATGCGGCTGCGGATGGGGTACCCGGACCGGGCGTCCGAGGTGCTGGTGGTCCTGAGCGACCGTGCCGGGGTAGATCCGGACGAACTGCGGGCCGTGGTGGACATCCCGACGCTGCGGAGCACGATCGCGCAGGTGCGTGCCGTCCGGATCGAGCACGCGGTGGTCGACTACGCGACGAGCATCACCTCCGCGACCCGGCTGCACTCGGAGGTCCGGTACGGCGCGAGCCCGCGCGGCACCATCGCGCTCGTCCGCGCGGCACAGGCGCTGGCGGCGACGTACGGGCGCACGTTCGTGACGGTCGACGACATTAAGGAGGTCGCGCACCCGGTGCTCGACCACCGGCTGATCCTCAAGCCGGAGGCGGAACTGCGGCAGCGCAAGGCCGAGGGCATCGTGACCGACCTGCTGGCCGAGATCCCGGTCCCGGTCGCGGTCACGAACGCGTCGGGAGCCTGACCATGCGGTTGACCCGACGTGGCGTGGGCACCCTCGCGGTCGCCCTCGTGCTCATCGTGCTCGGTCTGGTCGCGGGCTACCCGCTGCTGGTCAGCTTGGGTGCGATCGCGGTGGGCGCGGTGGTCGCCGCGCTCGGCGTCGCGGGCCGGAAGCCCCGGGTGGAGGTCATCCGCGAGTTGTTCCCCGACCGGGTCGAGCGGCACGGTCGAGCCGTGATCACGCTTCGCGTCCACAACCCCGGCACGCGGCGGCAGGGGGGCTTCACCGCGGTCGACCGGGTCGGGGAGGACCGAGTGACCGTCGCGGTCCGGCCGCTCGGGGCCGGTGCCGAACAGCCTTACCTGAACGAGTTGCCGACCGGGCGGCGGGGCAGGCACGAGGTCGGCCCGCTGACCCTGTTCCGCGCCGACGCGCTCGGCCTCGGCCGCTCCGAGCTCTCCCTCGGCGGGACGGCGACGCTGTGGGTGTACCCGCGGACGCACCCGGTCGGCGCCGTCACCGGCGGGCTCCCGCTGCACCACCACGACGGGGAGGCCACGGAGACCTCGCCGCGGGGGTCGCTCGACATCCGCGAGGTGCGCCCGTACGTCCCCGGCGACGAGGTCCGCCACCTGCACTGGAAGGCGACGGCACGGACCGGGCAGCTGATGGTCCGCGACTACGCCGACCCGCACCAGCCGCAGTTCACCGTGTTGCTGGACGACCGGCGGGAGGTCACCGCGCCGGAGTTCGAGGAGGCGGTCGAACTCGCGGCGTCCCTGGTCGTCGCCGCCGCCGAGGCCGACCACCGGTGTCGGCTGGTGACGCCAGGCGGTGTCGACGTGGCCACCGACTCGGGGTGGGACGCGGTCCAGCGGTACCTGGAGGAGCTGTGCGTCGTGGCACGGACCGACGAGGCGGGCCTGCCGCTCGTGCCCGGTGCGCTGGCGCGGGCGGGCGGCGGCACCCTCGTCGTGGCCTCCTCCGCGGTGGCCGTCTCGCCGGATGACCGTGCGGCACTGGTCGGCATGCGACCCCGGTACGGTGACATGATCCTGGTGGTCGGGTTGCCCGGCACCGCGCCGGAGGTGCCGGGGGTGCGGGTGCTGCGGGCGGCGAGCGCCGTGGACGCGATCCGCCAGTGGCAGACGGTGATCGCATGACGAGGGTCCACGCGGTCTGGTTGCTGCTCGCCACCGCGATGTCGGGTCTGCTGTTCGCCCCGGTGTTCGGGTTGTGGGCGCTGGTGCCACCGATCGCCGCCGCCGTCGTGGCCTGTTACGCGGTTTTCGAGCTGTGCCTCAGGGTTCCGGCGCTGCGGCCGTGGCGGCCCCTGCTGGCGCTGCTGGTGGGCGCGTTCGCGCTGGTCGAACTGGCGCTCTTCGACACCACGCGAAACGGCCTGCCGACCCTGGACAGCCTGACGCGGCTGGTCGCCGGTGTGACCGACTCCTGGCAGCTCACCCTGCAATCGACGTGGCCGGTGCGGCCGGAGGCGGACCTGCTGCTGTTCGTGCCGCTGCTGGTGCTGCTCACGGCCATGGCGGGGATCGAGTTGCTGCGCCGGCCCGCCGCGGCCGTGCTGCCGAGCCTGGGGCTGCTCCTGCTGAGCCAGGCCTTCATCGCCACGTCGGGCACGGTGGCGACGTTGGTGGCACTGGCCTACGGGGTCGCCGTCGCCGGGTTGTTCATCTCCCCGGCACGGTCGGCGGTCGCGCTGACGGTCGGGCTGAGCGTCGTGGCGGGGGTCGCCACCCTGGCGGTGCCGACGGGACCCCCGTACTCGGTGCGGCAGAACCAGTTCGCCCAGGTTCCGCTGCCGAGGGAGGTGAGCCCGCTGACCGAGGTCGCGGCGCGGTTGGCCGATCCGGGCACGGAGGTGTTCAGGTACACGAGCGACACGCCCGTGGACCGCTGGCGACTGGTGGTGCTGGACGGCTTCAACGGCGTCACGTGGACGGCGAGCGACCGGTACCGCAGGCTGGGCGCGGAGATCGCGCCGCCCGCCGGGATCACCGTGCCGACGACGCAGCACTCCGCGCACGTCACGGTCCCGGGCGGCGCGCGGTGGCTGCCGAGCCAGCCCGTGCCCACCTCGGTGACGGGCGCGGTGAGGCCTCTCGTCGACCAGGACGCCGGCACCCTGCTGCTGCCGCAACGGGGTGGCCCGGTGGCGTACGACCTGCGCTGGCGGGAGCCGTTCGGCGACCTCTCCGGCCTGGCTGACGCCGCGGTGTCGTCCGAGGTCCGACCCGGTGACCTCGGCACCGTGCGGGAGGAGATCACCGACCTGGCGGACACCGCCACCAGGGACGCGCGGCCGACGTTCCGGACCGCGCTCGTGCTGGAGCAGTACCTCAGCGAGAACTACAAGGTCGCGACCGGCTCCGAGCTGCCGACCGGGAGCGGCTGGCCCCAGCTGCGCGAGTTCCTCCTGGACACCAAGCGGGGGACGAGCGAGCAGTTCGCCGCGTCCTACGTGGTCCTCGCCCGGATCGTCGGCATCCCGGCCCGGCTGGCCGTCGGTTACCGCGCGTCCCGGGAGCCGGTGGACGGCGAGGTGGTGGTGCGCAACAAGGACGTGCTCGCTTGGCCCGAGGTCGCGGTGGAGGGCGTCGGCTGGGTGCCGCTCGATCCGGCGGGCGCGGCGAGCGACGCGGGTCCGGCGCCGACCAAGCTGGCCGAGGTCATGGCGAAGGCCCGGGCCGAGCTGCCGCCACCGAACGAGAAGCTGCCCGACCCGCCCGTGTCGGCGTCCGCACCGGTGGACGGCAGGAGTCCTTGGGCCGGGGTCGGGACGCTGGCGCTGTGGGGTCTGGCCGTCCTGCTCGCGCTGCTCGTGGCGGTGCTGCTCGCCATTCCGGTCGGGAAGTTCGTCCGGACCTCGCGCCGCAAGCGCCTCACCGGTGCCCGCGGTGTGGTCGGCGCCTGGTGGGAGACCCGCGACCTGCTGCGTGCGCACGGCACCCGGATCACACCCGGCATGACCGCCCGCGACCTCGCGGCCGTCTCCGGCGGACCCGTCGTGGACAGCCTGCACCGCCTCGCGATCCACCTGGACGCGGCGTTGTGGTCGGGCGCCGGAGCGGACGAGGGCACGGTGAGGGCCGCGTGGCGGGCCGTTGCGGAGATCCGCGGTGCGCTTGCCGGGCGTTCGCTCGGCTCGCGGATCAGGGCGGCGTTCGCGATCCGATGAGCCTACTGCTGGGCACCGGCCCGGTCGCCGAGGTGTACGCCGTCGACGGGATGGCGTTGAAGGTCTTCCCCGGCAGGTTCGACCGGCGCACGCTCGCGACGATCGAGCGGGAACGGGCCAAGCTCGCCGGGCTGTCCGCGCCGGTGCTGCCGCTGGACGGCGTCGAGTTGGTCGACGGCGGCAAGCACGCGTTCCGGATGGAGTTGTGCGGCGACTCGCTGGCCGACCGCGTGCGCAGGGAGGGGCCGCTGTCGTCCGACGAGGTGGGCGCCCTGTGCGAGTCCTTGTCGCGGGCGCTGGCCGCGGCGCACGCGCTCGGCGTGCTGCACGGCGGGATCACCCCGGCGAACGTGCTGTTCCGCGGGAACGGCGAGGCCGTGCTGGCCGACTTCGGCGTGGCGCAGCGGCAGCAGTTCCGGCGCGATCCGCTGGCCGGCATCGAGTGGGTGTCGCCGGAGACGCTGCGCACCGGCGTCGTCGAAGCGGCGACCGACGTGTACGGCCTCGGCGCGGTGCTGCACTTCGCGCTGACCGGGAGGTCGCCACACCCGGGTCGGATCGGGGAGCTCACCGGCGAGCGGATCCTGCGCGTGCTCGGCGATCCGGTGCCCGCGGTCAGCCGGCCCGACGTCCCCGTCGCGCTGTCCACCGCCATCGGGCGGATGCTGGCCCCTGATCCGGCGCGGCGGCCCGCGACGGCGGCGGCCGACGTGCCCCAGGCACCGCCGGGCAGACCCGCGCGGTGGGGTTGGTACGCGGCTCTGGTGGCTATACCGGCCGCCGTACTGGCAGTCGTCCTGTGGCCTCGTGCCGCGCCGGAGCCACCGGCGACGGACCCCCTGCCGCCGGTCACGGACGCGGCGGTGCCGGTGGTGGAGTTGGACGCGCCGACCGATCTGGGCGACAAGGCCTCGCTCAGCTGGAGTTCGACGGACGAGCGGCTGTACTTCGCCGTCAGCTACTGGGCCGAGGGCGAGCCGAGCCGGACGGAGATCGTCGAGTTCAGCCACACGGCGACGGTGACCATCGATCCCGACCCGGGCCGCAAGTACTGCTTCCTGGTGCGCGGCACCAGAGGTGAGGACCAGATCTACGAGAGTCAGACCGAGGGCCTGCGCGGGGCGGTCTGCCACAGGTGAGGAGGTCGGTGAGTGGAGCCCGAGTTGGCACACCCGGGCGGAATCCTGCTGCCCGGGGGACACGACGGCCTGATTCAAGGCGTCCCACGCGCCGTGCCGGGGTCTGTCTACGTGGTCGCCCTCGGCGGCGGGTACGCGGTCGGCCCGCGCGACGGCCGGATCATCTACTTCGGACGAAACCGCCCGCTGGTGCACGTCTGCGTCGGTGAGGACGACCCGCAGGTCAGCCGCAGGCACGGCGAGCTGACCCACCACCAGGGCCGGTGGTGGCTGCGGAACAGGGGACGCAGGCCGATCCGCCTGCCGCGGTCGCAGTGGCTCTTCGCCGAGGAGGGCGTGATCCCGCTGGCCGAGGGGTACACGCCGCTGTACGTGCCCGGCTCACGGGACCGGGAGCACCTGCTGGAGGTCTACGTCACCGGCGCCGACGGTGAACAGCCCGGTTCCCGCCACGGCGCCCACACCGACCCGCCCCGGCCGTACGCGCTGACCCCGGACGAGAAGTTGATGCTCGTCGCCCTCGGCCGGAACTACCTGCTGCGCGAGCCCAACCCCAAACCGCTGACGTGGAAGGAAGCCGCCCTCCGGCTCGCCGAGCTCCAACCCGACGCGGGGTGGACCGCGAAGAAGCTCGAACGCCGGGTCAGCGTCGTGCGCGAACGCCTGTCCCGCCGAGGGGTGCACGGCCTGACCCGCGACGAGGTCGGCGAACCCGTCGGCAACGCCCTGAACGACAACCTGCTCCGGGAACTCGTGCAATCGACCGCGCTCGCGCCGAAGGACCTGGACCTGTTGCACTAGAACGCCGAGGAGATCCTGGGCGCGCGTCGGTCCC
The DNA here is from genome assembly GCF_040673975.1 of Actinosynnema sp. NPDC050801. Lineage (NCBI taxonomy): Bacteria > Bacillati > Actinomycetota > Actinomycetes > Pseudonocardiales > Pseudonocardiaceae > Actinosynnema > Actinosynnema sp. NPDC050801. Next base: position 505,125 of record NZ_JBFAQZ010000003.1, on the reverse strand, counting down.
CGGTGCGCCGGCTCCAGGCCGGAGCACCGGGGACGACCCAGGGACCGGTCCCCTGGAGCCGCTGTACAACCGGCCCATGAGACTCGCGATATCGTTGGTCGCCACGGTGATCACGCTTGCGGCCGCCGTCACGCCCGCCGCCGCCACGCCCGCCGCCGAGAGCGCCGGCCAGGTCGTGAACGACGCCGACCCGACCTACTTCACCTATCCGAGCGGTACGTGGGGAACGACCACCGGCAGACCGGCGAAGTTCAACGCCGACGACCACTTCTCCAGCGACGTCGGCGCCCGCGCGCAGCTCCGGTTCACCGGTGCGCAGGTCATCCTGAAGGGAGCCGTGGCGCCACACCACGGCACCGCGACCGTCACCGTCGACGGAGGCGCACCGACGACCGTGTCGCAGCAGGGGGCACTGCGGCAGGACAACGTGCCCTTCTTCACCTCCGCGGCGCTCGCCGCAGGCACCCACACGGTCACCCTCACCGTCGCCTCCGGCACGATCTCGATCGACTCCGCGGAACTGATCGGCACCCCGGCGATCTCGTTGCCGCGCATCACCGTGCAGGGCGACAACATCCAGCGCAACGGCCAGGACTGGTGGTTCACCGGCTACAACTCCGCCGTCTGGAGCGGCGACTGCGGCCGTGATGACGAGAGGATGACCCCCGCGCAGGTCGACGCCTGGTTCGCCGGCATGCGCCACGATGGCCACGGCGCGGTCCGACTGTTCTTCTTCGAGGGGTGGGACCTCACCGCCCTCGATGCGGCGGTCGTGGCGGCGCGGCGGCACAACGTCTACCTGACCATCACCCTCGACGACGCGATCGCCGGCTGCGGTGAGACCCACAAGACACCCGAGTGGTTCGGCAACCCCCAGGAACGCGAGGCCTACCGCCGGCACATGGCGCAGCTGCTCGAACGTTACCGCGGCGAAACCGCCATCGCCTGGTTCGAGTTCCTCAACGAGCCGGGAGGGGACAACACCTGGCGCCAGGTCCGCGACTTCTACGACGCCATGGGGGACATCGCCACCGGTGTCGACCCGGACCGGCTGTTCTCGGCCGGAACCGTCTCCCCTCAGGCCGTCGGGGGAGAGGCGAACTACCGCGCCCTGTCCGGTTCACGCGGCGTGGACGTCGCATCCGTGCACGAGTTCGACGCGGACGCCGCGATCTCCACCCACTACGTCGCGGCCAAGGCCAACTCGGCGGGCAAGCCGCTCGTCGTCGGCGAGTTCGGGTTGCCCGCCAACGCGACCGGTGAGGGTTGCGCGCGTTCGTTCGCCGCCCGGGCGACGCAGGTGTCGATCAAGATCAACGCCTACGTCCGGGACGGCGCCAACGCCGGCGCCTTCGGGTGGGCCTGGCAGCCGGGCGGTCAACCGGACGCCTGTGCGATGGACAACCTCGACACCGACACACTGTCCCAGGCGCACTTCCGCACCGCGAGCAGGTAAGCCCGGTCGTGATGGGCAGTCAAACACCGCCGACCTGCGCCGGCGTCGACCCGTCGACGCCGGCGCAGGTCGCGTCACGCGGTGAAGACCTCGATGTTCGGCTGCGGTCGGTTGTCGTGGCTGGTGATCACGAACAGCCGGTCTGCGCCCCACGCGAGCCCTCGTGGAGCGACGGTGTCGCCCGTGGCCAAAGCCCGCGTGGACGTCGGCACGGAACCGCCGTGCTCGTAGATCAGCACGTCGTTCGCGTCCCCGGTCAGCGCACCGACCGCGACGAACCGCTCGGTGACGGCCACCGCGTTGGGCCGCGGCCTGGCCGCGTACGCACCCCGGCGCGCGAGGTTCGTCGGCGACCACGCCTCCACCCGGTCTCGCGACCCGGCCGCACTGTGCAGCGTCAGGCCGTCCGGGGTCAGGTCCAGGTCGACCAGGCCCGCGCCCACCTCGCCCGTCGAGTCGGGGGTGAGGGCGCCGGATTCGACCTGGTAGACCTGCACCGTGGACAGGCTCAGCGCCAGCTGGCCGGCGATCAGCACGTCCGCGTCGGTTGCGGTGAGCAGCGGAGCGCGCTGGTACCTCGTCCCGCCTTGCAAGTCGCCGGTGACCGGCTTCGCGGCGAGGTGTTCCAGCTTGCCGATCTTGCCGGCGAAGGTGCCCTCGCAGCCGTAGCCGAACCAGAGCGTGGTCCTCGTCCTGGCCAGGTGGGTCGGGCACGGGCCGGTCGAGTAGCGGTGCGTCTCGGTGAGGCTCGTCGTGCTGATCACCGAGATCGCGTCACCCGCCGCCAGGGCGGCGAACAGCAGGGTGCCGTCCGGCGAGAGCTCCAGCCCCGTCGCGCCGGACTGGCCGTTGATCGACTTGACCACGTTGCCCGCGAAGTCCGTCACCACGATCCCGTTGGACGTCGGCCCGCCGCTGACGAACACCCTCTGGTGGACCTGGTCCACCGCTATGTCGCCGAAGCCGGACAACGGCAGGGCGGTCGCCGCGGAGGCGGCGGGCGCGGTGAACGTCGTTGTCGCCAGAATTATCGCGGCACCCAGTCCGGCCGCCGTCGTGCGTTTCACAGCAATCCTCCAGCCAAGATCGTCAAAGCCGTGTTCTTCCAGGAAATCCCGTGCCGCGACGAGTTGCTCGGTCGTCCCTCCGGTGAACGGCCGCGCATCGCGGTTGTTCCGTGTCGAGAGAATTGCTGTATCCAGACTTCGATGGACGCTCGCGGACGGTCGGCCTACCGAATCCCGCCTATCAGGGTCGTCCTTGGCGAGTGAGGCCGGGTGAGTTGATCTTATTCGCGAGTTTGCCCTTACCGCCCAGGAGTTCGATGATCTCGGATTCGACGGCCTCTCGCTCGTGCCTGCCCCCGCAAACGTGGATGCACACGACGTGGTCGCCCGGATCGCGCTTGCCCGCACGCGCGTGCTGGCCAAGTCGGCGACCGAAGTTGTCCGTCTGCCCCACGTAGGGCAAACCCGATTGCTTCTCCGCGAAGACGTATACGCCGCCGTCGGTGTCGCAGTTGTGCACAAGCACCGGGGTATTACCGGCCAAAACGTAGTACGTATGGACGCTGTCGACGGTGAAGTCATAGACGGTTCTCTGGCGAGCGTGGGCGTGAACTGCGGTGACGGTCGGCGATGAGCCGTCGGCCGCGGTCAGCCGTTGACCCACCTCGAGATCGCCGAGGTTGACGAACCGCTGTTCCTCGGCCAGCCACACCGGGTGCCAGGAGGTGCCCTCCAGGACGCCCGACGATCCGTCCTCCGCGGTGATGGTCAGCTTGACCAAGGCGTCGCCTTCGTCGCCGTGCACGAAGGTGGCGGTGACCTCGCGGTCGGTGGTTTCGCCGGTTGTCGGGTTGGTTGCCTCGACCTCGTCCCCGATGTCGACTTCGGAGATCGGTTTGGTCGAGCCGTCTGCCATCAGCACCGAGGTCGTGGCGACGAAGCTGTGCATCCGGCAGCTACTCTGGGCACTGCCGCCGCCGTTGGTGGCGTCGCCGTTGGTACCGCTGGACTTGGTACCGCTGGACTTGGTGGCGTTGGGTCCGCCGCCGTTGGTGCCGCTGCTCTTGGTGGCGCTGGACCCGCCGCCGTTCGCGGCCTGCCCGCCGCCCGATCCGCCGCCGGACGGCTTTTGGCCGGTGCTGGCCGTCCCGCCGGCCTTCCCGCCACCGGCACCGGCGGGTTTGCCGGCGGACGGTCCGCCGACCTTGGGCGATGGTTTGGGTGTGGGCGCGGTCTTGGCGCCGTTGGCGCCTTCGTCGGCGGCCTTGGCGGCGGTGTTCGCGGTGGCCGTGGTGTCCGCGGCCTTGCCCGCTCCCTCGGCCGCCTTGCCCGCGCCCTGCGCGGCCTCGGCGCCCTTGACGGCGTACTTGCCGGCCTTGACCGCCGTGGCGGCCCACCCCGCGAAGGGGATGGCGGCCGCCGCGGACAGGGCGGCGTTGGCGTAGTCGCCCTCGGCGGCGTACCAGGCGGCGTTGGCGAGGTCGGCGACCTCACCCACGCCCGGGACGAGGCCGGCCACGTCCAGCGCCGCGTGGCCGATGGCCGAGGCGTTGTCGGACATCCACTTGCCCGCCTCGTCGAACCACCCGTGGCCGTCGATCTCCACCTGGGACAGCGGGTTGCCCGCCCCGAAGGTGTACCTGTTGTTCGTCCACGGGTCCGTGGTCATGCCCAGGTCGCTGAGCGCGCCGTTGTACAGGTCGAGCGTCAGGAAGCGGTTCAGGCCCGGTGCGTAGTCGCGGAAACCCATGTCGTAGGTGCCGCTGTTCTTGTCGTGCCTGGCCGTGTTGAACCGGTAGGAGTTCTTCTCGTCCTTGTCCGGGTCCGCCGGGTCCGGCTTGTCGTCGCCGGTGAAGTCCTTGACGTCGTCCTTGCCGTAGGCCGTGTAGCCGTAGGTGGACTGGGCGTCGCCGTCGGAGTCGGTGACCATCTCCACGTCGGAGTGGGCGTTGAAGCTCAGGTAGACCTGGTCCTCGTCACCGTCGTCGTAGTGGACCTGGCCCAGCATCTCGCCGTCGGCGGAGTACTGGTAGCTCTTGGTGAGGTCGCCGTCCTCCTCCTCGGTCAGCACCTGCTCGGACAGGCCGAGGTAGTGCAGGACCGTGGTCTCCTCGTCGTCCTCTTCCTTGGTGCGCTCGCGGTCGAGCGGGTCGTAGGTGTACTTGGTGACCTTGTCGCCGTCGTCCTTGGCGTGCTCGATCTTGCGGTCGAAGCCGTCGTACTTGTAGCGCTCCAGCTCTTCGCCGGACTGGGTGACCTTCTTCAGCTTGCCGAAGGCGTCGTAGTCGTAGTTCGCCTCCTCCTCGTCGTCGGTCTCCGACGACACCAGGCGGTTGCGGTCGTACTCGAACTCCGTCCCCTTGTCGTCGACCTCCTGGTCCCAGACGTTGCCGTTGTCGTCGGTCTTGTAGTTCTCGGTGCGGTCGCCGTCGCCGTTCTTGTCGACCTTGCGGATGCGGTCTCGCGGGTCGTAGGTGTACTCGGTGTCGTTGTCGATGAAGTTGTCGTGGTCGTCGGCGTCCTGCTTCTTGCTCTTGTCGCGGCTGCGGTTGGAGTTGGAGTCGTACTCCAGCTGGTGGTCGAGCACGACCTCGCCGGAGTTCTTCTCGGTCTGCCGCTTCACCAGGCCGTCGAGGTAGTAGGTGAAGTCGACGGTGTTGCCGTTGCCCTTCACCTGGCGTGAGATGTGCCCGCGCTTGGTGTAGCTGAACGTGGTCGCCCGGCCCGAGTCGCCGTCGCTCTTCTTGTTGACCACCTTGGAGACGAGGTCGCGCGCGTCGTACTCGTAGACCGCGGACTTCCCGTCGAACTTCGCGAAGGTGAGGTTGTCGTTCTCGTTGTAGCGGTACTCGGTGGTGGCCTCGACCGACCCGTCGTCGAGCTCGTCGACCTTGGTCGCGAGGTCCAGTTCGTTGTAGGTCACCTCGAACTCGTCGACCGGCGTGCCCGGTGAGGAGTCGGTCAGCGACACCAGGTTGTCGTTGGCGTCGTAGAAGTGGCTGAAGACCTTCTTCTCGTCGTCCACGTCGGCGCTGTGGTCGCGCACCAGCTGCACGGCGTCGGCCGACACGGTGCCGTCAGCCTGTCCGGACAAGGTGACGTCGCGCGTCTGGCCCGCGCCGAAGGCGAACTTGCCGAGGCTGACCCACTCACCCGCGCGCTTTGACTGGTCGACCTCGACCGTGCTGCTGCCGCCGTTGTGATCGACGGTGTAGGCGGCGTCGGTCGCGGTGCCCTCGGGGTAGTGGACCAGGACCTCGTAGTTGCCGTCGGTCGGGATTGCGGCCTTCCAGACGAACTCCTCGTTCGCGCTGCGCTTGTCGGTCGTCCGGTACTGGCTGCCCTGGAAACCGCGGGCGGAGTCGGCCGCGCGCCAACCCGGTGTCGCCTGCGTGCGGACGGCGTTCGAGTTGTCTACCAGGACGACTTCCTGACCGACCGGCACGCCGTCGTCGGCCCGGGTCCTGAGCTTGCCGTCGGGGTAGTACTCCCAGGTCTGCACGCGGTGCGACGACCCGCCCGCGCTCGTCACCGTCCGGTTCGACTGCTGCCCGGTCGGTGTGTAGTCGTAGGAGGTCTTGATGTCCCAGGCGTCGGTGGACGTGCGCACCCAGCCGTTGTCGAAGTAGGTCTGCCGGGTGACGTTGCGGGTGGACTGCCCGCGCGACGGCGGCGCGCTGACCTCGATGACCCGGCCGAGCTCGTCGTAGCCGTAGATCGTGCTGACCGGCGACTTGTGCTCCGGGTCGCCCGGGTCGTAGGGCAGGATCTCCTCGCGCGGGCGGTTCAGCTCGTCGTAGACCGTCTCGGCGACGAAGTCGTCGCGCTCGTCCGGGGTGTCGACGCCACGCGGGTTGATCGTCCGGGTCAGGTTGCCCACCTGGTCGTACTCGTAGCGCGTGGTGAAGTAGCGGATCGTGCCGCCGGGGTTGTCGTGCGGTGACCGGACTTCCTCCTGCTTGCCCCGCTCGTCCAGCGTGATGAGGGTTTCATTGCCGTCCTCGTCGACGCTCGCGACGACGTTGCCGTCCTTGTCGTAGCGGGTCTTCGTCGAGTTCTGGTCGGCGTCGACGGTCTCCACGACCTGGTGGTTGGCGTCGAAGACGTACCGGGTGGTGAAGTCGTTCACGTCCGGCGTCTTGTTCTTCCTGGCGTCGACCTCCTTCACCAGGTTGCCGACGTCGTCGTACTCGGCGCTGTGGCGGTTGCCGTTGACGTCGGTGATGTGCATCAGTTGGCCGACTTCGTCGTAGGCCATGGTGGAGCTGAAGTCGTGGGGATCCGCGGACGTCAACATGCCCTTGGGGAGCGTTTGCTTGACGAGGTTGCCAACCGGGTCGTAGACGAACGTCGTGAGCTTCTCCGGGCCGTCCGGTGTGTCCTCGGGCGCGTAGATCGCGACCTGCTGGTCCATCTCGTCGTAGAGGACGCGGGTGACCGCGCCGTTCGCGGCGGTGCTGGACACGACGTTGTCGTTCGCGTCGTAGCGCGGGCCTGGGGTGACGATGTAGACGCCGGCCGCCTGGTCCTTCGGTTCCCTGGAGTCCAGCGGGCGCTTGAAGATGTCGTACGTGAAAGTGCTCGTCTTCGCCCGCGCGTCCACCGTGGAGACGACGTTGCCGACGTCGTCGTAGCGGAACCGGGACGCGCAGTTCAGCGCGTCGGTGATGATCTGGGGGAACCCGTTGGGGTCGTAGTCGCCGAACGCCGTGGTGTGCCCGTTGGCGTTGGTCTGGTCGATCAGGTGCCCGAACTCGTCGTGCGAGTATCGGGAGGTGTAGTCGTTGGGGTCCTCGGTCACCGTGCCCTTGGGGTCGGTGACCGAGAGCAGGTTGCCGTTGTCGTCGTGGACGAAGAGCCACTTGCGGCCCTCCGGCGTCACCTTCTCGGTGAGGTCGGCGACGTGACCGTCCATCGCGGTCCGGTAGGTGAGCCTGGTCGGTGGCCAGTTCTGCCTGTTGGCTTCCGCGTCGCGGATCTCCAGCGGGAAGCCGGTCTTCTGGTCGTACGCCCAACTGGTGGTGGCGCCGTTGTTCTCCACCAGGCGGACGACGTTGTTGTCCTCGTCCCAGTGCAGCGTGGTGACCTGCTTCTTGGCGTCGGTGAGCCGCGTCGGGCGCCCGAACCCGTCGATCAGCGCCCGGGACGTGTGGCCGTTGCCGTCGGTGAGGCTCGCGTCGATCTCGGAGCCCTTCGCGCCGTCCGGATCGGCGTAGTCGAACCCGATCGCGGCACCCCGGCGGTCCTTCACGGTGCGGACGTGGCCCTCGCGCAGGGGGTCCGCGGCGTCGGTGAAGTAGTCGAGGCCGGTCGAGTTGCCGAGCGGGTCGACCACCCGGATCAGGTTCGCGGTGGTGCTGTCGTAGAAGAACGTGAACGTCTTGGCCTCGGGCCGCCCGGTGCCGTCCACGACCTCCTGCAACGCGCCGTGCTCGCCGTAGGTCAGGTGGATGACCCGGCCCGAGACGTCGGTGACGGACTTGAGCTGGTCGATGATCGCCGCTTCGGCCAGCTCGGTGCCGCTGACCTTGTGGTCACCGCGGAAGGTGGTGAACGGGTCGTCGCGCTGGTAGTAGTCCAGCGTGAGGGTGCGCCTGCCGGTGGCGTCGGTGACGTGCGTGAGCACCTTGGCGTTGCGCCCGCCCACGAGCGCCTGCTCGTAGGAGAACGTCATGGTGTTGCCGTTCTTCTCCACCGTGGACGTGTGATAGCCCTGGTGGTCAAAGTAAAAGTGCGTGCGTTCCGGCGTCGTGAAGACCCAGCGGCGGCCGTCCTCCTCCTTCGGCAGGTGGCGGAGGTGGAGGTGGACGCCCGCGGGGCTGTCGTAGGTCCAGCGCGCGGAGTCGTCGCTGCCGTTCTTGTTCAGCTCGAAGAAGTGGCCCGTGCCGTCACCGTCGACCAGCGTCACCGTCGGGGCCCAGCCGGTGCCGCTGAACTCCAGCGGCGTGCCCAGTCGGTTGAGCGTGGACGCGGTGACCGACCAACCGGTGCCGGTGTAGGAGTCCGACGTGTCGGCGCTGTTGTAGGTGAACCGCACGAAGCTGGCCAGACCGCGGCTCGGGTTGGTCAGCGCGTCGTAGCCCCACACCGCGTTGCCGGAGAACTGGTTCACCGACAGGTTCCCGCCCGCGCCGGTGGCGACCCCACCGTACTGGTAGAACTGCTCCAACCCGAGCTGGTCCGACGTGGGCCGCTCGACCCGCACGTCCTGGTCCAGCGTCGGCACCCCGGCGATCTCGGAGAGCCACCGCTTCCCGGTGGTGTCGCGGACGTCCCAGCGCAGCACGAACTGCTCGCGTTCGTTGCCGACGTCGGCGAGCGTCGGTGCCTCGACCTTCGCCTCGACCGTGACCGTCGCGCCGGGCGCGAGGTCGGGGAGCTTCGTCTCCAGCCGATCGGCAGGCGTGGCGTCCACGCCGCCGGGTAACGTCCAGTGGTAGGACAACGCGTGCTGCGCGGTGCTGAACGGGCTCGTGGTGGTGTTGGTGAGCGTGACCCGCACCGAGTACTCGTCGCCGGGGATCATGCGGCGAGGCGTGTCCGGCGCGGAGTACGCCGCGTTCACCGCCATCGCCCGCACGACGGCACGGGGTTGCGGCGAGTGCCGGACCGGTCTCTTCACGTCGACCACGCCGAGCGTGGCGCACTGTGCGGACGGCGGTGCGGCGACGCGGGCGGGCGTGTCCGCCGCCTGGGCGAACGCCGGCGGCACCGGCGCGACGAGTGCCGCCACGAGCACGGACATCGCGGACAAGCGGCCTGCGCGGGAGGATGCCCCCATGGTCGTCCCCTTCGTTCGGAGCTACCGGGAACAATGACCCCGGCGCGGGGGACCGGTCCCGGCCGCCTCCGCCCGATCGGCGCACACCGCGGCGAACCCGCGGTCGCTCGGATCGCGGCCTGTGACGCATGGGGCGTCCGCCGCCTCTTCACGCGCTGGGCACCGACCGTGCCCGGCGCTCCCCGGGCTTGCGGTGTACGAGCGGCACAGGCACGTACCGGACGAGTTCCGGGACGGGTCCCCGACGACGTCGTCACACTGGTCGGCGGACCTAGGGAGCCTGATGAACCACGAAAGCCTGGCCCGCGGCGTGCCGCACGCCGCCCCGGGAGCCATCGTCGCCCGTGCGCTGACAGGGCGCCTCCACGTCGATCCCGTCGAGGGTCGCACGGTCCGGTTCGGGCGCAACCGCCCCAACGTCGACCTGTGCGTCGGCGAGACCGACCTGCGGGTCAGCCGCCACCACGGCCTGCTCACCCGCCGCGACGGCCACTGGTGGGTCACCAACACCGGGCAGCTGCCGATCCGGTTGCCCGGAACCCGGTGGTTGTTCCGCGACGAGGAGTCGGTGTCGCTGCCCGACGGCTACACGCCGCTGTTCGTCCGCGGCTCGCGCGATCGCGAGCACCTGCTGGAGCTGTACGTCGCCGACGGCACGGCCAAGCACATGGTGCCGCTCCACGACTCGGTGACCCAGCCGCCGACGCGGTGGCGGTTCACGCACGACGAGCACCTCATGCTCGTCGTGCTGGGCCAGCGCTACCTGCTGCACGAGGCCAACCCCCAGCCCGTGTCCCGTCAGCAGACCGCGCAGATGCTGGCGGAGCTCCAGCCGGAGGCCAATTGGAGCGTCAAGCGCGTCGAGCACATGGTGGCCGACGTCCGCGCCCGGTTGTCCGCCGGTGGCGTGCACGGCCTGCTGCGCGAGGAGGTCGGTGAACCGGTCGGCAACACGCTCAACGACAACCTGCTGCGCGAGCTGGTGCTGTCCACCAGCCTCGTGCCACCGGACCTGGTCCTGCTCGACCCGTTGTCCTGAGCGGGAACGGCCCCGCTGCGGCGGGCCGACACTGCCCGCTCCCGTCATCCGATGATCGGGGTGCCCGATGAAGTCACGAAGGTTGTTCGCGGTCGTCGCCCTGGCCGTGCTCGCCGGCTCCTCGGCGGAGGCGTCCGAGGCCCCGGACGCCTCCGCGGCCGCCGCCGGGCACGACGCCTGCTCCCGCCCCGCGCAGGTGTTGGACCTGACGAACTGGAAGATCACGCTGCCCGTCGACGACCCGGCCAAGCCGGGCCCGCAGCCGCTGGACGTCAAGCAACCGGCGCTCGACGACTACTCGATCGACCCGTGGTTCGTGGTGGACAAGCGCTGCAAGGGCGTCCTGTTCCGCAGCGCCGTGAACGGCGTGACCACCGCGAACAGCAAGAACCCTCGGTCCGAGCTGCGGGAGATGACCGAGGACGGCGCCACCGAGTTCCGGTGGTCGCCGGTGTCCGGCACCCACACGCTGGTGATCGACCAGGCCATCACCCACCTGCCGAACGACAGGCCGCACGTGGTGGCCGGCCAGATCCACGACGGCGGCGACGACGTCTCCGTCTTCCGGCTCGAAGGCACGCGGCTCTACCTCACCCGGGGTGACGACACGCACCACAAGCTGATCACCGACGACTACCGGCTCGGCACCCGCTTCCAGGCCAAGTTCGTGGTGACCGGCGGCGCGGCCAGGGCGTACTACAACGGGGTGTTCCAGGACGAGATCCCGGTGCCGGCCGACGGCGCCTACTTCAAGACCGGCGCGTACACCCAGGCCAACTGCGGCAATTCCGCGCCCTGCGACGAGAGCAACTACGGCCAGGTGATCGTCTACCGGGTGCACGTCAGGCATACCTGACCACGTCGCGAGGAAACAGCCGGAGGACGTCCGTGACGGCACGCAGCGCAGTCACTATACTACGCCCCGTGCGCACGGGGGATCTGGTCGACGGGCGGTACGAGCTGGAGGACGCCAGGGGCTCCGGATCGGGGGGTGTCGTCTGGACCGCGTTCGACCGGAAGCTGAAGCGGCGGGTGGCCCTCAAGCGGCCGCACGCGGTGGCGGACGGCGCCGACCGGGCGCGGTTCCACCGCGAGGCCGAGACCGCCGCGCAGGTGCAGCACCCGAACGCGATCTCGATCTTCGACGCCGTCGACGCCGACGGCTGCTGGCTCGTGATGGAGTACCTGCCCGCGGAGAGCCTGGACCGGACGCTGGCGGCGAGGGGGCCGCTGCCGGCGGAGCGGGTGGCGCGGATCGGCGTCCAGATCGCGGGCGCGCTGGCCGCGGTGCACGCGAAGAACATCGTGCACCGCGACGTGAAGCCGGGCAACATCCTCGTCGCCGACGACGACCTCGCCAAGCTGACCGACTTCGGCATCTCCGTCTGGCGGGAGGTCACCCGGACCGACGACGGCAGGGTCAGCGGCACACCCGCGTACACCTCGCCCGAGGTGGCCGGCGGATACCCGGCCGGCCGGGCCTCGGACGTCTTCTCACTCGGTGCCACGCTGTTCGCCGCCGTGGAGGGCACGCCGCCGTTCGGCAACGGCGAGCCGTCCGAGGTGCTGGAGCGCGTGCGACGCGGCGAGGTCCTGCCGATGCGCCAGGCGGGCCCGCTCGCCCCGCTGCTGGCCGAGATGCTGCGACCACGTCCGGACCGGAGACCTGGGGCCGAGGAGGTCCGATTACGCCTCAAGGACATCGTCGGCGACTGGGAGCCGCCACCGTCGTCCGCCGAACGCCCCGCCCGCTCCCCGTTCCGGCGCCGTCCCCTCCTCCGAGCCGCCGCGGGGGTCGCGGTCCTCGCGGCGTTCAGCGTCATGGCCGCCATGAACCACCAGGCGCCCGCCGCGCCGCAGCAAGCACCCCTGAGCGGTCTCGTCGGCGAAGAGCGCACCGCCGACCCCTGTGCGTTGATCGACGAGGAGGAGCTGCGCCGGTTCGGCCCGACGCAGCTGCTGACCACCTACGGCAACTTCAACCGCTGTGACGCCTTGGTCGACGTCCGCGCGAAAGACCTGGTGGACGTCGAGGTACAGCTGATCACCCGATCGTCGCGGGTGGTGCAGGGACGACCGCTGGAGGTCGTCGAGGAACCTCGGATGGACAGCGAGTGCGACCGCACCGTGGTGGTGGACGACGGGTACGCCGTCCGAGTGACGGCGAAGCTGGCGAACCCGCCGCTTGACCTCTGCGCGGTGGCCGAGGTCGCGGCGGCCGGCGTGCTGGAGGTGCTGCGCAGCGGCCCCATCCCCCGGCGCGCCATCCCGTTCCCCACCGGCTCCCTCGCCCACGTCGACGCCTGCGAGCTGCTGGACGACCAGGCGCTCGCCACCCTGACCGCGGTCGACCGCGACTCGCCCGTGAACGTGTTCGGCAACTGGGCGTGCAAGTGGTTCAGCACGGTCGGCGGGCCCGCGATCAACCTGCGCTACGACCAGCACTCGGCGCAGGAGGTGGTCCAGGGTGAGCTGGTCGAGTTGGGCGGTCGCGCGGCGTACGTCCAGCTGGACACGGATTCGAGCACCAGCTGCACCGTCAGGGTTCCGCACCGGCCGCCCAGCCTGGCCGAGCGGGCGCACATCGACGTGATGGTGCTGACGGTGAAGGGGGACCGGCCGGGCATCGAGTACTGCCCGCAGGCGACGAGCCTGGCGGTGGCGGCCGCCGGGAAGCTGCCTTCCTGAGCGCTCACCGTGCGCTCAGGTCCGGCTGAAGGTCCGGCGGTAGGCGGTCGGGCTGGTGCCGGTGACCTTCCGGACCGCCGTGACCCGTGTGCTCGAAGAGCGGATCACGGCGGTGTCGGGGTAGTCGGTGGCCTCCGACTCGGAGGACGTGCTGTCGCGGTGGCTCCCGTCAGTACTCGTAGAAGTAGCCGGTCACGTCGACCACGAGGTCGAGGTTGCCGTCACTCCCGTTGTGGAACGCGGCCGTCACGTCCTCGGTGACGGCGAGGTTGTTGGTCACGGCGCCGGGGGTGAAGTTCAGCGTGGCGGCATCCGGTCGGGGCCAACCCTGGGTCGGGTGGTAGGCGGTGAGGTAGCCACCGCGCTGGGGGCCGACGACCTTCGCGTTGAACATCACCGCGATGGGGCCGTGGTCGAGTGGCGGAGCACCCTGGTCGAGGGTGTACTGCGTGGTCGACCTGCCTGGCAGCACACCGGCGGCACCCCCGATCCCGGTGCGGGTGTCGACCGTGCGCAGCGGTGACACGGGCATGAGGTAGCTCTCGCCGCCCGAGACGAAGTAGCCGACGACGTCGATGACGACGTCCGTGGTCGCGTTCGGGTGGAAGTCGACGCTGCCGCTGATGCCGATGGGGACGATCACGGAGTTCGTGACGGTCTCTCCGGCCCCGTAGTTGAGGTTCGAGGTCTGCGGGTTGGCCTTGCCGGTGGGGAATGCCGTCAGGTGACCGGATGCGCGCGGGTTGACCACCGTGATGTTGAGCAGTGCCGCGTCCGCGTGGGAGGGCACGTTGCCGGTGTAGTGGCCGGCGACCTTCTGGGTGAACGTCTCGCCCGCGGCGATCTGCCGGGGGAACGGCATCCCGGTGCCGGTGCGCGTGTCGAGCAGCCGGCTCGGGTAGATCGGGTTGAAGCCCTCGCTGGCCGCGTCCTTGATGAAGTAGCCGGCGACGTCGGCGATCAGGTCGACGGTGCCCGGGCTGCCGTTGTACAGGTCGACGTGGCCGCCGCCGACCGCGACGGTCGTCAGCCCGGGCACGGTCCCGCCGGCCCGGAAGTCCACCACGGACGCGTTGGGCCTCGCCTGCCCGGAGGGGTGGGCGGTGAGGTACCCGTCGGCGGTGGCGTTGGTGACGGTGAGGTTCATGGCCACCGCCGTCACGCCCGCCGGGATCCCGTCGCGACCGCCGATCGCGAGTCGCACCGCGCTGTACGGCGCGACCTTCCGGGCGGGGGCGCCGACACCGGTCCTGGTGTCCAGGAACCGGGCCGGTCCGTGCTCGACGTAACCCGAGCTGAGCGTGGCGAAGCTGGTCGACGTCGTCGCGGTGCTGCCCCCGGCGTCGGTGACGGTGGCCCGGACCTGGTACGTGCCGGGGCGCTCGTACCGGTGGTAGGCCACGCCGCCGGTCACGGTCTCGGTGCGGCCGTCGCCGAAGTCGTACGCGGTGCGGGCGACGTTCCACGGATCGCCGCCGGAGTCCACGGCGAACGACGCCGTCATGCCACCCAGCCTGGTCGCGGTCAGGCTGGGCTTCAGCGCCCCGCCGGCGGGCACGACCTTGAGCTCCCACGATCGACTGGTGGTCAGCTTGGACTCGGTCCTCGCGGTCACCTTGACGGTGTAGGTGCCGACCGAGTGGTAGGCGTGGGACGTCGAGCACGGCGACACCGACGTCGTCGTGCCGTCCCCGAAGTCGACCGCGCAGGTGACCGGCGATCCCCACTCGGAGCGGATGGTGCCGCCGACGGTGACCACACCACCGACCGGGGCCTGCGACGCCGACACCGTGATGTCGGAGTCGGTGAACCGGTCCTGCTGCTCCCGCACCCCCCGGTCGAGGTAGGAGATCGCACCCGCGCCCGTGTCGGGCACCTGAGGGTTGTCCACCCTGGGGCCGTTGACGGCGTCGATCACGCCCGGTGCGTCCGCGTTGCCGGAGTCGACGGTCGCCTTGACGTCGTTCCGATCCGCTCGCAGGTCGTGGGCGCCCTGCCCGGTTGCCGCGTGCAGTTCGGCGGGGCCCTGGTAGACGGTCCCCGCCCACTGGTACACGTTGACGTACAGGTCCACGACGTTGTAGTCGACCGTCACCCCGGGCGCCGCCGCGCTGTCGACCTCGATCGGGAACACCCGTCCCCGCGGGCAGTAGCTGCTGACCGAGTTGGACAGCACCTCGAAGATGACGTTGTTCTGGATCGAGGACGCGGTGGTCGCGCCGGTGATCGCGACGCCGCGGAAGCACGAGTCGCGGAAGGAGTTGCCGGTGACGGCGATGGCGTCGACGTTCTCGGCGATCACGCCGAAGTTGCCGAGCGCGGTGATCGTGTTCCCGGTGACCGTGACGCCGGCGCTGCCGTCGGCGTACACGGCCCGCCCGCGGGTGCCGAAGTCCGTGCGGCTGACCGTGATCGCCGTGGAGCCGCCGGTGACGCGCACCGTGTCGGCGCCGCCGTAGGGGTCCGCGTCCGGGCGCATCGAGCCGCGGTCGATCGTGACCCGGCCGGCGCCGTCGATCACGACGGCGTTGGTGACGGTGGCGCCGTGGACGGTCATGCCTCGCAGCGTCACGTCGTGCGCCCCGCGCACGGTGATCGTCGGGGCGGTGCTGCCCGCCGGCCGCCGCACGGCTCCACCGGAGAACACGATCGGCGCGTCGGCGGTCCCGGACCGGGTGATGGTCACGCTCTCGTCGTGCGTGCCGGTGATCTCGACGACCTGACCGGGGCTGACGACGTCGGCCGCCGCCTGGACCGTGCAGAACGGCGTGGCCGCACTGCCGTCGCCGTTGTCGGTGCACGTCGCGATGTCGCGCACGTACAGCGTGGTGGCCGCGGCCTGGGCCACCGGTACCGACACCACCCCGGCGAGGATCGCGAGTGCCGCTGCTGCGGCGATGGTGGGCAAGCGCACGATGTCTCCTCGGGAACGCACGACGGGCGGCGCGGCATTTCTACCGCGAACCTGCGGCCGGCCGTCGCGAAGTCGTTTTCTTCGCATCACCCGACTACTCGTGGTGATCGATCCGGATCGGCTCCGGCCGGGGTGGTGCCCCGGCCGGAGCCGATCCACTCAGGACGTCCGGCGTGCGGTGAGCAGGAGCCGGCCGCTGCCGATCGCGTAGGGTTCGCCGCCCGGGCCGCCGAACAGCTCGACGTCGGTGAACCCGTTGTCCGACAGCAGTTCGACGACCTGCGCCACCGTGTACACGTGGTGGATCGCGGTCACGTCGAGCTCCTCGTCGCCGCGGGTGAACCGGTAGTGGCTGAACATCCGGCTCCCGGCGAGGTCGTACTCGCCGGTGGCGAGGACGGTGATGTCACCGGTCCGCATGGTCCGCGGCTCGGCCCGGTAGCCGGGCAGGACCGACTCGGCCGCCGAGGCGAAGTCGACGACCAGGCCGCCGCCGGCCCGGACGGCACCGCCCAGCGCGGCGGCGAACCCGCGCAGGCCGTCGGGTTCGAGGTAGCCGAAGCTGTTGCCGAGGCAGACCGCGGCGTCGAACCCGTTGTCCTGCGGGATGTCGCGCATGTCGGCGTGGACGAGTTCCACGTCGAGACCGGTGGCGGCGCGCCGGGCGTGCGCGATCGCTTCGGCGGATAGGTCGACACCGGTGACCCGGTGCCCGCGGCGGGCGAGTTCCAGGCTGTGCCGGCCGCTGCCGCACGGCACGTCCAGGATCCGTGAGCGCGGCGCGAGGCCGAGGCGCCGCTCGACGAAGTCGATCTCCTCGGCGGTGGCCTCCGGCGGCACGGCGCGGCGCCAGAACTCGTTGGGCAGTTCGGTGAAGAAGTCCACGTACCAGGTGGAGGAAGGTGTTCCGGACATGGGAGGGCTCCTTGCGGTGCATCGGCTTCGAGGGCGATGTCACCGGGCGGCACCGGGCCGTCGAACGGCCTCGGTGCGGTGGCCCGGCGTGAGGTCCCGGGCAACCATGGCTTCCTCCACAGTCAGCGGTCGCGCCGACGCTAGCAGCGCCCGACCGGATCGGTGAACGGATTTACCGAGCCGCCCGCCTGGCCGAGGTCGCCCGGGGTGTGATGACGCCGAGGTCGATGTGGGCACGCGCTCGGCAGATCGGGTCTCCGGTCGCTGGAACAGCAGCAGTGCCTCCCGGAAGGCGTCGACGGCCTCTTCGAAGCGGCCCAAGCGCGCGTGGGCGCCGCCGAGTCCGATCAGCGCGTGCGCTTGCCCGGCCGGGTCGTCGGCGTCGTGGGCGGCGTCTCGCGTGTGGCGGTGGATCGCCAGGGCGTCGGTCGGGTGATCGTGGGAGAGGTGGCCGAGCAGTGGGCGCCGCACCGGCCCGGACCCGTGCCGCCCGGATCCGGGCGAGTTCGGCTGTGCGGCCGGTGAACTCGACCAGGTCCCGCGGGAGTCCGTCCGGACCCGGACCTGCGCCGCCGCGGTGATTCCGCCGACGACCACGCGCATTGCCTGTCGCCACTGCGCGGCGTAACCGGAGTCCGGGTGCAACGCCTGCACGACGGCGACCGCCAATTCGGTGTCGATCCTGCGCCGACCGGACTTGAAGCAGTCGACGACCAGCCCTCTCCGGGCCGGTTCGACCGCCGGAAGTCCGGCCTTCGCCCAGGCCGAGTTTGATCCGGCTGGTGATGACCTCGTACGAAGGGCTGCCGGCCCGGGATTTCAGCGATCGCAGACATTCGGTGAGTTCGTCGAGCGTGCGTGCGCGTCCGGGATCGGGAAGCGCAACGAACGTGTCGAACGACTTCGCCATCGTTCGAATCGAACGCCTTCGGCATCGTTCGAATATGTGCACGTCAGGCGCGGTTCCGCAAGGGGTTGAAAGTCGGGTTCCGCCGCACGAACCGCAGGACGAGGTAGGGGTGCTGATACTTTGAGCAGTCCCGGTGCGGTACCGCTGCTCCATCGCGCCCGACCGGTCTCCCCGGCCCGGTAGAGCCCGATGTCGGCTATGCCGACCGGGTGCGGAGACGGTCCGGTTGGTCGACGCCGGACTGCGGCGGTCGGCGCTCGCAAGAGCTAAAATTATTTGTGCCGTTTTAGCAATCGACAATGCGCCCGCACCATCCGTACGCTAACCGTACGAAACATTTTCGTCGCATCTTGACCGTACGGAGATCGTCCCTCACAGTTTGAAGAATGTGACCGGCACCCGCGGCAGGGCACTTCGATCCGTGCGCCCGACTTCGGTCCTCGGATTGTCCGCGCCGACCTGATAGTCGCCCGTTCAGACGGCGCGCGATCGACCACTGGGCGCAAGTGGTCCTCGAAGCCGCCCGTGCCGCGGTACCGCCCCCCACCTCGACGAAGAGGAGCCCGCCCATGGCCGCATCAGGCCATCACCCGCCCACCGCCGTTCCACGAGCCCGCAAGCGCCGCGTGGCCGGTGCCGCCGCCGTCGCCGCCGTGCTGCTCGGCGGGCTGGTGGCGGCGCTCAACGCGGCGCCCGCCTCGGCGGCGACCGTCGACACGAACGCCTGGTACGTGCTGGTGAACCGTAACAGTGGCAAGGCGCTGGACGTCTACAACCTCGCCACGAACGACGGCGCCCGCATCACCCAGTGGACCCGCAACGACGGCAACCAGCAGCAGTGGCAGTTCGTCGACTCCGGCGGCGGCTACTACCGGGTGAAGTCCCGTCACTCCGGCAAGGTGCTCGACGTGTCGAACCTGTCGACCGCCGACGGCGCGGCGATCCACCAGTGGACCGACCACGGCGGCACGAACCAGCAGTTCCGGCTGGCCGACTCCGACGGTGGCCACGTGCGGTTGATCGCACGGCACAGCAACAAGGCGGTCGAAGTCCAGGGCGCTTCCACCGCCGACGGCGGCAACGTCGTGCAGTACAGCGACTGGGGTGGCGCCAACCAGCAGTGGCAGCTCGCCCGGGTCGGCGGCGGTACGACGACCACCACCACGACGACGACCTCGACGCCCGGTCAGTGCACCCTGCCGTCGAGGTACAGCTGGACGTCGACGGGTTCGTTGGCGAACCCGAGGCAGGGGTGGGTCTCGCTCAAGGACTTCACCTACGTGCCCCACAACGGCAAGCACCTGGTCTACGGCACGACCCACGACTTCGGGTCGAGCTGGGGGTCGATGAACTTCGGGCTGTTCAGCAACTGGTCGGAGATGGCCTCGGCACCCCAGCAGGCCATGAACGTCGGCACCGTCGCGCCCACGCTGTTGTACTTCGCCCCGAAGAACATCTGGGTGCTGGCCTACCAGTGGGGCGGGACGGCGTTCACCTACCGGACGTCGAGCGACCCGACCAACCCGAACGGGTGGTCCTCGCCGCAGGTGCTCTCCACGGCGAGCATCACCGGCTCCCAGACCGGCCCCATCGACCAGACGCTCATCGGTGACGGCACGAACATGTACCTGTTCTTCGCCGGCGACAACGGCAAGATCTACCGCCAGGTCATGCCGCTGGGCAACTTCCCCAGCAGCTTCGGCTCGTCCTACACCACGATCATGAGCGACACGACGAACAACCTGTTCGAAGCGGTCGAGGTGTACAAGGTCCAGGGCCAGAACCAGTACCTGATGATCGTCGAGGCGATCGGCTCCAACGGCCGCTACTTCCGGTCGTTCACCTCCAGTAGCCTGGGCGGTTCCTGGACCCCGAACGCGGCCACCGAGAGCAACCCGTTCGCCGGCAAGGCCAACAGCGGCGCCACCTGGACCAACGACATCAGCCACGGCGACCTGATCCGCGTCAACGCCGACCAGACCAAGACCATCGACCCCTGCAACCTCCAACTCCTCTACCAAGGCCGCGACCCCCGCTCCGACGGCACGGACTACGGCCTGCTCCCCTACCGACCGGGCCTGCTGACGCTGCGACGCTGATCGCCTGACGCAGGTTCACGCCAACCGGGCCGGCGCTCCCACCCTTCACCGGGGTGGGAGCGCCGGCCCTTGCGATACCGGTTCACCCGGTGGGCGCCATTGCTGTCGAACACGTTCGACGGCCACGCCCACCCGGCGCAGCGGCAAGGCGATGCAGGTGCGGTACACGGCCGGGCGCGTCACCGGATGTCGTAATCCGTTGACGGAACGTCCCGGTGCGCACGGTCGGCGCGGATACTCGGACGATGCGCACCTCGACCTTGCTGGCGACCGTCCTGACCGTGGTCCTCCTGCCGGTGGCCGGCGCCACCGCCGTTGCCACCGCCGCGACCCCGTCCGCCACCACACCCACGTACCCCTGCTGGTTTCCCCCGGCACCGGGCACGGGGTGGACGATGAACCCCTACGGCTACTACACGTGCCAGCAGTGCGAGACCGCCGGCGCGGCGGGCGTGAGCAGAGGAGACTGGGACGCCTACCGCTGCGCCTTCGTGTCCCAGGTCCTCGACGGCGACTTCCACCTGTTCTTACCCGACGGCTCCCGGCGGACGGCCGCACCGGACCCGCACGTCGACGCACTCGCACCCGACGGGATCCGGGTGGCCGCCTTCGCGGCGGTCGGCGATGCGGACAGCCGGTAGCCGTCACCCGCGCGGTGTACGGGCCACTGCACCGATTCCGTGACATCGCGACGCCGGCCGCCCGGGCGTGCCACTGCTGCGGCGGTCGAGGTGCCGAAGGGTGCTTGCCTGAATCGCGGACACCGTGCGCCGGGCGGATTACCCTGGGTGAGCCGGAGCGGGGGAGCCATGTCGAACACGTTGCGCGGGCTGGTGCCGTTGCTCGGCTACGCGCTGCTGATCGCCGCCACCGACGTGTTCGCGGGCAACCGGCTCCAGCAGCTCGACCCGGTGGCGGTCGGCGCGCTGTCGTTCACCGCCGCCGGTGTGTGGTTCCTCGGGTTGGGCTTCGCCCGCGAGGGGCGGCGGGCGTTCGAACCGCTGTGGCTGCACGGCCGCGACGTGCTGGCGCTCAACATCACCACGGCCGGCGCGTGGTTGACCTTGTTGACGGCGCTCAAGTTCCTCGAACCGGCCGTGGTGAACGTCGTCGCGTTCGCCATCGGGCCGGTGCTCACGGTGCTGTTGGGGCCGGTGTTGCGGCGCGGCAGCCGGGTGCTGCCCACCGAGGTGGCCGTGGCCGTCGGCATCGTGGTGGCGTTGAGCCTGTTGGGCTGGGGTTCGGTGAGCGGGCGCAGCGCGGTCGGCCACATCGCGACCGGGCAGGCCGTGGTGGGGCTGCTGCTGGGCCTGGCCTGCGGGGTGGCCTGCGTCGGGAACGTCATCTATTCCAAGCGGCTGAGCGATCGCGGTGTTTCACCGCTGGCCTCGCTGGCGACGCGGTTCTTCCTGATGGTCGCGGTGAGCTGGGCCGTGCTCGCGGTCGGCCCCGGGATGTCGGTGGTCGACGAGGCGGTCCCGGCGGCGGGTGTGGTGGCGGTGATCGGTGTGGCGCTGCCCAGCTACCTCGGGCAGGTCGGCATCAAGCACGTCGAGCCGATCACGGCCTCGCTGGTGGACACCCTGTCGCCGGTCTTCGCCTTCCTGCTGCAACTGGCCGACGGCAGGCTCACGCCGTCGGCGCTCACACTCGTCTGCATCCTGGGCATCACCGCCCTCGTCGCGCTCGCCGTGCTGGTCCGCAGCCGGCACGAGACCCGGACGGTGGTCGAACCGGCGGTGCCCGTCGTGACATAGGGGGAACCGTGCGCAACGTCGTCGTCGTGGACCACACCGGGCGGGGGCACGCCTACGCGGACCTCTTCACCCGCACCAGCCCGGACGTGACCGTGCACCTCGCGCCCGGCTGCGCGGCCATCGCCGAGGACCGCGTCGTGCCGGTCACGGGCGTCGACATCTACGACCCCACGCCGACCGTGGCGTACGCGCGGTCGATCGGCGCGGACTACGCCCTGGTCGCCCACCCGCGGCCGCTGGCCGAGGGATTCGTGGACGCCTTCCGCGCCGCGGGCATACCGGCCATCGGCCCGGACCGCTCGGCGGCCCGCGTGGAGTCGAGCAAGCTCTACATGAAGCGGCTGTGCGAGCGCCACGGCATCCCGACCGCGCGCTACCGCTACTTCGAGGATCCCGAACCCGCCATCGCGTACGTCCGCGACGTGGGTGCGCCGGTGGTGGTGAAGTGCGTGGAATCGTGCCAGGGCAACGGTGTCTTCGTCTGCGACACCGCGGAGGAGGCCGTGGACGCGATCGAACGGCTCATGGTGGCCCGCGACTTCGGGCCGGGCGGTGAGACGATCCTGGTGGAGGAGCGGCTCGTCGGCCGGGAGGTGCTGTTCTTCGCGATCGTCGGGGGCGAGCACCACCTGATGCTGCCGATGGCCGTGGACTACCCGCGCTCCGACGACGGGAACCGGGGCGTGATGTGCGGCGGCATGGGCGCGTTCTCGCCCGCCCCCGACGACACCCCCGAACAGGTCGAGCGGTTCGAACGGCAGATCCTGCGGCCCCTGCTCGCGGCCATGCGCGCCGAGGGGCTGGACTACACCGGGGTGATCTACGCGGGCTGCATGCTCGACGGCGACGAGCTGAGCCTCATCGAGATCAACGCCCGGATGGGCGATCCCGAGGCGGAGGTGGTGTTCCCGCGGCTCACCGACGACTTCGGCGCGATCTGCGAAGCGATCCTGGCCGGCCGGCTGGGCGAGGTGCCCCCGCTGACCGTCACCGACGAGTGCTTCGTCAACGTGGTGGTCACCCAGGGCCCGCTCGGCGAGCACCCCGGATGGCCGTACGGCGCCTACGCGCGCGGTCAGGTCGTCACCGGGCTCGACCGCGTGGACACCGAGCGGTGCCGGGTGTTCCACGGCGCCGTGCGGGCGCTGCCGGACGGCCGGGTCGTCACCGACGGCGGCAAGGCGGTCAACCTGGTGGGTCGCGGACGCACGCTGGCGGAGGCCACCGCGCACGCGTACCGCGCGGTGGCCGAGGTCGACTTCCCCGGCATCCGCTACCGCACCGACATCGGTCGCGTCATGCCGTGGGACGTCGTGTCCTGAGAGTCGTGTCCTGGGAGTCGTGTCCTGGGAGTCGTGTACTGGGAGTCGTGTCCTGAAAACCGTGCCCCTGAGCGGTGAACCGGGTCAGGCCGCCGCCACGGCGTCGATCTCCACCAGCCACGACTCGTCCCACATGTCCGCGACGATGATCGACATCGACGCCCGGTGGTCGCCGAGTATTTCCTGTCGGATCATGGAATTCGCCTCGCGGTCGTCCCGGGAAGCCAGGTAGATCCCCACCTTCACGATGTTCGGCACGCCCATCCCCGCCTCGGCGAGCACCGCGAGCACGTTGCGCCACGCCTGCCTGCACTGCGCGTCGAACCCGTCCGGCACGGTCTCGCCGTCGGTGAACGGCGGCTGCGCGGTCACGAAGAGCCAGCGTTGTGCCCCGGTGACCAGGACGCCGTTGGTCAGTCCGGGGTCCGCGAGGTGGGACGGGTCGACCCGTTGGAGATTCATCCACCCAGTGTGCTACCGAAATCGGGGGAAAAGCGTACGATCGACCGGAATCGAGGTGCCGGCGGCTTGATCGCCATCCGCCATCCGCCATCCGTCGTCGGGGGAAGCGGCGCAAGGGGGGACGCATGCCAGGTTCGATCGTGGCCGCGTTGGGGCGGCATGCTCGCGAGCGGCCGGGGGCGATCGCGCTCGTGCACGGTGACCGGCGGGTGGGGTACCAGGAGTTGTCCGGGCTTCCCGTCGCCGTGGACGGCGTGGTGGTGCCCGCCCTGAAGACGCCGGAGACCGTCGCGTTGATCGCCGCGCACCTCGCCGCCCGTCGGCCGTTCCTGTTGGTGTCGCCCGAATTGGGGGAGGACACGGCGGCGGTGCTGCGCGAGCACATGGCGACGTGGACACCGGACGAGGACGTGTCGTTCGTGCTGACCACCTCCGGCTCCACCGGTGTGCCGAAGGTCGTCCCGCTCGGCTTCGACGCGGTGGAGCGGTTCACCGACTGGGCGGTGGCGCAGTTCGGCATCGGGCCCGGCACGGCGGTGCTCAACTACGCGCCGTTCACGTTCGATTTGTGCCTGTTGGACGTCTGGGCCACGCTCAAGGCAGGCGGCACCGCCGTGCTCGTCGACCCGAAGCGCGCCACCGACGCGAAGCACGTGGCGAGCCTGTTGCGGGACAACGGGGTCGAGGTCGTCCAGGCCGTGCCCATGCTGTTCCGGCTGCTGCTGGACGCGTGGGACGGCACGCCGTTCGACCGCGTCCGCCACGTCGTGCTGACCGGCGACAAGACCTCCGCGCCACTGCTGATCCGATTACCCGGGATGTTCCCCACCGCCGCGATCCACAACGTCTACGGCTGCACCGAGACCAACGACAGCTTCCTGCACACCGTCCCTCCCGGCGAGCCGCCGCCGCGCGACCTGCCCATCGGCCGACCGCTGCCCGGTGTGGACGCACTGATCGCCCCCGATGGCGGCGAGACCCCCTTCACGGTCGACGGGACGCCCGCCACCGGTGAACTCCTGGTCCGCACGCCCTTCCAGACCACCGGCTACCTCGACCCGGCGGACTCCGCGGGGCGGTTCACCCGGGTGCCGGGCCGGACCGGCACCTACTTCCGTTCCGGCGACATCGTCCGTCGTGACGCCGACGGCGTCCACCACCTCTTGGGGCGCAACGACTTCCAGGTCAAGGTCCGCGGCACGCGGATCAACCTCGAAGAGGTCGAGCGCGTCCTGCTCGACCACGACGCCGTCCTGGAAGCCGCCGTGGTGGGCCTGCCCGACGACCTCGCGGGCACCCGGTTGCACGCCGTGGTGCGCGGCGTCGGCCTGGACGGCCTCGCGTTGCGGGCGCACTGCCGCCGCCGGCTGCCCCGGGTGGCCATCCCGTCGGGGCTCCACGTCGTTCACGAACCGCTGCCCCGCACGTCCACCGGCAAGGTCGACCGGCAGCGCATCCGCCGCACCGCACTGGAGGGAACGGACCATGAGTGATCCGCTGATCGTGAAGGAGTACATCGTCCGGGAGTTCGCGCCCGGCGTCACCCCCGACCGGCTGGCCGACGACTACGACCTGCTGGCCAACGGGGTCGTCGACAGCCTCGGGCTGCTCCGACTGGTCACCTGGCTCGGTGACCACCACGGCTTCGACCCCGACGACGTGGACCTGGCCGAGGACGACTTCCGCACCGTCGAGGCCATCTGCCGCTTCGTGGACCGGGCCGTGCCGGCCGCGGGTCCCGACGCGGCGGGGGATCCGGCTCGGGTGGCCGCCGAGGGGGCGAGGTGATCGTCCGCCACCTCATCGACGTCGAGCCGCACGAGTGGGGCAACGGCACCAGCCGGCGCTTCCTCACCGCTCGCGACGGCATGGGCTACACGCTCACCGACACCGTGGTCCGCGCGGGTACGCAGTCGCGCCTGGAGTACCGCAACCACCTGGAGGCGTGCTACTGCATCGCCGGCAGCGGCTTCCTGATGGACGCCGAGGGCAACAAGCACGCGATCACGCCCGGCACGATGTACGCGCTGGACCAGCACGACGCGCACTACCTGATCGCGTCGCCGATCGAGGACCTGCGCCTGGTCTGCGTGTTCACCCCCGCGCTGGAGGGGCACGAGGTGCACGACCTGACCCGGGACTTCTCCCACTACTGAGGGGTGGCCGTGGACACGACAGCCCGACAGCTCCGCGCGCGGTTCACCGACCTGTTCAGCGCGTGGGGCGAGGGCCACCTGGACCGGGACCGGGCGGCCGCGTTCCCCCACGAGCAGTGGAAGTCCGTCGCCGAGTCCGGCCTGCTGCGGCAGCCGTTCCCGGTCGAGTGGGGCGGTGCGGGCGGCGGCCTGCTCGACACCATGCACCTGCTGGAGGAGTTCGGGTACGCGTGCCGTGACACCGGTCTGGGTTTCGGCGTGTCCACGCACGTGGTGAGCACGGGCGTGCCGATCGAGCGGTTCGGGTCGACGGAGTTGAAGAGCCGCTACCTACCGGGGATCTGCGCCGGCGACCTGATCGGGGCGCACGCCATCACCGAGCGCCAGGGCGGGTCGGACGCGGCCGCCATGCGGACGACCGCGGTCACCCGGGACGACGGGTTCGTGCTCAACGGCGAGAAGTGCTTCATCAGCAGCGGCCCGGTCGCCGACCTGGTCGTGGTCTACGCGCGCACCTCGGCGGGCTCCGGACCGTTCGGCATCACCGCGTTCGCGGTGGAGCGCTCGACGCCGGGGCTGGAGGTGGGGCCGCCGGTGGAGAAGATGGGTCTGCGCACGTCGCCGTTCTGCCACCTGGTCTTCCGCGACTGCGCGGTGCCGGCGGCGAACGTGATCGGCCGCGTCGGCCAGGGGTTCCGCATCCTCGACCACGTGATGGCGTGGGAGGTGCTGTGCTCCTTCGCGATCAGCGTCGGCTCGATGCGGTGGCGGTTGGAGCGCTGCGTCGAGCACGTCCGGTCGCGCGAGCAGTTCGGTCGGCCGATCGGCGCGTTCCAGTCGGTGGCCAACAAGGTCGTGGACATGAAGATCGGGCTGGAGACCTCCAGCCGCTGGCTGTTCGAGACCGGGCGGCGCTTCGCCGCCGGAGAGGACGTGATGGTCGACGTGGCTATCGGCAAGCTCCTGGTGAGCGAGGCGAACGTGCGCTCGGCCGCCGACGCCGTGCAGCTCTTCGGCGCCCGCGGTTACAGCACCGACCACGGTCTGGAGAAGGACTTGCGGGACGCGACCGGCGGCACCATCTACTCGGGCTCCTCGGAGGTGCAGCGGGACAAGATCGCCCGGCTGCTCGGCGTGGCGCGGAGGTGGGACGGGTGATCGTCGAGACCGAGTTCCTCGACCACTCCTCGGCCGAGGTGCAGAACTTCGTGGACCGCGTGGTAGACGGGGCCGCGGACCCGGTCGTCGCGCTGTACTACGCGGTGCGCGACCGGATCATGTACGAGGTCTACGGCGCGGACCTGAGCCGGGAAGGCCTGCGGGCGAGCGCCGTCATCAGCCGCGGACAGGGTTTCTGCGTGCACAAGTCCATCGTGTACGCGGCGGCGTGCCGCGCGATCGGCGTGCCCAGTCGGATCGTGCTGACCGACGTGCGCAACCACCTGGCGTCAGCCCGGTTGCGGGATCTGGTCGGCGGGGACGTGTTCCGGTTCCACGCGCTCAACTCCCTGCTGCTGAACGGGAAGTGGGTGCGCGCCACACCGGTGTTCAACCGGACGCTGTGCCGCCTCTACGGCATCACGCCGCTGGACTTCGACGGCACCGCCGACAGCGTGTACCACCCGTTCGACACCCGCGGGCGGCGGCACATGGAGTTCCTGCACGAGTACGGCGAGTTCGACGACCTGCCCTACGAGCTGGTGGTGGAAGGCATCCGCGTCGCACACCCGAGGCTGTTCGAGAGCCGGTCGGTGCTGCGGGCCGGGTCGCTGGTGGAGGAGGCGGGCTCGGCGTGACCGAGGTGACGGACCGGACCGACGTGGAGGGAGTCCCGGGCCGGTCCGGGGTGCCGGGAACGGCGGGCGGGCGCCTCTCGCCGCAGGCGGCCGAGCTGACCCGCGGGCTGGACGCGTGCCTGTCGCAGCTGCGGGCGGCGCAGGAGGAGGTGCGGCGGTTCGCCGCGTCGTGCGCGGACCTGGGGCTGCCGGTGGACCCCGGTGTGACGGGGTGCCTGCTCGACGCGGCCCGACGGGCCGAGCGACGGGTGGCCGACGAGCCGGTGGGCCCCGACCTCAGCGCCGGCGAAGCGGTGCTGCGGTTCGGTCTGTCCACAGTGGCCTACGTGCGCGGTGCGCTGGAGTGGTGCGCCCAGTCCTACGACCAGTCGCGGGCGGTGCAGTTCTTCGACCCGCGCGCGCAGAACTCGCCGACGGTGAACTACGAGCGGTACGGGCACCCCGCCGTCGACCGCGTCGACAGTCAGTTGCACGAGGTGTTCGGGCTGTCCGATCGGCTCGCGGCGACCACGACGTCGTCGGGGATGGCGGCGTTCAGCGTGATCGAGTCTTTCCTGGTGCGCGACCGGCTCCGGCCGGGTGACGTCGTGCTGCTCGCGCCCTACGTCTACTTCGAGTCCGACGAGCAACTGGCGGCGTTGCCGTTCGTGCGGCTGGAGCGGGCGCGGGCGTACGAGGCCGCGGGGATCGTCGACGACGTGCGGCGGTTGCGGCCGAAGGTCCTGTTCGTGGACCGGATCGCGAACACCGCCGAGCAGCGGGTGGTGGACCTGCACGCGTTGCTCACCGGGCTGCGGCAGGTGCTCACCGAGCGGCTGACCGTGGTCATCGACGGGACGATGGCCTCCGCCACCCTGCCCCCGGCGCTGCTGGAGAGCGACGACCTGGTGGAGGTGCTGTACTACGAGAGCTGCTCGAAGTACCTGCAACTGGGCCTGGACTCGGGCATGGCGGGCGTGGTCGTGCACCCGGCGGAGCTGACCGAGCGGGTGCTGCGACTGCGCCGCAACGCGGGGGCCGTCCTGTACCGGCACAGCGCCGAGCTGTTCCCGCGCTACGACCGCGACCTGCTGCGCGCCCGGGTGCGACGGATCTGCGCGAACGCCACCGCGCTGGCCACCCTGCTCCACGCCGATCCGAGGACCGCCAGGTCCGGCGCCCTGTTCCACCCGTCGCTGCCCGACCACCCGGACCGGCTCCTCGTCCAGGGGTCCGACTGCGTCACGGGTTTCGCGACCTTCCTGTTCCACGACGCGACCCGCAACACCAAGAAGGGCCTCGACGAGGTGATCGACCGCATCCTGGTCCACGCCAGGGCGGCGGGCGTGCAACTCACCAAGGGCGCGAGCTTCGGCTTCTCCGTACCCCGTGCCTCGGCGGCGGACGCGATGGCACCCGGCAGGCCACCGTTCCTGCGCCTGTACGCGGGCGATCGGGAGGCCGAGGTGCCGGCGTTGGCGGAGGTCGTCGCCCGCGGTCTGGAGGACGGGTAGGACGCGAGCCGACGGCAGCGGGCGGTGCGGTGAGGTCGACGTGGACCGGCGGCTCGGCTCGACGCGAGTGGGCGCCGGCCGATGTCCCGGTCAGCGGCGGCCGGTGGAGAGGATGACGAGGTACTGGCCGCCGCCGGGTTCGATGGTGGCGGTGATCGGCAGGTCCGGTGCCAGCCGGGAGAACCGGTCCACCAGCCAGTCCGCCGCTTCCCGGGCGTCCCGTTCGGTCGGGCAGCGGGCCACCATCTCGCGGCCGCCCTTGCGCTCCAGCCTGCCGGCGACGGTGATCAGCGGTGCCGGTTCGGCGACGTGCAGGCGGTCCGGCCAGGCGATGACGACCTTGACCGCGCCCTTGCGGGTGTTGCACCCGCGGTGGGCGAGCCGTTCGGCGACCTTGGCCTTGCGGTCGGTGGTGCGGCTGTCGACGCTGGGACCCCGCGGGTCGTTCACCGACATGTCGGGGTCGACCGGTTCGTCGCACACCCAGCAGCGCCAGCCGTCGCGTTCGGCCACGTCGTCGAGGAGACTCACCCGAGCAAACTAGCCTGCCGCCCGCCGCACCGCGCACCGCACCGGGCGAGCGCCACCGGCGCGGTGCCCGCCGGAGACGTCGTCCGGGTTTGTCCCCCGTGCGAGCTACCCACAAGTGTCCACCGCGCGGTGACTATTTCGGGCCGGCGAATCCATAGCGTTCGGGCAACCGCGGCGCGATGGGCCGCGGGCGTCTCGCGGAGGATTGGTCATGCGACTGTTGATGCAGCTCGGAGTGGTCGGGCTGGTGGCTTTCGCCGGGAACGCGCTCGTCGGCGCGATGCGGTGGAACGTGCCCTTCACCCTGGTGTTCGGCCTGGCGACGGCGGCGCTGTCGCTGTGCGCGTACGCGTGGGTGGTGCGGCGGACCGAGCGCCGGGTGCCGGTCGAGGTAGTGCCGAGGGGAGCGGGCCCGGCGTTCGGGCGGGGGTTGCTGATCGGCCTCGGCATGTTCGGTGCCGTGATCGCGAACATCGCGTTCCTCGGCGGCTACGAGGTGCTCGGCTGGGGCTCGCTTGGGGGCGCGGTGGCGGTGTTCGGCTTCATGGCCGCCGCGGTCGTGGTGGAAGAGCTGATCTTCCGCGGCATCCTCTTCCGCATCGTCGAGCAACGCGTCGGGACGTGGGCGTCGCTCGCGCTCACCGGGCTGCTGTTCGGCGCGGCGCACCTGTTCAACTCGCACGCCACGTGGTGGACCGCGGTCGCCATCGCGGTCGAGGCCGGATTCATGCTGGCCGCCGCGTACGCCGCCACGCGCAACCTGTGGGTGCCCATCGGCGTGCACTTCGGCTGGAACTTCGCCCAGGGCGGCGTCTTCAGCACCAGTGTGTCCGGCGGGGACGCCCCGCAGGGGCTGCTGGACGGCGTGACGTCCGGCCCGCTGCTGCTCAGCGGCGGCGAGTTCGGCCCGGAGGCGAGCGCGTACTCGGTGCTGGCGGGCGTGGTGGTGACGGCCGGGTTCCTGTGGCTGGCCCGCCGGCGCGGCAACCTGGTGCCCGCGCGCCGACGCTCCACCGCCGCGGCTACCCTCGCCGGGTGAGCGGCTTCCGGCAGGTCCCGGACCTGTGGCGACGCTGGGACGTCACGGTCCGCGACGTCCCACTGGCACTCGCGCTGGCGCTCGCGTCGCTGGTGCCCGCGCTGCACAACCGGGGCACGCAGCTCGGCGACCTGCCGACCCGCCCGATGGACGCACTGGCCGTGGCCGTGATCGCGCTGGAATGCCTGCCGCTGATCGCGCGCAGGCGGTGGCCGGTCGTCTGCCTCGCACTGGTGTGCGTCGGGTTCTCGGCCGACCAGCTCCTCGGCTACCACGCGGTCGCGGGCACGGCGCTGCCCATCGCGCTGCTGAGCACGGGTCTGCACCTGGACCACCACCGGCGCGCGACCGCCGTGCTGGCCTCCGCGGCGTACGTGCCGCTGGCCGTAGCGCTGGACCGGCACGGGTCCCCTGAGGGCGTGACCGGGTTCGTGACGTTCTACCTGACGCTGGCCGCCGCGTGGGCGATCGGGGCGTGGCTGCGGCTGTCCAGGGCGGGCGAGGCGGAACGCCGCCGGCACCTGGCCGAGGCGACCCGGCTGGCCGAACGCACCCGCATCGCCCGCGAGCTGCACGACGTCGTGACCCACCACGTGACGGCGATGGTCGTGCAAGCCGAGGCGGCGCGGTACCTGAGCGGGTCACCCGAGCGCCTCGACCAGGCGCTGGCCGCGATCACCGGCACGGGCCGCAGGTCCATCGCCGACCTGCGGCACCTGCTCGACCTGCTGAACCCCGACCACGACGCCGATCCGCGCACGCCGTCCGTCGGCGAGCTGAGCGCGCTCGTGGAGCAGACCAGGCAGGCCGGGCAGCCGGTCGAGTTCACCGAGGAGGGCGTGCCGCCGGCGGGGAGCGCGAAGGTGGTGGCGTACCGGGTGGTGCAGGAGGCGTTGACGAACGCGCTCAAGTACGCGCACGGCCGCCAAACCACGGTGCGCGTGCGGCACGGCGGGAGCGAGATCGTGGTGGAGGTCGGTACCGAAGGCGGGGGTTCGCCCGCCGCGTCACCCGGTGGTGGCGGTCGTGGCCTCGCCGGGCTGCGCGACCGGGTCGGCGCGCTCGGCGGCGAGTTCAGCGCGGGCGGGCGGAACGGCGGCTTCGTCGTCCGCGCCCGCATCCCGGCCGGGTTCTCGTCGTGAGCGCGCCGGTGCGGGTGCTGGTGTGCGACGACCAGGCGCTGGTCCGCACCGGTTTCGCGACGATCATCGACGCGCAGCCCGACCTGGAGGTCGTGGGTGAGTGCGGGGACGGGCGCACCGCGGTCGACCTCGCCGGGCGGCTGCGCCCGGACGTGGTGGTGATGGACGTCCGGATGCCGGTGCTCGACGGCATCGAGGCGACGCGGCTGCTGGCGGGCGAGGGCGTGGCGGACCCCGTCAAGGTGCTCGTGGTGACGACGTTCAACCTGGACGAGTACGTGTACGAGGCGCTGCGCGCGGGTGCCAGCGGGTTCCTGCTCAAGGACGCGCCGGCCGCGCAGCTGCTGCACGGGATCCGCACGGTCGCGACCGGGTGGGCGCTGCTGGCGCCCGAGGTGACCCGTGAGCTCGTCGGCCGGTACGCCGAGCGGATCCGGCCCGTCCAGGGTTTGCCGGACGACATGCCGCTGACCTCGCGCGAGCTGGAGGTGCTGCGCCTCATCGCGGACGGGCTGTCCAACGGCGAGATCGCCGCGACCCTGGTGATCAGCCACGAGACCGTCAAGACGTACGTGTCCCGCATCCTCGCCAAGCTCGACCTCCGCGACCGGGTGCAGGCCGTCGTCTACGCGTACCGGCACGGCCTGGCGACCTGAGACGTGCCGCCCGTGCTGTCCTCCTGACCCACGACGACGCGCTCGCCGGACCCCCTCGCTGACGGTCCACTGTGGACTTCTGTGGCGCCGTTCCGGTGACGTCCCAGACGACCGACGGCAGACCG
Organism: Actinosynnema sp. NPDC050801; assembly: GCF_040673975.1. Classification (NCBI taxonomy): domain Bacteria; kingdom Bacillati; phylum Actinomycetota; class Actinomycetes; order Pseudonocardiales; family Pseudonocardiaceae; genus Actinosynnema; species Actinosynnema sp. NPDC050801. The sequence continues at coordinate 472,837 of NZ_JBFAQZ010000003.1, read as the reverse complement.
TGTGCGCGCGGCGACAGCCGGATCCGTGCGATCGACCGGTCGGCGGTGTCGACCCGGCGCGGACGGGGGTAGGGAGGTCGCACGAGGGGGGAGGCTTCGTGGAGCTGCGGTTGTTGGGCAACGTCGAGGCGTGGGTCGACGGCACGCGGTTGGGCGTGGGACATGCCCGGCAGCAGTGCGTGCTGGTCGTGCTGCTGGTGGAGGCGAACCGGGTGGTGACGGTGCAGCAGGTCATCGACCGCGTCTGGGCCGACGACCCACCGCACCGCGCGCGGGACGTGGTCGGCAGCTACTTCTCGCGGCTGCGCAAGGTGCTGGCGGTCGGCGACCACCCGGTGACCATCCGGCGGCGTTCCCCGGGGTACGTGCTGGAGGTGGACGAGGGCGCGGTGGACCTGCACCGGTTCCGGGAGCTGGTGCGCCTGGCGCGGTCTCGAAGCGATGCCCACGAGGCGGTGGCGCTGTTGGAACAGGCCGGCCGGCTGTGGCGTGGGCAGCCTTGCGCGGGCTTGGACACACCGTGGATCAACGCGGTGCGCGAGGAACTGGAGCGGGAACGCTTCGCCGCCGACGCCGACCGGATCGACCTGCGGTTGCGGTTGGGCGCCCATGCCGAGGTGCTGCCGGAGCTGACCGTCCGCGCTCAGGCGCACCCGCTCGACGAACGCGTCGCGGGTCAGCTGATGCTCGCCCTGCACCGCGGTGGCCGCCAGGCCGAGGCGCTGTTCCACTACGACCGGCTGCGCTCGCGGTTGGCGGACGAGCTCGGTGCCGATCCCGGTGCTCCGCTGCGCCGGCTGCACCAGCAGATCCTCACCGATGCCGAGGAAATCGCCTCGCCTCCCTCCGCGCCGCCGCAGTCGTCCGCCGAGGGGTTGTCCGCCGAGGGGTTGTCCGCCGAGGGGTTGTCCGCCGACGGGTCGTCCGCCGACGGGTCGTCCGCCGACGGGTCGTCCGCCGACGGGTCGTCGGGAAACGACGGAGCCGACCCGGTGGTCACGCCGCGTCAGCTCCCGGCACCGCCCGAGCCGTTCATCGGCCGCCACGACGAGCTGGAGCAACTCGATCTCGCGGCGCACGGGAGCTCCACCGCCGTGGTGGTCTGCGCGGTGGCGGGCGTGGGCGGAGTGGGCAAGACCTGGTTGGCGGTCACCTGGGCGCACCGCCACCTCGACCGGTTCCCCGACGGGCAGCTGTTCGTCGACCTGCGCGGTTTCAGCCCCGACGCGCGGCCCATGGAGCCGGCCGTGGCCGTGCGCGGCTTCCTCGACGCCTTGGGCGTGCCCACGGACCGCATTCCGGTCGACGCGCACGCCCAGGCCGCGCTGTTCCGCAGCCTGGTCGTGGACAAGCGGTTGCTCATCGTGCTGGACAACGCCGCCACCACCGACCAGGTGACCCCGCTGCTGCCCGGAGGAGGGACCTGCACCGTCCTGATCACCAGCCGTCACAAGCTCCCCGGCCTGATCACCGCGAACGGTGCCCACCACGTGCCCTTGGGCATGCTCGGCGAGCAGGAATCCCGCGCACTGCTCACCCGACGCCTCGGCGCGCACCGGACGACCGCCGAACCGGCGGCGACGAGCGACCTGATCCGGTCGTGCGGCGGGCTCCCGCTGGCCCTGGGCATCGTGGCCGCCCACGCCCGGACCCGACCGGGGACCTCCCTGGCGCACCTCGCCGAGGAACTCCGCGACTCGGGCCTGGCAGCCCTGGACGACGACGACCCCATGGCGAGCCTGCCGACCGTCCTGTCCTGGTCCCTGCGCGCCCTGACACCCGAACAGCGGCAGGTCGTCGCGCTGCTCGGCGTCGTCCCGGGCCCCGACACCGACCTGCACGCGGTCGCCAACCTCGTCGGCCACTCCCTGACCCGCACCCGCGCGTTGCTGCGCGGCCTGGAGGACGCGTGCCTGCTCGACCGCGACGCACGCGGTCGCTACCGGATGCACGACCTCGTCCGCGACTTCGCCGCGTCCCTCGCGCACCGCGACCTGTCCGAACCGCTCCGGCGGGCGGCGTTGCGGCGCCTGGTGGAGTTCTACCTGCACACCGCCCACACCGCCGACCGACGGCTCGGTTCCCACCGGTCCGATCGGCTGCCCGACCTGCCGGAGCCCACCTGTCGCCACGGGCTGCCGGACCTCCCGGCGGCGCTGGCCTGGTTCGAGGTCGAGCACCTCTGCCTGCTCGCGGCCCTGCGAACCGCCATCGCGCAGGAGTGGCACCAGGTCGCCTGGCACCTGGTCCGGAACCTCAGCACGTTCCTGATCCGAGGAGGCCACCGCCGCGACCACCTCGCCGCCTGGCAGGCCGGGCTGGTCGCCGCCGAACACCTCGACGACCCCGCCCTGCGCGCCACGGCCCACCGGCGCCTCGGCAACTGCCACGCCGACCTGTGGCGGCACGACGAGGCGATCGCACACATGGAGCAGGCCCTCGCCCTGACGGGACAACACGGCGACCGCGCCAACGAAGCTGCCACCCGCCTGATGTTCGCGCGGACCTGGCAGGTGTGGTCCTTCCAGCTACCGCCCGCGGAGCAAGGGGAAGCCTTCCGCCACGCCCTGGGCCACGCCACCGACGCGCTCGCTCTCTTCCGCGCCCTGGACGACCCCGTGGGTGAAGCCACCGCGCTCAACACGGTGAGCTGGTGCGCCGCCCGGCTCGGCGACCACGACGAAGCCCGCGACCACTGCCGGGCCGCACTGGCCCTGTACCGCCGCCACCCCGACCCCGACGGCGAGGCGAACGCCTGGGACACCATGGGCTACATCGCCCACCGGACCGGTCGGCACCACGACGCGATCGACTGCTACCGGCGTGCCCTGGGCCTGCTCGGCGACCTCGGCCACACCTACCAGGTCGCCGCCATCCGCGACCGCCTGGGCGACCCGCACGCCGCCTTGGGCCGGCACGAGCAGGCCCGCGACCTGTGGCAGGCGGCGTTGCGGGTGTACCGGGCGCAGCACCACCACGCCGCCGCGGACCGCGTCCAACGACAGCTCGACGCCCTGGGCGACGTGCCGCGGAGCTGAAGGCGGTGGTGATGTCCGGCGCCGTGCCCGGACCCGGGGAGCAACGCAACACCTCCCACGGGACCGGGCACGGCAACGTCCTGGAATCCGGGTCGCTCAGTAGTGGTTGCCAGGCACGTTGAGGCGCGTCTGGTAGAGGCCGAACCCGCCCCCGGGAGTGCCGGAGGTGATGTACAAGGTCCGCCCGTCCGGTCCGCCGAACGCCGCGTTGGTGGTGTTGCGACCGGCGGAGATGGTGCCGAGGCGTGCGCCCGTCGGGGAGAAGACGTGGACGAGCCCCTCGTCGTAGGAGGCCCAGTAGAGGTTGCCCGCGCAGTCGACGGTGGCGCCGTCGGGCGTCCGCATGCTCGCGAACGTCGTGCGGTTGCCGGTGGTGCCGTCGGGGAAGACGGTGTACTTCACGATCGCGTTGCTGCCGGTGGCCCCCACGTAGAGCGTCCTGCCGTCGGGCGACAGGACGATGCCGTTGGGCTGCCGCAGCGTGTTGTCGACGAGGCTGACCACGCCGTCGCGGACGCGGAAGACACCGGTGCGACCGCCCTGCTCGTCGGCGCGGTTGCCGCGCTGGTAGTTGGGGTCGGTGAAGTAGGTGGTGCCGTCCTGGCCGATGGCCAGGTCGTTCGGGGAGTTGAACGCGCGGCCGAGGTGGTTGGCCGCGACGGTGGTGCGGCTGCGGTCGGTCAGGCTGTAGGAGGAGACGGTGCGGTCGTCGTGGGTGGCGGCGAGCAGCCGCGTGCCGTCGGGGGTGATCGCCAGGCCGTTGCTGCCGGAGGCGGCGATGAACGAGTCGAAGGTGGCCGGCGGCGTGAACCGGAGCACCGCCGACGGCTGCACGCCCTGGGGGCCGGTGGGGTTCTGCATGTGGGACAGCAGCAGGGTGCCCGTCCGCTGGTCCCAGGTGGGGCCTTCGAGGAAGTTGAACCCGCTCCGGATGAGCTGGGCGGCCACCGCCTGGGTGGGCAACGGCGGGCCGTAGGTCGTTCCCGGTGTGCACGGTGAGGCCGCCGCGGCGTCGGCGAGCGCACCGGGCGCCGGTGCCACGGCGCCCGCGATGGCGATCGCCACCGCCGTCAACGTCCTCATGCGACGGTGACGCGGAGTCCTGCGGTGAGTCATGGTGACTCCACCTTTCGTGAGCGGGAAGGTCGCGGGCCGGTTGTCCCGGCCCGCGACCGGTTTCACCGTCCGAGCTCGACCTTGAGGATGCTCTCGTTGCTGTTGTTGGCGATGCTGTCCTTGTCGCCGCGGGTGCTGGTGGTCAGCCACAGGCCGCCGTCGGCGGACGGTTCCACGGTGCGCAGCCGCCCGTAGGTGCCGGTGAGGTACTGCTCGGCGTTCGTGAGGTTCTCGCCGGAGATCTCGACCCGGTACAGCCGCGCCCCGCGCAGGCAGGCGATGTAGAGGGCGTCGCGGACCACGGCGATGCCGCTGCACGAGGCCTCGGCGACGGGGTAGGTGCGCTTCGGCGCGACGAAGCCCGGTTCGTCGCAGCTGCCGGTGGTGCCCTCGCAGCTGGGCCAGCCGTAGTTGCCGCCGCGGACGATCAGGTTGGTCTCGTCCATGACGGAGTTGCCGAACTCCTGCTCCCACAACCGGCCCTGGGAGTCGAAGGCCAGACCCTGGGGGTTGCGGTGGCCGTAGCTCCACACCGAGGTGCCGAAGGGGTTGTCCGACGGGATGGTGCCGTCGCGGTTGATGCGCAGCACCTTGCCGGCGAGGTTGGCCCGGTCCTGGGCCCAGTCGGCGTTCTGGCCGTCGCCGGTCGCGATGTAGAGCTTGCCGTCGGGACCGAAGCGCAGCCGGCCGCCGTTGTGGTACTTGTTGCGCGGGATGCCGGTGAGCAGCACCTGCGGGGTGCCGGTGAGCGCGCCGCCGGTGTAGCGGATGCGCACGACCCGGTTGTCGGTCGCGCTGGTGTGCATGACGTACAGCCACGGGTCGGCGGTGAAGTCGGCGGCCACGGCGATGCCCAGGACCCCGCCCTCGCCGTCGGTCCCCGCCGCGCCCGGTACCCGCCCGACGCCGGTCTTCGTGCCGGTGGCCGGGTCGAGGCGGACGACCTCGAAGGTGTCGCGGCGGCCGTAGATCACCTGCCCGTCGGGCAGGGTGGTCAGGCCCCAGGGCAGGTCGGTCTCGGTGGCGACCCCGGTGACCGAGCACAGCGCCGTGGCGCAGGAGGCGCCCGTGGTGACGGCGACCGGCGCGCTCGCGGCCGAGCGGTTGGCCTGCGCGTCGCGTGCCCGCACCTGGTACTCGTAGCGGGTGTCCGTGGCCAGGCCGCTGTCGGTGAAGGAGGTCGTGTTCGCACCGCTGGTCGAGCCGACCTGGGCGCCGTCGCGCAGCACCTCGTAGCCCGCGACACCGATGTTGTCGGTGGCCGGCGTCCAGCGCACCGTGACGGTGGTGCCGGACGCGGTCGCCGTCACGCCGGTGGGGGTGGTGGGCGGCTCGTCGTCGGCCTGGCACTGCGGCACGGTGATGGTGACCGTGGGGCTGGCCTGGGAGACGTTGCCCGCGGCGTCGCGGGCGTTGACGTACAGGCCCCAGGTGGCGCCCGGCACGACGGTCAGGGCGGCCGACAGCGCCGTGCCCGGCACCGAGGTCATGAGCTGTCCGTCGTGGTAGATGTCGTAGAACGCCACCGCGACGTCGTCGGTCGACGCCGACCACGAGAACGTCACCCCGGTGCACGTCAGGTTCGAGGTGCGGGGGTTGGCCGGCGCGGTCGGCGACGTGGTGTCGGTGGTGAGCCTGACCAACTGCCACTGCTGGTGGACGCCGCCGACGTCGGTCAGCTGCACGACCCGCGCGCCCTCGGCGGTGGAGGAGTTCAGCACGCCCGCGGCCTTGCCACTGGCCCGGCTGAGCAGGCGCACGTGGCCGCCGGCGGAGTCGGCCAACCGGAACTGCTGGCCGGTGCGGTTCGCGTCGGTGCTCTGCACCAGGCCGGCCCGTTCCGCGGTGGACGTGAAGCTCAGGACCTTGTTGCTGTGCTTGGACCTGATGCGGTAGTAGCCTCCGCCGGAGTCGACGAACTGCCACTGCTGCCAGGCGCCGTTGTCGCGGGTGTGCTGGGAGATCGGGGCACCGTCGTAGGTGGCGCGATCGCGTGCTTGCAGCACCTTGCCGCTGTTGCGGTTGACCAGCACGTACGACGCGTTGGTGTCGACGACGGCGGCCGACGCGACAGGTACCGGGAGTACGACACCGAGGCCGAGCAGCACCACCACGGACGCCGCCCTGAGGCGCGAGCGGGGGATCGGTTTCTTCCTGGTCGCGAGGGGATCTCGCATGGTGTTCCTCTCTCGCAAATGCAAGGCGACTCGCCTTGTTATCGCTAACAGAAGTGATGCGGCACCATGCTCCGTCGATGGCGGTCGACGTGCACCACAGTGATGGCGTTGCTAGACGCGCCGGTGGGCGCTCGCGGTGAGGGCTGAGCCGGGTCTGGCGTGGACAACTACGGACCCGAAGGCCGTTTGCGCACGTAGAGCCATGCTTCGCCTCCTTGCGAGCAGGGTGCGTACTGGTCGTCGCCAGGTATCGGGCAGACCCGATTGGGAGCGCTCCCAGGCCACCGTAGCGCACGCCGTTTGCCGCGGACAAGACCACCGCACGGCTACCCAAATCTCATTAGCGCTAACAATTTGAGCTGGTTCTCAGTGCGGGGAACGACCCGGGGACACGGCTCGGGAAGACGACCTGGCGGTGTCGGCGGGGCACCGAGGGGCGCGGACGGGCGAGTCCGCACCCCTGTCGGTCACCGCCCGCCGGGCGCACCGTCGGTGACCGTGCCGGTCACCGAGACGCCGACGGAACCAGGCGTGAGCGAGGCGAGGTCGAAGCGGATCCGCTCGTCCGGTTCGACCTCCGCGTCGGCCACCGTCAGCACGGACACGTCCCTGCTCACCTCTCCGCGCTGGAAGTAGGCCGTCACCCCCAACCCGGTCGTCGACAACGGCCGCGAGGGCAGCGGGTCCTCCTGGGAGACGCGCTGGCGGAACCACACCTCGTCGACGTCCGTTGTGGACAGTTCGACCCCGTCCGGGGCCTTCGGCAGGCCCCGGACCGTGAAGTTCGAGTCGGTCGGCGAGGACAGCACCACCCGCCAGGTCAGGGTGCCGCCCTCGGCGACCACGTCGGTGACCGGGGTGGCGGTGATGGTCGGCACCGGGTCGTCGTTCGGCACCGTCAACCGGTCGGTGTGGTGACCGACGACCACGCCGCGCACCGCCTTGACCAGCACCACCCGCCTCGCGTCCAGGCTCCAGCGGGTGTTGCCGTTGACCTGCACCGGCACCTCGACCTCGCGCTGCCCCGGCTCGATCGCCACCAGCCGCTCGGTGTACGCGCGGCCGTCCTCGTCCTGGACGAACACCCGCACGGAGCCCGCGCCGTCGCCGGTGACCGAGACCGGGAACCGGACGGTCCGCGTGCCGGAGTCGCCCTCCGCGACGGTCAGCGCACCCACGTCGACGCGGGGCAGCGCCACCGGGCGCGGGTTCGGCAGGCCGGGTGCCCAGCCGTGGGCGTCGATGAGCCACGCCTGCCCGGAGCCGCCGTGCGGGACGAGCTCCAGTTCGGCGACGTGGCGCAGGTCGAGCCCGTGCTTCGGCAGCGGCACGCGGACCTCCTGCGCCCAGCGCGCGGAGATCCGCTGGGTGGCGGGCAACCCGTCCAGCGTCACCGACCCCAGCTGTGCGCGCCGCCCGGCGGTGTCGGTGACGGCCACGTCGAAGCGGTTGGCCGCGGTGTTCGGCGGCACGGCCAGCCTCAGCGCCAGGTGCCGCGCCCCGGCCAGGGAGACCGGCGCGCCGGGGCGCACGGTCGCCGCCCGCCCGTCCCCGGTCCACCGCAGTGCCACGGCGAACCTGCCCGATTCCGGCACGATGCGGTTGAACCGGACGAAGTGCGGTGACGGCCGGGTGTCGGCCGGATCGACGCACGCCGCGGCCGGGTCGGCCGAGACCTGCGCGCACACCTGCGCGGCACCGCCCGCCGAGGTCGCGCCGTCGGGGACGACGAACGGGGAGCGCGCGCCGCCGACGGCGTGGCTGAGCACGCGTGCCGGGTCGGCCGAGGGTGCGCGGACGCCCGACCCGTCGAGCAGCGGCAGCACGCGCCGGTCACCCGCGACGAACAGCCGTGCCGCCGCGGCGATGTAGGTGGCGCCGGCGGTCTGCTGCTGCTCGGCCGTGAGCCGGGTGGCGGTTCCCGGCGAGCACACCGCGTCCTCGGGCGGGGAGCGGAAGTCGTCCTGCGCCGGGGCCTCCGCCTGACCGGGCGTCCACTCGGTGTTGAAGTAGTTGTGGTTGGCGCCGACGAAGTACAGCGCGCTGTGCAGGGCCGCGCCACGGCTGACGCCGCGGGTCGCGTCCGGGTACAGCTGCCCCTGGAGGTCGGACACGTCGCCGTCGCAGCCGGGCAGGATCGTCACCGACGGCACGTCCGGCGCCGGGTTGTGCCCGAAGATCGTCGGGCCGATGAGCACGTCGCCCCTGATCGTCCAGCGCACCGGTCCGTCGTGGCCGCTGCCCGGGGCCGGTGGGGTGAGGCTGTCGACGGCCGCCCGGTTGACGCCCTCGCCACCGCGGGAGTGCCCGACCAGGAGCACCTCGGCCAGGTCGGCGACGGGCGAGGCGCGCACGACCTCGGGCGCCGAGTCGCGACCGGCGCCCGCCCAGTCCGCCCACCTGGCCAGGTGGGCGCGGACCAGCGCCGACCGCGCGCCCGCGCCCGCCTCGACGTCCAGCGTGTCGTGGGCGTTGACCGCGTTGGCCGACACGGACACCGTCACGTAGCCCTGCGAGGCGAGCAGCCGCTGCGCCTGGAGGTAGCCGCGGTGGCTCGGCACCGGCTTGGCCGGCGCCGGGCAGGGCCACTCCAACAGCATCTGGGTCCCGTTGTAGCAGGTGATGTGCCTGCCGTGCAGGAACAGCGCCAGCGGCCGCCTGCCCGGCGCGTCGGTGGGCGCGACGACCACGGCCTTCATCTCCAGCGGCACCGGGTAACCGGGCGCGGTGATCGGGTCGAGTTCGTACTCCCCGCTGTGCGTGGCGAACGGGCCCGGCCGGCCGGGATCGGTGATCCCGGCGGGCAGCGCCGCGGGCGGTGTCGCGACGGCCGCGGTCGACGCGGGCGCGGGCTCCTCGGCGTCCAACCTCCTGCCCGACAACCGGACCTGGAGCCCGTCGACGTCGTCGAACCCGACCGCGTCGAGGGTGTAGGTGCGCAGGTCGGTGGAGGGCCGCGGCACGCCCAGCAGCCGGTCGCCCTCCCAGAACTCGACCGCGGCGCCGCCCGGCGGGACGGGGGCGGGCGCGGTCCACGCCAACCGCGCGCCGGTGATGGTCCATCCGGACGCCGCCGGGTCCGGCGGCTGTCCGGCCTGGGCGGTCGCCGCTACCGGCGTGATGAGAGCCGCTGCCACCAACGCGGGTAACAAGAGTGTCATCGAGCGCATGTGCGATCCCCCCTGAACCGACCGACGTCCGACCAGTTCTAGCGGTGTCGGACACCGCGCCACAAGCGTTCGCGAAACTGTTGCGGGGGGTTCCACAATGGACTAACGCGGGTGGTGGCCGGCCACGAGGCGGGTGAGGAACTCGGCGTTGTCGCCGGTCTTGCGCAGGCCGTCGAGCAGCACGTCGATCGCATCCTCCTTGCCGGCGAGCGCCCGGCGCAGCACCCGGACGGCCGCGTGCTCGGCCCGGGTCAGCAGGAGGTCGTCGCGGCGGGTGCCGGACTGGTGCACGTCCACGGCGGGGAACACGCGTCGGGCGGCGCTCCTGCGGTCCAACCGCAGCTCGGCGTTGCCGGTTCCCTTGTACTCCTCGAAGAGCAGCGCGTCCCCCGCGGAGCCGGTGTCCACCAAGGCGGTGGCGATGATGGTCAGCGAACCACCGCCCTCGACGTTGCGGGCCGCACCGAGGAACCGCTTGGGCGCGATGAGGGACCCGGCGTCGACACCGCCGGACAGGGTCCGCCCGGACGCCGGTGCGGCGAGGTTGTAGGCGCGGCCGAGCCTGGTCGCGGAATCCAGCAGCACCACGACGTCGCGGCCCAGCTCCACCAGGCGCTTGGCCCGCTCGACGGCCAGTTCGGCGAGCGCGGTGTGGTCGCGCGGCGGGTGGTCGAACGTGGCGGCGACGACCTCGGCCGGCACCCCTCGGGCCAGGTCGGTGACCTCCTCCGGGCGTTCGCCGACCAGGACCAGCATCAGGTGGCACTCCGGGTGGTTCTTGGCCAGGCCGTGCGCGATCGCGCGCAGCACGGTGGTCTTGCCCGCCTTGGGCGGCGCGACGATCAACGCGCGCTGCCCCTTGCCGATGGGCATCAGCAGGTCGACCACCCGCGTGGTCAGCTCGTGCGGCTCGGTCTCCAGCCGCAGCCTGTCGTCCGGGTGGGTGGGCACGAGGTCGGCGAAGGACGGTCGGGCGGGGGAGTGGCGCGGGTGCGCGCCGTTGACGGCCTCGACCGTGACCAGTGGCGCGGCCTTGCCGTCGCGGGCCGCGGGCGCGACCCTGCCGTGGACCTCGTCGCCGCGCCGCAACCCGTGCTCGCGCACCAGTCGGGCCGCGACGGCGATGTCGTCCGGGTCCGGCAGGTAGCCGTCGGTGCGGAGCACGGCGCCCCGGTCCACGATGTCCAGGATGCCGGAAGCGAGCCGGGTTTCGTTGTGCTCGTTGTGGTTCAAGGGTTTCTCCCTGATCTCGGGAATGGTGCAGACGCGGCCGTGCCGCGGTGGGACCCGTCGACGCGCCGGGAAAGGCTGCGTGAGCCACGTCCGGCCGGTTCGGGATTTCGTGAGAACTGTCGTGGAGGGGACTGAGCGCCTACGTCCACGAGAACGAGATGCCACGCATCGTAGCCGTCGGATCGGACGACGCGCAACCGCGTTCGAGCACCGCTCACCCGGCGGGGGTGAAGTCACCTCGGACGGCGTGGGCGCCGTCGGCGGCCGTGGCCTCCGCGCGGTAACCGTCGGTGCGGGCGTCGCGGCTGCCGCCGGGGTGGTTGTACTGGGCGGCGAAGGCGTGGTGGCCGGCGGGCACGGTGCGGTCCGGCTTGAGGGTCCAGCGGTGGACCACCGCGCCGTCGACCTCCTGCACGGTGACGGTGAAGTCGTCGCCGGGGCCGGTCTGCCACTGGCCGGTGGTCAGCACGCCGCCGGTCTGCGTGATGCGCAGTTCCACGGTGAGCGCGGTGAGCGGATGGGTGGTGGTGAGGGTGAGCCTGCTCTCGGTCCAGTAGGCGTGGCTGTCCGGGTCGATCGAGCCCTCCGACGACAGCGGCCCGTCGGTGGACCGGTCGTCGTTGGGCGGAACCGGGTCCGGGTCGCCCGCCGTCGACCGGCCGGTGGTCGTCCGCTCCGGCTTGCCCTGTGCGGGCGGCGGGGCCGAGCCGTCGGTGGTGCGCGCGGGGGCCGTGGAGCCGGCGGTTGCGCCCAGGGACGTGACGACGGCACTGGTCGCGCTGTCCGGGTGCGCCGGTGCGGTCCGGACGATGCCGGTGACGACGAGGCCCGCGGTCGCCAGGATCCCGGCCGCGGCGACGCCGGCGAGCGCCACCTTCGGCCAGGACCGCGCGATGCCCGGCGCCCGGCGGCGGGGGGTGGCGCCGGCCACGCCGCGCTCCACGCGCGCCAGCACCCGACCGCGATCGGGCTGGTGCGCCTCGGCGGCCTCCCGCAGCTGCCTGCTGATCTCCTCGTTCACCGACTCCTCCTCCCCGCCACCACGTCCCCCGTCGCGCGCACGCCGAGGATCCGTTCCAGTTCGGCCAGCCCCTTCGAGGTCTGGCTCTTCACCGCGCCGACCGATATCCCCAGCGCCAGCGCGGTGTCCTTCTCCGACAGGTCGAAGGCGTGCCGGAGCACGACGCAGGCCCGCTTGCGGAACGGCAGCCGGTCCAGGGCCGCCCGCACGTCCACCACGGCGGCCACGTCCGGGTCCTGCGCCTGCTGCGGTCGATGTGACCAGAACAGTGCGATCCGACGGCGTTCCCGCGTCGCGCCGCGGATCCGTTCCCGCGCCAGGTTCGCGACCACGCCGCGGGCGTACGCCAGCGGGTGGTCGGCCCGGCGCAGCCGGTCCCAGCGCTGCCACAGGGCGATCAAGGCGTCGGCGGCCAGGTCGTCCGCGGCATCCGCCTCGCCGGTCAGCAGGTAGGACAGCCGGGACAACTCGGCGTAGTGCCGTTGGAAGAAGGCGTGGAACTCCGCCGACGTGTCATCAGGGAGCATCTCTGTCGGCTGCCCTCCTCCCACCCGCGTGCCCGGTGGTCAGGACGGTTCCCCGTACAGCACGCCGCGGCCGTTGGTGCCCACGTAGACCCGGCCGTACACCTCGGGGTCCCCGGTGATGACACCGCCGACGGCGCCGCCGAACTGGTTGCGGTCGTCGTTGACCCGCACCCAGGTGGCGCCGACGTCGGTGGAGCGGAAGATCCCGGTGACGCCGTTCACCGTGCCGATGAGGTAGAGCGCGTGGTAGCGGGCACCGGGGGCGGCCTTGCCGAAGCCGACGGCGGTGGCTCCCCGCACGGCGCCCAGCTCCTGGAAGCTCGTCCCGCCGTCGGTGGAGCGCGAGAGCCCGCCGCCGTCGGCGATCCACAGGTCGCCGGCGTTGCCGGGAGCAGCCTTCAGACGTCCCCCGGTGAGACCGGCGGCACGGCCGGTGAAGCTCCGGCCGCCGTCGGTGCTGGCGAACAGGGTGCCGCCGCTGAGCGCGTAGAAGGTGCCCGCCGCGGCGCGGTCGGCCACCACCGCCGTGCCCGCGGGCAGGCCGGAGGACGCCGTCCAGGTCCTGCCCCGGTCCGCGGAGACGTGGGGCACCTGCCCCGACGCGGTCCACACCACGGTGCCGCCGTCCGCCGAGATCGCCACGGTGCCGCCGCCCGCGCCGCTCACCGGAGCACCCGCGAACGGCGTCCAGGTGGCACCGCCGTCGGTGGAGAGGGCACCGCGCTCCTCGCCGCCGTAGCCGACCCGCACCACGACGTTCGGCTCGGCCTGCGCGAAGTCGATGCCGGTGGTGTTGCTGAAGCGCGGCCCGGACGAGGCCGCGGCCGCCACCCGCTCCACGTCGTCGTGGCGGAACCCGCCGATGTCGCCCAGGGCGCTGACCAGCTTGCCGCCGGGCGGCACGACCAGGCCGAGGACCGCGGTCTCCTCCAGTCCCCGCACGGGGACCGTCCAGTGCGTGTCGCCACCGCTGTCCGCCGCGGTGACGTCCCGGCTGGCCCACAGGCCCGCTCCGGTGCCGTACAGCACGTGCCCGGAGTCGAACGGGTCGATGGCCAGCGCGCCCATCCAGTGGCCGATGCCGGTGCCCACGTACGGCGCGGCGGAGGCGTCCCGGACGGACGTGGCCCCGAGGGCCTTCCAGGTGGCGCCGCCGTCGGTGGAGCGGTAGAGCTCGTCGGAAGGCCACCAGCGGTCGAGGGTGGTGACCATCACCGTGGACGGGCGCCGCGGGTCCACCGCCAGCCCGGCGTAGCCGAAGCCGGTGCCGGGGATCGGCGAGATGTCCTCCCACTCACCGCTGGACGGCGTGTGCTTCCACACCGAACCGGCCTTCACCCCGTTCGGGCCGGGTGCGTCGGTGTAGGTCACGTACAGCGAACCGTCACCGGACAGGACGCCGTGGTGCGGCAGCTGCCCGGTGGGTTGGCCGGGCACGGCCTGCCAGGTGCCGCCGCCGTCGGTGGAGCGGTACAGCGAAGTGGTCTTGTCGGCGACACCCACGTAGATCGTCCTGCTGCCGGCGGGCCCGAAGGTCACGAAGGACAGGCCCACCCCGCTGCTGGCGCCGTCCTTGACGGGGAAACCGGCGACCTGGCTCCACGTCACGCCGTGGTCGGTGCTGCGCCACAGCCCGTTCTTGCGGGTGCCCAGGTAGAGGGTGCGGTGGTCGGCGGGGTCGATCGCGAGCCGCTCGCCCATGGACCGGCCGTCCTCGTTGCCGCCCAGTTTGAACGGCAGGTCGGTGCGCTCGAACGTCCTGCCCTGGTCGGTGGAGCGCAGGATCGCGCCGTTGCCCGCCCAGTCGTTGGTGTAGGTGCCGGTCGCGAGGTACACCCGCTCCGGGTCGACCGGGTCGGTCGCCACGCTCTCGATGCCCAGCATGTTCCAGTCCGGGACCCAGTCGGTCAGCGGCACCCACTGGCCGGCCTTGCCGTCCCAGCGGTACGCGCCGCCCATGTCGGTACGTGCGTACAGCAGGTCCTTGCGGGCGGTGTTGAAGACGAAGCCGGTGACGAAGCCGCCACCCGCGATCCGGACGTTGCGCCAGGTGTAACCACCCGTGCCGGTCGCCGGCTCGGACGGCGTGGACGGGGCGGTGGACGTGCTGTGGGTCGGCTTGGGCGCGCCGGTGGCCATCGCGGGGCGAGACGGCGTGGCGACGGTCCTCGCCCTGGCCGGCCGCCAACGCTGGTCGGCGCCGCCCCGGTCGGCGGAGTGGACGACCGCTCGGCCGTCGGAGCCGTCGTTCGCGCCCAGGACCATGCCGCTGCCGCGCGACACGATCTTCACCGCGCCGTCGCCGACATCGGTCAGCTTCCACTGCTGGGTGACGGCGCCGGTGTCCGACTGCTGCTCGACGTTGGCCTGCGCCGTCGAACCGCTCCGCACCCCCAGGACCTTCCCGCTGTTGTGGTTGACCAGTTGGTAGTAGCCGCCTTCCACCGGCCGCAACCGCCACTGCTGGCTCGCGGAGTCGGCGGCGAGCTGCTCCTGCTGGATCCGGGCGCCGTCCGCGTCGTCCGCCCCGGCCACGTCCAGCGCGTTGCCGTTGTGCACGGAGACGAACTGGTAGTAGGCGGCCGCGTCGACCGCCACCGCCTCCGGGTCGTCCCGCATGAACAGCAGGTAGGGACCGACGAACGCCACCACGCCCAGCGCCACGGCGATCGCCGTCCAGCGCCCGCGGCGTCGTCCGCGCGGCACGGCGCCACCGCTGCGGCGCACGCGCCGGCCGCCGGCGGACTCGGTCTCACTCATAGCAGCACTCCTCGACTCGGACCTGCCCCCCAGTTGCCGCCGCTCGGCGAAAGGTTGCCGCCAGGTCGAAGATTTCGTTCGGACCCCGTCGCTGCGCCGTGTGGACTCGGCAGGGGGCACGAGCGGCCACTGTGGACGCTGCCGGGCACCGGTGCGCACCAGCCTGCCGGGTGGCGGATGTGAACGTTAACGTCCGGGCTGCGCGGCTGCAAGACGGGTCGTGCGTATCGAGACGATGAAACGTGTCAAACGTGGTTCGGGTCGAAATTGGTGTCATCGCGTCAATGTGCGGCATCGCCACCGGTGCGGCAATGACCGTCTCACGTGGACCGATTTCTTGACATCCACGTCATCGGGGACCCCAAATGTTAGCGCTAACGCACCATGCTCGCGTCGACCAGGGAGAACATGATGCAGATAAGGTCACGGCGGCTCATCGCCTGCGCCGCCGCGCTGATCGCCGCCGCGCTGCTGCCCACCGCACCGGCGGCCGCGGAATCCAACGGTGGCACACGGGTCATGCCGCTGGGCGACTCGATCACCGAGGGGACGCAGGTGCCCGGCGGCTACCGCATCGGGCTGTGGCAGCGGTTCGGCGGCGGCAACCACCGCGTGGACCTCGTCGGCGGGGAGTTCAACGGCCCGGCGTCGTTGGGGGACCACGACCACGAGGGACACCCCGGCTGGCGCATCGACCAGGTCGACGCGAACGTCGTGACCTGGCTGCGCAACACCGACCCGCGCACCGTGCTGCTGCACATCGGCACCAACGACGTGATCCAGGAACACGACCTGGCCAACGCGCCCGCACGCCTGTCGGCCCTCGTCGACCGCATCACCGCGACCGCGCCGGGCGCCGACGTGTTCGTCGCGACGATCATCCCGATGGGTGGCGAGGCGCGGGAGTCCGCCGCCCGCGCGTACAACGCCACGATCCCCGCGATGGTGCGGAACAAGGCCGACGCGGGCAAGCGCGTGCACCTGGTCGACATGCACGCCGCGCTCACCACCGCCGACCTGATCGACGGGGTCCACCCGACCGCCACCGGCTACGACAAGATGGCCGCGACCTGGTACGCCGCGCTGCGCGCCGTGCCCGGCAGCATCGGCGATCCCACCACGCCCGCGGCCAGGCAGGTCGTCGGCGTGCACTCGGGTCGTTGCGCGGACGTCCCGGGGGCGACCACCACCAACGGCACGCAGGTCCAGCTGTGGGACTGCCACGGCGGGACCAACCAGAGCTGGACCCACACCGCCGACCGGCAACTGGTGGTCTACGGCGCGAAGTGCCTGGAGGCCTCCGGCTGGGGTTCGACCAACGGGACCCCGGTGGCGATCTGGGACTGCCACGGCGGCGTCAACCAGCAGTGGAACGTCAACGCCGACGGCACGATCACCAACGCGCTGTCCACCCTGTGCCTGGACGCCTCGGGCTGGGGTTCGACCAACGGCACCCGGCTGGTCCTGTGGTCCTGCACCGGCCAGGCCAACCAGCAGTGGAGGTCCTGACCGCGGCGGTCGGCGGTCGGGACCGGGCGGTGCGGTGGGTCTTGCCGTCCCGGAGGTGCGACGGGGCGTAGGGTCCGCGCATGGCCGTGGGTGGCAGCAGGCGGGCACGTGCCGCGCGCAAGCGGAAGCGCCGGATGGAGCGCGTGGAGAACGACCTCACCGTGGCGGAGTGGAGCGCGCTCAAGGCGGCGTGGGGCGGCTGCGCCTACTGCGGGGCGACCGGCACACCTCTCCAGAAGGACTGCGTGCAGGCGCTGTCGCGCGGAGGGCGGTACACGCTCGACAACATCGTGCCCGCGTGCGGGTCGTGCAATGCGAGCAAGTGCAACGACGAGGTCACCGGCTGGCTGCGGCGCAAGCGGCTGGACGAGGGTGCGTTCCTGCTCCGCCACGTGCAGGTCAACGCCGAGCTGGCGCTGCGGTTCGGGAGCCAGGTCGTCGAGAGCCAGGTCGTCGGGAGCCAGGTCGTCGGGGCTAGCCCCGCGCACGACGAGGCGCGGGGCTAGCCCGCACCGGACCGGGCGGGCGTCGACTCAGCGCGAGCCGGTGTCGAGGGCGGGCGAGGCGGTGTCCGTGTCGGCGCCGTTGTCGGCCCGGCGCTCGGTGCGGCCGGTTCCGCGCCAGTCCAGGCAGAGCACGGTGGCGTCGTCCTGGAGGTGGTCGCGGCAGGCCTGCCGCACGGCCCTGGTCGCCGCCCGCACCACCTCCCTGGCGTGCAGCCCGTCGGTGCGGCGGAGCAGCGCGGGCAGGTCCGCGCCGGCGGCGTCGCGTTCGAACATGCCGTCGGTGAGCAGCAGCAGCCGGTCACCGGGTTCCAGGTCCAACCGCTGCACCCGGTACGAGTACGGGGTGACGCCGAAGAGCAGGTCGATCTCCAGCTCGATCGGCTCCACCACCCCGTCGCGCAGCAGCAGCGGCGCGGGGTGACCGGCGTTGACCAGCTCGACCACTCCCTCGCTCAGGTCCACGCGCAGCAGCAGCCCGGTCGCCAGGGATCCCCCGCCGTGGTCGAGCAGCGCCTGGTTGGCCTGCCGCGCCTGCTCGGCCAGGTCCCCGCTGGCCCGGCGTGCCCTGCGCAGCGCACCGACCAGCAGGGTCGCGGTGAGCGCCGAGGCGACGTCGTGACCGACGGCATCGGTCATCGACAGGTGCAGGGTGTCGCGGTCCAGGGTGTAGTCGTAGGTGTCCCCGCCGATGTCGTGGGCCGGCACCAGGGCGCCGGCGACGGTGAACTGGGCGGCTTCGCAGCAGGACGCCGTGGGCAGCAGCTGGTGCTGGATCTCCGCGGCCAGGCTCATCGTCGTGGTGCGCCGGCCGGTGTGGTAGAGGTCGGTGAAGCGGCGGTCGGTGACTATGACGTAGGCCAGCGCGTGGGCGGCCTCGGACAGCTGCGCCAGCATCTCCTCGTCCAGGGAGGGCACGGTCACCTCCAGCACGCCGAGGCAGTCGCCGCGGTTGGTCACCGGCAGCACCACGCGCACCCCGTCGCCGTCCCGCACCTGCCACGGCCGCTGGGTGCGCAGCACCTCTTCGTAGGCGCTGTCGCGCAGGTCGACGCCCTCCGCACCGTCCCCGCCGACGTCCAGCGTGGTCGAGGCCAGCCGCACCAGCCGTTCGTCGACGAGGTCGACCAGCAGGAACGACACGTCGAACGCCTCGAACCGCTTCGCCAGGTCGCGCGCGACGACCTCGACGGACTCCACCGGCGGCGCGCTCTCGGCCGCCGCCAGCACGTCACCCGGGCGCACCCCGTCACCGTTCACGGCACCTCCGGCCAGTCGGAGCCCACCCAACCACATGACTCACGTCATCAGGGCCTGCCGGTGGTGGAGTGGCGGTGGCCCGGATGGCAGGGGGTGGCGTCGGTTACGGGATCCGGTGGGCTCAAGCGATGGTACCCAGGCGGGACATGTCCTCATCGGTCAGCCGCAGCCCGGCCGCCGCCACGTTCTCCTCCAGGTGCGCCGGGTCGCCGGTGCCGGGGATGGCGAGGACGTTCGGGCCCTTGTGCAGCGTCCAGGCGAGGCGGACCTGGGCGGCGGTGGCGCCGTGCGCCTCCGCGACCTGCGCGATCACGTCCTTGCCGGTCTCGTCGGCCGGTCCGAACGGCGACGCGCCGGTGATGCCGGCGCCGATGGCGAAGAACGGGACGAACGCGACGCCGTTCGCCGCGCACAGCTCGACGAGCGCGTCGTCCTCGCGGCGCGTGACGAGTCCGTACTGGTTCTGGACGCACACCACCGGTGCGATCGCGAGGGCCTCCTCCAGGTGCTCGACGCCCACGTTCGAGATGCCGAGGTGCCGGATGAGGCCCTCCTGCCGGAGCTCGGCGAGCGCCTGGAAGCGGTCCGCTATCGAGCCCTCGCCCCGGTCGAGGTTCCGGCCGATGCGGAGGTTGACGACGTCGAGGTGGTCGACGCCGAGCTGGCGGATGTTCTCCTCGACCTGGCCGCGCAGTCCTGCCTTGTCGTCCGCGCGGACCCAGTCGCCGGACGGGCCGCGGCCGGGACCGACCTTGGTGGTGATGACCAGGTCGTCCGGGTACGGCGCGAGGGCGGTGTTGATCAGCTCGTTGGCGGAGCGCAGGGCGGAGAAGTAGAAGGCGGCGGTGTCGATGTGGTTGACACCCAGTTCGACGGCCCTGCGGAGGACCTGGACGGCCCGCGCGCGGTCGCCGGTGCCGCCGTCGGTGCCGCCCACCAGCCGCATGGCCCCGAAGCCGAGGCGGTTGACCGTCCGGTCGCCCAGTTCCCAGGTGCCGGCGGCGGTCGCGTCGATCGTTGTGCTCATGATCCCAGCTTGGGTTCCCCGGGTACCGACCGCCGGGGATGGCAACTTCCTGCCGACATCGGCGGCGGGGTTGCGCCGTGCGCACACTTGGTGGCATGAGCCTCGACCACGTGCCCGTCCTCCACGGCGACGAGGAGCTGTACCGGCGGACGGCCCACCTGTTCGCGACGGCGAGCGAGGTCACGTGCGCCGCGCGGGACCTGAACACGTGGGCGGCGACCCGGCCTCGCCGCGGTGACGACCGGTCGGTGCCGACGCCGAGGCTGCGCAAGTTGTACCGGCCGGAGGTGTTGCTGCACCCGTCGATGGCGCAGCACGTGCGCGCGGCCTCGGCGCGGGGCGCGGCGGTGCGGATCACGCGGGACGACATCAACGAGACGATCATCATCGACCGCCGCTTCGCGATCCTGGCGGGTGACGTGGTGGACGGCCGCCGGGGCTACGGCGTCGTGACGGAGCCGACGGTGGTGCAGAACGTGGCGTCCCTGTTCGACGCCGCCTGGCGCTCGGCGACCGACCTGGCGGTCTACGACGCCCAGCACACGGAGCTGTTCACGCTGGTGCCGCAGGTGCTGGAGCTGCTGGCGTCGGGTTGCAAGGACGAGACGGCGGCCCGCGCGCTCGGCCTCGGCGTGCGGACCTACCGGCGGCGGGTGGCGGAACTGATGACGGCGCTGGGCGCCGAGTCCCGCTTCCAGGCCGGCGCGAGAGCCCGCGACCTCGGCTTGATCTGACCCTGCTCCCCGATCACCTCGCCATCCGCCGCGGTGCAGGTGTGACGACGGTTCGAAGGGGGCACAGTCGTGGCGTGACCACGGTGTTCCGGCGCCGGCCGGACCGTGGGAGCACGATGGCGGTGGGGCCGACGGAGGAGGCGGGTGGCGATGGGCGGAGGGCAGCGGGGTGGCGTGGGTGACGAGGCCGCCGATGTGCTGGTCCGGCGGCTGGACGGGGTCACCGGTGCGTTGGAGCGGCTCTGCGAGGCGCTGGACCAGGAGGAGGACCTGTCGGTCATCCTCGACCGGATCTGCAGACAGGTGGCGCACGCCATCCCCGGCACCGAGATGGTGAGCGTGACGCTGTTGTCCGACGACGGTCCTGTCACCGGCGCGGCGACCCGGCCGCAGGCACGTGAGGTGGACGTCGAGCAGTACCGGGCGGGCGAAGGGCCGTGCCTGCAAGCCGCGCGGACCGGTGAGGTCGTGCACGCGACGACGGCCGAACTGCCGGAGCGGTGGCCGGTCTTCGCCGCGCGGGCCGCGGGGTTCGGCGTCGACGGTTACCTGTCGGCGCCGTTGTGCGTCGACGAGGACACCCCCGGCTCGCTCAACCTCTACAGCGGGGCGGCGGACGGCTTCCGCGCGCTCGACGCGGCCCTGCTGGAGCTGTACACCACCGCCGCCGAGGCGGCGTTGCGCAACGCCCGCCGCTACCTGCGCGCGCGTGAGCAGGCCGCTCACCTGCGCCGCGCGTCGACCTCACGGGCCGTCATCGAGCAGGCCAAGGGCATCGTGATGGCCGTGCACCGGGTGCGGGCCGACGAGGCGTTCGCGATGCTGGTCGACCGGTCCCAGCGCGAGAACGTCAAGCTCCGCGACTTCGCCGAGCGCTTTGTCGACGACGCCCTCACCGCCGACGGCTGACGCGACCTGGTGGTTTCCCGGCCGGGGGAGCACGCTGGGGTGCATGACATCCTCCGCACGCCAGATCCGAGCGGCACGGCGGATCGCCGGCTCGCTGGACCGCCGCGCGGCACTGCACGAGGCGATAGGCGCGGTCCGCGCGTGGGACGGCGGCACCCTGCGGCAGGCCGGCGCCCGGTTCCGCGCCTGCGGCGGCGAGACGCAGCGGGACGCCGAGGTGGCGCGGGTGGCGGCCGAGGTCGACGCCACGGCCGACCCGCGGGCCGATCCGGAGTGGGACGCCTAGTCAGTCGTCGGCCGTGAGCGGGACGACGCCGGAGTGGGGTGCCTGGTCGGTCGTCGGCCGCGAGGGGGAAGACGCCGGAGCGGGTGCTTGGTCAGTCGTCGGCCGTGAGCGGGAAGACGGAGGCCGGGTCGAGCGAGCCGTCGGTCACCGCGCGGGCGATGTCGCGCACCGGGCGGGCGTGGGCACGGGCGTGATCGAGGATCGCCCTCCTGGCCTGGTCGGTGTCGATGGCCAGCGCACCGGCCACCATCCCGATCGCGTGCGCCAGCTGCACCCGGTCGTTGAGGGCGGTCAACGTGCGCTCGGCCAGCCGGTCGACCCGCCGCACGTCGCCTTCCTGCGACAGACCCAGCACCGCCAGGTCGGCCAGGACACGGCCCAGCTTCGCCTGCCAGGCCGCCCACGGCGTGGCCCGGGTGTAGAGCACGTTCAAGCCGCCGACTGCACGGCCGTCCAGCCGCATCGGGATCGCGTGGATCGACCGGTAACCCGCCCGCACCGCGGCCGGGCCGAACACCGGCCAGCGGTCCAGGTCCTCGGTCAGGTCGACGGAGTCGACGGCCGCGTCGTCACGGATGCTGTCGACGCACGGGCCCTGGTCCGCGTGGGTCTGCATCAGCTCCACGAACCGCGCCCGCTCGTCGGAGGCCGACACCACCCGGATCCCGCCACGCGGGTCGACCAGCAGCACGCCCGTCGCCGACGCCGCCAGCAGTCGCGTGCACGCCGAGGTGACCATGGTCAGCACCGAGTCCGCGTCCCGGCCGTCCGCCAGTCCCGCCGTGATCTCGCTCAACGCGACGGCGATCTGATCCGGGACGCCTGGCACACCCGAAGCATACGGTCCGGCGCCCTGATCGCGCTCACGTCAGCCGGTCATCCCGCGAGTCGATCCAGCGGGATGCGGCGCGCCAGCACGTCACCCGCGACCTCGACCACCGAGCGGTTCGTGGCGAAGGCGTGCGCCCGCAGCCTCGCGAACGCGTCCTCCAGGTTGACCCGCAGCTGCGCGGCGAGCATCCCGGTGGCCATGTTGACGTCCTGGTAGGAGACGACCTGGTGCAGTTCGTCCTCACCCACCCGGTCGGTGTGCTGGAGCAGGGCGAGCGTGATCACGTCGGCCAGCACCAGCGCGTCGGTCACCGCGTCGGACGACAGGCCGCCCGGACGGCGCCGGTAGAGGTCCAAGGTGCCCAGCCGGATGCCACCGACCTGCAACGGGAACGCGAACACCGCCGCCACGCCCACCGCCGTGCCCGCTTCCGCGAACACCGGCCAGCGCACCTGGTCGACCCGCAGGTCCGCGACGAGCACCGGGCCGCCGGTGGCGAACGCCTCCACCGCGGGCCCCTCACCGAGGGTGTAATGGATCTCCTCCAGCCCGGACGCCCACGGGTCGCTGGCCCCGAGCGTCTCCTGCGCCCGTGACGCGCTGCGCAACGTCAACGCCGCGCCCTCCACACCGGCCACGGCCCGGACGCACACCGCGGACACCGCCCGCGCCCAGTCGGCGCGGCCCGGCTCGCACTCCGCGACCATCCGCGCCAGCAGATCTCGACGCCGCCCGTCCACATCCGTCCTCGTCGTCACCGGTGAGGTGCACCACCGGCGGTGCGCCCCCCGCCCGACGAGGCCGCGGACACCACCTGCGGTCAGTCCGTCCGCGCACGCGCGGACCACCTCCGCTCGTGCGGACTTCCAGGACGAACCTAGCCCGGCGCCCCCGTCCTCCGCACGCCGTCCCCGGGACCGGCAGCGGTGCTCCGCCGACCTGATGGGCCGGGTCCGGTGCACCTCCGGCCCGCTCGCGCCGCCGGCACGTCCACCCGCAGCCGGCCCGCGCCCGGCTGCCCGGCACGCCGAATGGCTCGGCAACGCCGATCCTCGGCCGTGTCGCGGGCGTGGGTGAGGCGGGGGACCGGCCGGTGATCACACCACGGGCTCGCGCAGCACCTCGACCAGGGCCGCGATGCTGTGCTCCCGCCGACCCCCCGCGACCGCGCGTCGCAGCAGGTCGTGCAGCGGTTCGTGCCAAGTGCTGTCCAGACCGGCCTCCCCGGTCACCTCGTGGTCGTACGGGATGGCGTCGTGGAACACCCCGACCGACGACTGCGGCCGGGTGAAGTCGCCGCGGTCGATCTCGTCGGCGAACCCGGGCAGGACCGCGGCGATCATCTCCAGCCACTTCACCGCGTGCGGCACGAGCGACGCGGCCGTCCGGTCCCGCGCCGTCACCAGCGCCGCGCCCTGGAAGAACCCCACCAGCGCGGGCAGGAGCGTGCCGCCGACCGCGTACTCGTAGAGCTTCGCGAGGTCGACGTCGGAACCGAGCAGCGAGGTGTCACCGCCGAGCACCCGGAGGGTGTCCTCGTGCTCCGCGTACACCGCCGGGTCCCCGCTGTAGTACAACTGCGTGTCGTCCGCCCCTACCGCCGCCGGCACGTTCTTCACCGCCCCGTCGAGGAACCGCGCCCCGCGCCCGACGGACCAGTCCGCCGTCCACCGCGCACCGGACGGCGTGCCGCTGTTGAGCGTGACCAACGTCCTCCCCGCCAGGTCCGCTTCCTCAAGCGCCTCCACCGTGGCGTCGTAGGTGGACAAGCACGCCACGACCAACCCGCTCGTCGCGACCGCTTCGGCCGCCGTGCTTGCGTGCACCGCGCCGTCCACCCGGACCTTGCCGGGCGTCCGGTTCCACACCGTGGTCGGGTGCCCGGCCGCGTCATTTGTCGGGTACTGAGCTTCTGGTCAGGGGGAACAGGTGCGGCACCGGACGTACACGTGCGGGGTGGACGCGGCGATCGGCGTCATGGGCGGCAAAAAGAGCCGTTGGTCCTGTGGGAACCGCACTGCGCGACCCTGCGCTTCGGCGAACTGCACCACGAGGTCCCGCCGAAGGTCGAGTACTCCCTGACCGACTTCGGCCGCTCCCTGATGACGGCCCTCGAACCCCTCGGCGAGTGGGGCGAGCACCACAAGGCGAGGATCGAGGCCATCCCGCGTCAGGGTTGACGAGGGGTCACTGGGGGCGCGGGTAGGTCTTCTGGACCTGGCCCTGCAGGTTCGCCTGCAGGAACGCGCCACCGTAACCGTCGATCACGTACACCTTCAGCGCCGGCGTCTTCTCGATGATGTCGCTGTCGACGAGCAGGTACCGCATGGTCGGTTGCGGGACGCCCAGTTCCTTGTTCGCCTGCTCGAACAGCGCGGGCAGGGCGTCCCAGTTCACCTCGTTCAGGTCGAACACGGGGCGGTCGGCGTCGACCCCGTCCGGGCCCTTCCTGGTCGCCTTGCCGCCGCTCTTGAACTCGAACTCGTCGAAGCCGTTCGCGACCGCCGTCGTCGGGGCGACCGCCGTCGCGTGGTCCGGCCACAGCGTCAGTTCGGACACCTTGGTCCCGCCCATCACCTCGCCGAGGGCGCCGACCGCTTTGCGCGCGCCGGCGGGCGTGAGCAGGTCGTCCTTCACCGCGTCGGCCACCGTGGTCGTCGGGCCGTTGGGCAGGCCGATGTTCGGCTGGGTGGTCCCGGGCGTGGTCGACGAGCCCGCACGGGAGTCCCCCTTGTCGTCCGGGCGGGTCAGGTGGACCACCAGCAGGGTCGCCGCGACGATCAGCGCCACCCCGAGCAGGGAGAGCGCCACCGCACCCGTCCGCTTGCGCGTCACGGGGAGCGGGGTGGGGTAGGACTGCGGGTAGCCGTGCGGACGCAGCCCGCTGTCCGGTGTCGGCGTCGGCGTCGGTCCGGACGGCCAGTGCGAGTGGGGCTGGGGACCGCTCGGCGGCCCCTGGGCGGCGAACCCGGCCGGGGTCGGAGGTCCCTGAACGGCGAACCCCGCCGGAGTGGGAGGTCCCTGAACGGCGAACCCCGCCGGGGTCGGCGGTCCCAGGAGCGGAGCCGAGTCGCGCTCGGCCGCGGCGAACATCTGGTCCAGCACCTCGCCGGTCGGCCGGTCGGCGGGGTCGTTGCGGAGGGCGGCGTTGAGCGCGGGTGCGAGGGCGCCCGCGCGCCGCGGCGGCGGGACCGGCTCGGTCATCACCGCGGCGAGGGTCGCCATCGTGCTCGCGCGGCGCATCGGGTGGTAGCCCTCGACGGCCACGTACAGCAGCATCGCGAGCGACCAGAAGTCCGACGCGGTGTGCGTCTCGTCGCCGCGCAGCCGTTCCGGGGCGATGTACTCCGGGGACCCGATGACGTCGCCGGTCGCGGTGAGCTGGGTCGAGCCCTGAAGGGCGGCGATGCCGAAGTCGGTGAGCACGGCGCTGCCGTCCGTGCGCAGCAGGACGTTGCCCGGCTTGACGTCGCGGTGCATCACGCCCGCGGAGTGGGCCGAGCGCAGTGCCGCGAGCACGTCCCGCCCGATGCCCGCCGCCTCGACCGGGGTGAGCACACCGGCGTCCAGCCGCGCGTCCAACGACGTGCCGCGGACCAGCTCCATGACGATCCACGGGTACGGCGAGTCGGCCGACTCGATGATCTGGTAGATCGACACGACGTTCGGGTGTTGCAGCCGGGCGAGCGCACGGGATTCCCGCAGCACGCGCTCCCGCAGCTGGGCGGCCATCGCGGAATTGCCGTCGATCTGGTCGGCGTCGGCCGGGCGGACCTCCTTGATGGCCACCTCGCGGTGCAGCCCGAGGTCGAGCGCGCGCCAGACCGTCCCCATCCCACCGCTGCCCAACCTCTCCAGCAGCTCGAACCGGCCGTCGAGGATTCGCCCGGTGTGCTCTCGCTCAGACACCGCGTCACGCTAGCAACCGGCCGGTGGGGGACGAAGAACCGGCGGTACCCGGAACGGATGGCGGTCGGCGTCCGTCCTAGGCGGCGACCAGGAGAGGGGGCCGCATGACCTACCCGCAGCAGCCGTTCGGCGGGCACGAGCCGTCCGATCGGTTCCCGCGACCGACACCGCCTCCGGGGCAGCAGGGGCCGCCCTTCGGGTACGGCACGCCGGAGCACGGCGGGTTCGGCGCACCTCCGCCTCCGAAGCGGAACACCGGGGCGGTCGTCGCGGTCGTCGCGCTGGTCGTGCTGGTGCTGGGTGGCATCGGGTTCACCGGGTTCGTCGCGCCCGGCTTCTTCCTCGCGGAGGGCGGTACGGGCGGGAGCAGCACGACCCCGGTGCCCAGGACGTCCTCCTCCGTGCCGCCGGGCGCCGACCCGGAGCGGCTCGTGGGCGCGGTGGTCGAAGCCCTGGGCTCGCAGGACACCGACTTCCTCAAGGGTGTCGCCTGTGCCGAGGCCGGGTCCGCCGTGCACAAGGTCATCGACGACGTCGCCCCGTTCCGCGGGGCCGAGCCCGTGGGCAGCCCGAAGACGTCCGCCGACGAGGCCGTGGGGACCTTCGAGGTGGCCACCGCGTGGAAGACGGAGAAGTTCCAGGTCGAGGTCGTCCGGGACGGCGGCACCTGGTGCTGGCACAACATCGCCCGCGCCGACGTCGGCAAGACCAGCGCCAAGCCGACCAGCTCGACCGCGGCCCCGACCGCGCCGGGGACGCCCACGGCGGGCGGGAAACCGGTCGACCCCGCCGGGCTGGAGACCCTGCGGACCTTCGTGGACAACCTCAACGCGGGCAACGCGGCCGAGGCCAAGGCCCAGCTCTGCGCGGACGCCATCAAGAAGCCGCGGCACGTCGACGAGCTGATCGGGTACGAGCCCGACCTCGCGGTCGACTCGACGAAGGACGGCATCACCTCGGGACCGGGGTCCTTCCAGCTCTACGTGCGGGGCACCGCCAAGGGGCAGAAGATCGACGGGAGCTCCGGCAGCGTGTGGGTGACCAACTTCGACGGGCCGTGGTGCGTGCACGCGTTCACCGTGGTCGTCATCTGACTGAGGAGAGGCGCGCGGCCGCCGTGCGCGGCACGTCCGGGCACGCACCCCGACTGCGCCGGGTCGTTCCCCGCCGTGTAGGCAATCGTCGAGCGATCGCGGTCGAGGGGGCGTCATGAGCGACGAGCAGTTCACCAAGGGGCACGTGATCACCCTGATGATCACGTCGTTGATCGGCGTCGGGTTCGGTGTCGGGTGGTGGTTCTCCGGCGTGGCCTCGGTGACGGCCGGCGCGACCGTGCTGACGGTGGTCGGTGTGGCGATCGCCCTGGCCCTGACCGGCTGGGTGTTCCGCCTCGGTCGCTCCGGTGGCGAGCTGCCTCCTGGCGGCGGCCGGTCCGACAGCCCGTTCGGCAAGGGGTACGGCATCGCGGTGCTGCTGATGCTGGTCGGGATCTTCGCGGGCTCGCGGTTGCTGGCGTCCCTCGACCTCGCGCAGGCGACCCCGGCATGGGTCTTGTTCGTCGTCGGCGCGCACTTCGCGCCGTTCGCGAAGCTCTTCGGCTCCGACCGGTACCTGCTGCTGGCCGCCCTGCTCTGCGGGACGGCCGTGCTCGCGGTGGTGCTCGGCGCGCTCGGGCCGGAGTGGTCGTGGCGGCTGGTGCCCGGCTTCGGCGGCGCGGCGGTGCTGTGGGGGACCGTCGTGGCGGGTCTCAGGGACGGGCAGAGGCTGGTGGCACGAGCCGCCGCGCACGCCGGTTAGGCGATCGCGCGCACCCGGACGCGGTGGGCCGGGCCGGTGGGATCGTTCGGGCTGTCGACCGTGCACCGATCAACAGCCCGAAGACCGCGGCCGTCGAGAATGCGGTAGACCTGATCGCGATCGGGTATTTACGAGCATTGGGCCTGATCTTCGCGCCGCTCATGTGGGAGGCTCGGGCGAAATCGCCGAAGTGGTATCGGCGGCCGGAAAGGATTCCCCCTCATGTTCTCTTGGTCCCGTGTCGTTCCGGTGCTGCTCTTAGCGCTCGCCTCGGTGGGCGTCGCGCTACCGGCCCGGGCGGAGTCTTCGCACCACGTGGTGTCCATCGCCCAGGCGCGGACCTTGCCGTTGGACACGGTGGTCACGGTCGAGGGCACGGCCACGACGCCGTCGGGTGCGTTCGAGTCCAGCTTCTTCGACAAGGGCTTCGCGATCCAGGACCGCGGTGCGGGGATCTACGTCAGCGTCGCGGTCGACCTGGGCGTCGCACCGCGCGACCGGGTGCGGGTGACCGGCACGCTGCGCAGCAGCGCCGGGTTGCGCGTCCTCGTCCCCGCCGACCCGGGTGCGGTCCGCGTGCGCGGCAAGGGTTTCCCGGTCCAGCCGAGGCCGCTGGCCACCGGTGCCGTCGGCGAGGCCACCGAGGGGTTGCTGGTGCGCGTGGTCGCCACGATCACCCGTGCCCCGGAGTCCGACCTGCCCTACGGCCACAAGTTCTACGTCGACGACGGTTCCGGCGAGCTCACCATCTTCGTCAACACCCAGACCGGCATCGACCTCACCGGCCTCGCCGCCGGGCAGACCGTCCGCGTGACCGGCTTCAGCAGCCAGTACGACACCCACTACGAGATCGACCCGAGGTTCCCGGCCGACATCAAGGTCCTCCGACCCTAGGGTCGGAGGTGTTCCCGGTGGCGCAGGTGGGCGTGATGCCGGTGCCGACGCCGGTGCCCTGGAAGCCGAACCCGGTGGACCGGCCGGCGGTGACGCGGCCGTTGTAGGTCTCGTTGGACCACTGGATGGTCCCGGTGTCGCCGCTGCGCCTGGCGTTCCAGGCGTTGGTGACCGCCGCGCCGGAGGGCAGGGTGAGCGCGACCGTCCAGCCGTTGATGTCGGACGATCCGGCGGTGACCTCGACGGTGGCGGTGAAGCCGCCGGTCCACGAGTCGACCACACGGAGGCGGTGCACCCGGTCGGACCACTCGTCGTCGTGGTCGTGGTCGTCGTGGTCGTCGTGGTGGTGCTGGTCGGGTTGTTCGAGGAAGCCCGGTGGCTCTCCGGCGGGCCGAGGTAGCTGTACCTCAGGCCACCGGTGTCGACCACGAGCTTCTGCACCACGACGGTCGGGTCGACGGCCCAGAACTTCACCGTGTGGACGCCGGGCGAGGAGACCGTGAACGTGCTGGAGGTGCGGTTGACCGCGTCGAGCGTGTTCATCTCCCAGCCCTTGTTCATCGCCGTGTCGTCGCTGGCGGTCGCGGTCGTGATGTTGACCGTCTTGGGCGCCTGGTCGTCGATCGACACCGCGTACTCGGTGCCGTCACCCGGACGCACGTTGTTGCGCGGCGACAGGTAGGCCCAGACGGTGACCGGGCCGGTCGTGGTGAGGTCGACCTCGTACTCCAGGCGGGCGCCGGCACCGCCCGGGGTCTGGTCGGGCGCGGTGACCGGGCCGGGCTGCATGCCGGAGCCGGTGCGGCCGATGTCGGCGAGGCGTCGCCACGTGATGCCGTTGCCGTCCACGGCCTTGGTGTAGTGGTCGGCCTCGATGGAGACGTAACCGCCTGCCTCCACGAAACCGCTCACCGGCACGGCGGCGGGCTTGTTCACCACGGCCTGCACGGTGACGGTGCGCCCGGCGCCGGTGACGGTGATCGGCACCGTCGTCCTCCCGGCCGGCGCCCGGGACCAGTCGACCCGCAGGGTGGCGCGGACCTGCTTGGTCACGGTGCCGGCGGCGGGCGTCGCGGTCAGCCACGGCACCGAGGGCGTGATCCGGTAGGTGAACGGCCCGGCGCCCCGGTTGAACACCTCGATGTGCTGGGCCGGCTGGGTCTGGTAGGGGCTGAACTCGGGCAGGACCGGTTGGTCGGTGGCGTTGGGCCACCAGTTCAGCGAGCCGTCGATCGCCACGCCCAGCTGCGCCGCGGCCGGCACGGTGATGCGTTGCAGCGCCGGGTAGATCTGGTCGGGCGCCGGTGGTTCCTGCCAACTGGCGTTGTTGCCGTAGCGCGCCTTGTCGCCGTACCCGATCTTGGTCTGGGTCTGCCAGCCGGCCCACTTCCCGCCGGCGAGGGTGGTGTTGTAGTGGTTCGACATGGCCACGTCGTCGGCCAGCCTTGCCTCGGCCGTCGCGGCCAGGTCGTTGGTGGCGGCCCGCCCCTGCGACGCGTACCAGCGGTTGAGGAACTGCGCCCTGCGCAGGGCGTACAGGTTGGCGGTGGCCTTGGCCGCGTAGAGCACGAGTTGGTGGTAGGCGTCCCGGTCGGCCGCCGGCAGGCCCTGTCCCACCGCCTCTGCCTTCGTGGCGAGCGCCTGCCACTCGGCGGTGACCCGGTCGAGCTCGCCGTAGTTCTCGATGCTGTACGGGGTCATCGCGTCGTCGGTGGTGATCGCGCCGGTGGCGGCGCGGGTGTAGCGCCGGTTGGTGGCCTCCGGCTTGCGGCGCGCCTGGAGCTGTCCGTAGGTGTGCAGCACGTCGGCGATCGCGGGTGCGGCCTGCTCGCCGAAGTTCTGGGCGGCGTACCGCCGGGTCCAGTCCCCGATGCCGTCGGCCGGGATCGCGTCGGGGTTCCAGGCGTAGTCGAGGAAGAACTGGGTGGGCGCCTCCTCGTTCTTCAGGTCGCCGACGTTGACCACCCAGAGCCGGTCGACACCGCTGCGGTACGAGAGGTCGAGCTGTTCGCGGGTGTTGGCCAGGTTGATCGTGTCGACCCACTTGTAGTTGCGGCCGCCACCGACGTAGTCGAAGTGGTAGTACAGGCCGTAGCCGCCCGCCCGAGGTGCGAGCGCGGGGTCGGGGACCTTGCGCATGTTGCCCCAGTTGTCGTCGGCGAACACCACCGTGACGTCGTCGGGCGGGCGCAGGCCGCGGTCCCAGTAGCGCTGGACCTCCTTGTAGAGCGTGAAGACCTGCGGGATCCGGTCGAGCGCCGTGCTGCTCTCCCGGTCCAGGATCCGGCGTTGGCTCGCGATGATGTCCCGCATCAGTTCGACGCCGTCACCGTCGGGCAGGCTGGTGTCGCCCTCGCCGCGCATGCCCAACGTCACGACGCCCTCGAACTCCTCCCGCTCCATGCGCTTGATGCCGTCGGCCCAGTAGTCCTGCACGGTGGTGGCGTTGCGCAGGAAGCTCCACTCGCCGTTGCCGCCGTAACGGGTGGGGTTGCGCTTCCACTCCTCGATGCCGCGCATCATCGGCGCCTCGTGCGACGAGCCCATCACCACGCCGTACCTGGTCGCGGTGGCGTGGTTCTGCGGATCGTCCTCGGCGAACGCCCTGCCCCACACCGCGGGCCACAGGTAGTTGGCCTTGAGCCGCAGCATGGCCTCGAAGACCTTCTCGTAGTACAGGCGGTTCAGCCCGGCGGGGTGACCGGGCGCCAGACCCGGACCGAACGTCGCCGGGGCCCACCGGCCGGTCGAGGGGTTCTCGTCGTTGATGAACACGCCCCGGTACTTCACCGCGGGCGTGCCCTGGGTGTGGCTGCCCGGCCGCACGTACAGCGCGCTGTGCTTGCGCGCAGGCACGTCGTCGAAGTAGTGCCACGGCGAGACCCCGATCCGGCGGGAGACGTCGTAGGCGCCGAAGATCGTGCCGCGCTGGTCGCTGCCCGCGATGACCAACGCCCGGGCGACGCCCGCCACGGGGTTCTCGACCACCTGTTGCAGCGAGGTCTCCCACTTGCCCCGGATCCGGGTGACGTCCAGCTTCCCGGTGGACACCAGGCCGTCGATCAGCGGGCTGCGGCCGAGGGTGCCGATCAACACCACCTCGCCGGACGTCGGTGTGCCCGTGGAGACGGTCGGCCGCGCACCGGTGACCCGCTGCACGTCGTCACGCAGGTCGTTCACCACCCGCACCACGCCGGGGAAGTCGCCGCCGCCGACGAACAGCGGCGCCGCCCTGCCGTTCGCGGCGAGCGTGAAGCCGCCGTCCACCGGGGTGAACGAGACGTAGTCGCCCTCGGCGGCGGCCGCGGCCGGTGCGCGGGCGGCCATCACGACCACGGGCAGCAACGCCGCCAGGACCAGCAGGGCGACGATCGCGGGTGCGCCCCGGCTCGCGGCCGACCCTCTCCACTGGATCATCGTCGTCCCTCCGAGTCGCTCCCGCCCGATGCGGAAGTTAGAAGGGGCGAGTCGACGAGGGCAAGGTTCGGAATAGCCCGGTCGATCAAGATCGGCGACCGATGTCGCAGGTGGAAAGCTTTCGCTCTCGATTCGAAAGACTTCGCGAATTCACTCGCTCGGCCCATGTCTGCTGCTCCATGGGGAGTCGTGGACGCTCCATGACTTGCTCCACGAAATTGCGCGGCTCCTCGGCGCGGAATCGAGTGCGCGCAGAGCTCGACCGACGTCGGGATGGGCCGGGAACCGGTCGCGCGAAAGGGCCTAGCGGCGGGCCCCGGTGCTCGACCGCAACGAGATGGCCGGTTCGAGCAGGGCGTTGCGGGGTGCCGCGGCGGGGTCGGCGATCCGCTCGATCAGCAGGTCCACCGCCAGTCGGGCCATCTCCTCGGCGGGCACGTCGGCCGCGGTCAGCTGGGGGTGGAAGCCCTCGGCGAGGCGGCTCGCGATGACGCCGGTGATCGAGAAGTCGCGCGGCACGTCGAGGCGCGCCCGGTGCAGGGCCTGCTGGAGGCCGGGGAGCGCGGCCTCGTTGATCGTCACCACCGCGGTCACCTCGGGCCAGCGGCCCCGGATGTCCTCGAAGCACGCCAACCCGGCCGCGGGCTCGTCGGCGCAGCACACCGTGCGGGCGGTCAGCCCCCGCGCATCCGCCGCCTCAAGGAAGCCGGCCGACGACCGCAGGGCGGGTCCGTAGCCCGCGGCCACCAGCTCGTCGGACCGGTTGATCAGCACCACGTCCCGGTGCCCGAGGTCGGCGAGGTGGTGCACGCAACGCCGGATCAGCGCCGCGTAGTCGACGTCGACCCACCACGACGCGCCGGGGTGCTCGACGTGGCCGATGGTCACGAACGGCAGCCCGGCCTGCTCCAGGCGCGCCACCCGCGGGTCGTCCAGCAGGATCTCCATCAGGATCACGCCGTCGACCCGGCGACCGGTGACGATCCGCTCGAACGACCGGTCGTGGTCGCCGCCGCTGGGCGACAGCAGCACGTCGAGGTCGTGCGTGGCGGCGACCTCCACGACGCTGGCCACGAAGCCGAGTTGCGCGTCGGTGAGCCGGCTGCTGGCGGGCGGTATCACCAGGCTCAACGTGCGGGTCCGCCCCTCGGCGAGCGCGCGGGCGCTGGCGTTGGGCCGGAAGCCCAGCTCGTCGATGACCTCGTTGATCCGCCGGGCGGTCGCCGTGGACACCGGCCGCTTCCCGCTCAGCGCGTAGGACACCGTGCTGCGCGAGACACCCGCCCGCTTGGCGATCTCCCCGATGTTCATGCGCACTCCGTTCAACCGGTTCGACTGGTGTCGATGATAGGCCAACGAGGTATTGCACGGGTTCGTGCGGGCCGTTAGGTTGACCGGACTCCCAGGGGTCGAACCGGTTCGACCCGCAGGTCTGACGGGTCGTCGACGCCGCCGCCAGGAAGGACCACCCCCATGAGCCCCTCACCGATCACCCAGCGGTTCGCCGTCGCCCTGGTCGCGGCGGGATTGGCCCTGTCCGCCTGCTCCTCGTCCCCCGGGAGCTCCGGCGACACCGGCGCGGGCGGCACGTTCGCCGTCTGGGACCCGTACCCGCAGTTCGACGGCACCTCGCAGTGGGCGAAGGTGATCGAGGACTGCGGCGCGAAGGCCGGCGTCAAGGTCGAGCGCCAGGCGTACGACACGTCCGACCTGACCAACAAGGTGCTGCTCGCCGCCCAGCAGGGCGTCGCTCCCAACGTCCTGGTGGTGGACAACCCCGTGGTGTCCACGCTCGCCGAGGCGGGCGTGCTGAAGGCCAACCAGGACACCGGCCTGGACGCCTCCAAGGCGTCACCGAACCTCATGGCGGCGGCCGAGTCGGACGGGAAGACCTACGGCGTGCCGATCGGGGCGAACACCCTGGCGCTCTACTACAACAAGGCGGTCCTGACGGCCGCCGGCGTCGACCCGGCCTCGATCGACGACTGGGCCTCGCTGGACGCGGCGCTGGCGAAGGTCGTCGCGGCGGGCAAGAAGGGCATCACGTTCTCCGCGATCGGCACCGAGGAGGGCACGTTCCAGTTCCTGCCGTGGTTCTGGGGCGCGGGCGCGCAGCTCACCGACCTGTCCTCGACGCAGGCCGTGGCCGCAGTGGAGCTGTGGAAGTCCTGGGTGGACAAGGGGCACGCGCCGAACTCGGTCATCGGCAACACCCAGACCACCAGCTGGCAGGAGTTCGCCACCGGCGAGTACGCCTTCGCCGAGAACGGCACGTGGCAGCTGGGCAAGGCCGGGTTCGAGTACGGCGTCATCCCGATCCCGTCCCGCACCGGCGGTGTCGCGCCCGCCCCGACCGGCGGCGAGTTCGTCACCGTGCCGATCCAGGACGACAAGGGCGCGGAGGAGACCGCGGCGAAGATCGCCAACTGCCTCACCGGCCCGGACACCGTGCTGGCCACCGACACGGCCCTGACCTACGTCTCCGCCGTCGCGTCGGTGCAGGAGCAGCAGGTCTCCGCCAACCCGGAGCTGGCGGTGTGGGTGGAGGCGGTGAAGTCGGCCAAGGGGCGCACCGGCGACAACCTCGGCACCCGCTACCCGAGGATCTCCCAGCCGCTGTGGACCGCGGTGCAGGCGGCGCTCACCGGCTCGAAGGCGCCGGCGGACGCGTTGAAGGAAGCCCAAGCCGCCGCGGCCGCGGCGAAGTAGGGCACGCGGTCGGATGCGCAAGCACCTCGTCGGCTGGGCGTTCCTCAGCCCGGTCGTGGCCTACCTGCTGCTCTGCTACGCCTACCCGCTGGTGACGACCATCGACCTGAGCATCCGCGACTACACCGTCCGGTCGTTCGTGCGCGGCGGCGCACCGCTGACGGGACTGGCGAACTACCTCACCGTGTTCGCCGATCCCACCTTCCGGACCGCGCTGCTCAACACGGTGCTCTTCACGGTCGTGTCGCTGGTGTTCCAGTACGGCATCGGGCTCGCGATGGCGGTGTTCTTCTCCCGGAGCTTCCGGCTGTCCGCGACCCTGCGGGCACTGTTCCTCGTGCCGTGGCTCCTGCCGCTGATCGTGTCGGCCTCGACGTGGGCGTGGATGCTCAACAGCGAGGCCGGCGTGGTCAACGCGGTCCTCGGCTTCGCCGGTGTCGACGGCGTGCACTGGCTGACGTCGCCGGACTGGTCGCTGGTGTCGGTGACCATCGCCAACATCTGGATCGGCATCCCGTTCAACCTCGTCGTGCTCTACAGCGGCCTGCGCAACATCCCGGCCGCGGTGTACGAGGCGTCCGCGCTGGACGGCGCGAACTCGTGGCAGTCGTTCCGGCACATCACCTTCCCCCTGCTGCGGGCGGTCTCGACGGTCACGCTGCTGCTGGGCCTGGTCTACACGCTCAAGGTGTTCGACATCATCTGGATCATGACCCGCGGCGGGCCGAGCGGGTCGTCGACCACCCTCGCCACCTGGTCCTACGAGCTCGGCTTCGGCAACGCGCTGCCCCG
Organism: Actinosynnema sp. NPDC050801; assembly: GCF_040673975.1. Taxonomy (NCBI): domain Bacteria; kingdom Bacillati; phylum Actinomycetota; class Actinomycetes; order Pseudonocardiales; family Pseudonocardiaceae; genus Actinosynnema; species Actinosynnema sp. NPDC050801. Next base: position 437,217 of record NZ_JBFAQZ010000003.1, on the reverse strand, counting down.
CTTCGGGCCGAGCGCCGCGGTGGGCAACGTGCTCATCCTGATCGCCCTGGTGGCGGGTCTGGTGTACGTGCGCGTGCAGCGCGAACAGGAGGCGGCGTGACGCGCTCGTGGTGGCGGACCGCGGTGGGCCTGCTGCTCACCGGCGTGATGCTGTTCCCGGTCTACTGGATGGTCAACGTCTCGCTCACCCCGGCGAGCCGGATGCGCAAGTCGCCGCCGGACCTGTTCCCCGTGACGCCGACGTTCGACGGGTACGCGCGGGTGCTCGACGAGCAGCTGCCGTACTTCGGCACCAGCCTGCTGGTCGGGGTGGGCACCGTCGTGCTGACGTTGGCGCTGGCCGCGCCCGCCGCGTACTCGCTGGCGAAGCTGCGCCCGCGCGGTCGCGGGACGCTGCTGTTCGTGCTGCTGGTCGCGCAGATGATCCCCGGCATCGTCATGGCGCTGGGCCTCTACGGGATGTTCGTGCGCCTGGGCATCACCAACACGGTGTGGGGCCTGGTCCTCGCCGACTCCACGATCGCGGTGCCGTTCGCCGTGCTCATCCTCACCTCGTTCATGGCGGCCGTGCCGGACGAGGTCGTGCAGGCGGCGCGGATCGACGGCGCGGGCGCGTTCCGCGTGTTCTGGTCCGTCGTGCTGCCCGCGAGCCGCAACGGGCTCGTCACCGCCGGGCTGTTCGCGTTCCTGTGGGCCTGGTCGGACTTCCTGTTCGCCACCACCCTGGACAGCGGTGGCGCGCTGAAACCCCTGACGCTCGGCATCTACCGCTACATCGGCAACAACAACCAGGAGTGGAACGCGATCATGGCCACGGCCGTCGTCGCGTCCGTACCCGCCACCGTGCTGCTCGTGCTGGCCCAGCGGTTCGTCGCCGCGGGCGTCACGGCGGGCGCCGTCAAGAACTGAAGGGGAAGCCTGTGGACGACTTCTCGGTGCGGGAGATCCCGTTCAGCCACCCGGGGGCGTGGTTCGGGATCTCCCCGGTCACCGCGCTCGCCACGTACGCCGACGACCTGCACCTGGTGTCGCACCGCAACGGGATGCACGCGGTGCTGTCGCTGGTGCCCCTGGCCGTCGACGGTCCGGTCGACGTGACGGCCGATCCGGCGTCGTTGACGTGGACGGCGGGGCGGGGGAGGGCCGGGGCGGCCTTCGAGTCACCCTCCGCGTTGCGGATCAGCGGTCACGGCCTGGGCATGCGCATCGCGGCCGCGGACCGGACCTTGACGCCGTTCACCGGAACCTACTTCTTCCACGACCGGGTCACCTCGTCGTACGTGTTCACGTCCTACGAGACCGGGCACCGCTACCGCGTGACCGTCCTTTCCGGACGGTTCGACGTGGTGGGCGCGACCGCGCTGGGCACGGCGGACCGGGCGGTCGTGATCGGCGAGGGCGGTGGTGAGTGGGAACTCGTGCTGGAGGAGTTGACGACGGCGCGCGCGGCGTTCTCCTCCGACGCGACGTTCACCGAGGTGGTGGCGGCGGCCCGGCGGTCGTTCGAGCGGTTCACCGACGCGGTCGCGCCGTGGCGCGGCGACCGCACGCCGGCCGCCGAACTGGCCTGCTACGTGCTGTGGTCGGCCACCGTGGCGCCGGCGGGCTTCGTCAAGCGACCGGCGGTGCTGATGTCCAAGCACTGGATGGACAAGGTGTGGAGCTGGGACCACTGCTTCAACGCGGTGGCGCTGGCGGCCGGAGCGCCGGAGCTGGCCTGGGACCAGTTGCAGGTGGTGTTCGACCACCAGACCGAGGAGGGCGCCCTGCCCGACTCGATCACCCACGCCGAGGTGCTGCACAACTTCGTCAAGCCGCCGATCCACGGCTGGGCGGTGAGCCGGCTGCGCGAGCGCCTGCCCGGCGGATTGCCGTCCGCCGAGCTGCCGCGCCTGTACCGGCAGCTGGCCGCGTGGACGACGTTCTGGCTCGACCACCGCCGCGTCCCGGGAGAACTCTTCCCGCACTACGAGCACGGCAACGACAGCGGCTGGGACAACTCCACCGTGTTCCGCGAGCAGGGGCTCGTGCAGACCGCCGACCTCGCCGCGTTCCTCGTCGTGCAGCTGCGGGAACTGGCGCGCCTGGCGGGCGAGATCGGCGACCCGGCCGCCGCGGCGCGCTGGACGCGTGAAGCCGACACCATGCTCGCCGGGATGCTCGACCGGCTGTGGAACGGCGCCAGGTTCACCAGCCGTCCGCTCGACGGCACACCCCGCACCACGGCGAGCCTGCTCGACCTGGTGCCCGTCGTCCTCGGCGCCGAGCTGCCCGCCGACGTGCACGCCGAGGTCGCCGCCGCCGTGGCCGCCCACCTGACCCCGGTCGGCCTGGCCACCGAGCTGCCCGACTCGCCGTGGTACGAGGCCGACGGCTACTGGCGCGGTCCGGTGTGGGCGCCGTCGACCGTGCTGATCGAGGACGGCCTGCGCCGCGGAGGGGCGGTGGCGCTCGCCGACGAGGTCAGCGCGAGCTTCCGCGCCGTGTGCGAGAAGTCCGGCTTCGCCGAGAACTTCGACGCGCTCACCGGCCAAGGCCTGCGCGACCGCGCCTACACCTGGACCGCGAGCGCCTACCTGCTGCTGGCCGGGGACGCGGAACGCCGACTGCTGGAAGGCCCCGGCGCCGGGGACGAATGACACCGCCCGACCGCGACCGCGTCCCGTGCGACGAGGCCGACGCCCGAACCCCAGGGACGTGCCGGGGCCGGCCGGCGGTCGGCTGAACGGCGTATTTGATCGCTGACGCTGGACATCGACGCCCGAGTGCGCTGAAGTGGAAGGCACTGGGGGCATCACTGGGGGCTGTCCACGAAGCTTTCTCCGTGCATCGCTGGTGCACGGGGAATTTCGCGCGCGTCAGCGCGAGTCCTCGACCGTGCCGCAAACCCTCGCCAGTAGTCCTGTGACGAAGGGGTGTCTCTGTGCGGAAGAAACCGTTGTCGTTGTTGGCCGCCGTGCTCATGGCGGGCGCTGGAGCCGCGGCGCTGCCCGGTCCCGCCGCCGCCGCGGCGGGACCGGGTGCCGTGATCGAGGTGAAGCTGTCGGCAGGTGCCGACGTCGCCGCCGTGCGGCACGCGTTGAGCGACCGTGAGATCACCAGGATGACGCCGTTGTTCGCCCGGCTCGACGCCCGACTGGCCACGCTGCGGCCGATGGGCGCCCAGTCGTCGCCGGGACTGGCGCGGTGGCACCGCATCCAGCTCGCCCCCGGCGTGGACGCCAAGGCCGCGGCGCAGGAGCTGACCGCGCTGCCCGGCGTCGAGATCGCCTACCAGCGGACGGAGGGCAGCGACCCGGTCACACCGGACTTCTCCGGGCAGCAGGGCTACTCGGACCCGGCGAGCAGCAGCGGAATCGACGCCGACTACGCGCGCACCATCACGGGAGGCAAGGGCGCCAACGTCAAGGTCGTCGACCTGGAGCGGAACTGGAACCCCCAGCACGAGGACCTGTCCAAGCTGCGGTTGCCCGGCGCGCTCATCCCCAACCACACGCCGAACTTCACCCCGACCAGCATCGAGCACGGCACGGCCGTCACCGGTGTGGTCGGCGCCGACGACAACGGGTTCGGCGTGACCGGCCTGGTCCCCGAGGCAGGGCTGCACTACACCAACGTCGTCAGCGCGGAGTACGGCTACGACCTGGCCAACGCGCTGCTCACCGCGGCCGCGGGCGTGAACGTCGGTGACGTGCTGATCATCGAGCAGCAGGTCGTGCACTGCGGCAACCACGCGCCGATGGAGGTGTGGGACTCGGTGTACGACGCGATCGTCACCGTGGTCCAGTCCGGGCGGCACGTCGTGGAGGCCGGCGGCAACGGCAACCAGAACCTCGACGACCCGTGCTTCGGCTCCCGGTTCCCGGCCGACAAGCCCGACTCCGGCGCGATCATCGTCGGCGCCGGCTCCGCGCCGGGCTGCACCGGCACGCCGCGGACCAAGCTGAGCTTCTCCAACTACGGCAGCCGCGTCGACCTCCAGGGCTGGGGGGAGTGCGTCACCACCACCGGTTACGGCGCGCTGCACGGCACGGGCGCGAACGACAAGTACACCGGGGGCTTCAACGGCACGTCGAGCGCGTCGCCGATCGTGGCGTCCGCGCTGGCGTCACTGCTCAGCGTGGCCGAGGCGAACGGCCAGACGCTGTCGCCCGCGCAGGCGCGCGAGATCCTGATCGCCACCGGCACCGCGCAGAACGGCACCCAGGAGATCGGCCCGCTGCCGAACCTGCGCACCGCCATCGACAACTACCTCGCCGGAGCCGAGTTCCCGGAACGGGTCGCCAACCCGGGAGCGCGGTACGCGGTCCGGAACCAGGCGGCGAGCCTGGCGATCCAGGCGTGGGACGGCAACGACGACGCGCTGACCTACTCGGCCACCGGGCTGCCCCCCGGCCTGGGCATCGCGGCGAGCACCGGCGTGATCTCGGGTACCCCGACCACCTCCGGCACCTACACCGTCACCGCGTTCGCCAGCGACGGTGCGGGCTCGCCCGGGCAGACCACGTTCACCTGGACGGTCTCCAACTGAGGACCGGCGGGTGTCGGGGTCGCGGCCCTCGCTGACCGGCAGTTGACCTCGGCCGTCGCGGCGGCGTGCGGGTGATCCCACCCCCACGCCGCCGCGTGGCCGAGGTGCCGCCACGTGACCACGGCGATCCGACCGACCCGGTGGGCGAGGTGTTTCGCCGGGAGTGGAACCGCGGTCCCGGATGCCCGGCATCGGCGAGGATGGCGGTATGGCGGACATCCACCCCCTGGACCGGAAGCGCGCCCGCACGCCGGAACGCGGGCCGGAGCCGTTGTGGCGCGTGGTGCTGGGCCGGAGCCTGCGGGCGGCCAGGGAGGAGCGGGGCAGCCGGTTGGTCGACGTCGCGGAGCGGGCCGGTGTCTCGCCGCAGTACCTGTCGGAGATCGAACGCGGCCGCAAGGAGCCCTCCAGCGAGATGATCGCCGCGGTCACCGGTGCGCTCGGCGTCGACCTGGCCGACCTGCTCGCCGGGATCGCCGGCGACGTCCGTCGACTGCGCGGCACGGGTCCCGCGGTCGGGCGCGGCACCGCGGGACCCGTGCTCATGGCCGCCTGAGGGGTCTCAGGTCCGGTGTTCGAGGACGTGGTCCGCGAGCCCGTAGCCGACCGCGCTCGCCGCGTCGAACACGCGGTCCCGGTCGGTGTCGTGCCGCAGCTGTGCGACCGCGCGACCGGTGTGCAGCGAGAGGATCTCCTCCAGCTGGGTGCGCACGCGCACGACCTCGTCGGCCTGGAGGATGAGGTCGGGGATGGTGCCGCGGCCCTGCGCCGCCGGCTGGTGCAGCACCACCCTGGTGTGCGGCAGCACGTAGCGGTGCCCGGCCTGACCCGCGGCCAGCAGCACCGCGCCGGCCGCGACCGCCTGGCCGACGCACGTCGTCGCCACCGGCGCCTTGATGTAGCGCATGGTGTCGTACAGCGCGAGCATCGCGGACGGGTCGCCGCCCTCGCTGTTGATGTACAGGTTGATCTCGCGGTCCGGGCTGTCCGCCTCCAGGTGCAGCAGCTGGGCGATGAGCGCGTTGGCCACCCCGGAGTCGATCGCGGTGCCCAGGTAGACGATCCGCTCGGACAGCAGGTGCGAGTAGACGTCCATGATCCGCTCGCCGCTGGTGCTGCGGGTGATGACGTTGGGGATCGTGTAGGTGCTCATGCGCGGGCTCCCGTCGGCGAACCGAGCCCCAGTTCGTGGGTGCGCACGGGCACGACCTGGTCGAGGCTGTCGACGACGTGGTCGATGAAGCCGTACTCGCGTGCCTGCTCGGTGGTGAACCAGCGGTCGTGCAGGGAGTCGGTGAAGATCCGGTCGACCGGCTGACCGGTGTCCTGCGCGATGATCCCGAGCACGGTGTCGCGGGTGTGGCGCAGGTCATCCGCCTGCACCTGCACCTCGACCGCCGACCCGCCGATCCCCGCCGAGCCCTGGTGCATCAGGATGCGGGCGTGGGGCAGGGCGAAGCGCTTGCCCGGCGTACCCGCGGACAGCAGGAACTGCCCCGCGCTGCACGCCAGCCCCAGCGCGAGCGTCGCCACGTCGCACGGCACGAGCCGCATCACGTCGCGGATGGCCAGCATCGCGGGCACCGAGCCGCCCGGCGAGTGGATCCACAGCGCGACGTCCCTCGTCGGGTCCTCACCGGCCAGGGCGAGCAGCTGGGTGGCGAGCACCGTCCCGTTGTCGTCGTCGAGCACGCCGTCGAGGACCAGCACCCGTTGGCTGAGGAACCGTTCGCGGAGCCGGTGGTCGAACAGCGGCCGCTTCTCGTTGTCGGTCATGCCCCGACAATGCCGACCCCTCGGCGCGGTTCGCCGGTCGTGCTGCTGTGGGCGGATCAGCTCTCAGCAGGAGGGTTTTTCGCGCCGGCACGAGGTTCCGCGGGTCGTCGACCGCGCGTGGGCCGGCCCGTCCGGCTTCGGGGCGGGCCGAGGTCAGTCGAGACCGCGTGCCTTGCCGAGCAGGTATCGCTGTTCGACCTGGTTGTCGGTCAAGGTCGCCGCTTCGCGGTACAGGGTTGCCGCGCCGGTCCGGTCGCCGGTCAGGTCGAGGAGGTGGGCGTGGACCGCGCGCTCCCGTTGCCGGGTCAGTGGGTCCCGGTCCAGGTGGTGGCGGCCGTTCAGGTCGTTCAGCAGTCCGAGCGCCCGATCGGGCCCGTACGCGCGGGCCACCGCCACCACGCGGCTCAGGCGGACGGGGCCCGTCGGGGCGAGTTGTTCGAGCCACAGGTACAGCGCGGCGATCTGCGGCCAGTCCGTCAGCTCCGGTGACGTGGCCGCGGCGTGCACGGCCGCGATGGCCGCCTGCAACTGGTACGGGCCGATCTCGCGCCTGGGCCAGACGCGGTCGATCAGGTCGGTGCCCTCGCGGATCAGGTCGGTGTCCCACCGCGTCCGGTCCTGTTCGTCCAGTGGCATCAGCTGGTCGTTGCCGGTGCGGGCGGCGCGGCGGGACTCGGTGAGCAGCATCAGCGCGAGCAGGCCGGTCACCTCGGCGTCGTCGGGCAGCGAGTCGTGGAGCATGCGGGTGAGCCGGATCGCTTCGCGGGTGAGGTCGACCCGGACGAGCCGGTCGCCGGCGGAGGCCGTGTACCCCTCGTTGAAGATCAGGTAGAGCACCTGCGTGACCGCCGCGACACGGCTGTCCCGGTCGTCGGCGGTGGGTGGGGTGAAACGGGCGCCCGCGCGAGCCAGTTGCTGTTTGGCGCGGCTGATCCGCGTGCCCATCGTGCTCTCCGAGGTGCCGTGGGCGTGCGCGATCTCAGCGGTCGTCAGGCCACCGACGGCCCGGAGCGTGAGCGCTACCTGCGAGGTGGTGCTCAGCGCGGGGTGGCAGCAGAGCAGGAGCAGGGTGAGGCTGTCGTCGGTGTACGCCGGCGGGAGTGCCTGCCGGGACGGTTCCCCCATGGCCAGTTCGGCCAGCCCGGCCTCCTGCTCGCGCCTGCGCCGAGCCTGGTCGGAGCGGAGCAGGTCGACCATCCGCCGGTACCCGATCCGGATCAGCCAGCTGCGCGGGTTCTCCGGCACGCCGTCGACCGGCCACGCCCGGCTCGCGGCCAGCAGTGCCTCCTGCACCGCGTCCTCGGCGACGTCGAACCGACCGAAGCGTCGCACCAGCGCGCCGAGCACCTGCGGCGCCTCCGCGCGCAGCAGGTGTTCGACATCCGCGGTCGCGCCGGTTCCGTCCGTCATGTGCGCTCCTGGTCCGGGTTCCGCCGTCCCGCCGGTTCGGGTGGTCAGGCCGTGAAGTCCTCGCCCATGATCGGCCGGACCTCGATCGGCTCACCCAGCACCTCGACGATGCGCGAGGCGATCTCGACCGCTCGTTCGTGGCCGACCACGTCGATCACCGCGAAGCTGGCCAGGACTTCCTTGAGCTCGGCGAACGGCCCGTCGGTCGCGACCACGCCGTTCGGGGTCCTGCGGACCGTGGTGCTGACCGCGGGGTGGCCGAGGCCCTCGCTGCCGACGAACTCGCCGCTCTCGACCAGTTCCCGCTCGAAGTCCTGGTACGCGGCGAACGCGGCCAGCGCCTCGTCCGACGGTGTGTCGGCGGTCGCGGCCTGCCACGCGGTGGCGGGGGTGTAACCCAGCAGCAGGTACTTCACGATCGGTTCTCTCCTCCGGTGTGTGCGGGCACGGTACGCAGGTCAGGCGGAGCGTCGCAGGGTCAGGGCGAGGACGGTCGTCCAGGTGAACGCGACCAGGCCGTTCACCGCGATGTGGACGCTCATGTGATCCGGTGACACGGGCATCAGCAGCACGAGCGCGACCAAGCCGTTCAGCACCGCGGGCAGCACGGCCCGGCGGCGGGCGTGACGGACGGTGAGCACGACAGCGGCGATGGCCAGTGCGGTGAACGCGACGGCCGCCGCGACCGAGTGCGCGACGCCGTGCCAGGACATCCGGGCCACCGGGCCGTCGGGGGTGCCCACCGGGAAGCCGTGTTCCGGATCCATGGTGAACACGCCGGCCGCGACCAGCCCGACCCCGAACACCCCGATCAGGATCGGCAGCGCACGCCGACCGAGCCCTTCCGCCGGCGCGCGCCCGACGCCGACGGCCAGTGCCAGCGCACCGAGGCCGGCGAGCACGAACGTGGTGATCTGGAGCCAACCCAGGCCGCCGGTGGAGAGTTGGCTGATCGGGTGCCGGGTGATGTCGAAGCCCTCGCGGGTGAGCACCTGGACGCCCGCGGAGGCGAGGAACACCGGCCCGGCCAGTGCTCCGGCTCGCAGCAGGCAGTCGGACGAACCGTGGGCGGTGGAGACGGCGAGAGCGGTCATGACTTCTCCTTCGACGGGGTCGTTGTCGCTACCTCGTGGCCGGACCGGGCATCTCGACACCGAGTGAAAGCGACCTGAGTCACATGGCGTGGGGTGTCGAGAAGCGTCGACCGCCTCCGAGGTACCGGCAAGCACTCACCAAGGAGGACGAGATGTCCGAGAACCACCACCCGAGCCCGGAACTGCGGGCCCTGGACCGCCTGGTCGGCACCTGGTCGGTGACCGGCGGTGCCGAGGGGACCGTGCGCTACGAGTGGATGCCCGGCGGGTTCTTCCTGCTCCAGCACGTCGAGCTCAGCCAGTTCGGCCAACCGGTCACCGGACTGGAGGTGATCGGCAACCTGCGGCCCTTCGGCGAGCCGGTCGGCGCCGACGTGATGTCGAGGTTCTACGACGCGGTCGGCAACACCTTCGACTACGTCTACGAGCTCACCGGCGACAGGCTGGTCATCTGGGCCGGTGCGAAGGGGAGTCCGGCGTACTACGAGGGCACGTTCAACGCCGACGGCACCGCCGTCACCGGCGACTGGGTCTACCCGGGCGGCGGCGGGTACACCTCGACGATGACCCGGATCTGACGCTTCCGGAAGAACCGTCCGCCATCCCGTCGGGGGTGGTGGACGGTTCCGCGTCCACACCACCCGGGTGTGCGGGGGTGGCGGAGCGGGCACAGGGGCCGGACGACCCGTCGCTGCGCGCGTTCAGTGGTCGCGGTGCACTATCGCCCGGGCGAGCTCGGCCAGTTCCGCCGCCGCACGCGGTGCGGGCCCGATCGAGTCGAGCCGGTGCAACGCCCGGGCGAGCAGCAGTTCCGCCTGCTGCCCACTCCACGCGCGCCCGCCGGCCTCCTCGACGAGACGGGCCGCGCGGGCCGGGTCGGCGGCCACCGCGTGCCCGTCCCCCTCGTACAGCGCGGCGAGTTCCCGTCCCGCCGGTGTGTCCGAGGTCAGCGCGGCGACCACGGGCAGGGACTTCTTGCGGGCGCGCAGGTCCCCGTGCACCGGCTTGCCGGTCACCGCCGAGTCGCCCCAGATCCCCAGCAGGTCGTCCACGTGCTGGAACGCCACCCCCAGGCACAGGCCGAAGTCGCGCAGTCCGGCGACCTCGGCGGGCCCGGCGCCGGCGAACATCGCGCCGAGGGCGCAGGCGCAGGCCAGGAGGCCGCCGGTCTTGCGCTCCACCATCGCCACGCACTCGGCCGGCCCGACGTCGTGCCTGCCCTCGAACGCGAGATCGGCTTGTTCACCCTCGACCAGGCCGAGCACCGTGGCGTTCAGCAGGCGCACGCCGGCCAGGGCGCTCGGGTGCCCGCCGGCGGCGAGCACGTCGAAGGCCAGCGCCAGCATCGCGTCCCCGGTCAGGATGGCGTCCTGGACGCCGAAGACGTGCCACGCGGCCGGCCGGTGCCGTCGGGTCAGGTCCCCGTCGAGCACGTCGTCGTGCAGCAGCGTGAAGTTGTGCACCAGTTCCACCGCCGCGGCGGCCGGCACGGCGGAGGTCGCCGTGCCGCCGACGGCCTCGGCCGCCAGCTGGGCCAGCACCGGGCGGATGGCCTTGCCGCCGGCCCCGTCGGTCGGGTTGCCGTGCTCGTCCCACCACCCCAGGTGGTAGCCGGCGACGCGGCGCACCGAGACGGGCAACCCGTCGACGGCGGCACGCAGGGCCGGTTGCACCATGCCGCGACTCCACGCCACGACCTCGCGCACCGGCCGGGCTCGCGCGTCGGTTCCGGGTGGCACAACGCACCTCCTGTCGGTCGGGCGGACGGAGTTCGGGGGGCGTGCCCGGCCGTCAGGCGAGTTGGCGATCCACTATGGACGGTGACAGCACGTGCTGCACCACCATCGCCGCCGCACCCAGCACACCGGCGTCGTCACCGACCTGGGACGGGACGATGCGCAGGTTCTCCGTGGCCAGCGGCAGCGAACGTCGGTAGATCGCCTCGCGCACCCCGGCCAGCAGCATCTCGCCGGCCAGCGCGAGCGTGCCGCCCACGACGATCAACGACGGGTTGAACATGCTCACGCACGCGGCGAGGACCTCGCCGATCGTGCGACCCGCCTGCCGCACGAGCTGGCCCGCTTCGAGGTTGCCCGCCCGCACCAGTGCGACGACGTCGGCGCTGGTGTGCGCCTCGATCCCCTTGGCGCGCAACGCGGCGGCGATCGCGGACCCGCTGGCGACCGCTTCGAGGCAGCCGGTGTTGCCGCAGCGGCACGGCATGTCGCCGGCGTTCGGGGCGAGGATGTGGCCGAGGTCGCCCGCCGCGCCCACGACGCCGCGGTGCAGTTCGCCGTTGCTGATGAAGCCGGAACCTATGCCGGTGGCCACCTTCACCACGATGACGTGGTCGGCCTCCGGGAAGCACTTCGTGTGCTCGCCCAGGGCCATCAGGTTCACCTCGTTGTCCACCAGAACCGGGACGCCGAGTTCACCGCCGATGCGCCCGGGCACGTCGTAGCCGTCCCACCCCGGCATGATCGGTGGGTTGTTCGGTCGTCCGGTCGAGTGCTCGACCGGGCCGGGCAGGCCGATGCCCGCTCCGGCGACCCGCACCGAGTCGAGTCCGGCTTCGGCGAGCAACGACCTCCACGTCTTGACCAGCACCGGCAGGACCACGTCCGGGCCGTCGGCGATGTCCTGGTCGATGCGCCGCACGGCGAGCGGTGAGCTGGTCAGGTCCGTGACCGCCACGGTGGCGTGGGTGGCGCCGACCTCGGCGGCGAGGACGACCCTGGCCCGCGCGTTGAACACGAACCGGCCTGCCGGTCGGCCGCCGGTCGACGCCTCGCTGCCCCCTTCGCTGACCAGACCCGCGTCGAGCAGCGCGTCCAGCCTGGCCCGCACGGTCGACCGGGCCAGGCCGGTCACCGAGGTCAGCTCTGTCCGGGTGCGCGGCACGCCGTCGCGGAGCAGGCGCAACAGCTCTCCGGCGGACGCGGCTCCGACGTAGGGGGCGTCTTCTTTCACCCTGTGATTGAACCAGAGAACGGGACCATCTGTCGCAGTTCGGCGAAACCTGCCTGACTTTTGATTGACATCCGCCATTAGCCCCCTTACGGTTCGCCGCATGACTGTGACCCACCTAACTCAAACGGCCGAAAGTAGTCGTGTCGAGCCTCGGACACTGCGGATCGCCGTGGTGGGCACTGGGTTCATGGGCCGTGTGCACGCGGAGGCGGCACGGCGTGCGGGCGCCTCGGTCGTCGCCGCGGTGGCGAGCACCGCGGACGGTGCGGACGACGCCGCGAGGGCCGTCGGCGCGGAACGCGGTTACCCCGACCTGGCCTCGCTGCTCGCCGAGTCCGGGGCCGACGTGGTGCACGTGTGCACGCCCAACGTCCGGCACGCCGAGGCGGTGCGGGCCGCGCTGGCCGCGGGTGCGCACGTGATCTGCGAGAAGCCGCTGGCCACCGGTGTCGCGGACGCCACCGCGGCGGCCGACGCGGCAACGGCCGCCGGTCGGGTGGCCGCGGTGCCGTTCGTCTACCGGTTCCACCCGATGGTCCGCGAGATGCGCGCGAGGCTGGCCGCCGGCGAGGCGGGCGTCGTCTCCACGGTCACCGGCGGCTACCTCCAGGACTGGCTGTCCCGCCCGGAGGACGACGACTGGCGGGTCGACCCGGCGCTCGGCGGTCCCTCGCGCGCGTTCGCCGACATCGGCTCGCACTGGTGCGACCTGTTCGAGTTCGTCACGGGGGACCGGATCCACCGGTTGTCCGCCCGGACGGCGACCGTGCAGCAACGGGCGCGGGCCGCCGCCGTGCCGACCGAGGACGTCGCCGCCGTGCAGTTCACCACCGCGTCCGGGGTCCTGGGCACGCTGGTCATCTCGCAGGTCGCCGCGGGCCGCAAGAACCGGCTGCACGTCGAGGTCTCCGGCACCGAATCCAGCTTCGCGTTCGACCAGGAGGACCCCGAGCGGCTGTGGGTCGGCAAGCGGGAGGGCAGCCAGGTGCTCCTGCGCGACCCGTCGACCCTGTCGCCCTCGGCGGCCGCGTACGCGCGGTTGCCCGCCGGGCACGCGCAGGGCTACCAGGACTGCTTCGACGCCTTCGTCGCCGACACCTACCGGGCCGTGCGCGGCGAGGGCAGCCCGGACGGCCTGCCGACGTTCGCCGACGGCCTGCGCGCGGTCCGGATCACCGACGCCGTGTTGTCGTCCGCCGCGTCCGGTGGTGCGTGGGTCACCATCGGGGGAGTCGATGATCGGATCACCGTCGGCGGAGTCGACGATCAGATCACCGTCGGCGGAGTCGACCATCAGACCGGGGTTGACCGGTGACCGCCAATGGTGACGTCGTCGTCCGGCTCACCGGGATCACCAAGAGCTTCCTGGGTGTGCCGGTGCTGCGCGGTGTCGACCTGGAGCTGCGCGCGGGCGAGGTGCACGCGCTCATGGGTGAGAACGGCGCGGGCAAGTCGACGCTGCTGAAGGTCCTCGCGGGCGTGCACCGGCCCGATTCCGGCCAGGTGGAGGTCAACGGCGAGCCGGTCGTGTTCGCCACGCCGCGCGACGCCCAGCAAGCGGGTATCGCGATCATCCACCAGGAGTTCAACCTGCTGGAGCACCGCACCGTCGCGGAGAACGTCTACCTCGGCCGTGAGCCGGTCCGCCGGGGGCAGGTGGACCGCCGGAAGATGGAGGCGGACACCAAGGGGCTGCTGGACTGGCTCGGCGAGGACGGGGTCGACCCGGCGGAGACGGTCAACCGGTTGTCGGTCGCGCAGAAGCAGGTCGTGGAGATCGTCAAGGCGCTGTCCACCGACGCCAAGGTGCTGGCGATGGACGAGCCGACCGCCGCGTTGGCCGACCACGAGGTGGAGTTGCTGTACGACCTCGTCGACCGGTTGCGCACCAGGGGCATCGCGATCCTCTACGTCTCGCACCGGATGCGCGAGGTGTTCGACCTCGGCAAGCGGATCACCGTGCTCAAGGACGGCGCGTTCGTCACCTGCGCGCTCACCACCGAGCTGAGCTCCGACCAGCTCGTGCGCCACATGGTCGGGCGGTCCCTCGACGCGCTCTACCCCGACCGCGCGGCCCCGGAAGACCTCGGCGAGGTGCGGCTGGCGCTGCGCGGCGCGGGCAACGACCGGGTCCGCGGCGTGACGTTCGAGCTGCGGGCGGGCGAGATCGTCGGTGTCGCCGGGTTGCAGGGCTCCGGGCGGTCCGCGATCGCGCGGGCGATCTGGGGCGTCGAGCCGTTCACCACCGGCACGCTGGAGGTCGACGGCGTCGTGCGGCGGATCACCGACCCGCGTACCGCCGTGCGGCTGGGCATCGGGTACGTCACCGAGGACCGCAAGGGCGAAGGGCTGGCGCTGCGGCAGTCCATCCGGGACAACGCGCTGCTCGTCCGCCGCGCGGCGCTGACCGGCGGCCCCGGCCGCCGCAAGTCCGACCTCGGCGAGCTGTTGAGGTCCGTCGCGGTCGTGGGGCGCGGCGAGCACCAGGAGGTGCGCTACCTGTCCGGCGGCAACCAGCAGAAGGTCGTGCTGGCCAAGTGGCTCGCCGTGGGACCGCGCGTGCTGGTCGTGGACGAGCCGACGCGCGGCATCGACGTCGGCGCGAAGCAGGCGGTGCACCGGCTGCTGCGCGACCTGGCCCGCAACGGGGTGGCGATCCTGATGGTCTCCTCCGAACTGCCCGAGCTGATCGGCATGAGCGATCGGATCCTGGTCGTCCACGAGGGCGCGATCGCGGGCGAACTGCCCGCGGGCGCCGGTGAGGAAGCCGTCATGGGCCTCGCCACGGGGCACGGTAGGGGAGAAGTGGCGTGAGCGTCGCACAGGGGAAGACCGAGTCGGCGGGCGGCGTGGCCCGCCGCGGCCGCGTCCGGAAGTTCAGCCTCACACCGACCGTGACCGTGTACCTGGCGCTGGTGGCGCTGCTCGTGGTCGGCAGCGTCCTGGTCGGCCTGAACGGCGGCGTGCTGCTCGACCAGGGCGGCATCCTCAACATCCTGACCCGCAGCACCGTGCTGGGGCTGGTCGCGGTCGGGCAGACCATCGTGATCATCACCGGTTCGCTGGACCTGTCGGTGGCCTACCTGGTCGGGCTGTGCTCGCTCGTGGCGGCGGAGACGATGGCGGGCAGCGACGGGATGATGGTGCCCGGCGTGCTGCTGGCGCTCGGCGTCGCCGCGGTCGTCGGCCTGGTCAACGGCCTGGTCGTGACCGTGCTCAAGGTCAACGCGTTCATCGCGACCCTCGGCGTGGCGCTGATCCTGCGCGGCTACCTGGAGGACAACTACACCGGACCGGCGGGCAGCGTGCCGCGGGCGTTCCAGCACCTCGGGTTCGACCGCATCGGCCCGGTCCCGATCGGTGTCCTGCTCATGCTCCTCGTCGCCGCGGCGGCGTGGTGGTACCTCAGGCGCACGCGCAGCGGCTACCACACCTACGCGGTCGGCGGTGACATCGACGTCGCGCGCTTGTCGGGTGTGCGCACCGGCCGCACGATCGTCATCGCCCACGTGCTGTGCGCCGTCGCCGCCGGTCTCGCCGGGGTGTTCCTGGCCAGCAGGCTCGGGTCCGGCGCGCCGTACGTCGGCACGGACGCCGGGTACGACCTGGAGTCCATCGCGGCCGTCGTGCTGGGCGGCGCGGCCCTCGCGGGCGGTCGCGGCGGCGTCGTCGGCACGATCGGCGGCGTCCTCATCCTGGCCACCCTCGACACCGTCTTCGACGACCTCGCGGTCGACCCGTTCTTCAAGGACGTCGTGCGCGGCATCGTCCTCATCGTCGCGGTGGCGCTCTACGCGCGCCGCAAGCTCCCCAGGAGGTCCGCGTGAGCGCGCCGACCACGTGGCGTCCCCGTCTGGCGGAGGGCACCGCGCCCGTGCTGGTGGTGCTCGCCGTGCTGCTGGTGGCGCTGGCCTTCGCCGGCCCCGCCTACGCCGAACCGACCGGGTACCTGGCGCTGCTCAAGCGCGCGGCGCCGCTGGTGCTCCTGGCCATCGGCCAGTACTTCGTCATCGTCTCCGGCGGGTTCGACCTGTCGGTCGGCTCGCTGGTCACCGCCGAGGTGGTGATCGCGGCTCGCCTGATCGACGGCCAGGAGTCCGCGACCGGCTGGGTGATCGTGCTGCTGCTCGGCTTCGGCCTGCTGGTCGGCCTCGTCAACGGGCTGGTCACGACCAAGCTGCTGGTGCCGTCGTTCATCGTGACTCTGGGGATGCTGCTCATCCTCGACGGCGCGGTGTTCCTGTGGACCGGTGGTGCGCCGCGCGGCGCGCTGTCGCCGTCGTTCCGCGTGTTCGGTCGCGGCGGCGTCGACCTGCCGGTGCTCGGCCACCTGCCGTGGTCGGTGGTGATCCTGCTGGTCGTCCTCGTGGCCGCGGTGCTGTTCATGCGCAGTGGCACCGGCCGCACGCTCGTCGCGGTGGGGGACAACGAGAACGCGGTGCGCCTGGCCGGTGGGCGGGTGGACCGGCTGAAGGTGCTGGCGTTCGTGCTGTCCGGGTTGCTCGCGGCGCTGGCCGCGATCCTGCTCGGCGGGTTCGCGGGCGTGTCGGCACAGGTCGGTGGCGGCCTGGAGTTCCGCGCCATCACCGCCGTCGTGCTCGGTGGCGTCCTGCTCGGCGGCGGACGGGGTTCCGTCGTCGCCTCGGCGGCCGGTGCGCTGACCCTCGAAGCCCTCTTCTCGCTGCTGAACCTGCTCGGCGTCTCCGGCGCGCTGGAGTCCGCCGTCCAGGGCGTGATCATCATCGCCGCCGTCGCCTACGCCGCCCTCGGCGTCAACCCACGGCTCAGGTTCCGGCCCCGCGCGGGCACACCCGAGCCCGCTCGCCACCAGTCACCGCCGCACAAGGAGAACCGATGAACAGGAAGTGGTCCGTCGTGGCCGTCGCGGGCCTGCTGGCCATGGCCGGCTGCAGCAGCGACCTGCCCGCCGACACCGGCACACCCGGCACGACGGGCGCGTCGAAGGACGCCGGCGCGAAGTCGGAGTTCTTCGACCAGGCGCAGTACGAGCGCCAGTTGAAGTTCCGGTCGACGGCCGCCGAGGGGCCGGCGGCCAAGCCGTGGGAGCAGATGCTCGACCCGGAGCTGGTCGACACGGCGAGGTTCGCCAAGCCGGGCGGCGATTACCACCTGTGCTTCTCCAACGCCTCGGTCGACAACCCGTGGCGGCAGGTCGGGTTCAAGACGATGAAGGAGGAGGTGAGGCTGCACCCGGAGATCACCAAGTTCACGGTGCTGGACGCGGAGGCCAAGGACGACAAGCAGATCAGTGACATCCAGTCGTTCGCGTCGCAGGGGTGCAGCGCGCTGGTCGTCTCGCCCAACACCACCGCCACGTTGACGCCCGCGATCGAGGCGGCGTGCCGGACGAACGTGCCGGTGATCGTGTTCGACCGGGGCGTCAACTCCACCTGTCCCGTGACGTTCGTCCACCCGATCGGCGGGTTCGCGTTCGGCGCGGACGGCGCGGAGTTCCTGAAGGAGAAGGTGAAGCCGGGCGGCAAGGTGCTGGCCCTGCGCATCCTGCCCGGTGTGGACGTGCTGGAGCAGCGGTGGGCGGCGGCCGACGAGATCTTCGCCGGCAGCGAGCTCAAGGTCGTCGGTGTGGAGTTCACCGACGGTGACGCGGCCAAGACCAAGACCATCGTCAACGACTACATCCAGCGCGAGGGGCAGATCGACGGCGTGTGGATGGACGCGGGTGCGACCGCCGTGGCCGCGGTCGAGGCGTTCCAGGACGCGGGCGTGCCGATCCCGCCGTTCGTCGGCGAGGACCAGCAGGACTTCCTGCGGATGTGGGCCGAGCAGAAGATGACCGCGGTCGCCCCGACCTACCCGACCTACCAGTGGCGCACCCCGGTGATCGCCGCGCTGAAGATCCTCAACGGTCAGCAGGTGCCGAAGGAGTGGGTGCTGCCCCAGCCCAAGGTCACCCAGGACAACCTCCAGAGCTTCCTGAAGCAGGACATGCCGCCGCTGCACTACGCGATGTGCGGGTGCGAGTCGATGGCCGGTTACCCCGCACCCTGGAAGTGACCCCGCAAACCCGTTCCGGACGGAGGAACAGTGCACGCGATCGGTGTGAGCACGTGGGTCTGGACGTCGCCGCTGCGTGACGCCACGATCTCCGAGCTGGCCGCCCGGGTGGCCGGGTGGGGGTTCGACGTGCTCGAACTCCCGGTGGAGGAGGTCGACGACTGGGACCCGGCGCACGCCGCGCGGGTGCTGGCGGACCACGGGCTCGCCGCGACCGTGTGCCTGGTGATGCCGCCAGGCCGTGAGCTGGTCGCGGCAGAGTCCGCGACCGTCGGCACCACCCAGGATTACCTGCGGCGGGTTGTGGACATCGCGGTGGAGGTTGGTTCGCCGGTCATCGCGGGTCCGGCGTACGCGTCGGTCGGTCGGACGTGGCGCATGTCGGAGCGGGAGCGGGGTGACCGGATCGCCGAGTTGCGCGACAACCTGGCGCCGGTGGTCGAGCACGCCCGTGCGGCGGGCGTGCGGGTCGCGGTGGAGCCCTTGAACCGGTACGAGACCAGTCTGCTCAACACGATCGGGCAGACGCTGGCGGCGTTGGACGGCCTGCCCGTCGACGGGTGCGGCGTCGGGGTCGACGTCTACCACCAGAACATCGAGGAGAAGCACGTCGGCGACGCGATCCGGTCCGCCGGGGGCCGGATCGCGCACGTCCAGGTGTGCGGCAACGACCGCGGCGCACCGGGTGCGGACCACCTCGACTGGCCCGACATCACCGCCGCGCTCGCCGAGGCGGGCTACACCGGGCCGCTGTGCATCGAGTCGTTCACGGGCGAGAACGCGAGCATCGCGACCGCCGCGTCCATCTGGCGCCCGCTCGCGCCGACCCAGGACGCGCTCGCCGTGGACGGGCTCAAGTTCCTGAGGGAGGTGGTCGGCACCCGCTGAGCGGTGTCACCACGGCTCACCGGAAGCGGCGCGCCGGGCGGAACGGGACCAGGCGGTGGCCGACCGGTTCGCGGCGGAACGGCGGTTTCCCGCGAGGTGGGGACCTGGGTCGTGCGCGACCTGTCGGGCGCCGACACCGATGTGGTGATCGCGGTGCTGCGGAGCCAGTCGAGCGGTAGTTGAATCGCGAGGGCGGGGGCCGTCGTGCTCCGGCCACCCGCGCGTGGGGGCGGTTGCCGTACCGCACCCCGTCCGACCGGTGCCAGGACGTCCACGTCCCGGTGCCGGTCGGTGACCGTTCTTGAGTGGAGCTGGCGAAGGAGGGGGCTGATGACGGACCAACCCACCGGGCTGTGGCTGATCGGGGCACGCGGATCGGTCGCGACCACGGCGATCAGCGGACTGCTCGCGCTGCGCGCGGGTCTGGCGCCGCCGACGGGCTGCGTGACCGAACGGCCCGAGCTGGCAGGTGTCGACCTGCCGGGCTGGTCGGACCTGGTCGTCGGCGGGCACGACATCGTCGCCACGCCGCTGGTCAAACGTGCCGAGCAGCTCGCGGACAGCGGCGTGCTGCCGCACCGCCTGCTCGGTGCGATCGCGGACGGCCTGCACGCGGCCGACGCCGGGATCCGACCCGGCTACCACCCCGTGACGCACCCGGGCAGCCAGGCCGAGGCGGCCCGCCGGCTGGCCGCCGACATCGACGACTTCCGCGAGCGGCACGGCCTGGCCCGTGTCGTCGTGGTCAACGTGTCCTCGACCGAACCGCCCGTGCCTGCCACACCCGAGCACGACGACCTGGCCGCGTTGGAGGCGGCGCTGGCCGACCCGACGCGCGCGGTGCTGCCGCCCAGTTCGGTGGCGGCGTACGCGGCGCTGCGCGCGGGTTGCCCCTTCGTGGACTTCACCCCGTCCACCGGCATCGCCCTGCCCGCGCTCGACGAACTCGCCCACCGCGAACGGCTGCCGTACGCGGGGCGGGACGGCAAGACGGGGGAGACGTTGCTGCGGACGGTGCTCGCGCCCATGTTCACTGCGCGGGCGCTGCGGGTGCGGTCCTGGGCGGGCACCAACCTGCTGGGTGGCGGCGACGGCGCGACCCTGGAGGACCCGGCGCACGCGGACAGCAAGCTGGAGTCGAAGGCGCGCGGCCTCGCGGCGTTGCTCGGCGACGACGTCATCGCACCGCTGCACATCGACAACGTCCCCGACCTCGGTGAGCAGAAGACGGCGTGGGACCACGTGTCGTTCGAGGGGTTCCTCGGGGCGCGCATGTCGCTGCAACTGACGTGGACCGGGCTGGACTCCTCGTTGGCCGCGCCGCTCGTGCTCGACCTCGCCAGGCTCGTCGCCGCGGCGCACGCCGCCGGTCGGGTCGGTGCGCTGGGTGCGCTCGCGTTCTTCTTCAAGGACCCGCTGGGCAGTGACGAGCACCGGTTCGCCGAGCAGACCCGCGAGCTGTACCGGTGGGCGGGGGAGTTGGGATGAGGGCGTACGCGGAACTCGTCCGGGCGCCCGCCGCGCTGACCGTGCTGGGCGACACGTTCGCCGGTGCGGCCGCGGCCGGGGTGCCCCTGCGGGGCAAGCGCTTGCTGCTGCCGCTGTCATCGGTGGCGTTGTACTGGTCCGGGATGGCGCTGAACGACTGGGCCGACCGCGAGCTCGACGCGGTGGAACGCCCCGAGCGCCCGATCCCGTCCGGCCGGGTCGGCCCCCGGGCCGCGTTGACCGCCGCCGTGGCGCTCAGCGCGGCCGGTCTCGGGCTCGCCGCGCTGGCCGGCGGGCGCGACGCGTTGGCGGTCGCGGTGCCGTTGGCGGCGGCGGTGTGGTCCTACGACACCGTGCTGAAGGACACCGCGGCCGGACCGCTCGCCATGGCCGCGTGCCGGGGGCTGGACGTGGTGCTGGGCGCGGGCCGGGAACGGGCGGTGGGCGCGCTGCCCGCCGCCGCCGTGATGGCCGGGCACACGCTCGGCGTCACGGTGTTGTCGCGCGGCGAGGTGTGGGGCGGGTCGGCCGGTGTGGCGAAGGCGGTGCTCGGCGGCACGGCCGTGACGACGTTGACCGCGCTCGCCCGGCCGGGGCGGACCTGGCGGCACCGGTTCGGCGCGATCGCCGGCGCGGCCACGTACGCCGCCACGGTGGGCCGTGCGCAACTGGCGGCGGTGCGCGACCCGGGTGCGGGCGCGGTCCGGTCGGCCACGAAGACCGGCATCCACGGCATGGTGCCGCTGCAATGCGCCCTCGTGGCGCGCGGTGGCTCACCGGCCGTCGCCGCCGGCCTGGCCCTGGTGCTGCCGCTGGCCCGGCGGCTGAGCAGGAAGGTGGGGCCGACATGACGTTCCGACTCGGCTACGGCACCAACGGGTTCGCCAACCACCGGCTGGACGACGCGCTCGCGGTGATCGCCGACCTCGGTTACACCGGGGTGGCGCTCACCCTCGACCACCACCACCTCGACCCGTTCGGCCCCGACCTGGCGCAGCGGGTCGGGAAGGTGGCGGGGCGGCTCGACCGCCTCGGCCTCGGCGTCGTGGTGGAGACCGGCGCGCGGTACCTGCTGGACCCGTGGCGCAAGCACCACCCGACGCTGGTCAGCGACACGCAGGAGATCCGGGTGGACTTCCTGCTGCGCGCCGTGGAGATCGCGGCCGACCTGGGTGCCGACTGCGTGTCGTTCTGGTCCGGCGTGGTGCCCGCGGGCGTGGACGACGACGAGGCGTGGCGGCGGATGCGGTCGGGCGTCACGGCGGTCCTGGACGGCGCGGCCCGGCACGGCATCCCGCTCGGGCTGGAACCCGAGCCGGGCATGCTGGTCGAACGCCTGGACCAGGCGCTGCGCCTGCGCACCGAACTCGGCTCGCCCGCGCTGCTCGGGATCACGCTGGACGTGGGCCACTGCGTCGCGGTCGAACCCCAGGACGCCGCCGCCTGCATCCGCCGCGCGGGCGACCTCCTGCTCAACGTGCAACTGGACGACATGCGGCCGGGCGTGCACGAGCACCTGGAGTTCGGCGAGGGCGAATTGGACCTGGCCGCCACCCTCGCCGCACTGGACGAGATCGGCTACACCGGCCTCGCCGCGGTCGAACTGCCCCGGCACAGCCACGCCGCACCGGACGTGGCGCGCAGGGCCCTGCGCGCGCTGCGCGAGGCGTCGCCCGAGCCGGCGTCGGAGCACCCGTGGTTGGTGGAGGCCGAACGCACCGTGCGGACCGACCCCACCTCGATCCGGACGTTCTTCCCCGCGGTCGGCCGGATGGTGGGCAGGGAGGCGTTGCGCGGCGGGTCCGACCCGCTCGGCGTCGTGCACGGCACCGTCGACGACGTGGCCCGCACCCGCTTGCTGACCGCGCTCGCGGCGACGACCGGTCCGGAGGAGCTGTCGGCCGAGTTGACCTCGCTCTACCGCTTCGGTGACGACGCCGAACGCCGGGGCGTCCTGCGCGGGCTCGCCTCCGTCGGGGCCGAGGCGGTCGCGGCCGGTGTCGAACTCGTCAAGGACGCGTTGCGCACCAACGACACCAGGCTCGTCGCGGCGGCGCTCGGACCGTTCGCCGCCGACCACCTCGACGCCCACGCCTGGCGCCACGGCGTGCTCAAGTGCTTGTTCCTGGACATACCCCTCACCGCCGTGGCAGGGCTGGGCCGGCGCACCGACGCGGAACTGCGGCGCATGGTCGGCGCGTTCGCCGACGAACGCCGGGCCGCCGGGCGCACCGTGCCCGACGACGCGCTCGAACTGCTGAGGAGCGAGAGCTGATGCGCATCTTCGACCCGCACATCCACATGACCTCGCGGACGACCGACGACTACGAGGCGATGTACTCCGCCGGGGTGCGGGCGCTGGTCGAGCCCGCGTTCTGGCTGGGCCAGCCGCGCACGAACGTCGGCTCGTTCACCGACTACTTCGACGCCCTGATCGGCTGGGAGAGGTTCCGGGCGGCGCAGTTCGGCATCCGGCACCACTGCGCCCTCGCGCTCAACCCCAAGGAGGCCAACGACCCGCGCTGCACCGCCGTGCTCGACGTGCTGCCGCGTTACCTGGCCAAGGACGGCGTGGTCGCGGTCGGCGAGATCGGCTACGACTCGATGACCCCCGAGGAGGACGAGGCGTTCGCACGGCAGTTGGAACTGGCGGTGCGGCACGACCTGCCCGCGCTGGTGCACACACCCCACCGGGACAAGGCCGCCGGCACCGCGCGCACGCTCGACCTCGTCCGCGAGTCCGGGCTGCCGGCCGGACGGGTGCTCGTGGACCACCTGAACGAGACGACGGTGCGTGCCGTGGCCGAATCGGGTTGCTGGATGGGTTTCTCGATCTACCCCGACACGAAGATGGACGAGGACCGGATGGTGGCGGTCCTGCGCGAGTACGGCACGGATCGGGTGCTGGTGAACTCCGCCGCCGACTGGGGCCGGTCCGACCCGCTCAAGACCCGCAAGACCGGCCAGGCGATGCTCGCCGCCGGGTTCGACGAGTCCGATGTGGACAAGGTGTTGTGGCGCAACCCGGTCGAGTTCTACGGCCAGAGCGGTCGGCTGGTCCTGGACGACGCCGCGACGGGGGAGACGTTCGCCGGGAACTCGGTGCTGCGGGGCGAACGCCCGTGACGCCCATCGCCTACTGCACCAACGTCCACCCGGCCGAGGACCTGGCCGGGGTGGTCGCGCAGCTCGACCGCTACGCCGTCCCGGTGCGGGAGGAGCTGGGCGTGGACGCGCTCGCGCTCGGGCTGTGGCTGGCCGAACCCGTCGCCCGCGGCCTCGCCGAGGACGGGACCGCCCGCCGGCGCCTGGCGGCGGACCTGCGGGCCAGGGGACTGGAGGTGAGCACCCTCAACGCGTTCCCGTACGGCGGGTTCCACCACGAGGTGGTCAAGCACTCCGTCTACCACCCGCCGTGGACCGACCCGCGACGCACCTCGTACACCCTTGCGTGCGCCACCGTGCTCGCCGACCTGCTGCCCGACTCCGCGTCCTACGGCAGCATCTCGACGTTGCCGCTGGCCTGGCGCGAGCCGTGGTCCGGTGACGACGACGTGCGCGCCCAAGCCTCGCTCGACGCCGTCGCCCGCTCCCTGCGCGCCGACGCGGCACGACACGGCAGGCCGATCAGGCTGGCGGTCGAACCCGAACCCGGCTGCGTGATGGACACCGTCGCCGACGCGGTCTCCTGGCTGGCCGACCGCGTCGACCACGACCACGTCGGGATCTGCCTGGACACCTGTCACCTCGCGGTGTCCTTCGCCGACCCGGCCGAGGCGGTGACCGCCATCCGCCGCAGCGGGCTCTCGGTGGTCAAGGTCCAGGCGTCGGCGGCGCTGGAGGTCGCCGAACCGGGCACCGACGAGGGCAGGCGCGCCATCGCCGCGTTCGCCGAGCCGCGCTACCTGCACCAGGTCCGGGAGAACGCGCCCGGTGGCGTGCTCGCCGCCGACGACCTGCCCGCGGCGCTGACCGACCTGCCGGCCGCGCACCCGTGGCGGGTGCACTTCCACGTCCCCCTGCACGCCCGGCCCGAGGCGCCGCTGACCTCCACCACCGACGTGCTGCTGACGGCGGTCGAGGCGGTCCGGTCCACCGCGGCCGCCCTGCCGCACGTGGAGGTCGAGACCTACACGTGGGCGGTCCTGCCCGGTGCGGGCGCGGACCTCGCCGCGGGCATCGCCGCCGAACTGCGCTGGGCCGCTGACCACATCGGTGACGGAGGCACACCATGAACCCGCTGGTCGTCATCGACGTCGTCGGCATGACACCGGGCCTGCTACCGCACATGCCCAACCTGGCCCGCCTCGGCCGCCGGGGCTGGCAGGCCGAGCTGGGCACCGTGCTGCCCGCCGTGACGTGCAGCGCCCAGTCCACCCTGCTGACCGGGCTCACGCCGGCCCAGCACGGCATCGTGGGCAACGGCTGGTACTTCCGCGACCTCGGCGAGGTCCACCTGTGGCGCCAGCACAACCGGCTGGTCGGCGGCGAGAAGCTGTGGGAGACCGCCCGCCGCGCGCGGCCCGGCTACACCGCGGCGAACATCTGCTGGTGGTACGCCATGGGCGCCTCGACCGACGTCACCGTCACCCCGCGCCCGATCTACCACGCCGACGGCCGCAAGTCGCCCGACGCCTACGTGCGCCCACCCGCCCTGCACGACGACCTGGTCGGTGCGCTGGGCGAGTTCCCGCTGTTCCAGTACTGGGGGCCGACCGCGGCGTTGAAGTCCAGCGAGTGGATCGTCGGCGCGGCCCGCCGGGTGCTCGCCGCGCAACGCCCGGACCTGCTGCTGGTCTACGTGCCGCACCTGGACTACGACTTGCAGCGGTTCGGCCCCTCCGGCGCGGAGGCCGCACGGGCCGCAGCCGACGTGGACGCCGCGCTCGCACCGCTGCTCGCCGACGCCGAGGCGGCCGGCGCGACCGTCGTGGCGCTGTCGGAGTACGGCATCACGGCGGCGCGCAGGCCCGTCGACATCAACCGGGCGCTGCGCCGCGCCGGGCTGCTGGAGGTCTACGCGCAAGCCGGCATGGAGCTGCTCGACCCGTGGACCTCCCGCGCGTTCGCGGTGGCCGACCACCAGATCGCCCACGTCTACGTCGCCGACCCGGCCGATGTGCCGCGAACCAGGGCCGTGCTGTCCGAGCTGCCCGGCGTGGACACCGTGCTCGACCGCGAAGCACAAGCAGGCGTCCACCTCGACCACGAGCGGTCGGGCGAGCTCGTCGCCGTGGCCGAACCCGACGCCTGGTTCACCTATTACTACTGGACCGACGACGATCGCGCACCGGACTTCGCCCGCGGCGTGGAGATCCACCGCAAGCCGGGCTACGACCCGGCCGAGCTGTTCTTCGACCCGGGCGACCCGTTCGTCAAGGCCAAGGCGGGGCTCAACCTGGCGCGCAAGAAGCTCGGCCTCCGCTACGCGATGAACGTCGTGCCGCTCGACCCGTCGTGCGTGCGCGGCACGCACGGCAGGCTCGCCGACCGCGCCGAGGACGGCCCGGTGCTGCTGTGCTCCGATCCCGCCGTGCCGGCGGGGGTCGAGCGCGCCGGCCGGGTCGCCGCCACCGACGTCCGCGACCTCCTGCTCGCGTTGCAGGGCATCGCCGCGCCCGTGCGGGGAACCGGCCGGTGAGCCGCCCGGTCGTGTCGTTCACCGGCCGGCGGACCGACCTGCCGTTGGCCGGGACGTGCCCACCTGGTCGGTGCGGCCCTCGACGATGTCCCCGGTGATGGTGGCCTTGATGGCGAGCACGGCGCCGGAGCGGGCCCATTCGCTGAAGTCGAACGGCTGCACGTCCAGTTCGAGCAGGTCGGGGTCGTCCTCGTAGGTGTCCCCGATGCCATCGTGGACGTGACGGGACGCGATCTCGTACAGCGGCAGGCCGTCACCGGTCAGCAGCACCTTCTGCGGGTCGGTGACGTTGGCGACGGTGCCGATGAGGACGCCGAGCGCGTAGCCGGCCTCGTCGAACACCTGTCGGGCTTGCGGATCGCCCGCTCGCACGCGGTCGAGGGCCTCCGCATAGGTCGGGTGGCCGGACAACCGCCGCAGCATCACGTGGGTCATCAGGAAGCTGGAGATGCAGCCGCGCCGGCCGCAGCCGCACTGCGGTCCGTCGCGGCCGACCAGGGTGTGGCTGAAGTGCGGTGGCAGGCCGTGCGAGCCCTCGACGAGGGCGCCGTTGACGATCAGACCGGTGCCGACGCCCGCGCCGACGGTGATCACCGCCATCGACCGCAGGCCCGCGCCGGGGCCGAACCAGTGCTGGGCCGTGGTCAGTGCCTGCACGTCGTTGTCGACCGCGGTGGGGAGGCCGGTGGCCCGGCTCACCGCGGCCTTGAGCGGGACATCGGTCCAGTGCAGGAACTCGTGGCGGGCGACGAGGCCGTCCAGGACGATCCCGCCCAGGGCCACACCGATACCGGTGATGCCCGGGAAGGTGGCCGCGACCTCGGCGATCTGGGCGACGACCTGGTCGGGTTCGTGCGAGCGAAGAGCCTCGTCGGTGGTCTCGACCGGGGTCGCGGTCAGGTCGGTGACCGTGGCGAAGAGCCGTTCGGCGGTCAGCTTCACGCCGAGGAAGTGGTGGGCCGCGCCCCGCACGTGGAGCATCTCGGCGGGCCGGCCGGCCGATGAGCGGGGCTTGGCGGCGGCGCCCTCGACCAGCAAGCCACCCCGCACCAGGACTCTGGTCACGCGGGTGAGGGTCGGCCGGGACAGGCGCAGTCGGTGGGCGATCTCGGCCCGCGACAGGGGTCCGTGGATCAACACCTCCAGCAGCACGTCCCGCGCGACCTCGGACAGGTCCGGCCACGAGGAGGTGGCGCGGTCGCCGGGTTCCGAGCTCATCGGCTGAAGGTACCGGTGCCGGCGGACCTTCCACGGGGTTCCGCGGTCGTCGTCGCGCGGGGCCTGAAGGCAGATCTTGACTTCCGGACGACGTCGGTCGTAGCGTGAGAATTTAAGTTCCGTCCAGAAATTATTCCTGCTGGGAGCCGTGCGTCACCGACTGGGAGCGCTCCCAGAAAGCTGGGCGGACACCATGTCGTCGACTCGATGAGGTGTCGAAGGACCATGAGAAGAATCGCCATGATCGGTGCCGCGCTGTCCGTCGTCGCGGGTTTGGGGGTGACGGCCCTGTCACAAGCCCAAGAGGCGCCACCAGCCCGCGAAGCGGTGGGCCTGCACGTCAGCGGAACCAGGGTCGTCGAGGCCGACGGACGGCCGTTCGTCATGCGCGGCGTCAACCACCCGCACGTCTGGTACACCGGTCGGACGAACTCGTTCGCCGACGTCAAGGCGTTGGGCGCGAACACCGTGCGGGTGGTGCTGGGCACCGGCAAGCGGTGGGGGCCGTCCACGGACGTGCCCGCCGTGATCGACCTGTGCAAGCGCAACCGGATGATCTGCGTGCTGGAGGTGCACGACACCACCGGCTACGGCGAGGAAGCGGCGGCGGCGTCGCTGGACGAGGCCGCCGACTACTGGATCAGCCAGAAGAGCGCCCTGGTCGGTCAGGAGGACTA
The DNA here is from genome assembly GCF_040673975.1 of Actinosynnema sp. NPDC050801. Taxonomy (NCBI): domain Bacteria; kingdom Bacillati; phylum Actinomycetota; class Actinomycetes; order Pseudonocardiales; family Pseudonocardiaceae; genus Actinosynnema; species Actinosynnema sp. NPDC050801. The sequence goes on along the minus strand of NZ_JBFAQZ010000003.1, from coordinate 409,488 downwards.
CGTCGTCATCAACATCGGCAACGAGCCGATCGGCAACGTCGACGCCGCCCAGTGGACCGAGGCGACCGCGAACGCGATCAGGAAGATGCGCGCCAACGGGTTCCGGCACCTGCTGATGGTCGACGGGCCGAACTGGGGCCAGGACTGGCAGTACGTCATGCGGGACAACGCCCAGGAGGTCCTCGACGCCGACAGCGCGCGCAACACCGTGCTGTCCATCCACATGTACTCGGTGTTCAACACCGCCTCCAGCATCATCGACTACCTCGACCGGTTCCAGGCCAACGGTTGGCCCCTGGTCATCGGCGAGTTCGGCTGGAGGTTCGCCGCGAACGAGGTAGACCACGACACGATCCTCAGCGAGGCCCAGAAGCGGGGCCTGGGCTACCTGGCCTGGTCGTGGAGCGGCAACACCGACCCGGTCCTGGACATGGCCACCGACTTCGACCCGGCCAGGCTCACCACGTGGGGTCAGCGCATCTTCAACGGCGCCAACGGCATCAGGGCCACCGCCAAGGAAGCCGCCATCTACGGTGGTGGCCAGACCACGACCACCACCACGACCACCACAACCACCACGACGACCACGACCACGCCTGGCGGTGGACTGGCCTGCACCGCCACGTACCGGGTCGTCAACCAGTGGCAGGGCGGGTTCCAGGGTGAGGTCCGGGTCACCGCGGGTGCCTCGGCGATCAAGGGCTGGACCGTCGGCTGGACCTTCGCCGACGGGCAGGCCGTCACCCACGCCTGGAACGCCACCGTCACCGGCAGCGGATCGACCGTGACGGCCCGCAACGTGGCTTACAACGGCAACCTCGCCGCCGGTGCCAGTGCCACCTTCGGGTTCACGGGCTCGTCGCGGGCCACCAACAGCGCCCCGACGGCCTCCTGCACCGCGAGCTGACCGGGGGAAACGCAGGTCCGCGGCGCTCACCGGGTGGTGAGCGCCGCGGACCTGTCGAAGTCGAGCCTCGATGGCGGTCATGGCCGCACGGTGCTCAGGAGTGCACGGCGGTCAGGGCTGCACAGGGGTCAGGGCTGCACGGTGAAGGTGTAGCTCTTCTGGCCCGTGGTGACCGCACCGCCCGCCGCCTTGGTCGCGGTGACCTCGAAGACGGCGGTGTAGGTGCCCGCCGCCTCGAACGCCCAGTTGGCGTGGGCGTGGCTGTTGATCGCCAGGGTCCGGCTGTCGGGCAGGCCGTTGCCGCTGTCGAACCACACGGTCACGGACCCGCCGAAGCCGGTGGTGTAGACGCTGAAGTCCGCGGGGCCGGTGACCGAGACGAGCTTCAGGCTCACGGAGTTGTTCAGCAGCACACCGGACGGTACGCCGCTGGTGTTGAAGCCGGGCCAGAGGATGCCGCTGACCTGGTTCTGCGGCAGGACCCAGAACGTCGATCCGGGTGCGCCGAGGAACGAGTACGCGCTGCCGGAGGGGACGGTGGACTTGCTCGCGGAGACCGCGTTGAGCGTCACGGTGGAGGGGTCGCGGTCGACGGCGGGTGACGCGGTGGCGTCGACGAGGTCGAGGGTGAGCGCGGTGCCGGTCCAGTCGACGTCGATGACGTCGACGTGGCCGGAGGAGAGGGTGACCGCCGCGTGGGCGGTTCCCGTGGTGAGCAGGGCGAGCCCGGCGGCGAGCGCGGCGGCGGTGAGGCGGGCGATCATCGGTTCACCTTGAAGGTGTAGGTGGCGGGGTCGGACACGACGTGCGCACCGGTGGAGGCCAGGGTGCCGACGGCGCGGACGGTGACGCGGTAGTAGCCGGCCGCCTCGAACGCCCAGTTGGCGTGCAGGTGGCTGCCGGCCGCCAGGTCGATGCGGTCGGGCAGGCCGTTGCCGCTGTCGACCAGCACGTTCGGCGCGCCGACGGCGTCGGTGGTGAAGATGCTGAAGTCGCCGGGGCCGTAGACGCGCGTGACCTTCAGGCGCAGTGATCCGTCGACGAAGACGCCGGGCTCCACCTCCTCGGTGGCGATGCCCGGCCACAGCAGGGCGGGGTCGTCGATCTCGGGCAGCACCCAGACCGGCGCGCCGGGTGCGCCGAGGAAGGCGTAGGCGGGGTCGGCGGGCACGGTGGTCTTCGCCGCGGACTTGGCGACGAGCAGGACCTCGGCGGGTGCGTACTCGACGTCGTTGGTCTCGTCGTGGACGTGCAGGTCGAACGCGCCGTCCTCGTAGGCGACGCCGAAGACGTCGACGTGGCCGGTGTCGATCGTGACGACCGGTGCGGCCGTCGCGGGTGCGGCGACGAGACCGGACAGGCCGGTCACCGCCGCCATGAGCAACGCGATGCGTGCAGTCGTGCGCAAGGTCGGTGCACTCCAATCATGCGGGTGGGCGCGGTCCAGGGAGGACGCGAGTGGAGCGTCGCACATGGAAATCGTTACCGATAGCGGCCGGATGGTCTATTGAAAACGGTTGTCGTTCGGATTAGGTTCGCGGTGTCCCCACCGGTCGGGTGACGGGTGTCTGGAGGTTCGACAACTCATGCGAGTGCGTGCGCCCTCACGGGCCGCCGCGTCCCTGTGCGCGGTCCTGCTCACCGTGACCGCGTGCACCTCGACGGGTGAGCCGGGAGGTGGCGAGGGCCTGTCCGTGGTCGCCACCACCGAGATCCTCGCCGACCTGGTGCGCAACGTCGGGGGGCAGCGGGTCCGGGTGGACTCGCTGGTGCCGCCGGGCGGTGATCCGCACTCGTACGAGCCGACGCCCGCCGACGCGAAGAAGGTCGCCGCGGCGGACGTGACGTTCACCAACCACCTGCTGCTGGAAGAGCAGCGGTTGATCAAGGCCATCGACGCGAACGCGCGCGAGGGGACGCCGAACGTCTCCCTGGCCGAAGCGTCGGAGACCTACGGCGCCAACGTGATCCCGCTGGTGGAGAACATTGGGCTCGACGTGCTGTGGTTCGGACTGCGCGTGCGCGGTGACGGCGAGCAGCGCGGCGCCACGCGCACGTCCGAGGTGCGGCTGACCGCGACCGCGGTGGAGGGTCCGGGCAGGCTCGTGGCCTACCTGACCGAGTCGCTGGGCAAGCCGGTGGTGTACTTCGACTCCGGCGACGGTCTGTCCGAAGTGGACTCGACCACCTTGCCCCCCGGCGCGCACACCCACCTCAACTGGGCGTTCACCGCACCGGGCAGCTACCGGCTGACGATGCGCGCGTCGTTGCTCAACGGTGCTGACGAGGTGCCGCTCGGGGAGAGCACCTTCACGTTCGCGGTGGGGATCGACCCGACCGGTACCGCGGGCACGGTGCTGAACGAGGGCCACACGGACGTGACCGTGGACCTGGACACCGGCGAGCTGTACACGTTCAACGACCGCGCCGGCGGCACCACCCAGGAGGTCGTGCCCGCGGCGCAGGCCGTCATCGAGGTGCCGAACAAGGCGATCGTCACGGTGCCCGACGACCCGCGGTTCGCGTTCCTCGGCGCACCGGGCGCTTCGGTGCACCAGCTGCCGCAGGCGGTGCTGGGCAAGCACGTGCACGGCGAGATCGACCCGCACCTGTGGCAGGACGTGCGCAACGGCCGTGCCTACGCCGAGCTGATCCGCGACACCCTGCGCACGGCCGACCCGGACGGCGCGGCGGACTACGACCGCAACGCCCGCGACTACCTCGCCCGGCTCGACGAACTCGACAAGCAGGTTCGCGACACCGTGGCGGCCGTGCCCCGCAACCGCCGCCACCTGGTCACCACGCACGACGGGTTCGGCTACTTCGCCAGCGCCTACGAGATGAGCGTGGCCGGGTTCGTGGTGCCCAACCCCGCGCAGGAACCCAGCGTCGAGGACGTGCGCAAGCTGACCGAGACCATCCGCAACCTGGAAGTGCCCGCCGTGTTCATGGAACCCAACCTCGCCCAGCGCGGCTCGGTGCTCACCCAGGTCGCCCGCGACCAGGGGGTCGAGGTGTGCCTGCTCTACGGCGACTCCTTCGACGAACGCACCCGCAGCTACGCGGACATGATGCGCCACAACGCGGAGGAGATCGCCCGGTGCCTCGCCTGATCCCGGCCCTGCTCGCCACGGTCGCGACGCTCCTGCTCGTGCAGCCGGCCGCGCACGCCGACGCGCCGGTCGTCATCGCCGACGGCCACGTCGACCTCGGCCCCCGCCTGGTCGACGGCCGGTGGGTCCTCCAGCTCCGCGACGACACGGGTGACGGACCGGTGTGGCGCGAACCTGCCGACGTGGTGCTCCAGGTGGCCGACGCGGCCAAGACGACCGTCCCGGACGACCCGGCGTACGCGTTCCTCGGTTCGCCGGGCGGTGACATCTGGGTGCTGCCGCAGGTGCAGGACCAGGAGGTGGTGTGGCCCGGGTGGAACACCCAGGACCCCAGCATCGCCGAGGTCGTCGGCCGCGAGGTGGACTGGCGCCTGCACGACGTCGAGGGGCCCGGCCGCTTCGAGCTGTTCCTCACCGGCAACTTCGGCACGCCGGAGACGATCTTCAGCAGCGACCGCCCCTACCCGCAGGAGATCGGTGTCGAGGCGGGCACCCACGTGCACGGCAACTGGGTGTTCACCGCGCCCGGCGCCTACTCGCTGGACGTGGAGATGGCCACCGCCGACGGTCGCGCGGACCGGGCGACGCTCAACGTCCACATCGGACCGGGCGACCCGGCGACCGTGTTCGCCACGACGGCGGCGAGCACCCCGCCGTCCGACACGACCCAGGCACGGACAACCGACGCCGGGGGCCCGCCCCTGGTGTGGCTCGCGGTCGGCGGCGTGCTCGTGGCCGCGGTGGTGACGGCGCTCGTCGTCCGTTCCCGGCGTGCCGCCAGGAGGACCGATGTCTGACCTGGTGCTGGACGTCACCGGCGCGACCGTGCTCCTGGGCGGCCGGGAGGTGTTGTCCGATGTGGACTTCCGGCTGCGTCCCGGTGAGCTGGTCGGCCTGATCGGTCCCAACGGCGCGGGCAAGACGACCCTGCTGCGCACCGTGCTCGGCCTCGTCCCGGTCCACCGCGGCTCGGTCGTGGTCGGCGGCCGCACGCCGCGCCAAGCCCAGGGCACGCTGGGGTACGTGCCGCAGCGCCACGAGTTTGCCTGGGACTTCCCCGTCACGGTCGAGGGCGCGGTCGCCACCGGCCGCACCCACCTGACCGGCCTGCTGCGCCGCCGCACGGCCCGCGACCGCGAGGCCGTGGCCGAGGCCCTGGACCGCGTCGGCATGGCGGACCTGCGGGCCAGGCCGGTCGGCGAGCTGTCGGGCGGTCAGCGGCAACGGGTCCTGGTCGCCCGCGCACTGGCCCTGCGACCGCGGGTGCTGCTGCTGGACGAGCCGTTCACCGGCATCGACGCACCCACCCAGGAACTGCTGAGCACGTTGCTGACCGAATTGCGGGACGAGGGCGTTGCGGTGTTGATGACCACCCACGACCTCGCCGCCGCGACGACGTTGTGCGGCCGGCTGTGCCTGCTCAACCGCACCGTGGTCGCCGACGACGAGCCGGCCGCGCTGGCCGACACCGACATCTGGCTGCGCACCTTCGGCCTGGACCGGGCGGAGCGACTGCTCAAGGCGTTGGGGGTGACCGGGTGACCGGGTTCCTGGAGTTCCTGACCGGGCCGTGGGAGTACGACTTCTGGCGCCGCGCGCTGCTGGTGGCGTTGATGTCCGGCCTGGTTTGCGGCGTGATCGGCAGCCACGTGGTGCTGCGCGGCATGGCGTTCATCGGCGACGCCGTCTCGCACGCGGTGTTCCCCGGCATCGCGGTGGCCTTCGTGCTCGGCTCGAACCTCGTGCTCGGCGGCGCGGTCGCGGGCGTGGTCACCGCGTTGCTGATCGCGGTGTTCACGCAGAACCGCAGGCTCAAGGAGGACTCGGTCATCGGGATCTTCTTCGCCGCCTCGTTCGGCCTCGGCATCGTCATCCTCAGCACCGCACCCGGCTACGGCGGCTCGCTGGAGTCGTTCCTGTTCGGCTCGATCCTGGGCATCGGCGACTCGGACGTGATCTCGGTCGCCGTGATCGGCGCGGCGGTGCTGCTGTGCACGGCGCTGTTCAACAGCCGGTTCGTGGCCACGACCCTGGACCGCGAACAGGCCCGCGCGGTGGGTCTGCCGGTGTTCTGGCTGGACGTGGTGCTGCACGTGATGGTGACCCTGGCGATCGTCATCTCGTTGCAGGCCGTGGGCAACATCCTGGTGCTCGCCCTGCTGGTCACCCCCGCCGCGGCGGCCCGGCTGCTCACCGACCGACTCGGCACGATGATGCTGCTCGCGCCGCTGATCGGTGCGGGCGGCAGCGTGCTCGGCCTCTACCTGTCCTACGCGCTCGACCTGGCCGCGGGCGGCCTGATCGTGCTCACCCTCACCGCGGTGTTCCTGCTGTGCTGGCTCTTCGCGCCGCGCCACGGCCTGCTCACCCGGACCCGCCGGACGGACGTCCCCGCCCTCGCCACCGCCCTCGCCGAGGAGAAGTCGTGACCCCCACCCGGACCGGCGCGCTGCTCGGCGTGGCCGCCGCGTTGCTGATGACGGCGCCCACCGCGGCAGCCGACCCCGCACCGACCACCCCACCCGACGTGCCCACCGCGGACGCCGTGCTGGACGTGGAAGCCGGCCGGCTGGCGCTCGACGGACCACCCGACGCCCTGGCCGTCACCGCCGGAGCCGAGCAGGTGGAACTGCGCTGGGACACCACCGCGATCGAACCCGGCACCGTCTTCGGGGACAGGGTCGAACTGCGCACCGCCCTCGCGAACGCGTCCGCGGTGGAGGTGCCGCACGGGGATCCGGTCACGGTCCCGGTCGCCGCGAGCGGAACGCTCCGCGTCGACGTGCCGGCACCGGGCGACCACCTGCTCCGGGTCGAAGCCGCGGCCCACGCGCTCGACGGCCGGCCGCTGGCCGTCGAGCGCGATTACCGGCTGGTCGTCACCGAGAAGGCCCGACCCGAAACCGGCCGACCCGAAACCGACCGGCCGGAAGTCGACCGGCCCGGAGTCGCCGTCGAGCTCCGGACACTCCCGCAACTCCCGGCCCTCTCCGCGCCACAACCGCAGGTCGCCGCAGCGGCGGAGCAGCCGCCCACGGCTACCGGCCGGGTCACCCTGGACCGCGGTCACGTCGACGCCGTTGCGCTCCGCGTCCTGCCGGACGGCCTGCACGTCCAGGTGAAGGACGGCACGGCCACCGGCGTCACGACCTGGCGCGAACCCGCGGACGTCGAGTTCCGCGTCACGGCCGCCGCGCGCGTCGGACTCCCGGCGCAACCGGCGCTGTCCTTCCTCGGCGGCGCGGGCAAGCAGGTCTTCCTGCTGCCGCAGACCCAGCGCGCCGACTTGCTCTGGACGGGCTGGAACACCGAGGAACTGCGCCCGGCCGAGGTGTCGGGCCCGGTGACGTGGACGCTGACCGCGGTCGACGGGCCCGGCGCCTTCGGCCTGTTCACCACCGGCTCGTTCGGCGCGCCGGAGGTCATCTTCAACAGCACCGACGGTCTGCCGGACAACCTCTCCGTCCCGCTGGGCACTCACGCGCACGCCAACTGGGCGTTCGCCGAACCCGGCCGCTACCGCCTGACCTTCGCCGTCTCGGCGCCCGGTGCGAACGGTGCGCTGACCGACGCGGAGACCCTCACCTTCGCCGTCGGTGACGGCGCCGGTGCTCCGGTCGACCAGCAGCAACCGGGCAACACCGACCGGCGGGCCGGCACGCCGAACCGCCTGGCGTCCACCGGTCCCGCCGCCCTGCCCGCGACCGCCGGTCTCGCGCTCGTCCTGGTCGTGACGGGCGCCGCCGCGCTCGTGCTCGCCCGCCGCCGCCCCGCCGAGGAGACGCCGTGATCACCCCCACCCGCGCGGGGGCCGCGGTCGCCGCCCTCGCGGCCCTCGCCGCGCTGTCCCTCGCCCCGGCCTTCGCCCAGGAGTCCACGACCGTCGTCGACGTGGGGCACGTGGACCTCCTCGCGCCGGCCGTGACCGACGGTGAGCTGGACATCCGCTACAAGGACGGCAATACCACTCCGCCGACGGTCCTGGACCCCGAGCGGGTCGTCACGCACGTCAAGCCGGAGTCGCGCATCCAGGTGCCCGACCTGCCCGACTACGCGTTCCTCGGTCCGGTGGGCAGCGACCTGTGGCTCATCCCCGAGGTCCAGGACCCCAACGTGGTCTGGGCGGGGTGGAACACCGAGGCGTTGACCGCCGACCAGGTCGACCCGGGCTCGGTGCGCTGGACCCTCGATGCGATCGGCGGCGACCTGCCCGGCAGCGCGGCGCCCGGCAAGCTCACCGTGTTCCAGACCGGCCCGGTCGGCGAGCCGTTGCCGCGCGTGTTCGACACCGCCCTGCTGCTGCCGCAGCAGCACCCGCTGGTGCTCGGCACCCACGCCCACGCCAACTGGACGTTCACCGCCGAGGGCGTCTACCGGCTCACCTTCACCGTCACGGCCACCACCCCCGACGGGTCGCCGTTGCGCGACACCACGACCTACGCCATCGCCGTCGGTGCGGTCGACCCCGCCACCGTGAAACCCGGCACGGGAGTAGACCCGACCACCACCACCACTACGACCACGACCACGACGACGACCACCACGAGTGCGACTACGACAACGACCACGGGCACGACGACGACCACCGCGCCACCCACGTCGTGCGTGGTCCTCGACGACGGTCACGTGGACCTGATCGCACCGCGCATCCTCACCGGCGGCCTGACCACCCAGGTCAAGGACGGTACGGCCGGACCCGACCGCGCCGTGTGGCGCGACCCGGCCGACGTCGTGCTGCACCTGGTCCCCGCCGCGCGCAACACCGTGCCCGCCGACCCCGCCTACTCGTTCCTGGGCGCGCCGGGCGCACCGGTCTGGCTCATCCCGCAGACCCAGATCCCCGGCATCGTGTGGGCGGGGTGGAACACCGAGTCGCTCAGCCCCCGGGACGTGGCCGGCGGCGTCGACCTCCGCGTGACCGCCGTCGACGGCCCCGGCCGCCTCGGCATCTTCCTCACCGGCATGGCCCCCGTCGTGCTGGTCGACTCCGGGGACGGCCTGCCCGACACCACCGTCGTCCCGCTCGGCACCCACGCCCACGCCAACTGGGCCTTCGGCGCGGAGGGCACCTACCGGATCACCATCGAGGTCACCGCCACCCTCACCGACGGCCGCACGGTCGCCGACAGCGACGTCTTCACCGTCGCCGTCGGCGATGTCGACCCCACGGCCGGCGGAGCCTGCGCACCACCGAGCACCACCGCGACGAGCACCACGGTGACGACCACCACCACCCCGGTCACGACCACCTCACCGGCGGCACCCGGTCCCCGGCAACGCGGCCTGGCCTCCACCGGTGTCGGCGGCGCGGGGACGGCCGTGCTGCTCGCCGTGCTGCTGACCACGGCCGGCGCCGCGGTGCTCGTCCTCACCCGGCGCAGGCGCACCCACGGCGGCTGAGCGCGACGTAACGCCCCTCGCGGAACCCCCCCGGTGGACGGGATCCGGCTACCCGCCGGCGATCTCGACGACCGGGGGGTCGAGCGTGCCCGCGGCCGCGGTCGAGCGCCCGGTGTGACGAAGGTAATTTTGATTAGTTCCAGACAAGCAATCTAGGGTCTTGGCGTGACACCCGACTTCGAGGCGCAGCTGCGGGCGGTCTCGTTGCGCGTGACCCGGCCCCGGTTGGCGGTCCTCGCGGCGCTGCGCGACCACCCCCACGTCGACACCGAGAAGGTGATCGAACTGGTCCGGGTCGATCACCCGAAGGTGTCCCACCAGGCGGTGTACGACGTGCTGCGCGCGTTGACCGACACCGGTCTGGTGCGGCGCATCCAGCCCGCCGGGGCGACCGCCCGCTACGAGTCCCGGGTCGGGGACAACCACCACCACGTCGTGTGCCGGTCCTGCGGCATGATCGCGGACGTCGAGTGCGCCGTCGGTCACAGCCCTTGTCTCACAGCCTCGGACGACGCCGGTTACCTGGTCGACGAGGCGGAGGTCGTCTTCTGGGGCACCTGCCCCGACTGCTCCACCGAGAACACCGCCGATGAACCGCCAGTTGGAAGGACGTAGATGACCGACCCCAAGGCAACGCCCCAGTCGAGCGCGCAGGGCGTGGACCAGAAGGCCGCGGTCGGCTGCCCGGTCGCGCACGACCCCGTGACCGCGCACGGCAGCGAGAGCGAGAACCCGGCGATCGACTCGCCGACCCCGAAGACGGGTGGCCGTCCCCGCACGAACCGGGACTGGTGGCCCAACCAGCTCGACCTCTCGGTGTTGCACGCCCACTCCTCGAAGGGCAACCCGCTGGGCGAGGGCTTCAGCTACGCCGAGGAGTTCGCCAAGCTCGACGTCGAGGCCCTCAAGCGCGACATCACCGAGGTGCTCACCACCTCGCAGGACTGGTGGCCGGCCGACTTCGGCCACTACGGCGGCCTGATGATCCGCATGAGCTGGCACGCCGCCGGCACCTACCGCACCCACGACGGCCGCGGTGGCGCGGGCGACGGCGGTCAGCGCTTCGCGCCGCTCAACAGCTGGCCCGACAACGCCAACCTGGACAAGGCCCGCCGGCTGCTGTGGCCGGTCAAGCAGAAGTACGGCCAGCAGGTCTCGTGGGCCGACCTGCTCGTGCTCGCCGGCAACGTCGCCCTGGAGTCCATGGGCTTCAAGACCTTCGGCTTCGGTTTCGGCCGCGAGGACGTCTGGGAGCCGGAGGAGGTCTTCTGGGGCCCCGAGGACACCTGGCTGGGTGACGAGCGCTACGTCGGCGACGCGGAGATGGCGGCCGAGGTCGGCGCGACCGAGATGGGCCTCATCTACGTCAACCCCCAGGGACCGCGCGGCAACGCCGACCCGCTGGCCGCGGCGCATTTCATCCGGGAGACCTTCGGCCGGATGGCGATGAACGACGAGGAGACCGTCGCCCTCATCGCCGGCGGCCACACCTTCGGCAAGACCCACGGCGCCGGCGTCGCCGACGGCCACGTGGGCGCCGAGCCGGAGGGCGCGCCGCTGGAGGCGCAGGGCCTGGGCTGGCTGAGCACCCACGGCAGCGGCAAGGGTGCGGACACGATCACCAGTGGTCTTGAAGTGACGTGGACCGACCGGCCGACGCAGTGGAGCAACCGCTTCTTCGAGATCCTCTTCGGCTACGAGTGGGAGCTCACCACGAGCCCCGGCGGCGCCAAGCAGTGGGTCGCCAAGGACGCCGAGGCGATCATCCCGGACGCCCACGACCCGGCCAAGAAGCACAAGCCGACGATGCTGACGACGGACCTGTCGCTGCGCGTCGACCCGGCGTACGAGAAGATCTCCCGCCGGTTCCTGGAGAACCCCGACGAGTTCGCGCTGGCCTTCGCCAAGGCCTGGTACAAGCTGCTGCACCGCGACATGGGGCCGGTCGACCGCTTCCTCGGCCCGTGGGTGCCCGAGGCGCAGCTGTGGCAGGACCCGGTGCCGGCCGTCGACCACGCGCTCGTGGACGACGCCGACGTCGCCGCCCTCAAGGCCAAGCTCCTCGACTGCGGCCTCACGACCGCCCAGCTGGTCACGACCGCCTGGGCCTCGGCCGCGACCTTCCGGACCACCGACAAGCGCGGTGGCGCCAACGGCGCGCGGATCCGCCTGGAGCCGCAGCGCGGTTGGGACGTCAACGAGCCCGAGCAGCTCGCGAAGGTCCTGGAGACGTTGGAAGGCGTCCGGCGCGAGTTCAACGACGCGGGCGGCGCGAAGATCTCGTTGGCCGACCTGATCGTGCTGGCCGGCTCCGCCGCGGTCGAGCAGGCGGCGCGCGAGGCCGGCTTCGAGGTGACCGTGCCGTTCCGCCCGGGTCGCACCGACGCCACGCAGGAGCAGACCGACGTCGAGTCGTTCAAGTTCCTGGAGCCGCGCGCCGACGGGTTCCGCAACTACGTGCGTGCCGGCGAGAAGCTCAGGCCGGAGGTGCTGCTGGTCGACCGCGCCTACATGCTCGACCTGACGGCGCCCGAGATGACCGTCCTGCTGGGCGGCCTGCGCTCCCTCGGCGCCAACCACGGCGGCACCCGGCACGGTGTCCTCACCGACCGGCCCGGCGTGCTCACCAACGACTTCTTCGTCAACCTGCTCTCGCCGGGCACCCGGTGGCAGCCAGTGGGATCCCAGTCGGTGGAGTCCGAGGAGCACGTGTACGAGATCCGCGACTCGGCCACCGACGAGCTGAAGTGGACCGCCACCGCGGTCGACCTCGTCTTCGGCTCCAACTCCCAGTTGCGGGCCCTGGCCGAGGTCTACGCGAGCGATGACGCCCGCGGCAAGTTCGTGGCCGACTTCGTCGCCGCTTGGACCAAGGTCATGGAGCTCGACCGGTTCGACCTCGCCTGAGCCGTCCCCGCCCACGAGCCCGGCCGATCCGCCCGTGATCGGCCGGGCTCGTCGGTTCGGGCCCGGGGTGGGCCGGCCCCACCCGTCGACCGGGGGCCGGCCGGATGGGCACGGTGCGCGGGGTCGGGAACCCTGGCGCCATGAGGAGAACACTCGGCACGATGGCGTTGGTGGTGCTGGCCGGACTCGTGACGCCGGTCGCAGCCACCGCCGGGTCCACTGTGGAATGGGGGGCGTGCCCGGCCGCGGCGGGGCCGCTCGACCCGCGGCAGGAGTGCGCGACCCTGCGGGTGCCGCTGGACTACCGCAAGCCCGGCGGGGAGCGGATCTCGCTCGCCGTGTCGCGCATCCGCACCGCCAGACCGGAGTTGCGCCGCGGGGTGCTGCTGCTGATCCCGGGCGGACCCGGCGGTGCCGGCCTGGCCCGGCCGACCACGCACGGCTCCCGGCTGCCGCGGGAGGTGCTCGACCGGTACGACCTGGTCGGGTTCGACCCGCGCGGGGTCGGGCACAGCACACCGGTCTCCTGCGACCTGGAGCCGCGTGACATCGAGCCGACCGCGTTCCTGCCGTGGCCGGGGCCCGGTGGCGACGTGACGGGCACCGTCGAGCGGGCCAGGCGGGTCGCGCAGGCGTGCGCCCGCAACGGCGGTCCGGTGGTCGCGACCATCACCACCCGCAACGAAGCCAGGGACGTCGACCGCATCCGCCTGGCGCTCGGCGAGTCCCGGCTGTCCGCCTGGGGCACCTCGTACGGGACCTACGTGGGCGCGGTGTACGCGACGATGTTCCCCCGGCGCACCGACCGGTTCGTGCTCGACAGCAGCGGCGACCCCGATCCGCGCCGGGTGGCGCGCGGCTGGCAGGCCAACTTCGCCGTCGGTGCGGAGGACCGCTTCCCCGACTTCGCCTCGTGGGCCGCCGCCCGTGACGCGGACTACGGCTTCGGCTCCACGCCCGCGGCCGTGCGCGCCACCTACCTGCGCCTGGCCGGGGAACTCGACCGCAACCCGCGGCCCGGCCTCACCGGCGCCACGCTGCGCGCCGTCATGTTCAACTCGCTCTACGCGGACGCCGGGTTCCCGCAGTCGGCCGCGTTCATGCTGGCGGCGTCGACCGGGGGACCGGTGCCGCCCCTCCCGCTACCGCCGGCCGCCGTGTTCCAGAACCTCATCGCCGCGCAGATCGCCACGGCGTGCAACGACGTGGCCTGGCCCGGTCCCGGGCACGACTACGCGGGCGATGTCGCGGACCACCGGACGGCCCACCCGCTGACCGACGGCATGCCGGTGAACGTCCAGCCCTGCGCCTTCTGGCCGCACCGACCCGCCGAGCGGCCCACCCGGGTGACCGCGCACGGCCCGCAGGACATCCTCATGGTCCAGAACCGCCGTGATCCCGCCACACCGCTCGCCGGCGCCCTCCGGATGCGCGACGCACTCGGCGACCGCGCGCGGATCGTCGTCGTGGAGTCCGGCGGCCACGACGCCTACGTGGCCAACGGCAACGCCTGCGGCGATCGGGTCGTCACCGACTTCCTCGCCGACGGCACCAGGCCGGGACACGACATCACCTGCCCCTGATCTCGTGTCCCGCCCGGATGCCGCACACACCGCAGTTCCGGTCGCGTGTGCGGCATCCGGACGTCGACAGCGGCGTGGAGCGGTCAGATCGGCCCACTTCGACTGGCAGTGGACCTCCGGAAGGTGTCGGTCGGGCACCCTCACGGCCGGTTGCGGCCCTGATCCGCCACCAGGGCGGCGAACCCGTCGAGGTGGCGGGCGAGGCCGTACTCGAAGAGCTCGTCCAGGTCCGACGCCGCACCCGGCGGAATCGTGGCCAGCAAGGGGAAGTCGCCGCCGGCGAGGAGTTCGTCGGCGTGCGCCCGCCGCGCCAGCCACCACCGCTCCAGCGGCACGCCGGTCTCCTGCTCGGCCTCGACCTCGTCCGCCAGGGGCAGGGCAGCGGCGATGACCAGCGCGTGCAGCGCGAGCGCCTCGCGAACCCTGGTCGCCATGGGCAGGCCGAGCCCGTCGAGCGCCCGCAGGACCCACTCCGTCTGGGCCATCATGTTCGGCACCAGCATCGGGCGGGTGAACGAGATGGCCCTGGGCAGCCAGAGGTGCTGCCGGCACAGCCGCCACTGCCGGCGGGCGATCAGCTCCAGCTCGGCCCGCCACCCCGACGGCCCCGGCACGGGCGGAACCGACTCGCCGAAGACCTCGTCGGCCATCTGGGCCACCAGCTCGTCCTTGTTCTCCACGTGCCGGTACAGCGACATCGGGCCGACGCCGAGTTCGGCCGCGAGTCGCCGCATGGACACGGCGTCGAGCCCTTCGGCGTCGGCGATCGCGATGGCGGTGCGCACCACGTGCTCGCGGCTCAACGCCTGCTTGGGGACGTCGTGCCGGCGCGGCCGCGGTGACGTGGTCCGGTCGGCCTCCGGGGCGGTGCGGGCGCTGACCACCGTGCCGGAACCGACCTTCGTCTCCACCAGCCCCTCGTCGCGGAGGGTCGCCACCACCCTGGTCGCGGTCGCGACCGCGACGCCCCACCGCTGGGCGATCTGCCGAGTGGAGAGCATCCGGTCACCGGGCCGCAGGGCGCCGGTCGAGATGCGGGAGCGGATCTCCGCGACGATCTGCCGGTAGCGCGGGTCCGGCCGCTGTGCTGACGACGACATGCCGGAATCGTACTAGTTCACTTTTCTGCCGTACTAGTGCACATCAAAGCCTTATACGGCAGCCTTTGTCCACGTCGTCGATACCGTGGGCGCATGGCCTCAATACAGCGTACGCAGCCGCCGCGCACAGCTCCGCCCCGTCGTGCGCGGGTCTGGTGGCGTCGCCCCTGGATCGCGCCACTGATGACGTTGGCCGCGGTGTTCCTCGCCTTCTCCGTCCCGCCCTACCTGACCCTCGACCCGTCCCTGTCCCGCCTGGAACCGCCGGAGGGCGACGACCTCTACTACCCGCTGCTCGTCGGGCACGTCCTCTTCGGCACCGTCGCGATGGTGACCGCCTGCTTCCAGGTCTGGCCCTCGTTCCGCACGAGCCACCCGCGCGGGCACCGGATCACCGGTCGGGTCTACGTCTTCGCCGGAGCGCTGCCCGCCGGGGTGCTCGGGCTCTACATCGGCTGGCACACCGCGGCAGGCCCCTCGGTGCGGGTGGCGAACCTCGTGGGCTCGGCGCTGTGGCTGGCGGTCACGATCGCGGGGCTGTGGATGGCCCGCCGGCGCCGCTACCAGGAGCACCGCAGGTGGATGTCGCGCAGCTTCGCGCTCAGCATGTCGATCGTGTTGAGCCGGATCGTCAACGTCGTGGCGACGATCGTGCTCATGCCCCAGCTGGACACGACGTTCAAGGGCAGCCGGGACCTGCTGGTGTACAGCTCCGCGAGCATCGGGGTCTGGCTCAGCCCCCTGCTCCTGCTGCTGTTCACCGACTGGCTGCTGGAACGCCGCAAGCCCACCCACCGCCCCGCCGCCCGGGACGCGGTCGGTCCTTGATCCGTGCGGCGCCGGGTTGCCCATCCCGCCGAACAGCCCTGCCGGTACTGCCGGTCGGGGGAGGTGGGTGGTTGGCCGTCGTTCGGCCGGTCCGTGGTGGCGAAACGTGCCGGGCACGCGTGCGTGATCTTCGTAGTGCGCCGCCCGCGGACCGTTGGAGCAGGTCAGCGGGGGAATGCCGAAGATCATTGTCCGGAATTCGAAACAAGTCGCAATCACTACTCAATGTTTCGTTGAAGTTTCGCTGCGTGACGGATATGCTGTGAACGCTCTGGGAGCGCTCCCATATCGATCACCGCCGCCGCTGAATCATCCGGAGAATGGAGGCCCATCCAATGCGTATGCGCAGCACCTCCAGGTCTGGTGCCAGACGACGGGGCATCATCGCGCTGGTCATCGGCACGATTGCCGCCAGCATGTTCGTCGTGACGCCGACGGCGTCGGCCCACGGCACCATCGTCGGTCCCGCCACTCGTGCCTACCAGTGCTGGCAAGCCTGGGGCAGCCAGCACACGAACCCCGCCATGCAGCAGCAGGACCCCATGTGTTACCAGGCCTTCCAGGCCAACGCCGACACCATGTGGAACTGGATGAGCGCGCTGCGGGACGGGCTTGGCGGGAACTTCCAGGGGAGGACCCCGAACGGCCAGCTCTGCAGCAACGCCCTCTCGCGCAACAACTCGCTGAACACCCCCGGCCGGTGGAGGACCACCAGCGTCGGCAGCAACTTCACGCTGCACCTGTACGACCAGGCCAGCCACGGTGCCGACTACTTCCGGGTGTACGTCAGCAAGCAGGGGTTCGACCCGACCACCCAGAGCCTGGGCTGGGGCGACCTCGACTTCATCATGCAGACCGGTAGGTACGCCCCGGCCAAGGACATCAGGTTCAACGTCCAGACCTCCGGCGGCTACCGCGGCCACCACGTCGTGTTCACCATCTGGCAGGCCTCGCACCTCGACCAGGCCTACATGTGGTGCAGTGACGTGAACTTCGGCTAGGAACCCCGACCACCGACGCCGGACTCGGCACTGCTCCGGTGATCGGTCGTCACGGAACGGGGAGGGGGACTCGACGTCCCCCTCCCCGTCCTTCGTTCCAGTCCACCGGTCCCGCGCGCAAAGGGCCGTCGCGAACGGCCCTTTGCGCGCGTTTGATCGAATTCGTCGCGTGGAGCCGGAATCCCGCGCTCAGTCCCGATTGGAACGGGCCGGCGCGACCACCGGGATCGTCCGGGGCACGCCTTCCTGGCAAGCCGCGCAGAACGGGTACCGGGCGGCCACCGTGTCGAACGCACGATCACGCTCGGCGCCGTCGAGGACGACCGCGCGGCCCTTAGACTGGCGCCATGGCATCCACCCCTGATCCGGCCTCGGGTGCCGTTGGCGGCGCCGGGATCACCATCGCGCGGATCGCCGAACTGGCGGGTGTGTCGGCGGCGACGGTGTCCAAGGTGGTCAACGGGCACGTCGAGGTCGCCGCGGAGACCCGTGCCCTGGTGGAGGGGTTGCTCCGCGAGCAGGGGTACCGGCGGCAGAAGCGGGTGAGCAAGGCGCCGCTGGTCGAGGTGCTGTTCCACGAGCTGGCGGGCGTCTACCCGGTAGAGGTGATCAAGGGGGTCGAGCGCGTCGCCACCGAGCACGGGCTCACCATCTCGCTCAGCGAGCTCCACGGTCGGCACACCCCGGACCGGAACTGGATCGACGGGCTGCTGGCCCGGCGGCCCACCGGTGTCGTCGCGGTCTTCTCCGGACCCACGCCCGAGCAGTACCGGCAGCTGCACAGCCGCGACATCCCCGTGGTGCTGGTCGACCCGACCGGTGAGCCCGCGCACGGGATGCCCTCGGTGGGTGCGGACAACTGGAGCGGCGGCTTGGCGGCGACCCGGCACCTGCTCGACCTCGGGCACCGGCGGATCGCCGTGATCACCGGCGCCACCGGGATGCTGTCGGGTCGGGCGCGGCTCGACGGGTACCGCGCGGCCATGGACGCCGCCGGGGTGCCGGTGGACCCGCAGTTCGTCCGCGAAGGCCACTTCCAGATCGTCGACGGCCTGGAGCAGACCCGTGAGCTGCTGCGCCTGCCGAACCCGCCGACTGCGGTGGTGACCGGCAACGACGGCGAGGCGCTCGGCGTCTACCAGGCCGTCTACGAGGCGGGGTTGCGCATCCCGGACGACCTGAGCGTGGTCGGCTTCGACGACCTGCCGCCCGCCCAGTGGATGATCCCCGCGCTGACCACCATCCGGCAGCCGCTGTGCGAGATGGCGGGCACCGCCACCGGCATGGTGATCGACCTGGCCCGCGGCCGGGAACTGCCGCAGCACCGCCTGATCCTGTCCACCGAACTGGTGGTCCGCGCCAGCACGGCCGCTCCCCGGCGCTGACCCCGGGACGTCGGCCGTTGCGGGTGGGTCGGCCCGCATCGGTGCGTTGTCCGCGGTGCGGGTTGTGGGCAGCATTTCCCGTTGTGGACGACGACCTGGTGCGGCGGCTCGAATCCGACGTGGCCGACATGCGGCGGGATGGTGGCGACGTAGGGCTGATCTGCGCCTCGCACCGGTGGACCACGCCGCGCCACCCGGACCTCGATGGCGTCCGGTTGCGCGAGTTGCAGGACCGCCTGCACGCCGGCCGGCAGGACCGGCCGTTGATCCGGCGCATGGCGCTGGAGCACTTCGGCAGGCGGACGCTCACGCCCTGCACCAAGGCGGTGCCGGCGATGCACCGCTACTTCGACGTGTCCTTCGGTCTGCTCGACCCCGACGGGTTCTTGCCGTGCCGTCCCTACTCGAACAACGGGTACGGGTGACAAGCAGTACCGTCGTCGTCATGCCGGATGCAGCAGGCGGTCCCGTGCTCGGTCCCACGCTGACCGAGTGGCTCAAGGCGAGAGAGGAGACCCGGCGGCACCTCGAACGCGAGACGCCGACGGTCGACGCGGCCTGGGTGCAGCGACTGGCCGACCTGTTGGTCACCGAGCGGTCGTGGCAGGACCAGTACACCGGTCTCGTCGGCCTCGGCAGCCCCGGAGGCCGGTTCCCGTCGTCCAACCGGTGACGTGCCGCTCAGCGCGCGTCGGCCTCGGTTGGCGCCACCTGCCGGCCCAACGCCAGCCCCAGGGTGATCATGGCGACCCCGGTCAGCACGTGCAGCCAGTTGTCGGCGGTGTTGACCGGCAGGAGGTTGGCCGCGCCGCCCAGGTCGATCAGCAGCCCGTACACCCACAGCAGCAGGTAGGCGATGCCACCGAGGACCAGGAAGAGCGTGCCGCCGCGCACCGAGCGCGCCACCGCCAGCCCGGCGATGCCGAAGGCCAGGTGGACGAGGTTGTGCAGGGTCGACACCTGGAACACGCCGAACAGCAGCGCGCCCGACGTGTGACCCGCGAACTCCATCGCGTCGTGGTCGGCGGTGAGGCCGGGGATGAACCCCGCTGTGCCGGCGGCTACGAACAGCGCGCTCATCACCAGCGCGAGCACCGTCACCGGCGCCCGCGTCACCATCTGGACTCGGGGCATCTCTCGACTCCGTCGAAGTAATCGCCGCCGGGGCCGCCGCAGCGGCTACCGGCAGATGCAACCGCGGGACAACGCCGACGAGGCGGTGGCGGTGCAGAACCTGACACCGAGGATGTCGTGCTCGCTCCGCGGGTGGCGGCAGGCGAGGCAGCGGTCCTCGGTGTCCGCTCGGTTGTCGGTCGTCACGTCGGGCGACAGGGCAGATGGCATGCGGTGCTCCGATGAGCGGTGTGGTGGCAGGGTGTGGGGTGTCCGGATGACTGCTCCACTGGGTTCGACGACCCGGCAGACGCCCCTGGTTCGGCGCGCGCGACGTACCCCTGCCACCGTCGACAGTACTCCGGGCCGCGCACCCGCGGGATCGGGGTGCCACGTCGCCGGTCGCCGCGGTCGACGCCGGGGCCGACGCCCGTCCACCGCGTGGCGGACGGGTCGGTGAGGGCCGGTTTATCCTCTGCGGGTCGGTGGAGCCGGGCCGCGGGTCCGAGGGGGTGGGACCTGGTGGCGGGGAAACCCACGGTGTACGACGTGGCCGAACGAGCCGGGGTCTCCATCGCGACCGTGTCGTTCGCCTTCAGCCAGCCGCAGCGGGTGCGCAAGAAGACGCTCGACAGCGTGCTGGCCGCCGCTGCCGCCCTGGGTTACGTCCCGAACGCGAGTGCCCGCGGGTTGGCCAAGGGGCGCACCGGCGCCATCGGGCTGTACTCCTTCGACCACCTGCTGGAGGTCGAGCGCGACCCGGTCGACGAGCTGCGGGCGGGTGACGAGCGGCTGTTCCCGCTCTACCCCGACGTGGTCCAGCGGGGTGTGGAACTGGAGTGCCGCCGGCGGGGTCTGGCGCTCATGCTCGGGTCCGGCGGCGCCGGGGCCGGGCACCTGTCCGCGGTCGTGGACGTCGCCGGGCGCGTCGACGGCTTGATCGCCTTCGCGGGCGCCGCGCCGGTCGACGCCCTGACCCGGATCGCGCGACGCATCCCGGTGGTCGAGCTCGGCGGCGAGACGCGGGTGACCGGTGCGCGGACGGTCCTGGTCGACCACCGGTCGGGGATGCGCCGGCTGGTCGAGCACCTGTTGCGCGAGCACGGGCACCGCCGCTTCACCTACGTCGGCGTGGCGGGCGGGACGGCGGAGTCCGCCGACCGCTTCGGCGGCTACGCCGACGCCCTCACCGCCGCGGGGATCCCCGTCGACCCGCCGCTGGACAGCCGCCCCGGCCAGGAGGCGACCACCCGCGCGGCGCTGGCCGAAGCGCGGCTGCCCGACGTCTTCGTGTGCGCCACCGACCAGGAGGCGCTCGTCGTCCTGGACGTGCTCCGCGAAGCGGGCGTCGACGTACCCGGTCGGGTGGCGGTCACCGGGTTCGACGGCATCCTCGCCGGACGCCTGTCCTCACCGCCGCTGACCACCGTGCGGCAACCGATGGAAGCCGTCGGCCGCACCGCCGTGCGACTGCTCGTCCACTCGGCCGCAGAGCGGTCCGAGCGGTCCGAGGAGGCGGGGACGCCCCTGCCCACCGAGCCCGTCCTCCGCCGTAGCTGTGGCTGCCGACCCCCGCGCTGACCTGCCCGAACCCGCGCCGGCGGAGCTGCCCCGCCAACCGAGACGCCTCCTTGACCGGCCGGAATCTAAGCGCATAGATTCCGAGGTCGAGCGATCCGGTGAAGCCCGGCGGTTCGGCTGCCACGCGTCAGACCCCCACCCGCCCTCGGAAGGACCCAGATGCACGTCACCCGTCGTAGGACGCGGCTGGCCGCCGCCATCGGCATCGCCACCGCGGCGACCGCCGTCGTCACCCTCGCCACCGTCCCCGCCCAGGCCGCGGCGGGCTGCCGGGTGACCTACCAGGTCGGTTCCCAGTGGCCGGGCGGCTTCACCGCGAGCGTGAACGTCACCAACCTCGGCGACCCGGTCCCGAGCTGGCGGTTGACGTGGTCGTTCACCGCGGGCCAGTCGGTCACCCAGCTCTGGGGCGGCAAGGCGGCCCAGTCCGGCGCCAAGGTCTCGGTCGACAACGCGAGCTGGAACGGCTCCCTGGGCACCGGCGCGAGCGCCGGGCTCGGGTTCAACGGCTCGTGGACCGGCTCGAACCCGGCCCCCACCGACTTCGCCCTCAACGGCACCCGGTGCACCGGCGACATCACCACCACGACGACCACCACGACCACGACGACCACCACGACCACGACAACCACCACGACGACGACCACCACCACGTCCACGCCGCCCGGGGACGTCCTGGCGCGAGCGCACACCGTGGGCCGGGTCAAGGCCTCCACCAGCGCCGCGCAGTACACCTGGCCCGGCATCTACTTCGAGGGCCGCTTCCGCGGCACGGGCGTCGGGATCGTCCTCAACGACGCCAACAACGACTACGACGTCCAGGTCGACGGCGCCACCGTCGCCACCCTGGTGACCCCGGGCCGCATCACCCACCAGGTCAACGGCCTCACCAACGGCGAGCACACCGTGCGGCTGGTCAAGCGCACCGAGAGCACGTGGGCCGCGGGCGAGTTCGGCGGTTTCGTCCCCGTGGCAGGCGGCGAGATCCTGGCCAAGCCCGGCGCCCGCGCCAAGCAGATCGAGTTCATCGGCGACTCCCTGACCGCCGGCTACGGCAACACCTCCACCACCCGCGACTGCTCGGCCAACGGCGGCGTCGCCCGCAACACCAACACCGACCTCAGCTTCGGCGCCCTCACCGCCAAGCGCCTGGGTGCGGACTACCAGGTCAACGCCCACTCCGGCCGCGGCATGGTGCGCAACTACAACGGCGGCGAGGCCGGCGTCGACTTCCGCACCTCCTACGAACGCACCCTGCAGCACGTGCCCGGCGACGTGTGGCGCAACCCCGGCACGTGGCGACCGCGGCTCGTCGTGGTCGGCCTGGGCACCAACGACTTCTCCACCCCGGTCAACGCGGGCGAACCGTGGACGCCCGAGAGCCTGGTCGCCGCCTACAAGACCGCCTACCAGGGCTTCCTCGACAAGCTCCGGACGCAGTACGGCCCCGACGCGGTCATCGTGGTCAGCGCTTCGAACCTGTTCGCCCAGGCCGCCGAGCAGGTCGTCGCCGACCGCAACGCGCGCGGCGACAACAAGGTCCGCTTCTGGAACAACGACGACCCGCGACTGGACCGCCTCGGCTGCGACTGGCACTTCTCCCTCAACGACCACCGGATCCTCGCCGACCTGCTCACCGACTACATCGCCACCCTCCCGATCACCTGGTGACCGCACGGCGGTGACCGCACCGAGGACCGCCACGCCGGTCACTTGGCGCGGTCACCGCCGTGACGGCCGAGTCCGCGCAGTTCCGCCCACAGGTCGCGGCACGCGCGGACAAGGGGGATGAGGGTGCGGACGAACTTCGTGCCCGCGTCCGGCAGGCGGGTGAGGACACCGATCGCCACCGCGGCGGTTCCCGCCCATGCCAGCACGTCCGCCATAATGCGTCTCCTCCGGTCGTCCGCGTATCGGCCGTTGCCTTGAGCCGTACTGTCGCGGCTCAAGACCGGTCCCGCACTTGTCCGTGCGGGCAATGTGGTCCGCCGCGGACAACCGCCGGTTGTCCGCGGACGGGATGCGGTGCGAGGTGGGAATGCGGTCAGGTCGCCCCTGGGGTGCCCTCAAAGGCGACGACCGGGCGCGGCACGACCTGGCTCGGCACCTGCGTGGCCTGGTGGACCACTCGGAGCTGACGCTCAGGGCGATCGGCCGGCACTGCGGGTGCAGCGACACGACGGTGTCGAAGCAACTGGCGGGTGACCAGCTGCCGCCGTGGAAGTTCGTCGAGGCCGTGGTCGAGGCGTGCACGCCCGACGAGCGGCACCGGCCGGACCGCAAGCGCACGACCAGGGAGCTGTGGCAGCGCGCCGTGCACACCAGGCAGGCGGACCTGCCGCCGGCGGAGCCGGATCTGGTCGACGCCCACACGCGGTTGGTGCGCGCGCAGGCGGAGACCATCGCGACGCAGCGCCGCCTCATCGACGTCACCGACGATTTGAGCACGGCGCGCCGGCAGCTGCTGGAGAGCGTGCAGGTCGAGCACCGCTCCTCCCATGCGATCGCGGTGCTCCAGGTCGTGCTCATGCGACTGTCCGCGCTGATCTCCCACCTCACCGCCGAACGCGATCGCCACCTGGCCGAGGTCACCGGCTACCGGACCGAGATCGAACAGGTGCACCGGCGGCTGTTCAACGCCGATCGCCACCGCGGCCAGGCGAAGAGCCAGCTCGGTCAGGCCAAGCAGGAGCGGGAGCGGGCCGCGGCGTTGACCGAGCTCCTCCAGGACAAGATCGGTCGCCTGGAGAGCCGGATCCGGCAGTTGGGCATCACGACGTCCGACCCCGAGGACGACGCCGCCGTCGTCCCGCAGTCGACCCCGCTGACGGCCGACGAGATCCTGCTGGACACCGCGCTCGGGCTCGACCGGCTGCAACGCCTGCTCGACGCGCAGGGCGCGGAGCTGTCGGAGCTGGAGTCGGCGAACACCGACCCGGTCGACCCTGCACCCGAAACCTTCGACCTGGCCTCGGACGCGCGCTACCGCGTGCTGTTCACCCATTCGGCGATCGGCATCGGCATCGCCGACGTCGAGGGTCGGATCCTGGACGTGAACCTGGCGTTGCAGGACATGCTGGGGTTCAGCGTGGAGGAGATGCGGCAGTACAACATCCGCGACCTGATGCACCCGGAGGACGGCGGCAGTGCCTGGCGGCTCTACGACCGGCTCACCGCGGGCGAAGCGGGCCACAACCGGGTGGAGCAGCGGTTCCGCCGGGCCGACGGCGAGCAGGTGTGGACGCACCTGACCCTGTCGCTGATGCGTGACGACCACGGCGACCCGCAGTACCAGGTGGCGATGATCGAGGACGTCACCGACCGGCACCTGCTGCAGAACCGGTTGCGCTACCAGGCGTTGCACGACCCGCTGACCGGCCTGCCCAACCGCGCCCTGTTCCTGGAACGACTCGGCTACGTGTTCAACTGCGAGGTGCACCGGCGCGTCGGCCTGTGCTACGTGGACGTCGACGGGTTCAAGGTCATCAACGACAGCCTCGGTCACGACTTCGGCGACCAGCTGCTGGTCGAGGTGGGGCGGCGGCTGGACCACTCGGTGTCCGGCGAGGGGAAGCTGGTCGCCCGGATGGGCGGCGACGAGTTCGTCATCCTGGTCGAGAACCCGGCCGGCGTGCATACCCTCGTGGACGTCGCCGACCGGGTGCTGCGGGATTTGGAGTCGCCGATCCGGATCGGCGGGCACGAGCTGACCGTGTCGGCGTCGATCGGCATCGTGGAGCGCCCGGTGGCGGGTACCACGGCCGCGGACCTGATCCGTGACGCCGACATCACCCAGTACTGGGCCAAGGCCGACGGCAGGGCTCGGTGGGCGTTGTACGACCCGGAGCGCAACGCCAGGGAGGTCGCCCGGTTCACCCTGTCGGCGACGATGCCACTGGCGTTGGAGCGCGGCGAGTTCTACGTGGACTACCAGCCGCTGGTGCGGCTGGAGGACAGGACCGTGGTCGGTGTGGAAGCGCTGGTGCGCTGGCAGCACCCGGAGTTCGGGCGGTTGGCGCCGGACCGGTTCATCGAGCTGGCCGAGGAGACCGGCCTGGTCGTCCCGTTGGGCCGGTGGGTGCTGCGCGGGGCGTGCAAGCAGGCACGGCGGTGGTCGGACGAGTACGGTGACTCCGCGCCCTTCGTGTCGGTGAACCTGGCGGTGCGCCAGTTCCGGGATCCGGAGCTGGTCCGGGACGTCGAGCGGATCCTGGACGAGTGCGCGTTGCCGCCGCACCGCCTGCAGCTGGAGCTGACCGAGAGCGCGATCATGGGCACCGCCGACGAGCCGCTGGAGACGTTGCGGGCGCTGTCGGACGTGGGCGTGCGGATCGCGATCGACGGCTTCGGCACGGGCTACTCGAACCTGGCCTACCTCACGCAGCTGCCGGTGCACGAGCTGAAGATCGCGGGCTCGTTCATGGAAGGGCTGCGGCCGGCGGGCGAGGAGGACCCGGTGGACGCCCGGATCGTGTCCACGCTGGTGCAGCTGGCGCACGCGCTGAAGCTCGGCGTGACGGCGAAGGACATCGAGACCGCGCAGCAGGCCGAGCGGCTGCACCGGATCGGCTGCGACACCGGCCAGGGCTGGTTCTTCGCCAAGCCGAGGGGGTCTCACGAGATCGGAGACCTCCTCGGGCGGCCTCTCACGCCGTGAGCCGCCCACACGGGTCCCCGGTCGGTGCGCTGGTCGTCCACAGGTCTCGGCAGCTGCGTTCGCGCTGGTAGTCGCCACGTCGGTGTGCTCATGCCCGGTGCGGCGACCATGCATAGACTTCGCGGGTGACCGCGCAGACGCTGCCCTACGAACCCGACGACGACCACGCCGCCGACCGCTTCATCAACCTCGCGCTGCGCAGCCGGGACGCCGAGACGTGGCGGCTGCTGGCTTCCGACGCCTACGTCGAGCAGACCGACCGGGTGCTGCGGGCGATGCTCGACCGGATCACGGTGGCCCGCACGCACCAGAGCGCCGAACGCGCCACCGCGCGTGCGCGTGCGGCCGCCGGGGAGATCAGCCAGGTCGAGTTCCAGCGTGACGCGGCCGAGGAGGCCGCCAAGGCCACGAAGACCGCCCACTTCGAGACGTTGGTGCGCGAGCACCACCGGCTGATCGCGCCCGCGGCGCGCCGGCTGCGCGGCGACGACGTCCGCGACGAGCTGATGGACCTGGTGCTCGCCCTGGGCTCCGCCATCGACGCCCACCGCGCCGCCGTGCTCGCCGAGCTCCCCGACGGGGCCGAGCCCACCGCGACCGACCAGGCGTTGTGGGCGCGGCTGACCACGCTCGATGTGCCGGGCACGCCCGGTGGCGGGCACAGCCCGTTGGCGGAGCTGGTCCAGCGCCGCACGGCGAGGCAGGACGACTTCGGGCGCGTGCTGGCCGGGATCATCCTGGACGTGGCGGGCGACGCGCCCTCGATCCCGCGCGCCGCCCTGCTGACCCCGTGGAAGAAGGCGGTCACGTCGACCCTGCCGTCCGAGGAGAAGAACGAGTTCGCGGCCAAGGGCAAGGGCTCGCTGGTGACCGAGAAGCTCCGCAAGGCCCTGGGCCACCTGGAGCGGAAGGGCCTGGTCAAGCGCTCCGGGTCGCCGGACGAGCAGCGACTGGACGTGCTCGACCGGTCCGGTCTGGAGGAAGTGGCCGGCGGGCTGGCGCCGTAGCCACCACGGCTGCCGGGCCTGTTGCCATTCCGGCAACAGGATTTGCCGGTTCATCGCCCTGTGGGTCCGGCTGGGTCGCACCCGGCGGCACGCTGTTGATCGTCGGTCACCTCCACACCCCCGGCAGCGGGCACCACCCGCCCGCCGGGGCGTCGGCCACCGCCGAGGTCGTCACGGCGCGGCTGGACGCGACCGCTGGGGAGGTCGCCACGGCGCAGGGGTGCGACCGGACGCTCGCCGGCCGCGCGGTTCCCCTCCACGACGCGTCGTGCGCGCCACCCGACGCCGCTAGTCGCGGTCGTCGGCCGCGGTCGGGGGGACGCCCCGTGGCGCGGTGGGCGGCGGCACCGACTTCACCGAGGCGGCCGCCGCCACGACGCCGAGCACGGCCAGCAGCACGAACACCGCCGGGTAGCCGCCGAGTGCGCCCGCGAACGCGGTGGCCGCCCAGGGCGCGATCGCCGCGGTGACGGCCATGGGTGCGTTGAGCACTCCGCTGAGCCGGCCGTAGTGGGCGGCGCTCCAGCGGTCGGTGACGGCGGTGGCCTGGACGAGGGTGAAGACACCGCGCGCGGTGCCCGCGAGGACGGCCGCCGCGACGAGGAGGACGGCCGGGCCGGGGATCAGTCCCAACAGGAGCGTCGTGGCCGACGCGGTGAGCAGCACGACCACGGTCCTGGTGCGCACGCCGGCGATCGCGACGAACCTGGTGTAACCGAGGCGTCCCAGGACCTGGCCGACGCCGCCGAGCCCGAGTGCCCAGGCCGCGGTGGTGGTGGACAGGCCGCGTTCGGCCAGCAGCGGCACGAGTGCGACCACGACCGCGTACACCGCGAAGGCGCCCAGGCTCAGTGCGACGACCAGCACGACGAACGGTCTGCTGCGCGCGATCGCGTCCGGTGCGTGGGTGGTCTCGTGCTCGTGCGGTGGCCACGGCCGGCGAAGGCCGAACACGTGCGCGGGGACCGTGACCACGGCCAGCACGGCGGCGAGCACGAGGTAGGTCGCGCGCCAGTCCAGGTGCTCGGCCAGACCCGCGGTCAGCGGCGCGAACACCGTGCTCGCCAGGCCGCCGGCCAGGGTCAGCACGGTGAGGGCGCCGACCCGGCGTTCGCCGTACCAGCGGGTCAGGGCGGCGAACGCGGGCTGGTACAGCACCGCCGCCATGGCCGTGCCGATCACCGCCCACGCCAGGATGAAGACTGCCAACGACCGCGCGGTGGCCATGCCGACGACCGCGAGCGCCGCCACGACGGACCCGACCGCCATCACCAGCCTGGGCCCGCGCCGGTCGAGCACCCGGCCCAGCGGCACGCCGACGGCGGCCGAGACGAGTTGGGCCAGGGAGAACCCGGCGGTGATGGCGGGCAGCGACCAGCCGGTGCTCGCGCTGATCGACGGCGCGAGCACCGGGAAGGCGTAGAAGAGGATGCCCCAGCCGGTGATCTGGCTCAGGCAGAGCACCACCAGGACACGGCGCAGCCCGGCACGCCCCTCGATCGTGCCGGGCTGCCGGACGTCAGGCGCGCGCACTCGGAGCCGTCAGCGCCAACTCCGCCACCGGCGGGGCGCCGCAGCAACCGCCCGCGGCCGCCGGCTCGACGTCGAACACCCCGGACCCGCCGCACACGCCGGTCTCCGGCAACGTCAGTTCGACCTTGGCCGCGGCCTCGTGGTCGCCCGCGATCTCGGCGACGACGCTGCGCGCCTGCTCGTAGCCGGTCATCGCCAGGAACGTCGGCGCGCGCCCGTAGCTCTTCATGCCCACAAGGTAGACGTCGGGTTCCGGCTGGCGGAGCTCGTTCGCGCCGTGCGGGTAGACGGTGCCGCACGAGTGCACGTTCGGGTCGATCAGCGGCGCGAGCTTGGTCGGCGCCTGCAACACCGGGTCCAGGTCGAGGCGGATCTCCGACAGCCACGAGTGGTCCGGCCGGAACCCGGTCAGCACCACGACCTCGTCCACCGGGTCCAGCCGGTGCCCGTCCTGCGAGACCAGGACCAGCCGGTCGCCGTCGCGCCCGACCTCGGCGGTGCGGAAGCCGGTGACCACCTCGACGTGCCCGGCCTGCGCGGCGGCCCGCGCCTTCAGCCCCAGCCGACCGCGGGCGGGCAGCTGGTCGGCCTCGCCGCCGCCGAAGACGTTGCCGACCGCGCCGCGGCGCAGCAGCCACGTCACGTGCGTGCCGGGGTGCTCGGCCGCCAGGTCGGTCAGCGCGATCAGGGCGGTGAGCGCGGAGTGCCCGCTGCCCGCCACCGCGACCCGCTTGCCCGCGTACCGCTCGACCTCGTGGTCCAGGTCGGGCACGTGGTAGGTGATCCGGTCGGCCGCGGCGCGCTCCCCGATCGCCGGCAGTCCGTCACCACCCAGCGGGTTGGGTGAACCCCAGGTGCCCGACGCGTCGACCACGGCCCGTGCGGTGATGCGCTCCTCGCCGTCGGCGGTCCGGACGTGCACGGTCAGCGGCTCGGTGTCGCGACCCGCGTCGACGACCCGGTCGCGGCCGCGGCGGGCCACGCCGACCACGCGGGCGTTCACCCGGACGTGCTCGTCCAGCGCCTCGGCCAGCGGCACCAGGTACCGCGACGCCCACTCGGCGCCGGTCGGGTAGGCCTGGCCGTCCGGCGCGGTCCAGCCGGTCGGCTCCAGCAACCGCCGCGCGGCCGGGTCGACGAGCTCGGACCACTGCGAGAACAGCCGCACGTGGTGCCACCGCGCCACCGCCGCACCCGCCTGCGGGCCCGCTTCCAGCACCAACGGCCGCAAGCCGCGTTCGAGCAACTGCGCCGCCGCGGCCAGCCCGACCGGCCCCGCACCCACCACGACCACTGGAAGCTCAGTCACGAGCTACCCCTTTCATCGGCTCTCTTCGATCGAACAGGGGGAAATGTATCGAGTGCGGTCGATTAATGCAACCATCGAGCGCGGTCGATAGACTGGGGTCATGACGACGACGCTGCCCGCGGTCGGGCTCGCACCCGAGGACGCCTCGACCTACGCCGAGTGGTTCGCCTGCCTGGCCGACCCGACCCGGGTGCGCCTGCTGCACACCGTCGCCACCCACCCCGGCGAGATGACCGTGGGCGCGCTGACCGAGGCCGTCGGCGTCAGCCAGTCCACCTGCTCGCACCACCTGCGCAAGCTCGCCGACGTGGGCTTCGTCCGGCTGCGCAAGGAGGGCACCGCGACCCTGGTGTCGGTCAACCCGGCGTGCTGCACGGGCCTGCCGCACGCCGCGGACGCCGTCATGGGCACCATCGTGACGCGGCCGTGCTGCCCGACCGACCTGCCCACCGACGTCACCGTGCGCGCCCTGACCGACGACGACTGGGCCGACGTGCGCCGCATCTACGCCGAGGGCATCGCCACCGGCAACGCGACGTTCGAGACCGAGACCCCGAGCCGCCGCACGCTGGAGGCCAAGTGGCTGCCCGACCACCGCTGGGTCGCCGTCGTCGACGGCCGGGTCGCGGGCTGGGCCGCCGCCACCGGGGTCTCGACCCGCGAGTGCTACTCCGGCGTCGCCGAGACCTCCGTCTACGTCGGCGAGGGCTTCCGCGGTCGCGGCGTCGGCAAGTCCCTGCTCCACCGGCAGGTCACCGCGGCCGACGAGGGTGGGCTGTGGACGTTGCAGACCGCGATCTTCCCCGAGAACCGGCCGAGCATCGCCCTGCACCACGCCGCCGGCTACCGCACCGTGGGCGTCCGCGAGCGCATCGCCCGGCACCACGGCGTGTGGCGCGACACCGTGATGCTCGAACGCCGCACCCCGACCTGCTGAGACCGGTCGTGTCAGGGGCGTGACAGGGCCGTGGCGGACCGGGCGGTGATGGTTGGCACCATCACGAGAGGAAGTCCGATGACCCACACGGTTCCCGTACCGCACGGCCTGCCCATGGATCGCGATGCCGGCCCCTTCGACCCGCCCCGGGCGATCACCCGGCTCCGCGACGCCCGACCGGTCAGCCCCCTGGTCTTCCCCGACGGACACGAGGGCTGGCTCGTCACCGGCTACGACGAGGTCCGCCAGGTCATGTCCGACACCCGGTTCAGCTCCCGCCGGGACGTCGACGTCGTCCACGTGCCCTACGAGACGCCCGGCATCCCCGCCGCCACCGAACCGTCACCGCAGGTGCCTGGCCTGTTCATCAGCATGGACCCGCCGGACCACACGCGGCTGCGGCGCAAGCTCACCGGAGCCTTCACCGTCAAGCGCATGAAGACGCTGGAAGCGCAGATCACCGACACCGTCGAGCGGCAGCTGGACAGGATGGCGGAGCTGACCCCGCCCGTCGACCTGGTCGAGGAGTTCGCGCTGCCGGTGCCGTCCCTGGTGATCTGCGAGCTGCTCGGCGTGCCCTACGCGGACCGGGAGACGTTCCAGGTCAACTCCGCCAAGTTCCTGGAGAAGGACGTCGCGCTCGACGAGAAGATGGCCGCGTACGGCGCGATGACGGCGTACCTGGCCGAACTGGTCACGGGCAAGCGCGCCGCACCCGGCGAGGACCTGCTGTCCGACCTGGCCCGCCAGGACGACCTCGCCATCGACGAGCTGGTCGGCATCGCCTTCCTGCTGCTGCTCGCGGGCCACGAGACCACCGCGAACATGTTGGCGCTGGGCACGTTCGCGCTCCTGGAGCACCCCGAGCAGCTGGCCGGACTGCGCGCCGACCCCGACCTGCTCCCCGGCGCGGTCGAGGAGCTGATGCGGTACCTCTGCGTCGCCGACATCTTCTACCGCTACGCCACGGAGGACGTCGAGGTCGGCGGTGAGACGATCGGCAAGGGATCGACGGTCGTCGTCTCGTTGCTGGCCGCCAACCGCGATCCCCGGCGCTTCGACCGCCCCGACGCCCTGGACGTGCGCCGCCAGGCGCGCGGCCACCTGTCCTTCGGTCACGGCGTCCACCAGTGCCTCGGCCAGCAACTGGCCCGCATCGAGATGCGCGCCGGCTTCGAAGGGCTGCTGCGTCGCTTCCCGACCCTGGAGCTGGCCGTCCCGGCCGGCGAGGTGGAGGTCAAGTCGGACATGAACATCTACGGCGTCCACGCCCTGCCGGTCACCTGGACGGACCCGGCCCGGTAGTCACGCGGCGAGCGTGACCGCGACCAGCTCGGACCAGCTCGTCCCCGTCCCCTCCCGGACCGCCTCGGCGAACCGCGCGTCGCCGAGGCGGTTCCGCGCGGCCCGCTCGATCCGGGCCACGTCCGGTTGGGAGCGGTCCTGCAACCCGCGCACGCCGGCGCTCGCCGCGAGCAGCCGCGCGGCCTGCGCGTGCTCGTCCCGGCGCAGCGCCAGGTCCGCGACCCCGACCAGCACCTGCGCGATCAACGGGGCGTGCCCCGCCTCGGCCGCGGCCTCGCAAGCCGCCACGCGGTGCGCACGGGCCTCGCCGAGGTCGTCGGTCAGGTAGCCGAGCAGGTCGTGCGTCACCCCGCGGATGTTCGCCTGTCGAGCCTCGTCCCCCAGCTCGGTCGTCATGACGCAGAGCTGCCGGCGTGCCTCCTCGGTGTCGCCGCGCCACCGGGCGAGCTCCGCCTTCGACAGTGCCAGCGACGTCAGCGTGCCCGGCCAGGTGACCCGCTCCGCGTGGCGCTGAGCCTCGGCGGCGGCGGCCGAGGCGGCCTCCTCGTCACCGAGCAGCCAGTACAGCTGCGCCTGTCGCGACCGCAGCGTGATCACGTCGTCCACGGCGCCGATCTCGATGATGACCGCGATCGCCTGCTCGTAGTACTCGCACGCACCGGCGAACTCGCCGCGCATGGCGATCCGGTCCGCCAGCTCGCACAGGGCGAAGGAGATCCCGAACCGCTCGCCGAGCGCCCGGAACTCCCCGAGGGCCGTCTCCAGGTAGGCGTCCACCTCCCGCCCACCCTGGCCCAGCAGCATCCGCATCTTGCCGATGTGCAGCCGGGCCAGTGCGCGCACCCAGGGGTCCTCGTCGCCCAACAACAGCTCCCACGCGGGCACGACCTCGTCCGGGTCCGGCGCGCGCAACAGTCGTTCCAGCGGGGCGACCAGCCTCAGCGCCGGGTGGGCGCTGCGGACCCGCGTGCTGATGTCGTAGGTCCTGAGGATCCACTCGGCCGCCAGGTGCTCGTCACCCGGCCCGGAGTTGACGAACATCGAGATCAGGCCGTACACGATGGCTCGGATCTCGTCGGGCACCTCACCGGGCGTGCCGGCGGCCGCGGTGATCAGCTCCATGCCCTCGGTCTTGTGCCCGCTGAGCCACCAGTACCAGCCGGCGCCCGCCGCGAGCCGCATCGCCGCGTGCGCCTCGCCGGCCGCGAGCGCGCCGCGCATCGCGGAACCGATGTTGTCGTGCTCGCCGTGGAGCGTGGCGAGCCAGGCCAGCTGCTCGCCTCGGCGCAGGCGCGGCTCCGCGGTCTCGGCCAGCTCGGTGAAGTACGTGAGGTGCGCGCGGCGGGCCAGGTCCGATTCGCCCGCCTCGGCGAGCCGCTGCCCCGCGTACTCCTTGATCGTGCCGGTCATCCGGTAGCGCGGTGCGCCGTCGCCCTCGGCGCGCAGCAGCGACTTCTCGGCCAGCGCGGTGAGCAGTTCGAGCACCTGCTCCTGCTCGACCGCGTCACCGACGCAGACCCGCTCGGCCGCCTCCAGACCCGCCCCGCCGGAGAACACCGACAGCCTGCGCAGGACCACCCGCTCGGCGTCGGTGAGCAGCTCCCAGCTCCAGTCGACCACCGCGCGCAGCGTCCGGTGCCGCGGCAACGCGGTCCGGCTGCCCCCGGTCAGCAGGCGGAACCGGTCGTCGAGCCGGTTGGCCAGCTGCTCGACGGACATCGTGCGCAACCTGGCCGCGGCCAGTTCGATCGCCAGCGGCATCCCGTCCAGCGCACGGCAGACGCGCGCCATCGTCGCCACCGTGTCGGCGTCGAGCGTGAGGTCCTTGCGCACGGCGGCGGCCCGGTCCCGGAGCAACCGGACGGCGGGGGAGGACTCGACCTCGTCGGTACCGGCGCCCTCCGGGGGCAGGGCCAGCGGCTCGACCGGCCACAGCGCCTCACCGGTGATGCCGAGCGGCTCCCTGCTGGTCGCCAGGATGCGCAGCCGGCGGCACTCGCCGAGCACGCGATGGGCGAACGTCGCCGCCGACTCGATCACGTGCTCGCAGTTGTCCAGGATGAGCAGCGCTTCGCGGTCGCGGATGGCGGCGATGAGCCGGTCCGTCAGCTCCGCGTGCGGCGCCCCGCCGAGCAGTGCGTCCCGCAGGCCGAGCCCGGCGAGCGTCGACTGTGCGATCTTGTTCTCGCCCCCATGCTCGGCAGGCCCGCCGGCAGTGTTGTTCCCACCCCTCTGCCCTTCGGGCCCACCCGCAGTGTCGTTCCCACCCCTCGTGTGCCCCTCCGCGCCGATGGTGGCGAGTTCCACCAGCCAGGCGCCGTCCGGCAGGTCGCCGAGCAGCGTGCGCGCGGTTTCGGTGGCGAGCCTGGTCTTGCCCGAACCACCCGGCCCGATCACGGTGGTGAGCCGGTGCTCGGCGACCAGTTCGCGGACCGCGGCGACGTCGGCCTCCTTGCCGACGAAGCTGGTCAGCTCGGCCCGCAGGTTGGTCTTCCGGTTGTCCTCCCGCCGGCCGAGCTCGCCCCGCAGCAGCGCCACGTGCACCGCGGCCAGCTCCGGCGACGGGTCGACGCCGAGCGAGTCGGCCAACGCCTCCCTCGTGCGCTGGTAGACGAGCAGCGCCTCGGTGTCGCGGCCGGTCGCGACGAGGGCGCGCATCAGGGCGGCGACGAGCCGTTCCCGCACCGGGTGCGCGGCCACCAGGTCGGTCAGCTCCGTGACCAGCTCCGCGCCGTGGCCGAGGTCGACCTCGGCGTCGAACCGGTCCTCCATGGCGGTCAGGCGCAGCCCTTCGAGCCGGGTGACCGCCGCGTCGAACGCCGCGCTCTCCGGCAACCCGACGTCCTGCATGGCCGCACCGCGCCACAGCGCCAAGGCCTCGCGCAGCGGCCCGACCCGCCGCGGGTCGTCGTCACGGCGGGCGCGCGCGACGAGGCGTTCGAACCGCACGGCGTCGACGGCGTCGGGTTCCACCCGCAACCGGTAACCGTCGGTCTGCCCCTCGACCACCCCGTCCGGCAGCACCTTCCGCAGCCGGGAGACCAAGCGGTGCAAGGCGTTCGTCGCGTCGGACGGCGGGCGCTCGCCCCAGATCCAGTCGACGAGCGTCGCCTTCGGGACCACGCGACCCGGGTCGAGCGCGAGGGCGATCAACAGCCCACGCAACCGGGCGCCCGGCACGTCGGCGAGGACGCCCTCATCGGTGCTCACCACGAACGGTCCAAGCATCCCGATCTGCACCCAGCCGATTCTGTCACGGGCGATCGGCGGCCCCTTCGCAGCGCTCGGCCGCCCGCCGGTCACCGGCCACGGCACGGCGTGGTGTGATCGCGATCGTGCACCTTGATCTCATCACCGTCGTGGTCGCCGAGTACGACCCGGCGATCAGCTTCTTCACCGAGGTCCTGGGCTTCGAGCTGGTGGAGGACTCACCGTCGCTCACCAACGACGGCCGGCCGAAGCGGTGGGTCGTCGTCCGGCCGCCCGGCGGCGGGACGGGGATCCTGCTCGCCCGCGCCGACGGTCCGCGGCAGGAGGCTGTCGTGGGCGACCAGGTCGCCGGCCGCGTCGGGTTCTTCCTGCGCGTCGACGACTTCGACGCCGTCTACGACCGGATGATTTCAGCAGGTGTTGAATTCGTGACCCCGCCCAGGCCGGAGCCCTACGGGCGGGTCGCGGTGTTCCTGGACATCGCCGGCAATCGGTGGGACCTGCTCGGTCCGGCCTGACGCCGACGGCCCGGAAAAGGCACGAGGGCCACCCCCGGAGCGGGA
Source organism: Actinosynnema sp. NPDC050801 (assembly GCF_040673975.1). Taxonomy (NCBI): domain Bacteria; kingdom Bacillati; phylum Actinomycetota; class Actinomycetes; order Pseudonocardiales; family Pseudonocardiaceae; genus Actinosynnema; species Actinosynnema sp. NPDC050801. The sequence goes on along the minus strand of NZ_JBFAQZ010000003.1, from coordinate 374,049 downwards.
GTGGCCCTCGTGCGACCGAACGTCCTAGAGCTCGGCCCTCGGCGGGAAGTCGTTGATCGCGTCAGCGAGGAACTGCGCGATCCGGTCGTGGTAGGCGCCGTTCGCCACGCCGCCCGTCAGGTACTCCGGAGCGACCTTCCCGGGATCGGCCCCGCTGCGGACGGCCGCGTCGAAGTCCACGACGTAGTCGGCGCCGTAGTCCGCGAAGTGGGCCATCATGTCGCTGTTGAGCTGCCTGCGCTGCACCTCGCGGGGATCGGCCCCGTCGAGCCCCAACGGCGGCACCGTGGTCAGGATGACGTGCACCGGCGTGCCGTCCGGCCGGAGTTGCCGCTTCATCCCCGTCGGGCTGCCCGCCTTGATCAGCAGCTCCAGGCCCGCCCGCGCCTCGGCGGCTGTCCCGCCGCGCAGGACGGTGTTCGCACCCGCCGCCAGCAGCACCGTGCGCACACCGGGCGCGCTGAGCACCGAGCGGTCGACCTCCAGCTTGATGTTGCCCGCGCCGACGGACCCGGTGTTCGGGAACGCGTTCCAGTCCTTCTGCCAGAACGACCACTGGGCGTCGAGCGGCGCCAGCGCCCGCTGGTGCACGCGGACGTCCGCGATCGCGCCGTTGAGGTACTCGGCCGGCTGCCCGTTCGACTTCCGGCGGCCGATGGTGAGCGGGCCGTTGCCGGGGAAGACGGTCACGTTGCTCGCGGCCACCTGGTGCACCCCGTCCACGTACAACCGGGTCGTCCGCGTCGTGGCGTCGTAGGTGCCCACCAGGTGCGTCCACCTGCCGATCTCCGCCAACGTGCTCGACGACGTCAGCGTCGGCGCGACGACGGTCGAGTCCGACCGCACCACCGTGAACGACCAGCGGCGGTGCGGCTGGTAGTACTGCAGCGCGAAGGAGCTGACCGAGCCGCCGTCCTGGGCCACCGCGGTGTAGGACCTGCTCAGGTCGTTGACCTTCACCCAGGCGGAGACGCTGAAGCTCCGGCCGGTGTCCAGGACCTTCGAAGCCGTCTGGAAGTGCCCGGTGGAGCCGTCGAGGACCGCGGACCCGTTGTGGTCGGTGCTCCACGTGACGCCGCCGGCCGCCGTGGCGTTGGCACCGCCCGTGAAGTCGCGCGCGGTGGTGCCGCTGCCGTCGGTCATCCTCCAGCGCCCGGTGTCCGGGATGCCCGCCCGGCTCGCGTTGATCAGGCCGCCGGGCAGGGTGCCCCCGGACGCGGCGAGCTTGCCGGGCAGGTTGTCCACCCACGTGTTGCGCTGCGCCGGACCGGGAGGGGCCTGCGCCGTCAGCTGGTCGCCGAGCACCACGACGGTGCCGTGGCCCGGATCCGCGGTCGACACGTCCACCGCGGACACGTAGTAGCTGCCGTTCAACGTCGTGGTGAACGGAGCGCCGTCGACGTTGCCCACGACGTTGCCGGACGCGAGGTACGTCGGCGCGTTCGCCTCGCCGTGCACCGGCGCCTGCGGCACCGCCGTCGGCAGGTGCAGGCTGACCACGAGGTTGCCGCCGGTCGGCATCGCGACCGGGTCGCTGTACACCTCGCCACCGGCCGGGATGGTCACCGAGGCGGCGCCGCCGAACTTCAGCGGCACCGGCGTGCCGGTGGTCGTCGCGCCGGTGCCCGACTGCGCCGCCACGGTCGCCGCGTCGATGGTCGCCGGGGTGCTGCTGACCGTGTTCGCGAACTTCACCCGCACCTGGGCGCCGGTGACGGTGGGCTTGAGCACGGTGCGCAGGGTCCGGTCGGCGAACCCGTTCGGCACGACCACGGCGTTGTCGGCCGGCGCGGCCCACGCGCCGACCCAGCCCGCGCCCACCGGCCGGGGAGCCATCGCGAAGACGTGCAGCGCCGGAGCCGGGTCACAGGTGCCGGCCAGGAAGCCGGTCCCGTAGTTCGGCAGCGTGATGGACTTGACCGTCTTGGTCGGGTCGGCCGGCACGAACACCGGGTAGAGCACCGGGTGGTAGTTGGTCTGCTTGGACAGGCCCGCGTTGCGGTACGGCAGCTTGATGCCGATCGGGTCGTCGGGCAGCCAGGTCCACTCGGCGGCCTCCGGGAACAGCGGGTTCGACGTGGTGCCGTCGGTGTAGGTGATCGTGCCGGTGCGCGGCAGCGTCTTGCCGCACGTGCTGGTGACGATCAGGCCGACCGCGTTCGCCTTCACCTGCTGCTCGGCCGGGAACGGGATCGTCTGCCCGATCGCCACCACGTTGTCGTTACCTGCCGCGTTCGCCGCGGGCATGGTGAACGTCGCGCCGCTGATCGTCACCTTGTTGCCCGGCGCGAGCCCCGCCGCGGCCAGCGTCTGCGCGGACAGGCTCGCGCCGAAGTAGTCCAGCACCGCCGTCGTCGTGCCGTCCGAGCTGATGCCCTTGTTGTTCATCGCGTCGGCGAAGCTCGCCGTGGTGACGTTGTTGACCGGGATGAGGGTGAGGTAGTCGATCCCGATCCGGTAGCGGATGTCGGTGCTGTTCGGGTTCGTGCCCGTGGTCGTGAACGTCACCACGTGCTCGCCCGCGGTCAGGTGCACCCCGCCGAGCGGTGCGAATCCGGCGGTGAAGGTGTCGCTGTAGCCGTCGACCGAGGTGGTGCCGAGCGGGCTCCCGTCCACGCCGACCGACCACGTGCCGTAGCTGGGGGACTTCGCGAAGCCCGCGCCGATCGCGTAGTCCGCCTCGATCGGCGTCGTGACCTTGAGGCTGAACGACTGGCCGACGCCGTCACCGTCGAAGTACAGGTAGCTGTTGCTCTTCACCGGCATGTTGCAGCAGCCGCCCCAGCGCACGAGCGGCTTGTCGGTCGAGACCTCCGGCAGCACCTCCGCGTCGAGCTTCACCGTCGGCGACAGGTGCAGGTAGTCCAGGCCCGCCAGGAACATCGTCGCGGTCGAATCCCACTTCATGTTCAGCTTCACGCCCAGGACGTGCTGCCCGGCGGACAGCCGCATGCCGGCCAGCGGCAGGTCGTACGTCCGGGTCGTGGTCTGGGTGCCACCCGAGTAGTAGCCGGCCAGTTCGCGACCGTCGAGGGTGAACCGCACCTGGTCGGGCATGTTCTTGTTCGACACCATCCCCGCGGTGAGGTCGTAGTCCCCGGTCGCCGGCACGGTGAAGGCGATCTTCCCGGTGGCGCCGTCGGTGTTCGCGACCAGCTTCAGGTACTTGCCGCCGGACACGAGCGGGTCGTCGGCGGGCGTCGCGCTGAGCTGGCCGCTGCCGATGCCGCTGAGCGCGAGGGTCTCGCCCTCGATGCGCTGGGTCGGCGCGGGCGTGACGTAGCTCGGCGCCACGTAGAACGCGTACGCCTGCGATTCCGGCGAGAGCTTGTGCGCGTCGTCGAAGCTGCGCACGTGCAGCGTGTGGTAGCCCGGGCTCAGCGTCGGCGGCACGGTGATGGTGCCCCGGCCGCCCGCGGCGGTGACCCACCCGCCGTCGGTGCCGAACGTCCTGTCGTAGGCGCAGTCCGAGTTCGTGGGCGCGACCTGGGTGCCGGAACCGTTGAAGGAGTAGGTGAACCCGGCCAGGTTCGAGGTGCCGAGCGCCGTGAAGGTGAACGTACCCGGCTGGTTCTGCGGCTTGCCCCAGTACCCCTGCGGGTAGTCGCCGCTGGTGATCGTGGGCACCTGCGTGATCGGCACGCTGCGCGTGGTGAACCTCAGCCACGGCGACCAGACGCCCGCCCACAGGTTCTTGGTGCCGTCACCGGGGAAGATGTTGTGCGCGGTGACCTTGAAGTCGTAGGTGCCGTTGCCCAGGTCGACGTCGCTCTGCCAGCTGCCGAGGCTGCCGGACGCGATCTCCGGCGGGGTGGTGGTCTTCGCCTTGTTGGCGGTGTGCGCGGTGTCCCAGATCTCGGTGTACAGCGCGAGGTTCATCGGCGAGGCGTTGTTGTCCGTCGCCCGCGAGTACAGCGTCGGGAAGGCGTCCGGCGTGATGAGGCCGTTGCCGCAGTCGAACGCGTTGCCCACCGACAGGTCGTACGGGGCGTTGGGCGGGAAGGAGAACGTCACTTCGAGGCGCGGGTTGTTGCCGAACTTCTTCCACTGGAACTTGTTGCCCTCGTCCGGTGCGAGCAGGCCCATGTGCAGGTCGCCCGCGTTGACGTCGATGACCTCCTGCGCGCTCCGGCCGACGTTGAACACCACGTCGCGCGCGCCACCGCACTGGTCGCCCGCGTTGGACGACTTCGAGTCGATGGCGTGGCCGTTCGGTCCGGGCCAGCGGGTGTTGGAGTAGAAGGGTGCGACCTGGTAGACGGTGGTCGACTCGGCGGTGCAGCTGGTGCCGTGCGTCTGCAGCGCGACCATCCAAGCGCTCCACAGGGTGGCCTTGCGGCCGTTGCGCGACTGCAGGTCCGGGGTCACGAACTTGAAGAACGAACGCGCGACCCAGTTGCCGTCGCACCCGGTCCAGTTGCCGCAGTTGCCGACCTGGGCGTCCATGGTCGCGTTGTAGTACTGCCAGTCCTCGTCGGTGACTTCGAGCCACGACTCCTTGTTGCGCGACATCACCGGGTCGATGTACAGCGGGTACCGGACGTCGGGGCCGGTCAGCGCCTTCGGGTCCGGGACGACCGTCAGCTCGACCGAGGCCGGGCCGTCGACCTCGCGGGTCGACAGCTCCAGCGCGGACAGCTTGCCGCTGCCCGGTTCGGTCGCGCTCGGCGCGGGCCCGACCTTGTCGTCACGGGTGGAGTCCCACATGACGGGCGTCGACCCGGAGAACACCGGGTTGCCGTGGCTGTCCTTGGCGCTCAGGCTCTTGCTGGACCGGTCGAGGGCGACGCCCTTGCCGACCGCGGTGAACTTCAGCGCCCTCAGCGCGGGGTCGGCCGCGGCCTTGGCGTCCTTGACGACGAGGACCTGCGAATACCCGATGGTGCCCGCGGTGACCCGCAGGTCGACACCGGGGAGCACGTCCGGGTAGGTGGCCGTGCTGCCGTCGAGCACCGGCTCGGGCAGCGGCGTCGGCCAGGCCAGCGACAGCGACTTGTCGGCCTCGGTCATGGTGACCATCGGCGTGGACCCGCCGCCTGAGAAGACCACGTCGATCGCGGCGGCCACCGGGGCGAGGCCGCCGTCCGGGCGCTTGGTCAACGTGGTGTCGACGTCGCGCCACGCGCCGTTCTGCTTGACCCGCACCGGTTGCGGGTGCGAGTGCAGCGTGAACGTGCCGTCCGGGTTGGCCAGGACGGTGGAGGTCTCGGTGGTCTTCTCGGCCACCTCGACCGCCTTGCCGGAGCTCTTCGCCGCTTCGAGGGCGTTGACCTCCGTCGGCGTGGGCGCCGGGGTGCTCGCGTCGGGCGCGGTGGCCGGTGGTGGCGCGGGTGTGGGCTCGGACGCGGTGGCGACGGGCGGAGCGAGAGCCGCTCCGAGCGTGATCGCGGTCCCCGTGACGAGCAGCGTCAGCGCTCGTCTGAATCCGGGCACGCGGACGGAAGGTCTATGGCGCACGGTGTGTTTCCCTCGGCTCGACTGGCCACGATGGACGGCGCGGGCACCTTAGCTCCTCCGGCCTGTGACTCACCAGGTACTTCCACCGGGCGGCACCCGTGGCTTACTGTGCCTTCAGTCGGGGCTGTCGGGTCCCACTCGTTCCGGGGGGAAGACATGTTCTGCGGGGCTTCTTCCCGCGCGCGTGGAGGAGTCTCGGCCAGTCCGCCCGCGGCGGCCGGTGCGTCGGTCGCGCCCGACATGCGGCCGAACCGCGATCTGTCTACAGTGGATGGATCCGCGATCTCTGCGAACCGCCGGTCGTCGTGGTTCGGCCAGGGCTTCGACCACGCGCCCGGCCGCACCGAACGCTGCCACCGGACGAGCGGGTGGGCGAGAACGTGCTCCCGCCCACCCGAGGCGCGGTGCGTCAGCCGTTGTGCTCGCTGACGACGTCGACGACCCAGACGACGCCGAAGCGGTCCCGCAGCATCCCGTAGGCGGGAGCCCAGCCTGCCGGGCCCATCGGGATGACGACGGTCGCACCGTCGGAGAGCGCCTCCCAGTACCCGGTGACCTCGTCGACGGTCTCGCCGCGCAGGGAGACGAAGAACGAGTTCTCACCCGGGTCGTGCGCCAGCCGCGACGGCACGTCGTAGGCCATGACGTGGAAGCCGTTCCCGGCGAGCACCTGACCCCACATCACCCTGTCGGCATCGGCGTCCTCCTGCACGTTCCCGGCGTCGGAGTACGTGACGACGGCGAGGTGGCCGCCGAACACCGATCGGTAGAACTCCAGTGCCGCGTGCGCGTCGCCGCGGAAGTTCAGGTGGGTCGTGGTCGTGACGGACAAGATCGCTCCCTGATTCGTGCCGGCTGCCTGCTGCCTGCTGTGGGCCAACGGTCGCAGGGGAAGCGGCCAGGGTGTGTCCTCTACTTCGGGCAGGATGGGACCATGCCGAAAACCTCAGCGCGACTGCTGTCGCTGCTGTCGCTGTTGCAGGCGCGCCGGGACTGGCCGGGGGCGTTGCTGGCCGAACGGCTGGAGGTCAGCCCGCGCACGGTGCGCCGCGACGTCGACCGCCTGCGCGAGCTCGGCTACCCCATCGAGGCCGTGAAGGGCCCGGACGGGGGCTACCGGCTCGGCGCGGGCACCCAACTGCCGCCGCTGCTGTTCGACGACGACCAGGCCGTCGCCCTGGCCGTGGCACTCCGGATCGCCACCACCGGCGCCGGCATCGGGGAAGCCGCGGCACGGGCGCTGACCACCGTCCGCCAGGTCATGCCCGCGCGGTTGCGCCACCGCGTCGACACCCTCCAGGTGACCGCCGTCGAACGTCCCGCCGCACCGCCGTTCGACAGCGGCGTGCTGCTCGCGATCAGCGGAGCCGTCCACGCCCGCGAAGTGCTGCGCTTCGACTACGCCGCCACCCCGGAGGAGGTCGACCCCGTCGCGACGCCACCGCGCCGGGTGGAGCCGCACCACGTCGTGACCCGGGGCGGTCGGTGGTACCTCGTCGCCTGGGACCTCGACCGCGACGACTGGCGCACGTTCCGCGTCGACCGGATCACGCCGCGCACGCCCACCGGCCCCCGCTTCACCCCGCGTGCACTGCCGGGAGGCGACGTGGCCGGCTTCGTCGCCGCCAGGTTCTCCGGCTCCGACGACTCCGGCGGTCGGCCGTGCCGCGGCGAGGTGGTCCTCGACCTGCCCGCCGCCGAGGTGGCGCCGTACGCCCACGACGGGGTGGTCGAGCCGCTCGGCCCGGACCGCTGCCGGCTCACCTCGGGATCGTGGTCGTGGGCCGGCCTGGCCACCGCCATCGGCAGGTTCGACGCCGACATCGAGGTCGTGGGGCCGACCGAGCTCAAGGACGCCTTCGCCCGCCTGGCCCACCGCTACGCCAAGGCGGCGGCACCACACCCGGGACCGGACGGGTGACGGGACCGGTGCTCAGGTGCTGTCGCCGCGCACCAGCTCGGTGGGCAGCAGTAGGCCCGGTCGGCCGTCGTGGCCGTGCTCGACCTGGCGCAGGCAGCGGGCGATCAGGTGCTCGGAGACGAGCTCGACCGGGATGCGGGCGGTGGTCAGGGTGGGTTCGCTCATCAGGCCGACGGCACCGCCGTCGAAGCCGGTGATCGCGACGTCGACGCCCACCCGCAGGCCGAGGGCCTGGGCGACGTGCACGACGACCGCGCCGACCGCGTCACTGCCGGTCACGATCGCGGTCGGCGGGTTCCGGTCGCCGAGCAGCCGCCGAGCGCGGCGTCGGATGCCCTGGTCGGAGCCCTGGAAGACGGACGCCTTGGGCGCCCGGATGCCGTGCTCGGCCAGGCCCTGCGTGAAGCCCTCCCGGCGCTCGACCTTCCAGTACTGGTCGCCGTCGGCGCCGAGGTAGGCGAACCGGACGTGGCCGTCGGCCACGAGCAGGTCGATCACCGCCCGCATCCCGGCGACGTTGTCCACGTCCACCCAGTGCTGCGGCAGGTCCGGTGCGAGGCGGCCGAAGCAGGCGAACGGGATGCCGTTGTCGGCCAGGAAGCGGGCCCGCGGGTCGTCCACGCCGGACTCCGACAGGACGAACGCGTCCACGGCGTGTCGTGCGACGAGGTCCTCGAACACCGCCAGCGGGTCGTCGTGGCGGTGGGTGAACACCAGGACCTGGTGGTCGACCTCGGCGGCGGACTTCACCAGGGACTGGAGGAAGTGGAGCGTGAAGCCCTGCGCGAGGTCGAGCTGCTCGCCGAAGATGTGGTAGCCGATCTGCCTGGTGCGCCGCGACCGAAGGCTCTGCGCGGCGCGGTCGGGCTGGTAACCCAGCGACAGCATGGCCGCCGCCACCTTCTCGCGGGTCGGCTCCGAGTAGTACTCGGAGCGTCCGTTGAGGACGTTGGACACGGTCTGGCGCGACACGCCGGCGGCGGCGGCCACGTCGACGATGCCGACGCGCCGCCTCCGCCGCTTCGAGCCGTTCTCCGGGTCCTCGCCTCCTGCGCGCATCCGCACATGATCCACCATCGCGGTGGGGCGTGGTGCGGCCTACGCGCGAGCCCACCGCTGGTTGGGCTGCCCGTTGCAAGTCCACAGGAGCAACGCCGTGCCGTTGGCCGTGCCCGCCCGGTCGGCGTCGAGGCAGAGCCCGGCGTGGACGTTGCGGATCGAGCCGTCGGCGGCGAACGTCCACCGCTGGTTGGCCTGACCGTTGCACGTCCACGTGATGACCCGCGTGCCGTTGGTGGTGCCCTGGTTGTCGGCGTCGAGGCACATGTTCCCGAACACCCGGACCTCACCGCCCGCCCAGCTGGTCCAGAGCTGGTTCGCCGCCGTGTGGCAGTCCCAGAGCAGCGTGGCGGCCCCGGCCGCGGTGGAGGCGTTGTCGACGTCCACGCACCGCCCGGACGCGGCGCCCCGCAGCCTGCCGGTGGTGGTGGCCAGGGCGCTGCCGCCGCTGACGCGGTACACCGCGACACCGTGCGCCGGCACGGTCGCGGAGATGGTGCCGGCGGACGAGCCGGTGGCGCCGGTCCACAGGTCGGTCAGGGTGAACGAGCTCCCGGACAGCCCGACCTGCGCGGCCGTGGTGGAGACGGTCGTGCTGCCACCCCCGCGGTTGAACAGGCCGACCGCGACCGACCCGTCGCCCAGCGGCTTGGCGAACACCTCGGTGTTGCCGTCGTCGCGCACCCGGCGGCCACCCGCGCCGAGCGGGTCCTGGTTCACCGCGATCAGCCGCGGGTTGCGCAGGATCGCGCTGACGTCGGTCGACATCGAGCGGATGTCGTTGCCCGCCATCAGCGGCGCGGCCATCAGGGCCCACAGCGCGAAGTGCGCCCGCGACTCGGTGAGGCTGAGCCCGGGACGGCCGACGACGAGCATGTCCGGGTCGTTCCAGTGCCCGGGACCGGCCTGGGCGGCCAGCGGCGCAGTCACGTCCACGACGTTGCCCACACCCATGGGGTAGCTGTTGGTGTTGCCGTTCTGCCAGATGTCGAGCAGGTCCTCGGTGGTCCGCCAGAGGTCGGCGACCTCGCCCCAGTTGTACTTGTCGCCGGTGATGGCGTGCAGGCTGTTGGGGTTGATGCTGTACACGATCGGCCGACCCGTGGCGCGGAGCGCGTCGCGCATGGTGGTGAACCGGGCGATCTGCTGGTCGCGGGTGCCCTCGGGCGAGCACCAGTCGTACTTGAGGTAGTCCACACCCCAGGAGGCGAACGTGCGGGCGTCCTGCGCCTCCCGGCCGCCGCTGCCGGTCGAGCCGGGGTAGTTGCCGACCCGCTGGGCGCAGGTGCGGTCGGTCGGGGCCATGTAGATGCCGAACTTCAGGCCGCGGCCGTGGATGTAGTCGCCCAGCGCCTTCATGCCGGCGGGGAACCTGGTCGGGTGGGCGCGCAGGTTGCCCTGCGCGTCGCGCTGCGGGTCGAACCAGCAGTCGTCCACCACGACGTACCGGTAGCCGGCCGCGGCCATGCCGGAGCCGACCATCGCGTCCGCCGCCTGGCGGATCACCGTCTCGTTGATGTTGCAGCCGAAGGTGTTCCACGAGTTCCAGCCCAGCGGTGGGGTGACCGCCGGGCTACCGGGCGCGGCCTGTGCCGCCGGGTGGTCCGGTGCGGCGAACAGCACCGCCGCGGCGGCGACCGCCGCCATCACCACATGGCTCAATCTCCTGGGCAAGCCGGCAGGCGCCATTGCCTCTCCTTGAACGTTCCACGTAACGCGGGCTCGGGTCGGCGGCGTACTGCTAGCGGTGCTGTGAACGCTAACATCGGACGAGCACGCCGATCAACGGCTGTTCGCTGGAACGTTCAACGCGGCCGGCCGGAGGACCGGGGTGCCGGCGGGAGCACCCCGGTCCGCGCCGTCCTAGCGCAGGGAGGCCGCGAGGCCGATGCCCTGTTCCCGCAGTGCCCTGGCGACCACCTCGGCGATGCGGGCGGCGCCGGCCGCCTCGAAGTGGGTGTGGTCGTTGCAGAAGAACGCGCCGACCGCGCCTTCGCCGTAGTTGCCGTTGTTGGGGCACAGGCGCAGCGAGTTGTAGAGGTTGACGCTGCGCTGGTGCAGGTCGATGACCGGCACCTGGTCGGCTTGGCCCTGGGCGATCGTCTCGTTCACGAAGCCGCGGTTGCCGACGGCGGTGGAGCCGGAGCAGCGGATGGCCGCGACGGGGGTGACGTAGACGGGCTTGACCCCTCGGGCCTTGGCTTCGCGCGCCATCGTGGCGAGGAGTTGGCGGTAGCGCGAGGTGCCGACGTGGCGCGGGCAGTTGCGGTCGCCGTCGTTGATGCCGAACTGGATGACGAGCCAGTCACCGGCCTTCATGCCGTTGGTCGAGGAGAGCATCCCGGCCCAGCGGGAGGCGTAGGTGCGCGGGCTGACCACGCACTCGCCGGTGGAGTCCTTGGTGCTCTTGACGTTCGACTCGTACAGCCAGGTCTGGATGCTGCGGCCGCCCACGGCGTTGTTGACGACGGTGACGTCGTCGTTGAAGAGCCGGTCGAACTCCCGGCCCCAGCCGACCGGGCACGTGCTGTTGCCGTTGGCCATGGTCGAGTCGCCGGCCAGCCACACCTTGAACGGTGCGGCGGCGACCCCCGGACCGGCGGCCTGCTCGGCGGCGCAGCGGGCGGGAGCGGGCGCGGCGTGCGCCGGTGTCACCAGGGTCGCCGTCGCGGCGCAGACGGCCATCACGACCGCCAGGACCCTGCTCCGTGAAGAAATCCTCATCGATCCTCCATGTCGTTTCGGTGGAATTCGTGACATCAGCGGACCTGCGTCGACCGGATGACGCCCAGCCGGACCGCCTCGGTGAGCACGAGGTTGGACATGGCGGCCGCGCCGTAGTCGGAGAAGTGGGTGTTGTCGCCCTTCTCCCTGGTCAGGAAGAGCCTCTCGGAGGCCGACGCGCCGAGTTGCTCGACCAGGGCGCCGGACGACGCGGTGAGGTCGATCAGGGGTGTGCCCTGGGCCCGTGCGACGGCCTTCATCTCGTTGGGCAGGTTCACGCCGAGCTCGTTGACGTGGCGCGCGGTGCCGGTGAGGCGGCCGTTCGAGTCGAGGAGCCTGCGGACGGGTGGTGTCACCAGCACGGGCGTGCCGCCGGCCGCGCGGACTTCGCGGACCATCCGGGTGAGGTTGGCGCGGAACGTGGTGGCGGTGGTGCGCTTGTCGTTGTGGCCGACCTGGATCATCACGGTGTCGCCGGCGCGGGTCTGCGACCGCACGGCGGGGAACAGCGCCGCGTTGGACAGCACGGAGCCGGAGCTCTCGCCGGAGTCGCCGTAGTTGGCCACCGACAGGCCCTCGCGCAGGAGGCGGGGCAGGGCTTGGCCCCAGCCGGCGTAGGGGGCGACCGGCTGGTCGCACACGGTGGAGTCGCCGACCAGGAACAGGGCGGGCGGCCTGACCTGCCGGAGCGTGACGGCCTCGACCGCCGGTGCCCGACCGTCGAACACGAGGGTCAGCCCGGGTGTCCCGGTGCCGCCCTGGCCGGTGGGCTGCCCCTCCGGCTGTCGCACGTTGACGGTGAGGACCCGTTCGGTGAGCTGACCGGCGCCGGTGTCGACGGCGCCGAGCACCCGGCGTCGCGCCTCGGCGGTGATGCCGGTGTTGGCCGCGCGGGTGGTGGCGCCCAGCCGCACGGTGACGTCGTAGTGGCCGGGCGCCACGTCGTAGCGGCAGGTGATGGGGCCGGTGCCGGTGCAACCGGCCGGCGCCGCTTGCGCCGGGGCGGCGGCGAGGGCGGTCCAGGCGCACGCGGTGAGCGTCACGGCGAGCGCCGAACGCAGTACGGCGGTTCCAGGAGGCATGGTGGTCGCTCCTTGCTGCGGGTTCGTGGGCAGGGCACGGCACCGCTGCGCGTCCGGGCGCGCTGCCCGGCCCGGACGTGCGGCGGGGGAGGGGGTGGTGCCGGCTCAGCCGGTGAGCGCGGCCGACAGGATCGGTGCGAGCCGGTCGGCGATCTTGCGGTGCCCCTGGTCGTTGGGGTGCACGTTGTCGGTGGTGTCGGTGGACTCGACGATCCACCCGGTGGTGTCGACGAACCTGACCTTCGGGTCGTTGACGATCCGCACGGCCGCCTGCGTCTCGGGGATGAAGCGCTTGCGGAAGGTCTGCATCGCCAGGACCGTGGCGGTCGGGTACTTCTGCCGGGCGCGCTGGATCAACGTGACGTAGGCGGCCTGGAACTGCGAGCCGGTCACGTTGTGGCCGACGTCGTTGGTGCCCAGGTTGATCACCACGACGTCCGCGCGGTAGCGGGAGAAGTCCCAGTTGGTCGCGTTGGCCTGCAACCCGGTGCGCAGGAAGCGGTCGCTCATGCCGATGCACCCGTCCGCCGCCGACACCAGGCACGCGCCACCCACGGCGATCTGCGTGTGGCCCACGCCCAGCCGCTCGCCGACCAGCCAGCCGTAGGCCGTCAACGCCTGCTTGGACGACTGCTGCCCGACCGTGATGGAGTCGCCGACGAACTCGACGACCCGGCCGGGCACGGGCGGCGCGAACGTGCCCGCGCCGGGGTCCAGCTCCACACCCCGGTAGACCGCGTCGCCCCGGTAGGACCCGGCGATCGGCCGGTAGGACACCCGCAGGGTGTGGTTGCCCGCCGCCAGCGGAGTCGGGGTCAGGTTCACCGTCCCGCTGCGGTTGACGTAGGACACGTCCGGACCGCCGTCGATGCTGACGTAGAAGTCGATCGCGTTGCGCTGCTTGAGCTTCACCGTGCGGCCGGTGAAACCCACGACCACGTACGCGCCCGCCCACTCCGAGACGTACGCCGTGGGGTCGGCGGTGTTCCACCGACCGAAGTACTTGACGTTCGGGTCGGTGGGCGCGCCGTTGCCGCCCGGCGTGCCGCCGCCCAGCCGGACGAGCTGCCACTGCTGGTTGGTGCCGCTGTTGACGTCGTACTGCGAGATCCGCGCGCCGTCGGCGGTCGACCGCTCCCACACGTCCAACGCCTTGCCGCTGTTGCGGTTGACGAACCGGACATGACCACCGTCGGTGTCGGTGAGGCTGAACTGCTGTTCGGCGCCATTGGTGTCGGTCCACTGCACCACGTTCGCGCCGTTGGCCGTGGACGACGAGGCGATACCGACGACCTTCCCGCTGTGCCGGGATTTCAGCCGGTAGTACCCGCCGCCGGAATCCACGAACTGGAACTGCTGCGCCGAGGAATCGGTTCTCGTGGCCTGCACGACGGCGCCACCGTCGGAGGTCGACTGCACCTGCATCGCCTTGCCGCTGTGCCGGGCGACCACCGCGTACGTGGCCGTGGTGTCCACGGTGGCGGCCTGCGCCGACGGCGCGACCGACGTGAGCGCGGCGAGCACCCCGACCGTGACGGCCAGCGCACCGGATGACGACAATGTCATGTCCGTGCCTTTCGCCTGGGGTGGTGCGGCGGTACCACCGGGTGGTTTTTCTCGGCGAAATAGTTGCGTCGGACTCGCGTCAACGTCAATGGCCGCATCTCGTATGGGTAAAGTCCGGTTCGCCCTCTTCGTGACCGCCAAGACGGTGAAACCATTGAGACGGAATAGTCGGGACCACGCCGTGGAGAGGGTCGGCATTCACCGGCCCTCTCCACGATCGGGGTGTGTCGGTCGGGTCTGGTGGCGGCGGCTCCGGTAGTGGCGGCAGGTGGTGAAAGCGCTTTCCACTACACCCGCCGCGGCGCCCGGGCGCAAGCCGCCCGAGTGCCCAACGCCGTTGGTACGGCCGGCCGGACCGCGGTTCGGCTCGGACGCGCCTCAGCCACTCCCCGGCGCCGTCCCGGAGATGTGCCAGAAGTCGGCGTAACGGCCGCCGTGCCGCAGCAGTTCGTCGTGGGTGCCCTCCTCCACGATCCGGCCGCCGTCCAGGAAGACGACGCGGTCGGCTCGTCGGACGGTCCTCATGCGGTGCGCCACCATCACCACCGTCCGGCCCGCCATCAGGCGTTCGACGCCCTCGTGCACGGCCGCCTCGTTGACCGGGTCCAGCGCCGAGGTCACCTCGTCCAGCAGCACGACGGGCGCGTCCTTCAGCAGCGCCCGCGCGATCGAGACCCGCTGGCGCTCACCACCGGACAGCAGCGCTCCGCCCTCGCCGACGTTCGTCGCCCACCCGCCGGGCAGGCGCTCGACCACCTCGTCCAACCGCGCCGCGGTCGCCGCCGCCCGCACGTCGGCCTCGTCGGCGTCGGGACGGCCGAGGCGCACGTTCTCCTCGATCGTGCCGTCGAACAGGTAGACGTCCTGGAACACGATGGCGATGCCCGCCATCAACACCTCGGAGTCGATCGCGCGCACGTCCACGCCACCCACGCGCACCGCGCCCGCATCGACGTCGTAGAACCGCGCCACCAACTGCAGCAGGGTGCTCTTGCCCGCACCGGACGGCCCGACGACGGCGAGCCGCTGCCCCTGCGGCACGGTCAACGACATGCCGTCGAGCACCGTGCGCTCGCCGTGCCGGAAGGTGACGGCCTCGAACTCCAGGTCGTGGCGCACCGGCCGGACCGGTTCGAGGGCTTCGGGCAGGGGATCGGTGCGCAACACCGCCTCCAGCCTCGCCAGCTCGGCCCGCGCGCCGCGCAGCTTGCCGCCGATGTCGGACAGCGACAGCAGCGGATCGGCGCAACGGGCGGCCGGCACGAGGATCGCCAGGACCTCCGCCGCGCCGATGTGCCCGCCGAGCGCGAGGTAGCCGCCCAGCGCCACCACCGCGGTGAACACCGCCTGCACCACGAGCGTCAGGCCCACCGCGCCCGGCAACGCCGACCGCACAGCCCGGCGGGACGCGCGCTCGACCTCGTGCAGCGCGTCGTCCAGCAACGCGAAGCGTTCACCGGTCCGGCCACCCGCCCGCAGCACCGGCTGGGCCTGGAGGAACTCGACGACCCGGGCGGTGGCCTCGCGGTCGCGTTCGTGGCGCTCGGCGTCGACGGCGGCCGCCGAACGCGCCGTCCGCACCTGGATCACCGCCACGACCGGTGCGGCGACCAACGCGGCCAGCCCCATCCGCCAGTCGAACGCGAGCATCACGACCACCAACGTCAGTGGGGTCACCAGGGCGGAGATGAACGGCGCCAGCAGGTGCGCCGCCACGCCCATCGCCGCCAGGAGGCCGCGGCCGGCCATGAGGGACACCTCGCCGACCCGACGGGTGTCGTGCCAGCCGATGGGCAGCCGGGCCAGGTGATCGCCGAGCCGGTGGTACATGCCGCGCAACATCGTCGTCCCGACGCGCATGCCGGACAGGTCGCCGGCGTAGCGCAGCACCGCGTAGACCGCGACCGAGGCCCCGAACGCGATCAGCCACGGTTCGGCGTCGCCGGGCGTGCCACCCAGCAGCGCCCGCAGCACCGGGACCAGCAGTGCGCAGGTCAGCCCCTCGGCGATCGCGGTGATCGTCATCAGGGCCACCGTGCGACGCATCGACCGGGCGTACTCATGTCCCAGCACGCGCAGCACCATCCGGATCATCGGGACCCGCCTCCTCGCGGCACGGCGCCGGGGCGCTCGTCCAGGGTCGCCGACCGGTGGGAGTGCCAGAACGCGGCGAACTCCCCGTTGCGCGCCAGCAGTTCGGCCGGCTTGCCGCGCTCGACGATCACCCCGTGCTCCAGCAGCACGGCGGTGTCCGCGTCGGCGACCGTCTCCAGCCGGTGGGCGATGACCAGGACCGTCCGATCGCCCGCCGACGCGGCCAGTGCCCGGCGCACGGCCTGTTCGGTCGGCGGGTCGGCGAAGGCGGTCGCCTCGTCCAGCACCAGGACGGGCGCGTCGGCGAGCAGCGCGCGTGCGATCGAGAGCCGCTGGGCCTCGCCACCGGACAGCTCGACGTCCTCGCCGATCACCGTGTCGTACCCGCGTGGCAGCTGGAGGATGCGGTCGTGGATGTTCGCCGACCGTGCGGCGCGCACCACGTCGTCCATGTCGGCCCGCGGTACCGCCAACGCGATGTTGTCCGCGACCGACGCGCGCAGCAGGCGGACGTCCTGGAAGACGAACGAGACCGTGCGGTGGAGTTCCCGGCTGCCGAGCTCACGCAGGTCGACACCACCCAGCAGCACCGAGCCGCCGGTGGGGTCGAAGAACCTGGGCACCAGCTGGGCCAGCGTGGACTTGCCGCTGCCCGACGGCCCCGCGACGGCGGTGACCGTCCCCGGTTCGAGCACCAGGTCGATCCCGCGCAGCACCTCGTGGTCCTCGGCGTAGCCGAACCGGACGTCCCGCAGCTCCACCCGGTGACCCCTCGGTGCGACGGGGTTCCCGGGCTCCGGCAGGGGCTGCACCGCGAGCACGTCCTTGATCCGCCCGACCGCGCGCCGTGCGGCCCGCAGGTCGTCGAAGCCGTGGCCGAGCGCCGCCACCGGTGCGGTCAGGCCCAGGCCGAGCAGCAGGAACGGCAGCAGGTCGGCCGGGGCCAGGCCGCCGGACGTGATCAGGGACGAGCCACCGACCAGCACCACCAGCAGCACGAACGGCGGCGACAGCGCGAGCTGCATCCCGGCGGCCACCACCGACATGCCGCGCACCCACCGCGAGAAGACGCCGACGAAGGCGTCGGCGGCGTCGATGAACTCGCGGTGCGCCCGCCCGGATCCGCCGAACACCTTGACCACCGAGATGCCCTGCACGAACTCGACGGCCGAGTTCGCGATCCGCCCCATCGCCGCGTCGAGCTCCTCCTGCTCGCGCAACCGGCCGGGGAGCATCAGCAGGGGGACCAGCGACACGGCCAGCGCCACCGGGATGAGCGTGATCAGGGTGAGCCGCCAGTCGATCGCGACCAGGTAGGCCAGCGACACCAGCGGCACCACGAACGCGGAGACGAGTTCGCCGGGCGCGTGGGCGATGAACGGGTGCACCGCGCTCACGTCCTCGCCGACGACCTTCGCCAGCTCGCCGGTCCGGCGCCGGGAGAACCAGCCGATCGGCACGCGCCCCAGGCGTGCGGCCAGCGCCCGGCGCAACGCCAGTTGCACCCGACCGTCGAGCACGTGCCCGACGCCGGACGCCGCCGCCGTGAACAGCAGGCGCACGAACAGACCGGCCGCGCCCGCGACCACCACGACCCAGACCCGGCCGTGGTCCACCGGGCCGGGCGACAGCAGGGTGCGCCCCAGTTCGACCACCGCAAGCAGCGGCGCCAGCCCCGCGACGGCGCCGATGACCTGGAGCACCACCACGGTCGCGAAGCCGGGCAGGTGCGGGCGCAGCAGCCGTGCCATGCCCTGGTCTGCCCCGGGTTGCACCGCCCCGGGTTGCGCCGTCGTGCGTTGCGCCGTCGCCGGGCCGAGGTCGGTGGTGGTCATCGTTCTCCCGCCGGCGCGACCCGGTCCGACGTGAGGTGCTCCCGGAGGAATGCCGCGATCTCCGCCCGCGCGGCCCTGGCCTGCCGCACCACGCCAGGCATGCTGACGAAGGCGTGCGTCGCCCCGGGGTGTTCGGTGAGGCGGACCGGCGTGCCCGACTCGCGCAGCCGTTCGGCGTAGCGGCGGCCGTGATCGGCCAGCGGGTCCAGGGTCGGCACCACCACGAGCGCCGGCGCCAGCCCGCTGAGGTCGTCGGCGTGCAGCGGCGACACGGCGCGGGGATCCGCTCCGGGCGGAACTGCCAGTCGCCGGTACAGCTCGACCTGGGTCGCGGTCAGGGTCGGGCTGTCGGCGTACCGCGTCATCGACGGGTGGTCGAACGCCGTCCCGGTCAGGTCGACGGCGGGGTTGACCAGCACCTGCGCCCGCAGCGGCAGGCCGGATCCCCTGGCCCGGAGCGCGACCAGCGCGGTGATCAGCCCGCCGTTGCTCTCGCCGAAGACCGCGGCCCGCGCCGGGTCGACACCCCAGTCACGGGCGTGCCGCACCACGTGCCGCAGCACGTCCCAGGCGTCGTCGACGGCCGCCGGCAGCGGCGTCACCGGATCCAGGAGGCGGTGCTCGACCGACACGACGACCGCCGGCAGCCGTGCCGCGAGGTGGCTGTTGACCCAGTCGCTCTGCGCCGCCGTGCCGACGAACGCCCCGCCGTGCACGTGGACCACGAGCGGCAGGTCGCCGCGCGCGGTCGACGGCCGGTGCACCCGGACCCGCAGCCGGCGATCGGGTAGCGCCACCTCCTCCCAACGGATCCGCGCGCCGCGATCCGGGAACCCGGTGATCACCCGGGCGGTCCGGGACGCCCGCTTGCGGTTCACCGCGTCGCGGTGGGCGACCAACTCCCCGGTCGTCATCGCCGACCAGTCCGGTTCCCGCAGCACGGCGTGCAGCAACCGGATGCCCAGCGGTGGGCGCTCGGCGCCCGTGACGTCCCCCATGGCTCCTCCTCGACATTAGTTTCGCTACCGATAGTAGCGATACCGATGGTAGCGCAATTGGCTATCGTGTGGCCATGACCCCAGCGACCCCGTCCGGCAGGCCACCAGGACGCCCGCGCGCGGGCATCGACGCCGTGGTCTTCGCGGCGACGCTGAGGACCGTGCACGAGTTGGGCTACGCGGGCGCGACGATGGATCGCATCGCGGCCGCGGCGGGCGTCGCCAAGACGACGCTCTACCGCCGCTGGCCGTCCAAGGGCGCGCTGATCACGGACTGCCTGATCGACACGTTCGGCCCGCTGCCGCTGAAGGGCGTCAGCCGGGCGGAGGACATCTCCGCGGCCGTCCGCTGGGGCGCGGCCCGGATCGCCGAGCCGGGGGTGGGCGCGGCGTTCGCGGGTGTCTTCGTGGACGGGATGAGCGATCCCGCCCTGCGCGAGATCCTGTCCAAGTGGTTGCAGGACCCGTACCTGCGCGCGCTGCGGGACACGCTCGGCGAGCCCGAGGACCGGGTCCTGCTGATCATCGACATCACCGTCGGGACCCTGCTGCACCGGATGGGCATGACCGGCGCGCCGATGGTCGACGCGGACGTGACCGCGCTGATCGAGATGCTCCTGCGCCAGTTCGTCGACGACGCCGGTCCGAAGCGCGGGCGGTAGGGCGTTGCGCACGACGCTGCGGGTCGCCACCGGGACCGGCTTCGCCGTCGACGACCTGCGGGTCGTGGCGCGCACCCCGGTGTGGTGGCCGCCCGAGGCGGTGTCCGAGCACCGGGTGGTCTTCGTGCGGCGCGGGCTGTTCCGGGTGCGGTTGCCGGGGTGGACGGGACTGGTCGACCCGCTCGTGGCCTACGTCCGGCCGGCCGGTGCGGAGCACGCGATCGCGCACCGGCCCGGCGTCGCGGACGCGTGCACGGTGATCAGCCTCGACGGGGCGCTGGCCGACCAGGCGTTGCCCGACGGGCCGGCCGCCCGGCCGCTGACCACGAGCGCGGCGGTCGACCTCGCGCACCGCACGCTGCTCGCGCGTGCCCGGCAGGGTGCCGACGAGTTCGAGCTCACCGAGCGCGTGCTCACGCTCGCCGACCGGCTGTTCGGACTCCCGCGGCCGCCGGGCGGCGGGTCACCGTCGCACCGCCGACTGACCGACGCGGCCCGTGCGCGGTTGGTCGCCGATCCGGCCGGGCCGACGTTCGGGGCGCTCGCCGCCGAACTCGGTGTGTCCCGCCCGCACCTGTCCCGCGTGTTCCGCGCCGTGACCGGCGCGACCCTCACGACGTTCCGGACCGGGGTGCGGGTGCGTGCCGCGCTGGACGCCATCGACGCGGGTCGGACGAACCTCGCCGACCTGGCCGCCGACCTCGGCTTCGCCGACCACGCCCACCTCACCCGCACCCTGCGCGCGGAGCTGGGCAGCCCGCCCGGCCGGGTCCGCGCCGTCCTGCGCGGCTGGTGATCACACGCGTTCAAGCCCGGACGGGCGGTCGGTCGCATCCTGGCCAGTGCCAGTGCCAGTGCCAGTGCCAGTGCCAGTGCCAGTGCCAGTGCCGGTGCCGGTGCCGGTGCCGGTCGACCGGAAGGGATCACCGCATGATCGCCCGACTCTGGAGCGCGCGAACCGAGCACCGCCACAACGCCGACGCCTACCAGGACCTCTTCCCCCTCGACGCCTTGGCCGTGGTGGCGGGGTTCCGCGGCGCCTACCTCCTGCGGCGCGACCACGACACCGGCGTCGAGTTCGTCTCCCTCACGCTGTTCGAGTCCCTGGACGCGATCCGCGGCTTCGCCGGTGACGCCTACCGGACCGCCACCGTCTCCCCGGCCGCCCGGGATGTCCTGGACGACGTCGACGACCACGTCCGCCACTTCACCGTCGTGCTCGCCCCCGACGACCGGGCGGCGAGGTAGTTCGTGTCACGAATTGCCGGTGTTAGCCTGGCTGCGTGAGCAAACAGGGTGACGGCCGGATGGGTGTCGTGGCCGCTCTCGTGCGGTCGACGTTCCTGGTGGACGCCGTGTACGCCGAGTCGGCTCGAAAGCACGGCGTCACCTCGCAGCAGGGTCAGCTGCTGTGCGTGCTGATGGCGCGGCCGTGCGGCATGGGGGAACTCGGCGCGATGCTGCGGCTGGCCAAGTCGAGCCTGACCGGACTGGTGGACCGCACCGAGCGCAACGGCCTGGTGCGGCGCGAGCCGGACCCCCATGACCTGCGGGCGGTGCGGGTGGCGCTCACCCCGCGCGGCAGCGAGCTGGTCGAGGGCTTCTACGCCGAGACGTGCCGGCGGGTCGAGGAGCTGTCGGCCGGCCTCGGTGCCGGGGAGCGCGAGACGCTCGCCGCGTTGCTCGGCCGAGTCGTGCTGGACAACGAGGTGCCGGAGGTCTTCCTGGCGGCGGAAGAGGGCTCCGCCGCCGACGAGGCGGTGTGATCCACGGGACGGCGCGTTGAAGTTCGTACTACGAACGAATAAGGTTCGTGGTACGAACTTCAATGTTGTCCGGGCCTGCGTCTCCGCACGCGGTGATCACACGGGAAGGCAGGACAGTGCTCGTACACGACGTCGTCTTCGGTTTCGGCGCGCACAGCCGCATCGGCGAAGGGCCCGAGCTGCTCCGCATGGTCCGGCAAGCCGACGAGGAAGGGCTCGACCACTTCTCGCTGTCGGACCACCCGTACCTCGGCGAGCGCCTGGACGCGTACGCCACCATCGGATTCGCCCTCGGGGGCACGCGGCGCATCGCGGGCCTCGCCAACGTCACCAACCTGCCGACCCGGCCCGCGCCCATGCTCGCGCGGGCGGTGACGTCGCTGTCGGCGCTCTCCGGTGGCCGCGTCGTGCTCGGCATGGGTGCGGGCGGGTTGTGGGACCGGATCGCCGACATGGGCGTGCCGCGGATGTCACCCGGCGAGGCCGTGGACGCCTTCGAGGAGGCGATCGTGCTGATCCGGGAGCTCACCGGTGGCGGCCCGCCGGTCACCCACCACGGCCGCCACTACCGGGTGGACCGGATCCAGCCCGCCCCGGTGGCCGCGCCGTCCGTGTGGACGGGTTCGGTCGGCCGGAAGTCCCTGGCCGCCACCGGTCGGGTGGCCGACGGCTGGATCCCCGGCCACGCGGCGGACTGGCTCAGCACGCGGTACCGGGAGTCGCGGCCGGTCATCGACGAGGCGGCGGCCGCCGCCGGCCGTGAGCCCCGGGAGGTCCGCACGATCTTCAACTTCCCCGGCCGCATCACCGACCGGCCGCTGCCCGCCACGCGGGACGACGACGGTCGTTGGGTCGGCGGTGACACCGGGCAGTGGGTCGAGGAACTGACCTCGGCGGTGCTGGACCACGGCGCGTCGGGCTTCACGCTCTTCTCGCCCGAGGGCGGCACGCCAGACGCCACCTCCCTCGGCCGCTGGGCCGGCGAGGTCGTGCCCGCCGTTCGCGAGGCGGTCTCGAACGCGGTCGGCTCGCCGGGCGCTGCGAGCTCGAAGGCGCCCTGATCCGAGCGCCGGCGGTTCGCGTCGAGGCACGCCGCCCCGGACCATGCCCCGGGGCGGGCGGCTGGTCGTACGCGCCGCCGCCCCCTGACCGGACTGCGGCCCCGGCGGGCGGCTGGTCGTGCGCGCCGCCGGCCGCCGACTCGGACCGTGTCCCTGGCGGGCGGCTGGTCGTGCGCGACGCCGCCCCCGACCGGACTGTGGCCCCTGGCGGGCGGCTGGCGTTCACGACGCCGCCCGCCGACCGTCGACCCGGACCGTCCCCCCCCTGGTGGGTGGCTGGCGTGCGCGACGCCGGCCACCGACCCGGACCGTGCCTCCGGCGAGCGGCTGGTTGTACGCGACGCCGCCCGCCGGCCCGGACCGTGCCCCCGCCTGCCGCAGCCCGCCGGCACCCCCCGGGAGGGCTCAGCGGATGCGCTTGATCTCGCCGCGGGTGCGGTAGAACGACCCGCCGGCCGAGGTGAGCACCTCGGTGACCAGGTAGCGGGCGCCGGGCACGCGGATGTTCTTCGGGAACTGCACGCCCCACGTGCGGTCGTACCCGTCCGAGACGACGTGCACCCTGATCCGGCCGCCCTGCTGGACGCACTCCACGACGACGCCCTCGCCGGGGTCGACGTGCGAGACGACCTCGACCTCGGCGGTGGCCTCGACGCGGTCGATGCTGCCCGCCTTGATGTCCTGGCGCGGCGGGAGCTGCCCCTGCTCGGCCGCGTGCACGGCGGCCGGACTCGCGTCGAGGCAGGCCAGCGAACCGTCCGTCGTCACCAGGTACAGCCGCTCGTCGCGGTACTGCATGGAGAACGCCGAGCCGCACCCCGTGGCGAGCTTCCACAACCGGGTCCCGTCGGCGGCGAAGCAGTACACCGAGGACTGGTTGTCGCCCGCGAAGACGAACTCGCCGTCGGGCGAGGTCGCGCAGGAGAACACGGCCGCGTCGCAGCGGTAGGTGCCGGTCTCGCGCCCGTCGGCCTTGTCGAACCGGTGCACCCGGCCCCGGCTGGTGCCCGCGAAGACCGCGGTGCGCTCCTGCCAGCCGAACAGCACCTGCCCGACGGTGTCGGCGTGCCACACCTGGTGACCGCGGTCGGTGTAGTGCGTGACGCCGCGGGAGTGGCCGTGGAAGACGCCTTCCGGCGAGCAGCGGACCATCCAGGCGCTGTCGCCGGTGGCGGGCCGCGACCACTGGAACTCGTCCTCGTGGTCCACCACGGTCACGCGGCCCCCGCGGTCGGACACGCCGAGCACGCCGTCGTGGATGTCGAGCCAGTAGATGTCGACGTCGTCGGCGATCTCGTAGGCCACCCGCGGCACCTTGGCCCCGAGGTCGTACACCTGGCCGTCGTCGCACCCCGCGTAGATCCAGAAGTCGTCGGCCACGATGCACTTGACGGCGTCGGGCAGGCCGAACCGCCCGGTGACCCGGCCGTCGTGGGTGAGGGTGTAGACGTCGCCGTTCTCGTTGCCGACCCAGGCCTGGTCCTCGCCGATGAAGATGCCGAACGCCGGGGCGCCGGAGGCGAACCGCCACAGCACCGGCGCCTGGTGGGCGGTCGAGCGGGTGCTGACGATCTGCCGCCTGCTCACCGCCCGGCGCCCGCGGACCCCCTTGACGGCGGGCGCGTAGCCCTTGCGCACCTTCTCGCCGATCTTCTTCTCGGCCGCCTTGAGGGCCTTGGCGTGGTCGGCGAAGGTCGCGCTCCTGACCTGGCCCTGTTCACCGATGCGCCCGTAGGTGATGGTGACCTCGGTGTCGTCGACGCGCACCTCGTAGAACTTGTGCGCGCCGCCGCCCGCCTCGGACAGCTCCAGGTACGTCGTGGCAGACATGCGTTGGTTCCCCCTTCACGGCAACTGGTCGCACGCTATCGGTGGCCACCGACAATTCCGGATCACCGCCGTCCACCGGGGGGATCCGGGGGTGTGGAGCGCGGTCGCTGTCGGGTGTTCACCGGACACCGGGCGGCCCGCCGCGCTCGTAGGGTGTCGACCGGACGCGATGCATCGATCGCGGATCCAGCTCGGGCGTCGTCGTCCGCACACCGCGTCTTCGTGGGGTAGGCGCGGTAGGTCACGACACGTTCCCGGGGTGTGCCGGTAGATCGTCATGAAAGCGCGGGTGTCCCAGCTCGATGTGGTACCCGAAGGCCTTGGCCGAGGAGGCCCGATGACCCACCCCGGTGCGCCACAACGGTTCCCGGCACCGGGCGCGCAACCCCGGCACCACCCGCAACCGCCGCACCACCCGAACTTCCCCCCCGCCACCGCCGGACTTCCCTCCGCAGGGGCCGCATCCCCCGCCGTCGGGACAGCATTCCGCGCCGCCGGGACCGCGGTTCCCGCCGCAGGGAACGAACTTCCCTCCGCCCGGACCACATCGCCCACCGCCGGGACCGAACTTCCCGCCGCCCGGAACGCATTTCCCTCCGCCCGGGCCACATCACGCACCGCCGGGACCGCCCCGGCGCGGGGGGAAGGGCCCGCTGATCGCGGTGGTGGTCGTCGTCCTCGTGCTCGGCCTGGGGTTCGGCGGGTACTGGGTGGTGTCCAGGCTCGACGACTCGGCCGACGCGCGGCCCACCGTGGACACCTCCCAGGACCTGGAGAAGGCCCCGATCGGCTGCGCGATGTTCGACGAGGCGGAGGTGGCCCCGTACATCCCCGGCCGGATGAACTACGAGGCGGGCTCGGCCAACCCCGGTGTCCGGGAGTCCTACGACCAGGGTCAGTGCAACTGGAACAACAGCGGCCGCCTGGCCGAGGACAAGGTCCGCGCGGCGTACCTGATCGTCACCAGCTACGTCTACCACGCCGACCGGACGAAGTCCGGTGTGGACCGGGCGGAGGAGCACCTGAAGAGCCGGGTGCGCGGCGGGGTCGCGGTGAACGTGGCGGAGGCCGACGACGCCCTGCTCGTGCAGCAGGACAAGACCGACTGGTCGGCCGAGGTCGTGGTCCGCTACCGCAACGTCGTCTACTCCGTCGCGTACGCCAACCAGACCGAGGGCGCGAACGTCAAGGGCAACGCGACCGCACTGGCCACCCTCGCCATCGGCAAGGTGGTGCCGGACGAGGACTGACGTGCCGGCGGGACGTGGTCGACCGGGGCGTCGACCACGTCCTCACGCCGTCCTGCACGTCGCCCGGTCGCCCCTCGGGGAGGACCACTCCGGGCGTCACCGAGCCGGGGGCGTCGCACTACCCGGCGTGCGCGGTGGTCGCCGTCTCGGCCAGGCCGGTCAGGGACTCCGGCAACGCGTCCCGGTGCAGGACGCCGAGGCGTTGGGTGGCCCTGGTCAGCGCGACATAGAGCTCCGCCGCGCCGCGCGGGCCGTCGGCGAGGATCCGTTCCGGTTCCACCACCAGGACGGCGTCGTACTCCAGTCCCTTGGTCTCCGACGGCGGCACGGTGCCCGGCACGCCCGGCGGGCCGATCACCACGCTCGTGCCCGGACGGCCGGCCTCGTCCCGGGTGAACTCCTCGATGGCGGCGGCCAGCTCGTCCCCGGTGACCCGCCTCGACCACGGCCGCACGCCGCACGCGCGCACCGACTCCGGTGGCTGGACGTCGGGCGCGAACTCGGCGAGCAGCGCGGCGGCGACGGTCATGATCTCCGCCGGGGTGCGGTAGTTCACCGACAGCGACCGGTAGACCCAGCGGCCCGGCACGTACCGCTCCAGCATCGCGTCCCACGACGTCGCACCGGCCGCCGACCGGCGCTGGGCGAGGTCGCCGACCACCGTGAACGAGCGGCCCGGGCAGCGTCGCATCAGCACCCGCCAGTCCATCTCGGACAGTTCCTGCGCCTCGTCCACCACCACGTGCCGGTAGGTCCAGTCCCGGTCCGCCGCGGCACGTTCGACGAGCTCACGGGTGTCGTGCTCGACGAACCGGTCGGCCAGGTCCTCGGCGTAGAGCAGGTCCTGGGCGAGCAGGTGGTCCTCGTCGTCCATCATGTCCTGGCGGTCGACCTGGAGGATGTCCATCACGCCCGCGGCGTACTCGGCCTCGGCCTTCCGCTCCCGCTCGGCGGCCCGCTCGCCCGTCTTGTCGGCGCCGAGCAGGTCGACCAGTTCGTCCAGCAGCGGGACGTCCGAGACCGTCCAGGCCTCGCCGTCGGCACGCCACAACGCCTGGTCGGCACCCGCCGCGCGCAGCCGTTCCGGCGATTCGTACAGCGATGCAAGCAGGGTCTGGGGCGTCAGCACCGGCCAGAGCTGGTCCAGCGCGGCGGTGAACGCCTCGTTGTTCGCGAGCTCCTTGAGCAGGTCACCCCGCATCTGCTCCCACGCGTCCCGGTCGTCCCTGGTCAGCCAGCCGCGACCGATCCGGGCGATCGCCCGTTCGGTGAGCACGTACGTGATGATCTCCGTGAACACCCCGCGGGCGTCGTTGTGCGGCAGCCCGCTCGACCGCGCCTCGTCCCGGGCCCACTGCGCGGTCTCGGCGTCGATCCGCACGGTGATGTCGGAGACGTCGGTCAGTTCGACCGGCAACGGGTGCACCGGCAGCCGCTGCCGGTCGGCGACCGCCGCCGCCAGCACGTCGAGGATCTTCAGCGAGCCCTTGAGCCGCGCGGCGTCCGGCGTGTCGTCGGCAGTGACGTGCAGGCCGGGCACGAGGTCGCCGGGCGTCATGAACACCACGTCGGACTCGCCCAGCGACGGCAGCACCCGGCCGATGTGGTTCAGGAACGCCGGGTTGGGTCCGACCACGAGCACGCCGTGGCGTTCCATCCGCTCCCGCTGCGTGTAGAGCAGGTACGCCACGCGGTGCAGTGCCACCACGGTCTTCCCGGTGCCCGGGCCGCCCTCGATCACCAGCACGCCGGGGTGTTCGAGCCGGATGATCCGGTCCTGCTCGGCCTGGATGGTCGCCACGATGTCGCGCATCCCCTCGCCGCGCGGCGCGTTGACCGCCGCGAGCAGGGCCGCGTCACCCTGTTCGGCGCCGTCGGGGCGACCGAGCACCTCGTCGGTGAACTCGACCACCCGACGTCCGCGGGTGTGGAACTGGCGGCGTCGGCGCATGTTCTCCGGGTTCGCGCCGGTGGCGGTGTAGAAGGCGCGCGACGCGGGTGCGCGCCAGTCCAGCAGCACCGGCTCGTAGTCGTTCCCACCGTCGAAGAGGCCGATGCGGCCGATGTAGGAGTGGTCGCCCGACAGGGTGTCCAACCGGCCGAAGCACAACCCGTTGTCCGCGACGTCGAGCCGCTTGGCCTCCCTGGCCAAAGCGCGCACCTCGTCATCGCGCTCCAGGGGCGTGCCGCCGTTCCCGCGCAGGGCCGCGTCGTACTCGCGCCGCACCCGCGTGCGCTCGGCGTCGAGCCGCGTGTAGAGCCCGGCCACGTAGTCCCGCTCGGACCGCAATTCGTCTTCGTACCCCTGAGTTGACACAGGCCCCTCACAGCGTTAAAATCGGTTTAGATTCGGCGGGTTCTCCATGCAGCAGCGGAGAGCACGCCGACTTTTTATTGTCCGCCCCTTGTCAAGTCCTCCGGCGGACCCCCTCCGGCCTCGACGGGCAATACTGCGGTACCACCCGGGTCTTGCCGCAAGCCCCCCGGTGCGCTATATGTTGAAGAGGGAAAGGAGCGGATACCCTCCTTTCCCCTCGTCGTCTCCGGGGTCGTCGTCTCCGGGGTCGCCCCGCCACCTGGTCGCCGTCCCCGGGCCACCACGTGAGCCAGGTCACCATCGAATGAATTCGCGAACGAATCCGTCGAACCATCTTCGAATTCCTCGAATCCACATTCCCCGGTTGACCCGCCGTGAATCGCGTGCGACAGTTCGGCTCCGCCGTCGTAACACCCGAGCTCGCGCGCTTTTGTGCCGGAACCGGCACGGCGCGCCGGAATGGGCGACGACGCCCGGGAATGAGTGGTCACATGGCGAACCGGATGCGGTCGGCCGCGGTGGTGGTCGCGCTCGTCGGTCTCCTGGTCGGGAACGCGGGGGCGGCGCACGCCGCCACGTGGTCCTCCAGCGACAAGTGGGGCACCTGGTCGAACGGCGGGTACACGGTCCGCAACAACGTCTGGGGCGGCGGCGCGGGGCCGCAGTCGATCTGGGCGAACTCCTACGGCAACTGGGGTGTGTGGGCGAACCACCCGAACACCGGCGGCGTGAAGTCCTACCCGCACTCGGCGCGCAACATCGGCCGGAAGCTGAGTTCGTTGACCCGCTTGTCCAGCTCGTTCAACGTGACGCGGCCCGGTGCCGGCGCCTACGCCACCGCGTACGACATCTGGGCCGACAACCACGCGTACGAGATCATGATCTGGGTCAACAAGCAGGGCGCGGTCGGTCCCATCGGCGCGCGGGTGACCACGGTGTCGGTGGGCGGTCACACCTGGGACGTGCACCGCGGTTCCAACGGGTCGAACCAGGTGTTCTCGTTCGTCCGCACGAGCAACACCAACGCCGGGACGGTGGACGTGCTCGCGGTGCTGCGCTGGATCAGTCAGCGCGGCTGGTACGGCGACGTGACGCTGAACGACGTGCAATTCGGTTTCGAGATCACGTCGTCCTCCGGCGGCATGGACTTCCGGTCCAACAGCTTCTCCGTGACGAGCTGACAACCCGGCGGCTCGCCCGCGCACGAGTGGTCGCGGGCGGCGGTCAGAACCGGCCGAAGAGCCAGTGTCCGGGTTTGTCCGGGGCGGGGTCGAGGCAGAAGTCCCTGGTTGCCTCGACCACCTCGGCCGCTTCGACGGTGCCGCGCCGGTCGGTGTCCAGGCGTTCGAAGAGGGCGCGGGACTCGTCGTCGGGCAGGCCGCACCGGGTCATCAGGGTCACGAACTCGTCGCGTTCGAGCACACCGGTGCCGTCGGTGTCGACCAGCGCCAGCACGGCCGCCGCCAGGGGCCGGAGGGTCCGGTCGAACGCGGTGTGGGTGGTGCGGCCCGCCCAGGCGAGGAACTCGGGCTTGCCGACCCGGCCGTCCCGGTCCAGGTCGGACTCGTCCGCGATGGCGCGCCACAGGGCGCGGTAGGCGGAGCGGACCGCCATCGCGGCGGGCGAGCGCGGCGGGTGGCCGAACGACTGGACCAGGCGCAGGGCGAAGGCCTCGTAGTCGTCGCGTTGCAGGTAGCCGTCGTCGGTGGCGTCCAGCAGGTCGAAGCGCGGTGCGTGCGCGACCGGGGCGGGGGAGTGGCCGGTGATCGCGGCCGCCCAGGTGGTCGTGTCCGCGTGGGCGGCGGCCAGGATCGTGCCGTGGTCGGCGTCCGGGTAGGTGGTCAGGTGGACGGTGCTGCCGGCCGTGGTGACGTCGGCGGCGAAGTCGTGGATCACGGCCGGCGGCACGACCTCGTCCCGGCCCGCGGCGGCCAGGAAGAGCGGCCGGTCCAGCCGGGTGACCGGGACGCGGCACTCGTCGAGCACCCGGGTCACGTGCGGGTGGCGGGTCAGGTCGGTCATGCCGGTCTCGTGGTTGGTGATCACCTTGGTGGCGCGGAACATCTCCACCAGGGTCGCCCGCGCGGCCAGGTCCACCAGGGCGGTGCCGCGGTCGGTGAGGAAGCCGTGGGCGAAGTCGGGGTACCGGGTGCGCATGCCCGCCAGGACGATGGGCACGATCGCGCACACGGCCGCGGACGCGTCGCTGGTGCAGGCGGCGACGACGCGCGCCAGGTGCACGGGTGGCGCGAGCGCGACCGTGCCGAGGAAGTCCAGCTCCGGCGCGTAGGTCGTCGCGACCAAGGCGGTGAACAGCGCGGCGTGGCCGCCCTGCGAGAAGCCCACCACGAGCCAGCGGCGGTCGAGCGGGTGGTCGAGCTGTCGCGCGGCGCGGACGATGTCGATCACGTCGTCGGACACCGCCTCACCGTTGAGGTACGGGTGCGGACCCGGCGTCGCCAGGCCCTCGTAGTCCGTCGCGGTGACGGCGTAACCGGCGGCGAGCCACGCCGCGATGTGCGCGCGTTCCCAGCGGAGCAGGCCGGTGCGGGACGGCGCGGTGCGGTCGGACAGGCCCGTGGTGCCGTGGGCGTAGCTGACGACGGGCCAGCCGGCGGCGGGTGGTGTGCCGTCGGGGACGAACGCCGATCCCGTGACGAGGCGGCCGCGGCCGTCGTGGCCGACGCCCTGGTAGAACACGCGGTACGCCGCCGCCGCGTGGTCCGGCCGGAACCGGGACGGGAGCGGTCGGGCGCGGATCAGCGTGCCGGGCGGTCGGCCGGGCGCGGTTCCGGTGGAGGCGGTCACGTCGTCAGCACGGTAGCGGCTCGGGGTGACACCAGGAGGGTGAACTCCGCCGCCTGCCGACCCCGAGCGACGACCGGTGGTGCTTTCGGGTGGCCGAACAGCCCTCCAAGGGACGCAGACCTCACCCCTGCGGGTGGATAGCGTCGAGGCCGTTGGGGGGACTGCCGTCACTTCCGGTTCACCGCCACCGCGGGTCTGCGGCGCCTCCCGACCGCGCGATCCAGCGCGCACCACCGGATTCGGGAGGATTTGTGCTCAGACCACGAAAGCGCGGTAAGGCCTGGGGCGCCGCAGTCCTGGCGCTCGGGCTCGTCGCCGCACCGACCGCGGGAGTGGCAGGCGCGGAGCCCGCGCAGGCCGGCGCGGAGGCCGCGCCGGCGGGCGCCCAACCGCGGACCGTCACCCTGATCACCGGCGACCGGGTCGTGGTGTCCGGCGCGGCGGTCGGCGCGTTCCACCCTGGCCCCGGCCGCGACGCGATCACCTTCCACTCGTCGCACCGGGACGGGCGGCTGCACGTCGTCCCCGAGGACGCCGCCGGGGGCATCGCCGCGGGCAGGCTCGACCCGCGGCTGTTCGACGTCACCGGCCTGATCGAGGCGGGCTACGACGACGCCCGCAGCGACCACGTGCCGCTCATCGTCACCGGCACGCCCGGCACCGGCATGCGATCCGCCAGGGCACTGCCCGGCGCCGTGGCCGCGCAAGCGCCCAAGGCCGACGCCGGCGCCGCGTTCCGCGACCTGCTCGCCGACCCCGGCGTGACCAAGGTGTGGCTCGACGGCGTGCTCCGCCCGGCCCTCGACCGGTCGACCGCCCAGATCGGCGCGCCCACCGCGTGGCGGGCGGGCCTCACCGGCAAGGGCACCCGGATCGCCGTGCTCGACAGCGGCGTCGACGGCGACCACCCCGACCTGAGGGGCAAGGAGGTCGCCGAGCGCAACTTCACCGAGGACCCGGACAACGCCGACCTCGACGGCCACGGCACGCACGTCGCCGCCACCATCGCCAGTGGCCACCGGACCTACCGGGGCGTCGCACCGGACGCCCGGATCCTCGACGGCAAGGTCTGCATGAACGGCGGTTGCCCCGAGTCCTGGGTCATGGCCGGCATGCAGTGGGCCGTCGACGAGGGCGCCGACGTGGTCAACCTCAGCCTCGGCGGTTACGACTCGCCCGGCGTGGACCCGCTGGAGGAGGCGGTCAACCGGCTGTCGGAGCAGACCGGCACCCTGTTCGTCGTCGCGGCGGGCAACTCGGGACGGCCCAAGTCGATCCAGTCGCCGGGCAGCGCCGACGCCGCGCTCACCGTCGGCGCCGTGCGGCACGACGACGACCTGGCCCACTTCTCCAGCCGCGGCCCGCGCACCGGCGACGGCGCGGTGAAGCCGGACATCACCGCGCCCGGCCTGAACATCGTCGCCGCCAGGGCCGCCGACGCCACGATCGGCACCCCGGTCGGCCGGCGGCACCTGGCCCTGTCGGGCACCTCGATGGCCACCCCGCACGTCGCGGGCGCCGCCGCCCTGCTCGCCCAGCAGCACCCCGACTGGACCGGCGCCCAGCTCAAGGCCGCGCTCATGGCCTCGGCCAAGCCGAACCCGGGCCTGAACGTGTTCGACCAGGGCACCGGTCGGGTGGACCTCACGCGCGCGATCACCGCCGCCGTCACCGCCGAGCCGGTCAGCCTCGCCTACGAGGAGCAGCTCTGGCCGCACCACGACGACGCCCCGGTCGCCAAGACCGTCACCTACCGCAACGCGGGCGCCGAGGCCGTCACCTTCGACCTCGCCGCCGACCTGCGCGGACCGGACGGCCGCGCCGCGCCCGAGGGCCTGGTCACGGTCGACCCGGCACGGGTGACCGTGCCCGCCGGCGGCACGACCTCCGTGACGGTCACCGCGGACACCAGGGTCGGCGGTGCCGACGGCGTCTTCTCCGGCGTCCTGGCCGGCGGGCCGACGCGCGTCCCGGTCAGCCTCGCCCGCGAGGTCGAGAGCTACGACGTGGCGGTCGAGTACGTCGACGCCGACGGCAACCCGGCGCTGGACCACATGACCGCCCTCGTCGGCATGGACAACGACGTCTACCGGGACCTGTACGGCGGCACAGGCACCACCACGCGCGTGCCCAAGGGCGAGTACCTGGCCCGCGGGTTCGTGCGCACGGACGCCCGCGCCGCGGTGCTGGCCCGACCCAGCCTCACCATCGACGCAGACCACACCCGGTTCAGCTTCGACGCCCGCGCGGCCGAGCCGATCCACGTCACCGCGCCCGATCCGAGCGCCACCATGATGATCGGCGACATCAACGTCTCCAGGGTGCTCAACGGCCGGCGCGTGGTGCTCAACACGGCGTTCATCGGCGGCTTCATCAACATGTCGGTCGGCCAGGTCGGCCCGCAGCTGCCCGCGCAGGAGCTGTCCTCCTCGATCGGGGCGCAGTTCCAGGCACCGCCGGTCGACGGGACGCCGACGCACTACCGGTTCCGCTGGTACCAGCCGGGCTCGGTGCCGACCGGGTTCAGCCGCGCACCGACCAGGGAGGAGCTGACCGAGGTGCGGACCACGTTCGCACCCGGCCCGGCCGACCGCCAACACCTGCACAGCGGCAACGCCAACCCGCCGGACGGCTCGGGCGGCTGGTCGGTGATGTTGCCCGTGCCCGCGGGCGGCGCGGTGGTCGACCTCGTCACGGCCGACCAGCTGACCTGGGGCTGGTCCTACCAGCGGCTGTCGCCCCAGTACCGGACCGAGGCCGACTACTCCTCGTTCAACCGCCGGTACGAGACGGGCGGCGACTACGCGGAGCGGTTCGCGTTCCCGGTGCGCGGGCCCGGCCTGTCCGGGTACTCGGCCACCTACCTGGGCATCCACGAGGACCGCGTGACGTCGCAGGTGCCGCTGCTCAACGACCACGACGGCAACCTCGGCCGGGGCAACTACGAGTCGGCGCGCACGTCGCTGTACCGCGACGGGCGGCTGGTCGGCCTGGTGCGGGACCAGTGGGGCGAGTTCTCGGTGCCGGCGGGCGAGGCCCGGTACCGGGTGGAGCACGAGATGGTGCGTGATCCGGCGGCCTGGGAGCTGAGCACGCGGATCAGCGGCGCCTGGACGTTCCGGACGGACGTCCTGCCCGACGGCCACGGCCGCCGGCTGCCGATGTCGGTGGTGCGGTTCACCCCGGAGCTCGACGCCGCCGGCGCCGCGCCCGCCGGACGGCTGCTGAGCGTGCCGCTGACCGTGGAGCAGCAGGACGGCGCGGACAACAGCGAGGTGGACCGGGTCCGGGTCGAGGTGTCGTTCGACGACGGCAGGACGTGGCGGGTGGTGCCGGTCGCGGGTGGCGCGGCGCTGGTGCGGCACCCGGCCGCGCCCGGCTACGCCTCGTTGCGGGCCTCCGGCTCGGACCGTGACGGCAACACCTTCGAGCACACCGTGATCCGCGCTTACAAGATCACGCGGTAGGGCGTGCGCGTCGGGAGGGGCCGGAGCGCTCCTCCCGACGCCTCGCCACGTGTCCGTCGCGGTCCGCGGGCGCACTGGGCGTGGGTCCGGTCGGGCCGTTCCGGCGCGCTTTCGAGTGATCCGTCGCGGTGCGGGAGCACGGGAGGCGGTTCGGGCGTTGTGCTCTGTGATGACCGGACAACTCCGCTTTCGCGTTCTCGGTGATTCGCTCGCGGTCGGTGTGGGGTGCACCCGGGTCGAGGAGACCCTCGGTGCGCGGCTGACCGCGGTGCTGCGTTCGGAAGGGCACCGGGTGGACCTCGGGGTGCACGCGGTGTCGGGCGCGCGGTCCACCGCGCTGGCGGCCCAGGTGCGCGCCGCCGTGCCGACGGGGGTCGACCTCGCGCTGATCGTGATCGGGGCGAACGACCTGACGTCGTTCACACCGCCCGCGACGGGTGCGGGCCTGCTGCACGACGCCGTGGCCGAGCTGCGCCGCGCGGGCGGGCAGGTGGTGGTGGCCACGGCGCCGGACCTCGGTGTCGTCTCGCACGTGCCACCCGCGTACCGGGCGTTCGTGTCGCAGGCCAGCGGTCTCTACGCCCGCGCGCAGGCCGAGGCGGTGATCCGCGCGGGCGGGGTGGTCGCGGCCGTCGGGGCGCAGCTGTTCGACCGGTTCTCCACCGACCCCGGCCTGTTCGCCGCGGACCGCTTCCACCCCTCGCCCGCGGGCTACGCGCTCATCGCCGACGCGCTCACCCCGCACGTGCTCGCGGCGGCGGGCCGCTGGGCGGCTTGAGCCGCCACCTGCGCCTCCGAGGCCACGGAGCGGCGCTGGGTGGCTGGTGACCGGCCGCCGGCGGGGTCCGTCAGTGGCGGACCCCGCCGGTCCGGGCTCAGGTGATCGTCGCCCGCCGTGCCCTCACGCCGTCAGAGGCGCGGGTGGGCGTTGGCCAGCAGCTGGCGGAACTGGGCGGAGAACCAGTGGCCGGACAGCGGCGCGTTGGCCAGCGCGCCGGACATGTTGTTGCCGTTGCGGGCGTTGCCCCCGTAGGTGGGGTCGCACATCCGGTCGAAGCCCTTGCCCTCGTTGTTCGGGATCTCGCGGCTCGCGCCGTCGGACTCGCCCGGCGGCTTGGCCCACACGTAGGCGTCGATGCCCGAGGCCGGGTTCGCCCTCGGCCGCTCGCCGATGCCCGCCCCGGACTGGTTGCACCAGTTGCCGAGGTGGATGCGCCGGTCGTACCGGCCGCCGTTGACGTACGCGTCGACGCTCGTCGTCGGTCCCTTGGCCGTCGGGCGCTGCGAGCCGCCCCACCCGTTGCGCGAGGTGTCGATCAGCATGCCGATGTTCGACGGGAACCCGGCGCTGATCAACTGGGTGCGGAACGCCTGGGCGAACGACAACTCGTCCACGTACCGGTTCCAGTCCACCCACTTCGACTGGCGCACGGAAGTGCCGTTCACCGTGTCGTTGATGGTGAAGTGGTCTTCTCGCAGGACACCGTAGTTCGCCGTGTTCGCGATGAACCCGGTGACGTTGTTGACCGTGCTGCCCGAAGCGCGGGCGGCCTGGGCGAACAACGTCGCGGAGGTGCCGAAGTTGTCGTCCCACCCGATCCAGCCGTGGTGGGCGGCGTCGATGTAGTTGTAGACGTTGCCGATCGCGCCGAGCTTCGCCAACGCGTACCCGACGCCGTTGACGTAGTTGCCGTTCTGCAGCATCCGGTCGCACATCGCGGTGGCGGTCGGCCGGCTGCCGACGTTCGTCACGAGGTTGGGCAGCGAGTCGATCTCGATGATCGTGGCGATGCGCAGGTTCGCGTACTTCGACTCGCCCATGATCGCGGCGATCCGGTCGATGTACTCGGTCTTGTAGCGGGGCAGGTCGTCGGGCCCGAGTTCACCGTTGGACGCGAGCGCCGCGCAGTCGCGGCCAGGCAGGTTGTAGATGACGAACTGGACGACCATCGTGCGCCCGGCCGCCTGGCTCAGCGCGTTGTCCAGGTGCGCACGCAGGCCGCGGGCGCCGTTCACGCCGTTGATCGCGGCGATCCGGTCGAGCCAGACGAACGTCGGCTGGTTGGCGATGGCGGACCCGCCGTCGGCGCGCGCCTTCGCGGACCAGTCGGGGTTCACGTAGACCGACGCGCCGGCGTAGGGGTTGTCCACGCGCGCCGCGGCGGTCACGTCGTCGGCCGCGGCCGGGCCCGCGCCCAGCGCCATGGCCGCGGCGAACGCGAACGCCGCCGCCCCCGCGAGTCCGCGACGTCGCCGTCCCCTGGTCGGGCCTGGCGATGACTTCAGTGGCATCTTCGGCTCCCTGGTCGGAGATCGGAACAGGCGGCGGCGGATTTTTATGGGAACGCTCCCAGGATTCGGACCGTAGCAGGGGAATTACTTTTCGTGAAGAGTTTCAGCAGGCAATGGGCATCGCCTCGGATATTCCAGGCGAAGCGGAAGTCCTTATGGAATGCTCATGTTCTTTCCGCGTTCGACGCCGTTCGATTGAATTCGACTTCGAATGGCTTTCGAACGGCGCGGAACGCGTCGCCGAGGGTGGAGTGGTACACGGCGGTGATCCAGGTCAGGGCCAGCAGGAAGCTGCCGAGGACGTCGGTGGGGTAGTGGACGCCCGAGTAGAGCCGTTGCCCGGCGACCGCCACCGGGACGGCCAGGGCGAGCACCGCCACCGGCACGCGCCACCACTTCGCCGTGCCGCGCACGACCAGCACGGCCACCGCCGTGCCGAGCACCAGCGACGCCGCGACGTGACCGGAGGGGAAGCTCGACGTGGGCGGCAGGTCGTCGGGGAGCTTGGCGGCCGGCCGGGCGCGGTCGATGATCGCGGTGGTGGTCAGGAACAGGGTGATCTCGCCCAGCATCCCCAGCACGACGAGCAGCACGGGCCGCAGGGAACGCGTCGTGGCCATCGCCGCCACGCAGACGGCCACCGCGGCCACGATCACCGGTCCGGTGCCGCTGAAGGTGCCCACCGCCTCCATCACCGCGTTCCAGCCGGGGGTGCGGTGTCGTGCGAACCACTCGACGACGGCGCGGTCCCAGGCCATCGGCACGTCCGGTCCGGCGGCGGTGAGCCACGAGCCCACCGCGAACAACACGCCCAGCAGCAAGCCCCAGGCCACCAGCAGCCGTGCCGCCGTGAACCAGGCGTCGTGCGGCAGGTGCACCCGGCGGCCGGACACCGGTCGCAGGTCGTCCGCCGCCTCCGGCGCCAGGCCGCGGGACAGCGGCACGTCCGGCAGCCCCTCGTCACGCCGCCACCGGCGGAACACCTCGGTGGTGAGGGCCAACCACAGCAGGCCGAGCAGCCAACCGCCGAGCACGTCGGTGGCGTAGTGCACGCCGAGCGCCACCCTGGTGAACCCGACCGCGAGCACGATCACGACGACCAGGGCGGTCAGCACACGTCGTGCCCGTCGCGCTCGTTGTGCGGAGGTGAACACCAGCAGCAGCACGCCGTAGGTGACGGTGGCGCCCACCGTGTGACCGCTCGGGAAGCTCCAGCCGGAGGCCGTGGCCACCTCGACGTCCACCAGCGGTCGCAACCGCCCGACCAGCTCCTTCACCACCACGCCGAGCAGGCCACCGCCGATCACGGTGACGACGACGTGCGCCGCCACCCACGGGCGGCGACGCAGCAGCAGCCACATCGCCGCCAGGGTGGTCACGCCGGTGAGGGTGGCGGTGTCGCCGAGCCGCGTGATCGCGTCCAGCACGGCGACCACGGCGCCCGGGTCGCCCGCCCACCCCGTCAGCCTGGCCGTGATCGCCTGGTCGAGGTCGCGGACGGGCGCCCAGCCCGACCACACCGACATCATCACCACCGCGAACGCGATCCCGGCGGTGCTCGCGGCGATCAAGGACACCGCGCTGCGCACCGCGAACTTCTCGACGGCCACTACCGCGTGCCGCGGCTCACGAGTCGTAGTCACCGACCTGGTGTGCCCGAACGGACCAACCGGCAATCCTGCCGTGCTCCCGGGCTGCGGTGTTGAGGTGACGACCGTTGCGGTGTCCGGCGGACTTCCGGTAGTGATCGTAGGTTGCCCCCATGCTGAAGGAGCCGCCGCGTGAACCCCGACCTGCTGCGCAACTACCTCGCCCGGCACCGCCTCGGGCGCCGTGACGTGCTCAAGATCGTGGGTGCCGCCGGGGCCGCGGGTCTGGTGGGCGCCGCGCCCGCCGCCGCCGAGCCCGGCACCGCCGGTGCCGGACGATTGGACGACACGCCGTTCGACTACGCCGATCCGGCGAACCTGGCCGACTGGGCGCCGAGCCGGTACGGCCCCGAGGACCAGCGGGGCGCGCTAAACGAGGTGACACCGGCCAAGACGGCCGCCGCGCTTGGCCTGCTCCGCGCCCACCGTGAGGTGACCACCTACAACCTCGGCGAGTTGATGTGGAACGGCTTCCCCGCCTTCAGCACGGACCCGCGCCGCACCTACGAGCAGCGGCTCACCATCTGGGGATACCCGCCGCCACCGGGGTTCGCCGAAGAAGGCGGCATCCTGGTCGGGCTGGAACCGTTGGGCGCCAACCGGATGAGCGTGCACGAGGAGCGGTTCGAGGCGGAGTTCTCGGCCAAGCACCCGAAGCCGCTCGCCGCGACCTACCAGATCGGCAGCCAGCTGGACAACCTCAACCACATCGGCGCGGTCGACCTGTTCTACAACGGCCTGCGCGGTCCGGACATCGCCCGCGGCCACGGCACGGTCCGGCTGGGTGCCGAGCACATGGGTCCGGTGGTCACCCGAGGTGTGCTGCTGGACGTGCTCGGGGTGAAGCTCGCCCGTGACCGCGTCGAGGACCTGGCCGAGCCCGCGAGCAACGGCCGGCCGCTGCTGCGCGAGAACTACCGGATCACCGTCGAGGACATCCGCGACGCCATGGCCTTCGGCGGGATCGACCGCCTCGAGCCCGGTGACGTCGTGCTGTTCCACACCGGCTGGAACCAGCTGCTGGCCCGGCGCGACCCGGCCGACATCGCCCGCTGGGAGGGCGCACGCGGCCTGCCCGGCATCTACCTGCGCGAGGCCCGCTGGCTGGCCCGGTCCCGGCCCGCGATCGTCGGCGGCGACACGTGGGCCCTGGAGGTGCTGGGCAACCCGGTCAACGACGACGGCACGGCGTTCCCGGTGCACCAGGAACTGCTCATGCGGCACGGCATCCGCATCGGCGAGTCCTACGTGGTGGACCGGCTCGCCGCCGACCGCGTGCACGAGTTCGTCTTCATCGTGACGCCGCAGTACGCCGAGGGTGCCACCGCCGGCAACACCCCGCCCGCCGCGCTCGGCCGTCCCCGACGACGCTGACCGCTCGGTACGGTCGTGCGCGGTGGGGGACTGTCGTGCGCGGTGGGCCTGTCGTGCGGGAGTGGGACTGTTGTGCCGGGGGTGGGACTGTCGTGCGGGGGTGGGCGGTGGCGGAGGACGAAGCCGGGGTGCGGAACCGGCTGGGCACGGCGCACGGCCCGGTCGTGCAGGCGGGGAGCATCGAGGGCGGCGTCCACGTCCACGTCGGCACGCCGCGGTCCGGGGCGCAGCCCGCGGTGGAGTCGCGGAGGCTGTGGTCGTCGCAGGCGAAGCCCATCGCCGAGTGGGACGCGAGGCACCTGGGCGTCCACCGGTCGATCACCGCCGGGGACGAGGACACCGGCGAGCCGCCGCGGTACGTGGTGCGCCGCCACGACCACGAGATCCGGCGGGCGTTGCGGGAGAACGCCGAGGGTGGCCTGATGGTGGTGCTGGTCGGCGACTCGGCGGTGGGGAAGACGCGCGCGGCCTACGAGGCGGTGCGGGGTCTCGCGCACCTGCGCTCATGGCCGGTCGTGCGGCCGGCGGGACCGCGGCAGCTCGTGGAAATCCTCGACGCGGGCGTGCCCGCGCGCGGCGTGGTGTGGCTCGACGACGCCCACCGCCGCTACCTCGGCACCTCGCGTGGCGCCGAGATCGCGGAGAAGTTGATCGAGACGCTGTCCCGGGACGATCCGGTGCTGGTCGTCGCGGACATGTGGACCTCGCACTGGAACCTGATGACCGGCGAGGGCCGGGACGAGGAGCCCGAGTGGCGCGCACAGGCCAGGGCGCTGTGCCGCGACCCGCACGTCCGGCACGTCAAGGTGGCCGGCAGCTTCGCCGAGGCGTCCGCGGAGGAGTGGGCCGAGTTCGAGCGGTGTGCGCGGCACGACCCACGCCTGTCGTTGGCCGAGCGCATGTCCGGCGACCGCATGGAGATCACCCAGCTCCTCGCCGGCGGCCCGCAGCTGGTGGAGCGGTACCAGGACCCCGGCTACCCGGCGCGGGCACGTGCGCTCATCACCGCCGCCGCGGACGCCCGCCGGGTCGGGTGCGAGAGTCCGATCGACGCCGAAACCCTGCGCCGGGCCGCGGAGGGCTACCTCGACCACCGGCAGCGCGTGGCCGACGACGGGTGGTTCGACGAGGCACTGGGTGAGGTGACCCGGCGGGAACACGGCATCGCGGCGCTGACCCCCGTGCGCGAACGCCCCGAGGTGGGTCCGGCCGACGGTTACGTGGTGCACGACTACCTCGACCACCGCCTGCGGGACGTGCGTGCGCACGTGCCGCCGCCGGCGAGCCTGTGGACCGCCCTGGCCGCCGGGGCGACCGACGCCGTGGACCTGACGCGGATGGCCGCCGAAGCCCGGCAGAGAGGTCTGTACCGGCTGGCCGCGCGCTTCGCCGTGCCCGCCGCCGACGCGGGCAGCACGGAGGCGATGCGGTTGCTGGCGCACCTGTTCGAGCTCAGGGGAGCCGAGGCGGAAGCGCGTGAGTGGACGCGGCGTGCCGACGAGGTGGACGGCGTTTCCCGGGTGGGTGGGTTCTTCTGGATGCCGGACGACCCTCCTGTTCCGGACGAGGGCGACTTGCGCCGACGTGCCGAGTCCGGGGATCCCGACGCGGTGCTGTCCTTGGCCGACCACCTGGAGGAGGTCGGCCAGGAGGACGAGGCGGAAGCGCTGCTGCGCGGACAGGCGGAAGCCGGCCACCCGCAGGCGATGTGGCGGTTGGTCTTCCTGCTGGAACGGCACCGCCGCGACGACGAGGCGTTCGACTGGATCCGCAGGCACGCCGAGACCGGTGATTCGGTCGCGGTGTCCCGGTTCGTCGAACGGCTGCGGCGACGTGGCCGTGAGGCGGAGGCCGAAGCCGTGCTGCGGGCGCACGCCGAGGCGGGGGATCCGGGCGTGATGTGGCACCTGGCCGAGTGGCTGGTGAACAGGGACCAGGTGCCCGAGGCGATCGGGTGGTTCCAGGCGAGCGCGCGGCACAGCCTGCTCGGCGTGAGCCTGCTGGCGGACCGGTTGGCGCAGTTGGGGCGCTCGGAGGAGGCCGAAGGCCCGCTGGAGTTCCAGGCGAAGAAGGGGGAGGTCTCCGCCATGAAGAAGCTGGCCGGCCTGCTCGAACGCCTGGGGCGTGCGGAGGAGGCCGTCGCGTGGCGTCGCCGGGTGGCGGAGCGGGCGCCACGAGGCGGCCTCCCCCGTCCCCGCAAGACCGAGCCGAGTGGGATGCGGGACCTGGTGGACCTGCTGGAGCGGACCGGCCGCGCCGCCGAAGCGGGCCGGGTGCACGCGTACGGCATCGAGCCGGGCGGGGCGACCGCCGACCCGTGGCCCCTGCCGCCACCGGGATGACGCGGTGGATCGACGAGACCTCGCGGGAGTTCCGTCTTTCCACCGGTGGCGCGCGGCCTGTCGGATAGCCTGAGCCGATCATGAACGCCCTGGTCGGCGGGGGTGGAGGGGCGCGTGGAACGGGTTTCGGTCGAAGGGGCGTTGGTTCGCGTCTGGCGGGGTGGGTCGCCGGTCGGGGCCGGGTTCCTCGCGGGGCCGAGGCAGGTGGTGACGGCCGCGCACGTGGTGGCCGACGCGGTCGGTCTGGCGGAGGGGGACCTGGTCGGTCTGGCGGGTGGCGACCGGTCCGAGGTGCTCGTCGAAGTGGACTTCCCGCTGGTGGCGCCCGGGCGGCGGTTGTCGGCGATGGTGGTGGCGTGGGTGCCGGTGGGGGAGGACCTCCGCGGGGACGTCGCGGGGTTGGAACTGGTGGGGGACCCGCCGGACGGCGCCGCTCCGCTCGTGCTCACGCGGTCGGGCGGGGTCACGCCGGATCAGCTGGTGATGGTCGGGTTCCCCCGGAAGTTGGAGATGGGGAGCTGGGTCTACGGGCGGCGGGGCGGACCCGTGGCCACCGGCTGGGTGGAGATCCACAGCGAGCCCGGCCGTGAGGCGACCCTCGAACCCGGCTTCTCCGGCACGCCGGTGTGGGGGCCCGAGCTGGACGCCGCCGTCGGCATGGTGGTCCGCCGCATCACCGGCGCGCCGCCGAAGGTGGGCTACATGGTCACCGTGGACGCGGTGCTGTCCGCGTGGCCCGAGCTGGCCGAGGTGATCGAGCGCGAGCCGCCGTTCCGGGCGCTGCGGCCGTTCGACGAGCAGGACGCGGAGCTGTTCTTCGGGCGGGAGGAGCAGGCCGGGCAGGTGGCGAAGCTGGCCCGCGCCGCGCCGGTGGTGTGCGTCGTCGGCCCGTCCGGGGTGGGCAAGTCCTCGCTGCTGCGCGCGGGCGTCCTGCCGAGGCTGCGGGCGGACGCGGCGGTGGCGGTGCTGCGGCCCTCCGACGCGAGCACGCCGCTGCGGTCGTTGGCCGCGGCGCTCGACCGGCTCCTGGGCGGCACGTCACCCGAGCGGGTGGACGGGCTGGTGGAGCGGCTGAGCGGTGGCGGTGTGGCCGACGTCGTCGCCGCCGTGCTGGAGCGGTGCGACCGGGAACGGCTCGTCGTCGCCGTCGACCAGTTCGAGGAGCTCTTCGCCTACCCGCAAGAGGTCCAGGCGGCGTTCACCAGGGTGCTCCGAGCCGCGCTGGAACCTTCGGCCCGGTGGACGGTGCTGCTGAACCTGCGCGACACGTTCCTCGGCACGGGCCTGCGCAACCCGGCGACGGTGGAACTGGCGGCCGGTTGGCTGCCGGTGACGGTCGCCGAGCTGACCTCGTCCCAGCTGCGCCGGGCGATCACCGCGCCGTTGGCCCGGATCGGCACGGTGGCCTGCGAACCGGGGCTGGTCGACCGGCTGGTGGAGGACGTGCAGAGCGCGGCGAGCCCGTTGCCGCTGCTGCAGTTCACCCTGACCGAGCTGTGGGCGCGGCGGCGCCGCGGACTGCTGTTGCACGAGGCCTACGACGAGCTGGGCGGGGTGCGCGGCGCGCTCGCCGGGTACGCCGAGGACGTGTGGGCCGCGCTGGACCCGACGTCACGACGGGTCGCCACGCGCCTGCTGGTCCAGTTGGTCCGGCCGCTGCCGGAGGGCGACCTCGCGGTCCGGCGCACGGCCCGCCGGGACGAGCTGGACGAGGACCAGTGGGCGATCGCGCAACGGTTGGCGAGCACGCGCCTGCTCGTGCTGCGGGTCGCGCCGGAGCCCGGCGTCGAGCTCGCGCACGAGTCCCTGCTGACCCAGTGGGCACGCCTGCGCGAGGCCACCGGCCGGTACCGCGAGTTCCGCACGTGGCAGGAGACGTTGCGTGAGCGGGTGCGGCGCTGGTCGGACGAGGGCTCCGCGCCGCGGCGCCTCCTGTCCGGGCCGGACCTGCGTGACGCCAACCGCTGGGCGGGTGAGCACCACGCGGACCTCGCCCCCGCCGAACGCGCCTACCTGGACGCGAGCAACCGGCGGCGACGCCGCAGGACCGCGCGCACGGCGGTGGTGCTGGTGGTGGCGCTGGTCGCGACCGTGTTCACCTACCGCACGATCGACGAGCGGCGGGCCGCGCTCGCGGCGGGCGACCTGGCGGAGAAGTCGACCAAGCTCCGGTCCTACGACAGCTACGGCAGCCTGCAACTGGCACTGCGCGCCTACCGCACCGATCCCGAGGTCACGTTCAGCCCGTCGCCGGACTGGG
The DNA here is from genome assembly GCF_040673975.1 of Actinosynnema sp. NPDC050801. Taxonomy (NCBI): domain Bacteria; kingdom Bacillati; phylum Actinomycetota; class Actinomycetes; order Pseudonocardiales; family Pseudonocardiaceae; genus Actinosynnema; species Actinosynnema sp. NPDC050801. The sequence continues at coordinate 330,235 of NZ_JBFAQZ010000003.1, read as the reverse complement.
GCGTCACGGCGGACCGCCTGCTGCCGGACTACACGATGGAGCGGCGCGACGACTCCGCGCCGACGTCGTCCGGCGGCACATCGCCCCCGCAACCTGTCGACGCCACCCTGATGTCCAAGAAGGTCAGCGCGAACGGCCGCCGCATCGCCACCACGGACTCCGCCCGCCGGGTCGTGGTGTGGGAGGTGCGGGACGACCGGGTCACGCCCGTGCGGCTGGACGACCTGTTCGGTCCGCAAGATCACGCGACGCACGTGACGATCAGCCGCAGCGGCCGGTACGTCGCCTTCCTGCAGGTGGTCCTCTGGAACGCCGACAAGAGCTCGATCACCGGACCCGTCGACCACGAGGGCCTGCCGAGCATCGACCCCGCGGACTACCGCACGTGCGTGCCGCGCAGCATCGCGGAATCGTTGGCCTGCCTGGTGGTCTACGACCTGGACGACCGCCGCGTCACGTCCGCCGTGCGGCTGGGCGGGGCGTTGTTCGGCGTGTCGGACGTGAGCATCGACCCGGACGACCAGGTGGTCGCCGCGGCGCTGCCGACGAGCAGCAGCGTCGACGTGCGCGGGCTCGCTTCGGTCGAGAACGACCTGGCGGTGTGGGATCTGCGGACCGGTGAGCGGCGGGAGGTGCGGCGGTTGCCGTGGCACAGCCGGATCACCGGCCTGTGGCTGGGCCAGGGCGGGCGCCGTGCGGTGCTGCGGGAGACGGTGTCGGGCGAGCAGGGAGCGCTGTCGATCCGGTCCGCGCTGTCCGCGGTGGACTTCGCCGGAGAGCCGACCAGGCAGGAGATCGCCGCGCACGCCCGGTCGACGGCCGTCAGCCTGGACTGGCACACCTTCGCCGCCAAGGTGTCCACACCGGACAACGGCCACGAGGTCGTCGTGTGGGACGCCCGTGCGCGTGCCGTCACCACGCGCGTGAGCGGCCTGTCCCCGGAGGAGTCGGGCGGCACGGTGGGTCTCGACGGCGCCGGTGCCACTTTGCTGCTCTCGTGGAGGGACGACTTCGACACGTCCACCACCGATGTCCGGGAGCTCGCGGGCACTCCGCGCAACCACCTGTCCACGTGGGCGCTGCCGACCGGTGCGAAGCAGGGCACGGTGTCGCACGACCTGATCTGGCCGGACCTGGTCCCGCTGGCGGACCTCGCGAGCGGGCCGTTGGCGCTGATCAGCACGAGCACGATCGGGGTGGTCCTGCCGCGTGCGGAGCAGCCGTCGCCGCTGCGCCGGCTGACCGAGGGGTCGGAGCGGGAGCGGCTGGACACCGAGGAGATCATGGACCGGTTGTGCGGGTTGCTGGCCGACCCGAACACCGACGAAGCGGTCCAGGAGCTGGTGCCGCAGGACGCCTACCAGGGGGACGTGTGCCCGAGCTGATCAGCTTCTCGCTGCCCGACGACGACGTGGTGCTGGTCGAGGTGGAGTCCGACGGGCCGGAGATCTCGCCGGTCTCGCGCGGCGGTGACGTGATCCGGTCCGCCGCGACGTCCCTCGACGGCGCGCTGCGGCACGTCCGCAAGGCCGCGTCGGCCGCGCTGGCCAACTTCCGGGACATGGACGTGCGGCCGGACGAGGTGCAGGTCGAGTTCGGGGTCAAGCTCAACGCGCAGGCGGGGGCGGTGATCGCGAAGACGGGGGTGGAGGGTCACCTCAAGATCAAGCTGACCTGGACGCGCGAGCTGGAGCCGAGGCGGGAGGAGGAGGCGGGGGCGGAGGCTGGTGCGGCGTCGGGTGCGGGTACAGGGCCGGGTGCGGAGGCCGGTGCGGGTTTGGGGCTGGGTGCGGCAGGGGGTGCGGAGGCCGCTGACGCGTGACCGTAGGTAGCGAGAGGCGATAGCTACCGATTGACATTCGATAGGTAACGCGCGAGACTCGATGCATGGTGACAACGCATCGAGCGGTAGCCGCGCTCCGGGTGTTCCTGGTGTTGATGTTCGGGGTGCTCGTCCTGTTCCAGGTCATGTCGCTGCCGGGCCAGTTCCGGCACATGGCCGAGGAGTCGCCGGACCTGGCGTACCTGAGGTGGCCGCTCACGGCCGTGTCGGTGTTCTGGGTGCTGTGCGTCCAGGTGGTGATCGTGTCCATCTGGAAGCTGCTCACCCTCGTCAAGGAGGACCGCATCTTCAGCGAGGTGTCGCTGAGGTGGGTGGACGCGATCGTGTGGGCCATCACGGCGGCGTGGGTGGTGTTCCAGGCGTTCTTCCTCTACGTGGGCTTCAACGCGGACGACCCCGGCGTGCCGCTCGTGCTGTTCCTGATGTCGATCGGCATCACCGTGGTGGGGCTGCTGATGGTGGTGATGCGCGCGTTGCTGCGGCAGGCCACCACGCTGCGGTCCGACATGGAATCGGTGATCTGATGGCGATCATCGTGCGCATCGACGTCGAGTTGGCCAAGCGCAAGATGAGCGTCGGCGAGTTCGCCGAGCGGATCGGGCTCACGCCGTCCAACGTGGCGGTGCTCAAGAACGGCCGGGCCAAGGCGGTGCGCTTCAGCACCCTGGAAGCCATGTGCCGGGTGCTTGAGTGCCAGCCCGGCGACCTGCTCGAATGGGTCGACGAGGAGGAGGACGGCGTCATCGTCGCGCAGGCCGGGGACGAGGGCGGCGGCCGGTGATCGAGGTCCGAGGGCTGACCAGGCGGTACGGCGACGTGCTCGCCGTGGACGAGCTGAGCTTCGACGTGCACCCCGGGAAGGTGACCGGGTTCCTCGGGCCGAACGGCGCCGGGAAGTCCACCACGATGCGCGTGCTGCTCGGCCTCGACCGGCCGACGTCGGGGACGGCGCTGGTGAACGGGCGGCGGTACGCGACGTTCGCCGAACCGCTCCGGCAGGTCGGCGCGCTGCTCGACCCCGGAGCGGCGCACCCCGGCCGCACCGGACGCAGCCACCTGCGCGTGGCCGCCCGGTCGAACGGCATCCCGAGCCGGCGGGTGGAGGAGGTGATCGAGCGGGTCGGGTTGGAGCGCGCGGCCCGTCGTCGGATCAAGGGCTACTCCCTGGGTATGCGGCAACGGCTGGGCATCGCGACGGCGCTGATCGGCGACCCGGGCGTGCTGGTGTTCGACGAGCCGATCAACGGGCTCGACCTCGACGGCGTCCGGTGGATCCGCGGGCTGCTGCGGCAACTCGCCGACGAGGGTCGCACGGTGCTGGTGTCCAGTCACCTGTTGAGCGAGATGGAGCAGATCGCCGACCGGTTGGTCGTCATCGGCCGCGGCCGGCTCATCGCCGACGCCACGACGGAGCAGATCCTGAGCGGGCTCGGGCACGTCCAGGTGCGCGTGCACAGCCCGGAGCCGGACCTGCTGGTGACCCCGTTGCGGGAACGCGGGTTCGAGGTGCGGGTCGACGGCCACGAGTTGCGGGTCGACGGCAGCACCGCGGAGGAGGTCGGCGGGCTCGCGCACGCGCTCAACGTTCCGCTGCACCACCTGTCCGAGGTGCGCCAGTCCCTTGAGGACGCCTACCTGGGGTTGACCGACAGCAGTGTCGAGTACCACGGCCGCGAGCCCGTGCTCACGATGGAGGAGGCACGGTGACGGCAGCGGCGCAAGAGGTTCCCGTCGGGCGCGTGTTCGCCCGTGCGTGCGCCGCCGAGTGGACGCGACTGTGGACGGTGAAGGCGACGTGGTGGTTCCTGGCCGCTGCGGCCGTGACGATGACGGGTATCGCCACCATCGCGGGCTTGGAGGTGGCGGCGGACCCCGATCCCGCGCGGGGCGGGTCGGCTTGGGCGGCGGCGGCCGTCACCGGGCTGCCGGGGCAGTTCGCGTTGCTCGCGCTCGTGCTCACGGCGGTGACGGCGGATTACGCGACCGGTGGGATCGTGCCCAGCCTGCAGTGGACGCCCAGGCGCGCGGTCCTGTTCCTGTCCCGGGCGGCGGTGGCGGTGTTCGCGGCCACCGTTGCCGGAGTGCTGCTGGCGTCCGCGGCGACCGTCGCGTCGTTCGTGACGGCGCGGCCGTTGCTCGACCTGGGCGGCGGTTGGGACGTGCTGCCGTCGGTGGGGTTCGTCTTCGCGGCGGGCGCCGCGTTCGCGGTCGGGTTGGGCTTCCTGCTGCGCAACACCGCGGGCGCGTTGGTGACGGTGTTCCTGCTGATGTTGGTGCTGCCGTTGATGTTGCCGAACTTCGGGTACGAGTGGTCGTCCGCGATCGCGGAGCTGCTGCCCGGGTCCGGTGCGGCGTTCCTGCTGATCGGGGAGGTGCCGGGGATGACCCGGACGTCGTCGGTGGTGACGATGCTCTGCTGGGCGGTCGGGGTGTTGCTGCTCGGGTGGTGGCGGCTGTCGCGTGATGACGCGAACCGGTAGAGGGGTGATGGTGAGGGTTTAAGGCCGGTTGAGGGGTGGGTGGTGAAGGGGTGATTGGTGGGGGTCTGAAAGGGAAAGAGCAAAGGAGAAAGAGCGAAAGAGTCCTCGCCGGACGGGCAGATCAGCAGGATGACGGGGTTTGGGCGGTCTGTGCGGCTGTGTTGGTGGTCGGTTTCGTGTCATCCCGCCGACCTCCACAAGGGCAACCACACGTGTCAAGGGGGCGGTTCCAGCGTCAGGTGCGGTCTGGCTCCGAGTGCCCCCTTGACACGCGCGGTAGGGCTGCGCCAGGTCGGCGGGATGACACGAAGCCCTGCTTTTGGTCGGGGTTCGACGCTCGCACCCTGGGGTGTTCGGTGGAGAGGCACCTGCCCTGAGTGGTCATCCGGCGCTGTTACGATGCGCCGCCCCACCCAGTCGCGGTGATCGAAAGGTGTCGTTAAATGCACAGAAACAAGGCGAAGGCGGACTTACTGCGTGACCTCCACGCGGACGGGGTGCTGGTGCTCCCGAACGCCTGGGACGCGGGCAGCGCCGCCCTGATCGCGCGGGCCGGCGCGAAGGCCGTCGCCACCACCAGCGGCGGGGTGTCGTGGGCGTTGGGCAGGCCCGACGGGCAGAGCCTGTCGCGCGACGAGATGGTCGAGCAGGTCCGCCTGATCGCCGCCGCCGTGGACGTGCCCGTGACCGCCGACGTCGAGGGCGGCTACGGCCACGCGCCCGAGGACGTGGCGGCGACGGTCGAGGCCGTGGTCGAGGCGGGCGCGGTGGGCGTGAACATCGAGGACTCCAAGGGCTTCGGTGTGCCGCTGTTCACCGCCGAGGAGCAGGCCGCCCGGTTGCGCGCGGCGCGGGAGGCGGCGCAGCGCGCCGGGCTGCCCGAGCTGGTGCTCAACATCCGGACCGACGTGTTCCTGTTCCAGGTCGGCGAGCCCGAGGGCCGGTTGGACGACGTGCTGACGCGCGCGGCCGCCTACGCCGAGGCGGGTGCCGACTGCCTGTTCGTGCCCGGCCTGGTCGACCTCGACGTGCTCAAGCAGCTGGTGGAGGCCTCGCCGCTGCCGGTCAACGTGATGGCGGGCCCCGGCGCGCCGACCGTGGCCGAGTTCGAGTCCGTCGGCGTCCGGCGCGTCAGCCTGGGTACGGCCGTGACCCAGGCCGCGTACTCCGTCGCGCACCGCGCGGCCGAGGAGGCCCTGACCAAGGGCACCTACACCGAACTCGAAGGCGCGCTCGACTTCGGCGCCGTCAACGGTGTGTTCACCCGCTGATCGCGATTGATCGCCAGGTCAGATCAACCCTGTCGGACAACGTCCGACTCCGGTGGACTGGGCCCCGTCGGGGCGCGTAACGGCGCCCCGGCGGACGACGACTGGTAAATCGGACGGCAACGGACGGGGAATCGCAGTGACCACGAAGGAAGCGGGCACACCGGGCGGCGTCTTCGCGAGCGTCCGGGCCACGCCCCGGGCGGTCCGCTACCTGCTCGGTGGCGTGCTCATCAACCAGATGGGCGCGTTCGCGCAGACGTTCCTGGTGCTGTACCTGACCGTGCGCCAGTTCTCCATCGGCCAGGCCGGTATCGCGCTCACCTGCTACAGCGCGGGCGCGGTGCTCGGCACGCTGCTCGGCGGCGAACTGGTGCACCGGCTCGGGCCGCGCGCCACGATCGTCGGCGCGATGACGGCGTCGGCGGCGGTCCTCGCGGTCATGCCGTCGCTGAGCACGCCCGGGTCGTTCGGGGTGCTGCTGGTCGCGATCGGCGCGGCGGGCCTGGCCACCCAGTGCTACCGGCCCGCGGCGGCGGTGCTGCTCAGCGAGCTGATGCCGGCCGAGCACCGGGTCATGGCGTTCTCCATGATGCGCATCGCCCTCAACGGCGGCGCGGCCCTCGCACCGCTCATCGCGGCCGGGCTGATCCTGCTCGACTGGGACCTGCTGTTCTACTTCGACGCGGTGTCGGCGCTGGCCTACGCGGTGGTGGCCAGGCTGACGCTGCCCGCCACGGACGCGCCGCGCGACGACGAGGACGAGGCCGAGTCCGGCGCGCAGAAGCGGTCGGCCTACGCGGTGATGCTGCGGGACGGCCGGTACCTGGCGTTCCTCGCCTCGGTGCTGCTGGGCACGCTCATCTACGTGCAGTACGTGGTGGCGCTCCCGCTGAAGATCACCAGCGAGGGGCACCCGGCGGCGCTCTACAGCATCGTGCTCACCACGGCGTCGATCATCCTGGTCGTGTCCGAGCTGAAGATCACCTCGTACGTCAAGAACTGGGTGCCGTGGGCGGCGGGCGCCGTCGGCACGGTGGTGATGGGCCTGGGCGCGGCCGGGTACGGGCTCGGCTCGCACGCGGTGGTGATCGTGGTCAGCACCGCGGTGTTCGTGCTCGGGGTGATGATCAGCGGGCCGACGATGTTCGCGCACCCGGCGAAGTTCCCCGCCTCGGTCCGCGGCCGCTACGTCGGCACGCACCAGGCCACGTTCGGCCTCGGCTCGGCGCTCGGGCCCACGCTCGGTGTGCTGGCCTGGGGCGCGTTCGGCAACGGTGTGTGGTTGCTGTGCGGCGTGCTCGGCCTGATCGGCGGTTGGTTCGCCCTGGTCGGCATGCGGGAGGGCAAGTCTTCGGTGTGAAGCACCGGCACCTCGGCCGACCGGCCCGGCAGGCGACGCCTGCCGGGCCGGTCGCCGTTTGCGGTAACGGCGTCACGAATAACTCTTTCCCGGACATTTCCCGTTCACCCACAATATGGTCCGCAACGCGCCGCGCACGTGCTGCGACGATGCGTCACAAATGTGCCCGGCGGTGAACGTTACGCACCGGCGTTCGTGGTCATGTTCAAATCCTATGGATTCCTACATCCTCCGATCGGCGGTAGCGGCCGGTCGGCCCCTTATTCATGCTTGGCGCGCACACGGAGAGAAAGGGATGCGCTGGGGATGGGTAGACCGGAAAAACCTGTCGACGCCTCGTCCGGCGCGGTCGCGATTTTCGCGAGCGAATTGAGACGACTGCGCGCTCGGGCGGGTAACCCCACTTATCGGGACATGGGTCGGGCGGCGCTGTACTCCTCGTCGGTGCTGTCCAGCGCGGCCAGCGGCCACCGGATGCCGACCCTGCAGGTGACGCTCGCGTTCGTGGCCGCGTGCGGTGGCGACCGCGAGCAGTGGCGCCGTCGGTGGTTGGAGGTCTCCAGCGGGCTCGACCCGGAGGTGACTACCTCGCCGAGCCGCCCGGAACCGGTGGTGGTGCGGTCCTGCGTCCCGCGCCCGGCACAGCTCCCGATGAGACCGCGCGGCTTCGTCGGCCGGGTCGACGAGCTGCGCCTGCTCGCCGCGGACCCCGTCACACCCGTGGTGATCAGCGGTCCGGCGGGCGTGGGCAAGAGCCAGCTGGCGCTGCACCACGCCCACCGCTCGGCCGCCGCCGCGGTGGACGGCCAGCTCTACGTCGACCTCGGGCCGCTGGAGCCGGGTGAGCGCGGCGCGCGGACCGTCCTGGACGGGTTCCTCCGCGCCCTGGGCGTGCCCGTCGAACACCTGCCGGACCACGTCGACCAGCAGGCGGGTTTATACCGGTCGTTGATCGCCGAACGCAGGCTCGTGGTGCTGCTGGACAACGTCCGCGACGAGCGCCAGGTCCGCCCGCTGCTGGTGGAGAGCGCGCACAGCACCACCGTGATCGTCGGCCGGACGCCGCTGCTGGGCCTGCGCGACGTGCGCAGGCTGCGGCTGGGCGTGCCGTCCCGGGCCGAGGCTGTCGCCATGCTCGCGGTCGCGGCCGAACCGGAGGACTGCGACCGGCTCGCCCGGCTGTGCGGCGACCTGCCGCAGGCGTTGGACATCGCCGCGCGCAAGCTCGCGGCCAGGCCCGACGTCCCGGTGAGCCGGGTGCTCGCGCGGCTGACCGAGCCGTGCGCGCTGCTGGACTGGCTGAGCATCGGTGACCTGTCGGTCCGCGACTCCTACCAGTCGGCCTACCTCGGGCTGGGCGACGCGGCGAAGGCCGTGCTGCACCAGCTGGCCCACCAGGTCGCCGACGAGCCGGTGGTCCGCGGCGCGTTCGCCGACGACGAGCCGGTGTACGAGCTCGCCGACGCGGGGTTGCTGCGCTGCGCGGGCCGGCCGGGCGTGTACCGCCTGGACCCGTTGGCGCGGGCGTTCGCCCTCGACCTGCGCGGCGCCGGTCACACGGTCCGCCGGTCCGGCCGCCAGGAATTGATTGTCACGGCCGGCCGGCACTACCGATCAACTGTCACGTCGGCTTGACTGTAGTCGTGCCGGACGCTTGTCGTAATTGATCCGGATGTGTGCGGGGAATCACCTTCCCGCGCCCCGGGTGATTGTTCTCCCGACAAACCGACGATTCTCCGCCGCGCACGTGTGCGCGCAGCTGGCACTGCCACGCGCCTGTTTTCGACCGAACACGACGATCGGGGTGGGATGTGACGGACCAAGAGGTTGACGTGCTGGCGATCGGCGCCGGCCCGGCGAACCTTGCCCTCGCGGCGGCCATCGAGGAGTCCGGGGTGCTCGGGCTCGCCGAGGGCACGCTGCTGCTCGAACAGCACCCGGACATCAAGTGGCAGCGCAACCTGCTGCTGCCGTGGGCCCGCAGCCAGGTCTCGTTCCTCAAGGACCTGGTGACCCTGCGCAACCCGCGCAGCCGGTTCTCCTTCCTGAACTTCCTGCACACCACGGGCCGCTTGGACGAGTTCGTCAACCTGGGCACGTTCAACCCGTACCGCTGGGAGCTGTCGGAGTACATGCAGTGGGTCGCGAACTCCCTGGAGCACGTGGGAGTCCGCTACGGCGCACGCGGTGAGCGCATCGACCCGTGGCGCGGTGACGACGGCTCGATCCGCGGCTGGGTGGTCACGCTGGCGAACGGCGACACCGTGCGCTCGCGCGACCTGGTCGTCGGCATCGGCCGCGACCCGCGCGTCCCGGAGGTGTTCGGCGAGCTGCCGGCCGACCGGGTCATCCACAGCACGCAGTACTGCTCGGGTGTCGCCGCGCTGGACGCCGACCGTCCGCTGCGGGCCGTGGTGATCGGCGGCGCGCAGAGCGCGGCCGAGATGTTCATGGCGCTGCACCAGGACCTGCCGAAGTGCGAGCCGACGATCGTGCTGCGCTCCATCGGTTTCCAGAACTACCAGACGAGCAAGTTCGTCAACGAGCTGTTCTTCCCGTCCTTCGTGGACGAGTTCTACGACTGCACGCCGGAGGTGCGGTCGCAGATCCTGGACGAGGTGCACCTGACCAACTACGCGGGCCTCGCGCCGCCGTTCCTGGACGAGACGTACTCGATGCTCTACCAGCAGAAGATGCTGGGCAAGCCGCGCTCGACCGTCCGCTCGATGACGGAGGTCGTGCGCGCCAGGGTCGAGCACGACGAGGTGGTCCTCGACCTGCGCGACCGCAAGAGCGGCAAGGTCGAGCCGTTGCACTGCGACGTCGTGCTGCTGGGCACCGGTTACGAGCCGCAGATGCCGAAGCTGGTGCGCGACCTGGTGGCCCGCACGGGCGTCGAGGACGTCGCGGTCAGCCGCCGGTACCGGGTCGACCTCGGCGAGTCCGCCTGGGGCGCGCTGTACCTCCAGGGTGTGAACGAGGAGACGCACGGCATCGCCGACTCGCTGATCAGCGTGCTCGCGCACCGCTCGGGCGACATCGTCGGCGATCTGCTCGACCGGCGCGCGGTGGAGGTGGCGGGAGCATGATCGAGATCCGCAGGCTGGACCGGGAGAACCTGACCAGGGCCTACGGCCTGGACTCCGAGCGGCTGCTGCCGTGGGAGGTGCTCAACGCGCCGTTCGAGGGCGCGTGGTGCGTGGTGCGGCCCGGCGACGTGTCCACCGCGCACTCGCACCACGAGTACGAGGTCTTCATCGCGATGAAGGGCCGGGCGACGCTGGTCGTCGAGGACGAGCGCCGCGAGCTGGTGCAGGGCGACATCGCGCACCTCGTGCCGGGCACGACCCACCAGGTGCTCAACGAGAACGACGCCGACTTCGAGTACTACGCGATCTGGTGGGACACCGACATGTCCGAGGCCTTCCTGGCCCGCCACGAGCGGTCCCGCGGCGACCAGGTCCAAGAGCACGCCTCCCAAGAACAGGCACGGCCGTGACCGGCCGAGTGGTGGTGGTGTCGCCCGCGCCGACGGCCAACGGCGACCTGCACCTCGGCCACCTGGCCGGCCCGTTCCTCGCCGCCGACGTGCACACCCGCTACACCCGCGCGGTGGGCCGCGACGTGGTGTTCGGGACCGGCGCGCAGGACACGCCGACCTACGTGGTGACCACGGCGCACCGCCTCGGCCTCGCGCCGCGGGAGCTGGCCGAGCGGTCGGCCGCCGAGATCGAGGCGACCCTGGCGGCGGTGGGCGTCGCCGTCGACGGTTTCACCGGTTTCGACGACCGGTTCACCAAGTGGGTCGAGAGCTTCATGGTGCAGCTGCACGCCACCGGGCACCTGCGGCTGCGCACGGTGAAGCTGCCGCACCTGTCCCGCACCGGCGAATTCCTGGTGGACGGCTACGTGCGCGGCGGGTGCCCGCTGTGCCTGGCCGACGGGTGCGCCGGGCTGTGCGAGAGCTGCGGCCACCCGGTGGCGCCGGGCGACCTGGTGAACCCGCGGTCCACCCTGCACCCCGACGAGCCGGTCGAGCTGCGCGAGGCCGACATCCTGGTGCTGCCGCTGGAGGAGTTCCGGCCGCGGCTGCGGGAGCACTTCGCCCGGCACGTCGACTCGATGCGCCCCCACATGGCGCAACTGGTCGAGGAGATGCTGTCCCGGCCGCTGCCCGACTTCCCGATCACGCACCCGGTGTCGTGGGGCATCCCGGCACCGTTCGCCGAGACGCCCGGCCAGGTGATCAACCCGAACGCGGAGACGCAGGCGTGGAGCATGCACTGCGCCGCGCTGGCCGCCGAGCACCAGGGCATCTCCCTGGGCGCGGAGGACGAGCTGTGGTCGGCGGGTGCGGGCTCGGAGGTGGTGTACTTCCTCGGCTTCGACAACACGTTCCCGTTCGCCATCGCCGGGTTGGCCGTGCTCATGGCGCACGGCGACCGCTACGCGCTGCCGCACCGGTTCGTCACCAACGAGTTCTACGAGCTGGACAACGAGAAGTTCTCCACCAGCCGGGGGCACGTGGTGCAGGGCCGGGACCTGGCCGAGCGGGTGCCGCGCGACCTGATCCGCTTCCACCTCGCCACCACCAGCCCCGAGCACCAGCGCACCAACTTCACCCTGGACGCGTTGGCGACGATCACCCGCACCCGCCTGGTCGACCCGTGGAACGCGGTGGTGGACAGGGCGCGGCCGTGGGTCGGGCGGGGTCCGCTGCCGGTGTCGGACCGGTCCCGGTCGGTGGCGGCACGGGTGGTCGCCCGCTTCGCCGCGACCTACGAGCTGCGCCACTTCAGCCTCAACCGCGCGGCGGAACTCGTCGCCGAGCAGCTGGGCCGGTTGTCGCGGTGGGAGGTCACCGAGGCCGACGCGGGCGACTTCTGGCACGAGCTGGACGTGTTCCTGCGGTGCGCCGCGCCGATCCTGGTCGACCTGGCGGCGGGAGCCCTCCCGGACACCGCGATCCCGGCCGAGCCGTCGGCGACCGAGGTCACGCCCCGCGAGCTGCCGAGGTTGTCGGTAGGGGTGGTGTGAGGTGACCCGGCACGTCGTCGTCGTGGGCGCGGGCGTCACCGGGCTGCTCACCGCGGTCCGGTGCGCGCTCGCCGGGCTGAGGGTCACCGTGCTGGACGCGGGGCCCGTGCCCAACCCGGCGTCCACGTCGCACGACGAGCACCGGGCGATCCGCGCGCTCGACCCGGGCGACGTGGACGCCACCCGCGCCTCAGCGACGCTGCACCGCCGCTGGCTGGAGCTGGAGGCGTTGCTGGGCACGCGGTTCTACCGCCGGGTCGGCGTGGTCACCGGGTGGCCCGCCGACGCGGCGGACGCGGCGCTGGACGTCGCACGGCAGTCCGGGACGCCGGTCTCCGTGGTGGAGCCGGAGAAGTACCCGCACCTGCGCTTCCCCGCCGGGTCGGTCGGCCTGCTCGAACCCGACGCCGGCGTCCTGCTGGCGGACCGCGTCCTCGACGCCGCCGCGCGGTGGCTGCGCGAGCGGCCGTCGGTGGCGCTGCGCCCGGGTTGCGCGGTGCGGGAGGTCGACACCGAGGCCGCCTCGGTGCGCCTGGCCGACGGGTCGACCGTGCGCGGCGACGCGGTCCTGGTGGCCGCGGGGCCGTGGTCGGGCGACCTGGTGGACGTGCCGACCGTGCTGCACCGGCAGACCACCGTGCACCTGAGCCCGCCCGACGACCTGGTCCACTGGTGGGAGGGCGCGCCCAGCGCGGGCCGCATCGGGGACGACGGGCAGGCGTGGCTGGTCCCTCCGGGGGAGGGCACGCAGCTCAAGATCAGTTCCGCGAACCTGTGCCGGGAGGTCGCGGAGGTCGGTGACGACGCACGCGGGTGGACCGACCACCTGGCGTTGTCGTCGGTGCTGGCCGACCACGAGCGCTACACCGTCACCGCGACCAGGACGTGCCACTACGCGGTCGACGCGCAGACCGGCGGCGGCCGGTTGGTCCGGACCGGACCGTCCACGTGGGCGCGCGCGGCCAGCGGCGGGGACGGGTTCCGCACCGCTCCCGTCGTCGCCGAACGGATCGTCGAGGAGGTAGGGGCATGAGCGGTACCGTCGGCGGAGCCGACAATCCGATGTCCGTCGGTGGAGCCGACGACCGGACGACCGACGCCGTGCTGGTGATCGGCAGCGGGTTGAAGCTGTACCGCGAGTACCTGGTCCGCTCGATCGCGGGCCGGGCCAGGGCGGCCGGGCTGGAACTGGTGCTGGTCAACAACATCCAGCCGACCTGGCAGCGGGCGTACTTCGACGAGATCACCGTGGTCAACCTGTTCGACCACGAGCTGGTGGCCGCCACCGCGCGCGAGATCGCGTCACGGCGGCGGATCGTCGGCGTGATGTGCTGGGACGAGCCGTTCGTCATGCCGTCCGCGCACCTGGCCGCCGAGTTCGGCGTGCCGGGGCTGAGCGTGTCCGGTGTGGACGGTTGCCGGGACAAGTACCACACCCGGGCCAGGCTCACCGCGGCCGGCCTGCCCCAGCCCGGCTGCGAGATGACCAAGACGGTCGAGGCCGCACGTGCCGCCGCCGCCCGCATCGGCTACCCCGTCGTGGTCAAGCCGCGTGCGCTGGGCGCCAGCATGGGCGTCGTGCTCGCCGCCGACGAGAGCGAGCTGGACGCGGCGTTCCGGGTCGCCTCGGACGCCAGCCTCATCGGCGACGAGCCCTACCGCGGCGGCGCGATCGTGGAGGGCTTCGCCGACGGGCCCGAGATCAGCGTGGACGGCGCCCTGCACAAGGGCGAGTACCTGCCGCTGTTCCTGGCCCGCAAGCAGACCGGCGAGCCGCCGTACTTCGAGGAGGTCGGGCACGTCGTGGACGCGGCCGACCCGCTGCTGCGCGACGAGGCGCTGATCGACACGCTGGCCCGGGCGCACCGCGTGCTCGGCGTCGAGGACGGCATCACCCACGCCGAGGTCCGGCTGACCGACCGCGGCCCGGTGATCATCGAGATCAACGGCAGGCTCGGCGGCGACCTGATCCCGTTCCTGGGCCGCACCGCCACCGGCATCGACCCCGGCGAGGTGCTGTTCGACGTGGCCACCGGCCGACGGCCCGAGGTCACGCCGACGAAGAGCTCCGTGGCGGGCATCCGCTTCGGCTACCCCGAGCACGACTGCGTGGTGCGGTCGGTGACCGTGCCCAGCGAGTCGCCCGGGCTGGTGGTCGCCGCGCCGATGGTCGACCCCGGCGCGAGCCTGCGGCTGCCACCCGGCGGCTACATCGCGCGCCACTCGTTCGTGGTGTGCGAGGCCGACGACGCCGACACCTGCGGTGACCGCCTGGACGCGGCGGCGGCGCTGGTCGCGCTGGACGCCGAGCGCATCGACCCGCTGCCGCCCGGCGCGACCCTGGAAATGCCCACCGGACTCCTGGACGTGGACGAATGACGATCAACTACGACGGGCGGCGGTTCCGCAAGGCCGGTGGCGGCGACGGCACCGAGGCCCGCTACCACCAGGACGGCGACCTGGTGTGGGCCGACTTCACCGGCGGCAAGGTGCGCCGCGGCACGGTGACCGGCACCTGCGACCAGGACGGGACGATCCGCCTGGCCTACACGATGGTGCTGGTCACCGGCGAGGTCATCGCGGGCAGCACGGTCAACGTGCCGCGACAGGAGCCCGACGGGCGGCTGGTGCTGCGCGAGGAGTGGGAGCGGTACGGCGAGCACGCCGCAACCGGCGTGTCCTACCTGGAGGAGGTGCGCTGACGTGGGCCGCACGGTCGACTTCTCGAAGCTCGCGGACCTGGTCGACGGCTACGTCCGGCTGCCGGGCGACCCCGGTTTCGACGCCGCGAGCCGCCCGTTCAACCGGCGCTACGCCGACATCCGCCCGGCCGCCGTGCTGTCCGTGGCCGGCGCGGACGACGTGGGCAAGGCGATCGTCTGGGCGCGCGGCAACGACGTGCCGGTGGTGGCCAGGGGCGGCGGGCACAGCTACGCGGGCAACTCGGTCAACACCGGGCTGGTGCTGGACCTGCGCGGGCTGGACCAGGTGCGGGTCGAGCGGTCCAGCGAGCTGGTGACCGTCGGCGGCGGCACCCGGATGTCCACCCTCTACGCCGCGCTGGAGCCCTACGACCTGGCGTTCCCGGCGGGCAACGCCGACGACGTGGCCATCGGCGGGCTGGTGCTCGGCGGCGGTGTCGCGGCGGTGTCGCGGTCGTTCGGCCTCACCTGCGACTCCCTGGTGGAAACCGACGTCGTGCTGGCCGACGGCACCACCGTCACCTGCAACGAGACCACCAACGCCGACCTGTTCTGGGCGTGCCGGGGCGGTGGCGGCGGCAACTTCGGCGTCAACACCTCGTTCACCTTCCAGGCCCGCCCGGTGCTGGCGAGCTCGACGTGCCTGCTGCTGTGGCACCGCAGGCACGCGCGCGACGTGCTGGCCTGCATGCAGGAGATCATGGACCGGGCGCCGGACGAGTTCGCGGCGCGCATCGGCGTCAGCCGCGCCCCCGGCGAGGAGGCGGTCGTCTCCGTCGTCGGCTGGCACCTGGGCCCGGCGGACGAGTTGCGCGAGATGCTGCGCCCCGCGCTGGCCGTCGCCGAGCCGTTCCGCGTCGACATCGCCGACCGGACCTACTGGGAGGCCAAGGACTACCTGCACCACAACACCGAGGGCGGCGCGTTCGCCGTGCGCACCCGGTCCACCACCAAGCCGCTGCCGGACGCGGGCGTGGCCACGATCGTGGACGCGGTGGACGCGTGGCCGGGCAGCACCAACGCCGACGGCGCCGGCGTCGCCCTGTTCACGTGGGGTGGCGCGATCAACCGCGTGCCGGTGGCCGAGACCGCGTTCCCGCACCGGGACGTGCTGTTCCTGATCTCGATGGACACCTCGTGGCACACCGAGGACGGGCCCGCCGTGGTGCGCGCCAACCTCGACTGGCTCGGCGGGTTGCACGAGCGCATGGGCGAGTTCGCTGCGGACTCGGCCTACGTCAACTTCACCGACCCCGACCTGGGGGACTGGCGGTCGGCCTACCACGGGCCCAACTACGCCCGCCTGGCCGAGGTGAAGCGCCGCTACGACCCCGACCGCGTCTTCCGCTTCCCCCAGGCGATCTAGGAGCCACCGGTGCCACCAGACCTGCGCGGCGCCATGCGCAACCTCGCGACCGGCGTGTGCATCGCGACCACCTACGTCGACCGCGGCGACCGTCGGGACCACGACGCGGTGACCGTCAACTCGGTCACCTCCGTCTCCCTCGACCCGCCCCTGGTGTCGCTGTGCCTGCGGCTGGAGTCCCGGTTCCTGGCCGACCTGCTGACGACGAAGAAGTGGGCGCTGTCCGTGCTGGACGGCTCGGCCGCCGCTGCGGCCCGGCTGTGCTCCGGTGACCGGCCGAGCCGCGTCGGCGCCCTGTCGTCGCTGTGCGCCTCACCCGGTCGGCACACCGGCGCCCTCGTGCTGGACGCGCCGAGCTGGCTGGAGTGCGAGCTGTGGGACTCCTTCCAGCTCGGCGACCACACGATGGTCGTCGGCGAGGTGGTGGCCGCCGGCACCGGCCCCCGCCGCGTGCCCCTGGTCTACCTGCGCGGTCACTACCGCACGTTGGACGACACCGACCCACCGAACGCCGAGGAGTGACATGAGCGTGCCCGAGACCGGCGAGGAGATCCTCGCCCGCGCCGAGGAACTGGCACCGAGGCTGCGCGAGCGGTCCGAGGAGATCGAACGACTGCGCCGGCTGCCCGACGACGTCGTGGCGCTGATGCGCGACGCGGGCGTGTTCCGGATGGGCTTCGGCCGCGACTGGGGCGGCCCCGAGATGACTTCGGAGCAGCAGACCCGGGTGGTCGAGGCGCTGGCCTACGGCGACGCCTCCGCCGGGTGGTGCGCCATGATCGGCATGGACACCGGCCTCTACGCCCGGTTCCTGGAACCTGCCGCGGCCAAGGAGATGTTCCCCAGCATCGACATGGTCACCGCGGGGCTGCTGTTCCCGACCGGCCGGGCCGAGATCGTGCCCGGCGGCTACCGGCTGACCGGCCGCTGGCAGTTCGGCAGCGGCATCACGCACGCCGACTGGGTGGTGTCGGGCGCCATGCTGTTCCGCGACGGCGAACCCGACGGCGTGCCGCAGAACTCCATGCTGATGATGGTGCCGCGCGAGCAGGTCGAGGTGGTCGACACCTGGCACACCACGGGCCTCGCGGGCAGCGGCAGCTGCGATTACACGATCTCCGACGTGTTCGTGCCCGCCGAACACACCCTGCTGTTCAGCGAGGTGCACGGACCCGCCGGGCCGCTGGCCCAGGCCGAGGTGCACATGCGCAACATGCCGGGCGTGCCGCTGGGCGTGGCGCGCGCCGCCCTGGACCACGTCCGGGAGACCGCCGTCGCCAAGGGGTCGGCGGACAACTACCGGATCCAGGTGGCCCTCGCCGAGTGCGAGGCGGACTTCACCGCCACCCGCGCCGGCGTGTACGAGAGCCTGCGGCGGCAGTGGGACGTGCTGTCCGCCGGCGGCACCATGGACGACCTCTCGCCGCACGAGCGCGCCGCGCTGCCGCTGTCCCGGCTGCACGCGTTCCGCACCGCCCGGTCCATCGTGACCCGGCTGTACGACCTGATGCAGACCTCGTCGATCTACCGCCCGTCGCCGCTGGACCGGTGGCTGCGCGACACCACCACCATGTGCCAGCACATCGTGGCGCAGGACCGCATCCTGCAGACCGCGGGCGCCTACCTGCTCGGCGGCGCGCCCGTCTTCCCGCTGGCGCTCGGCATCACCCGATAGTGTGCCCCACCCGACCGAGCTTCGAGAGGACACCATGACCCCGCGACCGGTGATCATCGTCGGCTTCCTGGCGCCGCTGCCCACCCGCACCGAGTTCGAGGACTCCTCGATGGTCCTCGTGGACGAGCCGGACGTCATCCGCAAGCGGGACGTCGCGGCGAAGATGGCGGGCGCGCCCATGCTGCGCGAGCTCGTGGCGTGGGAGTACCAGCTGCCGAGTGCGGCCGACGAGTTCTACAACGCCCACCCCGACCTCGACCCGGCCTACGTCGTGCCGCTGGTGGAGTACGCGACGCCGTTCGCCGCCCGGCTCGCCGAGCGCTACGGCGTGCCCGGCGCGACCAGCGGCGCGGCCCAGCTGCTGCGGGACAAGGAGTTGCTGCGCCGAGTCACCCGCGCCGCGGGCATCGCCAACCCGGTCTCGACGGCCGTGGACGGTCCGGACGAGGTGCGGGCGTTCATGGCCGCCCACCCCGGCGCGGTCGTGCTCAAGCCCGCGAACCGGCAGGCGTCGCTGGGCACGAAGGTGCTGCGCGACCCGGCCGAGGTGGACCAGGCGTGGCAGGAGTGCCTGGCCGGTCAGGACGAGGGCATCCTGGTGCCCGACCGCGAGATCCCGTTGCGGATGCTGGTCGAGACGTTCGTCAGCGGCGACGAGTACAGCGTGGAGATGCTGGTGCGCGACGGCGTGCCGCTGTTCACCAACATCACCGGGAAGACCCTGTTCGCCGGTCCGCGCCCGATCGAGCTCGGCCACCTCGTGCCGGCCGACCTGCCCGAGGACACGACCGCGCTGCTGGCCGAGCGCACCGAGGCGGTGTTGCGCGCGGTCGGCTTCGGCACCGGTGTGGTGCACTGCGAGTGGATCGTCGCCGACGGCACGCCGCACTTGGTGGAGTGCGCGGGGCGGTTCCCCGGCGACGGCATCACCTGGCTGATCGACGAGGCCTACGGTTTCCCCCTGGCCGAGCGGTACTACACGATCATGAGCGGCGAGGAGCCGCCCGCGCTGCCCACCAGGGCCGAACGCGCCGCGGCCGTGCGCTTCCTGCAGGCGCCCGCCGGCGAGGTCGTGTCGGTGGAGGGCGTCGAGGAGGCCAAGGCCATGCCCGGCGTCCTGGCGGCGTCGGTGGCGGCGGCGCCCGGCGAGGCCGTGCGGGAGCTGCGCAGCTCGTGGGACCGGGCCGGTTCGGTGACGGTCGTGGCGGACACGCCGGGCGAGGCCGTGGCGCTCGCCGAGAAGGCGGCCGGGATGATCAGGGTGCGGGTGCGCGCGGCAGAATGACCACCATGTCAACCGCAGTCGCCGTGCACACGGTGATCGACAGCCCGGTCGGCGAGATCACGCTGGTCGCGCGGGACGGCGTGCTCGCCGGCCTGTACATGCCCGAACACCGCCACCGGCCGCCGCTCGCGACCTTCGGCGAGCGCGACGCCGCGCCGTTCGACGAGGTGGTCGCCCAGCTGGAGGAGTACTTCGCCGGCAAGAGGACCGACTTCGACCTGCCGCTGTCGATGGCCGGCACCCCGTTCCAGCGGACGGTGTGGGATGCCCTCAAAGCGATCCCGCACGGTGAGACCGTGTCGTACGGCGAGCTGGCGGCCACCATCGGCCGCCCCACCGCGTCCCGCGCGGTGGGGTTGGCCAACGGCAAGAACCCGATCAGCATCATCGTGCCGTGCCACCGGGTCGTCGGCTCGACCGGCAACCTGACGGGCTACGGCGGCGGGATCGAGCGCAAGCGCATGCTGCTGGGCTTCGAGCGCGGCGACCTCCTCTGGTGAGGGCGGGCCGCGCGGCGCGGCGGCTGGAGGGCCGCCGCGCCACCGGGTTGCCGCCGACCACGCCGTCGACGGTGATGTCGGAGTTGCCGCTGCTCTGGTAGCCCTCGGTCGCCATGATCATGTGGTGGTGGCTGCCCAGGTTCATCCCGTGGCGGGCCCACGCGTCGAAGTGGTTGCCGGACGTGATGGCCCCACCCGTCCTCTTCGACTGCCGGACGCTCCAGTACTGGTCGAAAGTCCGGGTGCCGTCGATCGACGGCGCATTGGTCCGCGTCGTCCGGTAGATGTCGTAGGTGCCACCGTCGGTGGTGACCGTCCCCTTGTACGACCCGGTGGGCCGGTAAGTGCCCCAATTGTCGACGATGTAGTACTCGACGAGCGGGTTCCGCGTCCAACCGTAGAGGGTCAGGTACGCGTTTCCGGACGGGGTGAAACTGCCCGAGTAGGCCACCGTCCGGCGACTGCCGGTGGCCCAGCCCTTGCCGGCCACGAAGTTGCCGGTGTTGCGCAACGACGTGCTGTAATTGCCGCCGGAACCCAGTTCCATCGAGACCGTGCCCTGGCTGTCGGTCCAGAACGAGCATGTCAACGGTTTGCGAAACGTCCCGGTCGGGCGAGCCGATCGGAATTACGTGATCAAGCCGCGAATGTGCCGCCGCGGGACGCGTGCCCGGCGCCGCGGGGGCACCGGGCACGCGTCCGGTCAGCTCGCCGTGCAGCTGAGCACCGGTGTGCCGGGCGCCCCGCCGGATGAACCGAGGAAGCCGAACGTGGCACTGGCGCCGGCGCCGACCGAGCCGTTGTGCGCGGCGTTGCGGGCGGTGATCGTGGAGCCCTGGCTGGTCACGGTGGCGTTCCACGCCTGGCTGACCGTCTCGCCGTTGGCGTAGCTCCACGACACGGTCCAGTTGCTGATCGCCGACGTGCCCGCGGTGACGCGGACCTCGCCCTGGAAACCGCCCTGCCACTGGTTGACCACCGTGTACGTCGCCGAGCACCGTGCACCACCGGGTTGAGTGGTGGTGGTCGTCGTTGTCGTGGTGGTCGAAGTGGTGGAGGTGGTCGAGGTGGGTGTCGTCGAGGTCGGTGTGGTCGAACCGCCCCAACCGGCCGTCGAGTCCAGCCACGTGATGCGGCGCTGCATCCAGTCCCGCATCGCCTGCACCTGACCCTGCCACGTGGGCGCGGTCGGGGTGCGGAAGAAGCCGACCGTCGCCGAGCTGAGGTTGGGCCAGCGCTGGAAGTTGCGCTGGGCGCCGTTGGTCAGCGGCCGGGCGAGGGTGTCGATCCGGCTCTGCAGCGCGGAGTCGGAGAGCAGGCCGCGCCGCAGCGACTGCCAGCGCGACTTGGCCTGGTTGACGAACGCCGGGTCGCGCAGGAGCTGGGTGGTCCAGTCGTTGGCCTGCGGCTGCCTGGTCTGCTGGTACTGCCAGCCGGCGGGCTGGTCGTTCTGGAAGAACCCGCCGACGCCGAACGTGAGGTCGAAGTCCCACAGCGGCCCGGCGACGATCTTGCCGTCCCGGTCCTTGTAGAAGTGGGCGCTGCGCAGGTAGGCGTCCATGCCGCGGCTGAGCTCGTTGATGATCATGTGGTCGGTGAACGACGGCACGTCGATGTACTTGTGGTACCCGGTGGTCGGGTCGGCGAAGTTCGGTGCCCGCAGCACGTTGTGGAACTCCTGGATGTGGCCGCGCAACCAGTCCCGCTGCTGCGTGTTCAACGGGTCGGGGTCGACCACCTCGAGGTAGTTCCAGCAGGTGTTCGTCGGCCCGGTGCACGGCAGTGTCGGTTCCTCGGCCGCCATCCACTCGAACTTGAAGATGTACCCGCCCTGGATCGTCGGCAGGGTCGTGTCGTCCTCGTCCAGGCCCTTGAGGTCGAGCCGGTTCTTCGAGTTCTTGATGGTCTCGACCATCATGTAGACGCCCATGTAGTCGTTCGGACCCACCGCGGTGGCGTCGGTGTTGAGGTAGAACTCGACGAACTTGTACCGCGGCGCCTTGAGGCCCATCTCCCGGCCGAGGTCGTAGATGAACGCCTCCCGGATGAGCGCCTTGTCGGTGAACGGGCCGCGCAGCACCCAGTCGGAGTCGGCGGGCATCCCCAGCACCGGGTAGTCGGCGTCGTCGCCCGCGTTGTCCCAGAACTCCAGGCGGTACGGCGTCTTCTCGAACGAGGCCGACGACTGCCCACGCAACCGGAACCCGGCGCGGGTGGCGACCTTCGGCGCCGCGGCCAGCGACGTCGTGCCGCCCGCCTGCGGTTCGAAGATCATGGTGGCGCCGTCGAAGTACTCGCGCTGCGGCTTGCCCGCGCCGTAGGAGTCGATCGCGACCACGGGCAGGTCGTGCGCCGTGGCGGTGGCTTCGCGGGCGACGTACATGGCCGTGCCGGGACGCCCGGAGGCCGCCTGGTTGACGAACGCCTGCGCGCGCAGCTGCGTGGTGCGGGTGAGCTGCACGGGCGAGCCCTGGTAGAGCGTCGACTGCGCGTTGGGCAGCTGCCCGTTGGTGGTGTAGCGGATCTGGGCGCCGCTGATCGTGGTGCTCAGCGATACCGACACCTGTCCCTGGAACGTGCCGCTGGGCACGGAGAACGTGATGTCGCCGACCAGGTCTTCGGCGGCCGCGGCCGCGGTGATGGCGTCGGCGGCCGCCTTGTCGCCGACGGGGCCGGTCGATCCGGTCGGACCCGGCTGGGCGCCGGCCGACAGCGGGACGAGGAGCCCGGCGAGGACCACGGCGGCGACCGCCAGGCCCGTGGTGCGATGGGTTGCCGCGGCGCCGTTGCTGCGGAAGGTCAAACGCACGATGCCTCCTGTTCGGGTCGGTGGGACTGGGTGGTCGGCACGGTGCCCACCGACGACGTCGCGTCCCGGAAGTGGCGGCGCAACGTCCGCCGCCACGGCGCGTCGGGCAGGTCCAGTCGGAGCGCGGCCAGACCGGTGGCGTACTTGGAGATGCGGACCGGGCGCACGCCGCGCTGCCACAGCATGCGGTCGACCGGCGACGCGGCCGACGCGGTCTTGGTCTCGACGACGGCGAGGCCGGACAGGTGGAGCGTGGAGCCGTCGTGCCGCCAGGAGAGCGCGGTGTCGATGGTGACCCGGCTCGCGGACTCCGGCAGCAGCAGCGTGGTCCGCTGGTAGTCGGTGATCAGCACCGGGTCGAGGGAGCCGTCGGTGTCGGGCGCGATCGACTCGCGGGTGAGCGCCTCCTCGACGAAGTGACGTCCCGGGCTGACGGTGTCGCGGTCGCTCGGGTGGTAGGGCAGGCGGTGCTTGGTGATGCTGCCCCGCGCGCCGCTGATCTTGACCTCCAGCCAGCACTCGGCGGAGTCGAGGTAGGTGCGGGTGCGCACCTTGAACCGACGACGCCTGCGGTAGGCCGCGGAGTGGTAGCTGACCAACCGCGGCGTGTCGAAGTACACCGACTCGTAGCGGAACGTCCGCTCGCCGTCGATGTCCAGCACCCGTGCGTGCGGCGCGAGCTGCTCCAGCAGGTGGGGCAGCGCCTCGGCCGGTATCACGTACTTGCGGTCCACCCTGGTCTGCAACGCGGCCCGCTCGATCAGCTCGGCCAGCCCCACCGGGGCCATCCGCGCCAGGGCGGGCACGAAGGTCGTCGTGGTCATCGGCGCGCTCCGGAGTGCGCGGTCGCGGTGGGCGCGGTCAGGGCGCGTTCGGTCAGCGCGTACCGGACGTCGACGACCGTGGTCTCGTTCACCATGTCCAGCCGCTGCACGGTGACGGCGTGCACCCTGGCGTTCAGCAGCTGTTCCAGGTGCGCGACGAGCGCGACGTGGTCGGTGATGGCCGAGTCGAGCACCAGGACCTGGTGCCGGTAGTGCCGGAACAGCCTCCGGTTGTCGCCCAGGAACATCACCACCACGATGAGCCCCATCAGGCCGCCGTTGAGCCACAGCGAGGTCGTGCTCAGCGCACCGAGCAGGCCCAGGGCGAGCGCGGAGAAGTAGTACGCGACCTCGTGCTGGTCGAGTTCCGTCGAGCGCAGCCGGATGATCGACAGCACGCCGAACAACGCCATGCCCAGGCCGATGCCCGCGCCGGTGTTCGTGGTGCTCAACGCGCTCGCCACGGCGAGCACGCCGACGTTGACCCCGAGGTAGGCGACGACCAGGTCGCGGCGGCGGTGTCGCGGGAAGTAGAGCCCGAAGACGAGCAGCACCACCGCGCAGATGTCTATCGCGAACAGGACGAGTTGGGACATCTCGTTCGTTCCTCCTACAGCCGCAGGCCGAAATCGGCTGGGCACCGACCGCTTCTTGGCGGAGGTCTGCAGGACGGTCGCCGAAACTTTCGAATATTAGGGTAAACTTTCGGGAACTGCTTCGAAACGATAGGGGTGACCGTGGTGTCGCGTCAATGAACTGCCGGTGTACCACCGCGTATCAAAAGGTGGCCACTTGGCTGGTAGAGCCCATTCGGTGGCCGGCTCGGCGTCCTTTTGGTGGCCGGTGGCCCGGTACGAGACGTAGCACGTCAACCCCGGAGCGTGCCGAAAGTTTCGGCCTGATCAGCGGGAATGGAGCTTCCTTGATCGTCATGCGACTTTCTCGGGGCTCCACGGCCGCGGACGGGGCCGGGACGCGGTCGGCCGCTGCGCCGGAGGCGTCCTCGCTCGCACGTCCGGCGGAGCGGAGGTAGCCCGGTCGCGAGTCCGGCCCGCGCCGGCACGGCGACGCGCACCCCCGGCCCGAGGCCCCCGCGGGTCGCGGCCGGGTTCGCCGACGGGAAAAAGTGAGTTGGCGTCGTGAACCACGGAGGTAGTGTTGGAGGCGCTCGGGGCGCCGTTGCCTCTTTGTCGCGCCCGTCTTTTTCCTCTGGGGGATCTACGCATGACTTCCGCAGGTGTGTCCGACGCCGTGTCGTCGCCGCCCGCGCTCAGCCGCGCCGACCGCGCGGTGATCGGCGTGCTGCTCGTGGCCACGTTCGTGGTCATCCTGAACGAAACCATCATGGGCGTCGCGCTGCCCGTGCTGCTGACCGAGCTCGACGTGACCGCCGCCGTCGGGCAGTGGCTCACGGCGGGCTTCCTCCTGACCATGTCGGTGGTCATCCCGATCACCGGCTACCTCATCCAACGGGTGTCGACGCGCGTGCTCTACGGCGTGGCGATGGGCCTGTTCAGCGCGGGCACCCTGCTCGCCGCGCTGGCGCCGGGCTTCCCGGTGCTGCTGGCCGCACGCGTGGTGCAGGCCAGCGGTACGGCGATCATGCTGCCGCTGCTGATGACGACCGTGATGACGCTCGTGCCGCCGGCCCGCCGCGGCGCGGTGATGGGCAACATCTCGATCGTCATCTCGGTCGCGCCGGCCATCGGCCCGACGGTGTCGGGCGTGCTGCTGGACTCCTTCAGCTGGCGGGCCATGTTCTGGGTCGTGCTGCCGATCTCGGTGACCACGCTGGTGCTCGGCCTGCGCTGGGTGACTCGCATCGGCGAGGCGAGCAGCGCGCCGATCGACCCGCTGTCGGTGCTGCTGTCCGTGCTCGGCTTCGGTGGCCTGGTCTACGGCCTGTCGAGCATCGGGCACAGCGGCGGCGGGTCGTCCGCCACGCTGTGGGCGTCGCTCGCGGTGGGCGTGCTGGGCATCACGGCGTTCGTGCTGCGGCAGGTGCAGTTGCAGCGGACCGAACGCGCCCTGCTGGACCTGCGGACGTTCGCCTTCCGGACGTTCACGATCGCCAGCGCCCTGATGATGGTGATGATGGGCCTGCTGCTCGGCGTGGTCACGATCCTGCCGATCTACATGCAGAACGTGCTCGCGCTCGACCCGCTGGCCACCGGCCTGCTCCTGCTGCCCGGCGGCCTGCTGATGGGTCTGCTGTCGCCGTTCGTCGGCCGCCTCTACGACCGGGTCGGGCCGCGCGTCCTGCTCATCGTCGGCACCGTCGCGACCAGCGGCTCGCTGTGGTTCGCGACCACGTTCGACACCTCCACGCCCGCGGCTCTGGTGCTGGTGTTCCACCTCGTGCTGAGCCTGGGCCTGGCGTTCTCCTTCACGCCGCTGTTCTCGTCCGGCCTGGGCGCGTTGCCGGCGCGGCTCTACTCCCACGGCAGCGCGATCTTCAGCACGACCCAGCAGCTCGCCGCCGCGGCGGGCGTGGCGTTGCTCGTCAGCGTGATGAGCGCGCGGGCCGCCGGGTTGGTCGCGTCCGGTGAGCCCGCCGCCGGCGCGGAGATGGGCGGCATGCAGACGGCGTTCCTGCTGGCCGCGATCCTGTCGCTGGTGGCGGTGGCCGGTTCGTTCATGGTCAAGGCCGGCAAGGCCGAGTCGCCGGTTTAGCGGCGTGCGCGGGGACGACGTGATTCGTCGTCCCCGCGCCCGTCCGGCGCTCGTGGCAATTAGTTCATAATTGTGAAACCGCAGGATTGTCGCGGTGTGCGTTGCGCTTTTCCAAAGGTGTGCGTTAGCGTGCCCCGGGAACGCTCCCAGAACGGGTTTGCCCAGTTCAGAAGCGTGAACCAGGTTCGCTCCGCCTCGCACCAAGGGAGAGCACAATGAGCGTGAAACCCCTTGTCGTCGGCATTGCAGCAGTTGCCGCCGCAGCCTTGGGATTGCCCGGCGCCGCCGCGATTGCCGCGACCTCGCACCACGAGGCCGAGAGCGCGGTGTGCACGGGCGCCATCGAGAGCAACTGGCCCGGCTACTCGGGCACGGGGTTCTGCAACGCGGACAACGCCGTCGGCGCCCACGCGCAGTTCACCGTCACCGCGTCGACCGCGGGCGCCGCGACGGTCGTGGTCCGGTTCGCCAACGGCGGCACGACCAGCCGGTCCGCCGACCTCCTCGTCAACGGCACCACCGCGCAGTCGGTCTCGTTCGAGGCGACGGGCGCGTGGTCCACGTGGGTCTCCAAGACCCTTTCCGTCACGGTGCCGGCGGGCGCCACCACGATCCGGCTCAGCCCGACCACCTCGGCCGGGCTGCCGAACGTCGACTACCTGGACTTCACGCAGGACGACACCCAGCCGCCGGCCGACGCGCTGTACGTGGCGACCAACGGCAACGACGCCAACCCGGGCACGCTCGCCGCACCGCTGCGCACGATCCAGCGCGGGGTAGACCTGGCCCAGCCCGGCTACACGATCCACGTGCGCGGCGGCACGTACGCGCCGAGCACCAACATCCAGATCCTCAAGAACGGCACGTCCGGCCAACCGATCACGTTGCGCAACTACAACGGCGAGCACGTGGTCGTCGACGGCGAGAACATGCCGTACACGCCGGGCGCCGTCGGTTCCAGCATCCCGCGCCCCGAACGCGGCGCCGTGCACATCGAGGGCGACCACTGGCGGCTGATCGGCCTGGAGATCGTCCACGGCCCCTACGGCGTGTTCGGCCTGGACACCAACAACAACGTCTTCGAGCGGCTCGTCACGCGGGACAACTACGAGTCGGGCCTGCACATCCAGGGCGCGTCGGGCAACAACCAGATCGTCAACCTCGACGCCTACGGAAACCGCGACCCGCGCAAGAACGGCGAGAGCGCCGACGGCCTGGCCATCAAGGAGGGCTCCGGCAGCGGCAACGTGGTGCGCGGCGCGCGGTTGTGGAACAACTCCGACGACGGCCTGGACTACTGGATGTTCTCCTCGCCGATCCTGCTGGAGAACGGCCTGGCCTGGGGCAACGGGTTCAACCGCTGGAACCTGCCCGACTTCACCGGCGACGGCAACGGGTTCAAGCTCGGCGGCAACGGCGTGGCCGCGAACCACACCGTGCGCAACACGATGACGTGGGACAACGCGGCCGGCGGCTTCGTGGACAACAACAACCCCGGCCGGCACCAGGTCGAGCGCAGCACCGCGTGGGACAACCCGAAGACCGGGTTCCAGTTCGACCGCTCGTCCGGCACGCTGACCAGGAACCTGGCCGCGGCCAACGGCACGAACGCCTCGCTCGGCTCGTCCTCGACCGGCAGCGGCAACTCGTGGAACCTCGGCGGCACGTGGTCGTTCGTCAGCACGGACCCGGGCGTGATCACGGGAGCCCGCAACGCCGACGGCTCGATCCGGTCGTCGACGTTCCTGCGCCCGGCCAACGGCGCCGACGTGGGTGCCCGCTTCTAGCGGTCCATCTTCCAGCGCTCCGCCTTCGAGTGGTGTGTCTTCGCCGACAGCCGGTCCGCCGCTGTCGGCGAAGCCTTACCATCTCCCGGACGGAACCGCTGGGGGGGAACCATGTCAGTCGGAGTACTCGCGCGCCGCGTCACGGGCGTCTTGGTGATCGCTTGCACCGCGGCGGCGACCGCACTGGCGGGAACCGCGGCGGCGCAGGAGGCCGAGGCGGATGTGACCATCGAGGTCTCCGCGCCGCGCAACATCCTGCCGCCGGGCGGTTGGACCCTGGTCTACACCCACGTCCGCAACGTCGGCACGGCCCCGGCGGAGAACGTCCGGTTCACCGTCACCCTGCCGTCCCACCTCCAATCCTTCGGCACCGAGACGTCGTCGGAGTGGGACTGCGAGAGCCCGGCGCCGGGAACCGCGACGTGCGAGCACGTCGGTCCGCTCCAGCCGGGGGCGACCCCCTTCCACTTCCGCTTCAGCGCCGGTGTCTCCTACCAGGCGCCGATCGGCACGTCGGTCATCGCGACCGCGTCGGTGACCACCGGTTCGCCGGAGTCGGTCACCGGCAACAACCACTCCGAGCGGTCGTTCGACTTCGTGGGCAAGGGCGTGGTCAAGGGGCGGATCTGGCACGACCTGAACGCCAACGGCGTGCGCGAGCCGAACGAGCCCCCGGTCGACAGCGTCGGCATCTCCTTCCGCGCGCTGGACGACGAGGACTCCGCGGGCTTCTCGAACACCTTCCAGGGCCAGTACCGGCTGGACGTGGCCGCCAAGCGGTTCCAGGCGCACGTGAGCCTGTCCAAGAACTCGTGGCGGTTGACCACGCCCAACGTCGGCAACGACACCGCGGACTCCGACATCGTGCCCACCACCGAGGACGCCTGGTACCGCCACGGGAGCAGCGAGGTCTTCACCGTCGAGGCGGGTGCGGAGCACGTGGTCGACGTGGGCGTGGTCGCGGTCCCCACCGACAGCTGGCGCGACGTGTTCAACCGCAAGCCGCTGCCCTGGCCGGTCAGGGCCACCAGGTCCGGCGGCGGGGTCACCGCCACCCGGTGACGCCGGGTGGCGATCCCACCCTGGATCGGCACGGCTGTCCCGCCGCGGGCTCGTGCCGACGCTCAGCCGCAGCGCCAGACCGTCGGCAGCTGCCTGGCCCCCGACGCGGGGATGCTGCGACCGGCGACCGTGCCGTTGTCCGCGGACACGTCGACGCTCGGGTCGTCGTCCAGCGCGGCGACCTGCGTGTCGAGCTGCCACGCGCCCCAGGTCCCCGTGCTCAGCGACCAGCCGACCGACTGGCCGGACCGGTTGATCGAGTGCAGGTAGGCGCTGCCGGCGGGCCGTGACGGGACGCCGTTCCGGTCCCACAGCGCGCCCCTGCCGTCGTAGCCCGACGCCGGGTAGGTCTCACCCGCGACGCGGCCGTCGGACAGGTCCCAGCCGCGCACGGTGGTCGTGCCGGACGGGTTGGCGAGCTTGCGGGCCGCGCCCGCCTTCCACAGGTACAGCGCGGTGGCGGCGCCGGAGTCGCGCCGGGGCAGGTGTTCGACGAGCACCGTGCCGTCCTGGTCGATCGCCTTGGCCTCCGCGTGCCCGGTGGTCGGCAGGCCGGTCAGCACCACCGGCGCCGCACCGCTCGCGGGCCACAGCACGGGCGTGGAGATCGAGTACGGCGCGGTGTCCGGGGGAGTGCTGGACGCGTTGCCGACGATGTCGCCGTTGTCGTTGACGCCCACGGCCCTCGCCCCGGTGTGGCCGGCCGGCGTGGGCAGCGCCTCCAACCTGCCGTCGCGCGAGCGGAGGGCGCGTCCGGCGGCGGAGCCCACCACGGTGCCGTGCCGGTTCACGTCGGCCACCGAGGGGTTGGTCCCCGCGAACCGGCCGAGGTCGGTGACCTGGCCGTCGGACCAGCGCATCGCCCTCATCGTGATGGACAGACCGCGGACGACCACCCAGCCGTACCCCGCGTAGCCACCCGCGCTGTCGGCGGCCGTGACCGCGCCGTTGGGCAGGTCCGCGGGTAGCGGCAGGTAGCTCGGCGTGCACGTCGCGGCGGCCGCGGCCGCCGCGGTGACCGCGATCAACGCGCCCGTCAGGGCCGCGATCGCGACAACGGCCGTGCGTCTGGTGCTCATGGTGCTCCTCACGGATGTCGGAGTCCTGCGTGCCCACCGTCGGGGCACCGACTGACCGCCTGCTGACCGTCGGCTGACCGGCCTGCGGGCCGACCCGGCGACTCGACGCCGCGCGCCTAGGTGCCTATAGTGCTAGGTAACTAGATAAATGGAGGTAGTCGTGATCGAGTTCCACCTGGACGGGAGGTCCGGCCTGTCGCCGTACCAGCAGCTCGTCCGGCAGGTGCGGCACGCGCTGCGGCTGGGCCTGCTGCACGAGGGCGATCAGCTGCCGAAGGTGAAGGACGTGGTGGCGGACCTCGCGATCAACCCGAACACGGTGCTCAAGGCCTACCGGGAACTGGAGCACGACGGCCTGGTGGCCGCCCGTCCCGGCGTGGGCACTTTCGTGACGGCCACGCTCGCCGGCACCTCGCTCACCGCGCTCGCGCCGCTGCGCCAGGACCTGCGGCGATGGCTCGCCAAGGCCCGCCGCGCCGGTCTGGACGAGGAGGGCATCGAGGCCTTGTTCCTCACCACGTTTCGCTCCGCGTCCCGAGAGGACATAGCGTGACCGTGCTGAGCGCCCGGGGACTGGGCAAGAAGTACAAGCGGTGCTGGGCGTTGACCGGGTGCACGCTGGACGTCCCGGCCGGGCACGTGACCGGGCTGGTCGGCCCGAACGGCGCGGGCAAGTCCACGTTGCTCGGCCTCGCCGCGGGCATGCTCGCACCGTCGAGCGGCACGATCGAGGTGTGCGGCGGCGTGCCGGGCAGCGGCCCGGCCCAGCTGGCGAAGGTCGGCTTCGTCGCGCAGAACGCCCCGGTCTACGCGAACCTCACCGTCGAGGAGCACCTGCGCCTGGGCGCACGCCTCAACCCCGGCTGGGACGACGGGCTGGCGCGCGCCCGGATCGCCCGGATCGGCCTCGACCCGGCGCTGGCCGCGGGGAAGCTGTCCGGTGGTCAGCGCGCCCAGCTCGCGCTCACCCTCGGCATCGCGAAACGGCCCGAGCTGCTGCTGCTGGACGAACCGGTCGCCTCGCTCGACCCGTTGGCCCGGCGGGAGTTCCTCCAGGACCTGATGGAGGCCGTGGCCGAGCACGGGCTGAGCGTGGTGATGTCCTCGCACCTCGTCGCCGACCTGGAACGGGTCTGCGACCGCCTCGTCGTGCTGGTGGACTCCAGGGTCCGGATCGCCGGCGAGGTGGACGACCTGCTCGCCACCCACCGCAGGTTGACCGGGCCGCGCCGGGACGTCGACACCCTGCCCGGGGACCAGCAAGTCGTCTCCGTGCGCCACACCGACCGCCAGACCACCGTGCTGGTGCGCACCGAGGCGCCGATCCTCGACCCCTCCTGGGACGTCGGCGAGCTCGACCTGGAGGACCTGATCCTCGCCTACCTGACCAACCCCGGCGCCGGGCGACCCGGTCTGGAGGTCGTCCGATGACCTGGCTGACGTGGCGGCAGCTGCGCTTCCCGGTGTTGTCGGTGTACGGGGCGCTCGCGCTGGCCGGCGTGGTGCTGGCGGCCAGTCGCCCGGCCCGCGGCCCCTTCGGCGACCAGGAGCTGCTGTACATGGGCAGCCTGCTCGCCGTGTTGCTGCTGCCCGCCGTCCTCGGCGTGTTCTGGGGCGTGCCGATGATCACCCGCGAGCTGGAGACGGGCACGCACAACCTGGTGTGGAACCAGAGCGTCACCCGTTCCCGGTGGCTCGCCGTCAAGCTCGGCATCGGCCTGCCCGCCGCCGCGGTCGCGGCCGGCGTGCTCAGCCTGGTCGTCAGCTGGTGGGCCGACCCCATCGACACGGCCGCCGGCCTCGACACCGAGCGGAGCTTCGAGCCGCGCGTCACGCCGCTGGTGTTCGCCGTGCGGGGGATCGCGCCCATCGGTTACGCCGCGTTCGCGTTCGTGCTCGGGATCGCGGTGGCGATCCTGGTGCGCCGCACCGTGACCGCGATGGCGGTGACGCTCGTCGTGTACGCCGCCGTGCAGCTGGCGGTCCCGCTCGCGGTGCGCCCGCACGTGCTGCCGCCGGTCGGGGAGTCCGTCACGCTCACCGCGCGGACCATCGCGGGCATCCAGACGGAACCAGGCCCTGACGGTGACGTGCCCGAGTCGTTGAAGGTGTTCACACCCGCGGGCGCGTGGGTGCTGGCGAACGAGACCGTGGACGCGAACGGCGCCGCGGTGCGTCCGTTGCCCGCCGCGGTGGGCCACTGCCTGCCGCCCGCGCAGACCGACCCCATCACGCTGCCGGAACTCGATCGGATCCGCGCGTGCTTCGCCGGGCTGGACGACCTCGGCTACCGGCAGCACCTGGCCTACCAGCCGGCGAGCCGGTTCTGGCCCTTGCAGTGGGCCGAGCTGGCGCTGTACCTCGCGTTGGCGGCGCTGGTGACGTGGTTCTGCTTCCGCCGACTCCGCACCTTGTCCTGACTCCCACGGAGGAACCCCATGCGCGGCATCACGTTCTTCATCGCCCTGACCCTCGTCCTGTCCGCCACGTCCGCGTCCGCCGCGGCGTCCGGTCCCGAACCGGGTGCGACGCCCTACCTGCCCGCGCCCACCGGCCGGCACCCGGTGGGCACGACATCGCTGCACCTGACGGACACCTCGCGGCTCGATCCGTGGGTGCCCACGGCGAACCGGGAGCTGATGGTCTCCCTCTTCTACCCGGCGGCGTCGGCGCGTGGGCCGAAGAAGCAGTACATGACGGCGGTCGAGTCGGCCGCGGTGTTCGAGGAGGCGGGCATCACCACCGTGCCGCCCGACGCGTTGAGCGCGGTCCGGACCAACGCCGTCGTGGACGCGCGACCGGCCGGTCGTCGGCACGGTCTGCCGCTGGTCGTGCTGTCGCCCGGGTTCAAGAGGCCACGCGCCACCCTCACCACGCTGGCGGAGGACCTGGCGAGCCACGGCAACGTCGTCGTGGTGGTCGACCACACCTACGAGAACGTCGCCACCACGTTCCCGGACGGTCGGGTCGCGCCGTGCGTGGCGTGCGGCCGGTACGACATCCCGTTCTGGTTGAGGCTCCAGCAGGGCCGGGCGGCCGACGTGTCGTTCGTGCTGGACCAGCTCACCGGGCCGCTGCGCCACCGGCCCGGCGCGAACCTGGTCGACGCCTCGCGGATCGCGATGGGCGGCCACTCCGTGGGCGGGGTGAGCAGCCTCGTCGCCCTGCACGCCGACCACCGCATCCGTGCCGCGATCAACGTCGACGGCACGATCACCGCACCGGACCCGGCGCCCGAGCTGTCGCGCCCGGTCATGCTCCTGGGCCGGCAGAACACCTACGCGCCCGGCGCGCCCGGCGGCGCGGCGCAGACCTGGTCGGACACCTGGCCGCGGTTGACCGGGTGGAAGCGGTGGCTGGTGGTGGCGGGCATGGAGCACCCGTCGTTCACCGACCTCGGCGTGGTGGCGCCGCAGCTGGGCCTGGACCTCGGCGCCGACGTGGGCGGGGAGCGCGGCGCGGCGATCACCCGCGCCTACGTGCGGGCGTTCTTCGACCTGCACCTGCGCGGCGAGCGGCAACCCCTGCTCGACCGGCCGTCGGCGAGCTACCCCGAGGTGTCCTTCGTCGAGCCGTCGAGCTGACCGACGAGCACCCGCAACGCCGAGTGGACGTGCTCCTCGGCGTAGCGGGTGACCTCGGCGGCGTCACCGGCGTCGAGCAGCCGGACGATCTCCCGGTGCTCGTCCACGACGACCGCGCGGTAGTGGTGGTGGCCCAGCCGGATGCGGGTGAGCTGGAACAGGTGCACCTGCGACCGCACCGCCCGCCACGCTTCGAGCAGGCGCCGGTTGCCCGCCGCGCGGTAGATCGTGTCGTGGAACTCGATGTCCAGCGCGAGCAGCTCGTCGCTGGGGGCGCCCGCGGCCAGCCGCCGCGCCATGGCGTCGACGAGCCGGCCCAGCACGTCCAGGTCGACGCGGCCGATCGCACCGCGCCCCGCCAGCCCTTCCAGCGCGGCGCGCACCGAGTAGACCTCCACGGCGTCCTGCGCGGTCAGGTCGATCACCCTGGTGCCGCGGTGCCAGGCGCTGCGCACCAGCCCTTCCCGCTCCAGCACGGCGAGGCCTTCGCGCACCGACCCGCGGCTGACGTCCAGTGACGCGGCCAGCTCGACCTCGCGCACCGGCGAGCCGGGTGGGAAGACGCCCGCGAGGATCGCGTCGCGGATCCGGTCGGCGGCCTCGTCCGCGAGACCCCGCCGATCGGCCTTGGGCAACTGCATAATGTCGAATGTTGACATCAGTGCGGCGCTTGGTCAAGGTGGAGGCATGAGACCTGGCTTCCACCTCGCGGTCCCCGTCGACGACCTGGCCGAGGCGCGCGCGTTCTACGGCGGCGTGCTCGGGCTCGAAGAAGGGCGTTCGGCCGAGAAGTGGGTCGACTGGAACTTCTACGGCCACCAGTTCGTGACGCACGTCGTGCCCGGCCCGCGTGACGACGCCGGCCGCAACCCGGTCGACGGCCACGACGTGCCCGTGCCGCACTTCGGCCTGCTGCTGCCGATCCCCGAGTTCCACGCGCTGGCCGAGCGGCTGCGCGCGGCGGGGCGTGAGTTCGTGATCGAGCCGTACCTGAGGTTCGCAGGCGAACCCGGCGAGCAGTGGACGATGTTCTTCCGCGACCCGGCGGGCAACGCGCTGGAGTTCAAGGCGTTCAAGGACGAGGCGCAGGTGTTCGCCAAGTGAGCCGGGGCGTCCTGGTCACCGGCGGCAGCCGCGGTATCGGCGCGGCGATCGCGGAGGCGTTCCGGGCACAGGGCGACACCGTCGCCGCGCTGTCCTCTTCGGACGTCGACCTGGCCGACCCGGACTCGGTCGAGCGGGCCGTGGCCGCCGCCGTCGACACCCTCGGCGGCATCGACGTCCTGGTCAACAACGCGGGCCTGGTGGAGCTCGGCTCGGTGGCGGACAAGTCGTACCGCGAGTGGCAGGCGTTGTGGCGGCGCACGTTCGCGGTCAACGTCTTCGGCGCGGCCGACATGTCCTACTGCGTGGCCAGGCACATGATCGAGCGCGGCACCCGCGGGCGGATCGTCAACGTCGGTTCGCGCGGCGCGTTCCGCGGTGAGCCGGACATGCCCGCCTACGGCGCGAGCAAGGCGGCACTGCACTCGATGGGCCAGTCGCTGGCGGTCGCCCTGGCGCCGCACGGCATCGCGGTGGCCTCGGTGGCGCCGGGCTTCGTGGCCACTGACCGGGTGGCCCACATGGTGACCGACGACGTGCTCCGGCAGAGCCCGTTCGGGCGGGTGGCGCGACCCGAGGAGGTCGCCGCCGCGGTGGTCTACCTCGCCTCGCCCGCGGCGGAGTGGGCGTCCGGCGCCGTCCTGGACCTCAACGGTGCTTCCTACCTGCGGACCTGAGGAGACGACGTGAGCCGTTCCGGATCGGTCGGGGTGATGCTGCCCCGCGACCTCCCGCCGGCGGGGGTGCTGCCGTTCGCCCGGCGTGCCGACGAGCTGGGGTTCGACGAGTTGTGGGTGGTGGAGGACCTGGGCTTCCGCGGCGGCGTCGCGCAGGCCGCGGCGGTCCTGGCGGTGACGGGGCGGATCCGGGTCGGCATCGGGCTGTTGCCCGTCGGCGCGCGCAACGCCGCGTTCGCCGCGATGGAGGTGGCGACGCTGGCCCAGCTGTTCCCCGGTCGGGTCGACATCGGCATCGGGCACGGCATGCCCGGCTGGATGCGGTCGGTGGGGGAGTGGCCCGCCAGCCCGTTGACGTTGCTGGAGGAGTACCTGGGCGCGGTGGCGGCCCTGGTGCGCGGTGAGACCGTCGAGCAGGCGGGTGGGTACGTGACCCTGGACGGCGTCCGCCTGGAGGACGCCTGCGTGCCGGCGGACCCGCCACGCCTGCTGGCCGGCGTGCGCGGCCCGCGTTCACTGGCCCTGTCCGGCCGGGTCGCGGACGGGACGATCCTGGCCGAGCCGACGACCCCGGAGTACGCGCGGGCCGCGTTGGCGCGGATCGGCGCGCGACGGCCGCACCGGCTCGTGGGCTACAACGTGGCCGCCGTCCACCCCGACGGCGCCGTGGCGGTGGACGCGGTCCGGGAGGGGTTGGCGTGGATCGGTGAGCCCGACTGGGCGCCGCACATCGAGCCGCTGCCGTTCGCGGAGGAGTTCGCCGCGCTGCGACGCGAGTGCGGCAGCCGCGAGGAGTTCGTGCGCAGTCTCCCGGCGGAGTGGGTGCGGCAGCTCGCGGTGACCGGCACGCCCGAGGACGCGCGGGCACGGCTGGACGAGCTGTTCGCGGCCGGTGTGGACAGTGCGGTGCTGTTCCCGATCGGCGACGACCCGGTGTCGGCCCTGCAACGGCTGGCCGCCGTCCTGTAAGTCCTACGAGGTGGCGGCGAGGGCGTTCGCGGTGAGAGCGCTCGACGTGGCGTCGTCGGCGGGGAGGTAGGCGACGAGGTGGTGGTCCTCGTCGCCGGGCACCGCCAGGCTCTCGTAGGCCAGCCGCAGCACGCCCGCCTCGGGGTGCCGCCACCGCTCCACGCCCGTTCCGACCGGCAGCACGGCCGCGGCGGCGAAGCGGCGGCCGAACTCCGCGCCCGCGGTGATGGACAGCTCCTCCACCAGCGCGGCCGCCGAGCCGTCGCCCAGGTCGGCGGCCGCGCGCAGGGCGGCGGCCCGTTCGTCGGCCACCCGGTCCCAGTCCGGGAACGCGGTGCGCGCCCTGGCGTCGCCGAACACGAACCGCGCCAGGTTGGGCCGGTCGACGTCGAGCAGGCCCGACGGCGCGGCGAGCCACCGGAAGCCGGCGGTCCAGGCGAGCAGGTCGCCCTGCGCGTCGGCGACGCACGCGGGCGTGGGCTCCAGCCGGTCGAGCAGCGCCAGCACGGTGGGGCGCACCGGGCGCGGTTCACCGACCGCCGAGCACACCGCGCCGCCCGCCTTCACCAGCCGGTGCAGGTGCACGCGCTCGTGCGGCGACAGGCGCAACGCGTCCGCCAACGCGCCGACGACCTGCGCGGACGGGTGGCGGTCGCGACCGCGTTCGAGGCGGGTCAGGTACTCGACGCTGACGCCCGCGAGCGCGGCCAACTCGGCCCGGCGCAAACCCGGCGTGCGGCGGCGCGCGCCGGTCGGCAACCCCACCTCGGTCGGGGTGATCGCCTCCCTGCGGGCGCGCAGGAACCCTCCGAGCGCGTTCACGATCGCCCAGTCTAGGTCGCCCGCACCGCAGAGGGGCCCTGTCGGGGCCTCCCTCCGGCCGAGCCGCCGTCGCAGGCTGTGCGTCATGACGATGAAGTACCGGCTCTTCGGCCAGACCGGTCTGCGCGTGTCCGAACTGCTGCTCGGCACCATGACGTTCAGCGACCCCGACGAGGCGCGGCGCATCGTGGACGCCTACGCCGACGCGGGCGGCAACGTGCTCGACACCGCGTCGGCGTACGGCGGCGGTGAGGAGCTGCTCGGCTCGATCGTGCGGCGACGCGACCGGTTCGTCATCGGCACCAAGTACACGCTGTCGCGCGACGCCGCCGACCCCAACGCCTCGGGCAACCACCGCAAGAACCTGATGGCGTCGCTGGACCGGAGCCTGCGCCGGTTGCGCACCGACCACGTCGACATCTACTGGGTGCACATCTGGGACCGGCACACGCCGATCGAGGAGACCATGCGCGCCCTGGACGACGCGGTGCGCGCCGGCAAGGTCCTCTACACCGGTGTCTCCGACGCGCCCGCCTGGGTGGTGGCCCGGGCCAACACGCTCGCCCAGTGGCGCGACTGGACCCCGTTCGCCGGCCTCCAGGTGCCCTACAACCTGCTGAAGCGGGACGTGGAGCGCGAGCTGCTGCCGATGGCCGAGGCGCTGGGGCTGAGCGTGACCGCCTGGGCCCCGCTCGCCGCGGGCAAGCTGACCGGGGCCACCGGCAGGCGGGTGGACCCCGCGACGCTCACCGGGTCGGAGCGCGCCGCGGCCCGTGCCGTCCGGGAGGTCGCCGAGGACCTGGGCGTGCGCCCGGCGCAGGTGGCGTTGGCGTGGACCCGCGCCAAGTCCCGCGCGGTGCTGCCGCTGGTCGGCGTGAGCAGCGTCGCGCAGCTCGACGAGAACCTGGCCGCGCTGGACGTCACCCTGCCCGACGAGGCGATCCGGCGGCTGGAGGCGGCGGTGGACTTCCGGCTGGGCTTCCCGTCCGACTTCATCGCCGAGTGCGAACCGTCCCCGTTCGTCTTCGGCGACACCGCCACCAGGGTCGAACCGCGCTGACCCCGCCGGGCGGGCACGGCCGCGCTGACCCCGCCGCGCTGACCCCGCCGGGCGGGGTCAGCGTTCTCAGTACGGGTGAGGACCGCCCATGCCGTAGTAGCTCGGGTCCGACGGCGGCTGCGATCGCGGTGGCTCGGGGGTTGGGCGGTCCTGCCCGTCGAGCGCGTCGAGCAGGCGGGTGTGGCGGAACTCGTACACCCCGCCGGTCTGGCGCAGCACGCCCCGCTGCCGGGCGTCCTCCAGGAACCCCAGCAGCCGCCACGGCACCAGGCCGACCGCCGCCAACGCGGTCCGCGCGAACACCCACCGCCCCCACGCGGTGCGGAAGAACAGGACCCACAACGTGACCAGACAGCCGACGAACGCGCCCAGTCGCAGCAGCGCGAGCAGGCTGTCCCAGTCCATCGGCGCCACGGCGCAGAGGCACGCGGCCAGTTCCACCACCACGAAGCACCGCACGAGCTTGACCAGTGTGTTGCGCCGGTCGGCGCGCAGCAGCGCGACCGGTGTGGGCGCGTCCTCGGAGAGGTCCACGACGAGGTGCGGCGTCTCCGACGAGATGAAGTTCGAGCCCAACCCCGCGGCGGTCATCGCGAACCAGAGCGCCACGAACGGCGCCAGCACGTACCTGAGCACGGCCGGGAGGTGCGCCCACGTCCACTCGCTCCCGCGAGGCGTGAACCTGATGTCCCGGGAGGGAACGCCGTTCCGGTTCACGTCCACGGTTTCGAGCGACAGGACCACACCGGACACCTCGCTCGCCACGACCAGGGCCGCCAAGACGAGCAGCATCACGGCGAGCGGCCCGGAGAGGCGCCGGAAGTGCACCCACGCCCGCAGCGTCGACCGGTGCCGCATCGGCGGTGTGTCGTCGGCGACCGCGAGCAGCACCGAGAGGACCCCGGCCACCAGACCGAACACGACGTTCTCCGGCCACCCGAACTCCGGGTAGGGGATGCCGAGCGCGACGGTGCCCAGCACGCCGGCGCCGACCAGCATCGCCAGCAGCAGGACCGGGTGGATGGCGTCGATCAACCGCCACCACGCGATCTCGCCGGCCCGCTTCTTCGACACGTGGATGAGGCCGCCGTAGTGGGCCATGTCCCCGGTGTGGCGGGCGAGGTAGGTGAGCCGGCGGCGGGCGCGGTCGGGGGAGTAGCGCGGCGGTGGCAGCGCCGGCGCTTCACCGGCGGCGGAAGGCGGGGCGGGGCCGGGCGCGTACACGGCGGGGATCAGCGCGTTCGCCAGGTGCTCCTCCAGCGCCGCGCGGTCGGTGAAGTCGAGCAGCTCGGCCGGGTCGTCGGCGGAGTTGGCGTAGACGGTGCGGGCCAGCCAGACCGTCAGCGGCGAGCCCATGGCCTGCCCGAGCGGCCCGTCCGGCTCGGCGCGCAGGGCGTCGAGCACCGGTTGCCACTGCGCGGCCCGTCGCGGTGACGCCGACGCGGGCAGGTAGTGGTCGACCACGGCGAGGTCGAGCGGCCGTGCCTCGACGACGGTCGCGGCGGTGAGCACCTGGCCCGCGTCGCCCGCGGCGGCGTCGTAGTCGTCGGTCCGGGACGTCACCACCAGGGGCGCGTCACCACCGAGTGCGCGGTTCAGCTCGCTCAGCGCCTCGGGCCGGACGGCCGGCGGCAGCTCGTCCAGCCCGTCGAGCACGGGCAGCACCCGGTGCGCGGTCACCAGCCGACGGGCCGCGTCGTGCGCCCGCAGGCCCGGGTAGTCCTCCAGCAGGCGGCGGATCAGCCAGGCGCGCAGGTGTTCGCGGCCCGGGGCCCAGTCGCGCAACGACAGCAGGACGGGGACCGGGTCGGACTCGCGCGCGTCCCGCAGCAGGGCCAGGACCAACAGCAGCGCCAACGTCGTCTTGCCCGCGCCCGGCTCGCCGAGCACGACGAGACGCCGCCGGGGCACCGCCCGGAACGCCGCCGCGAGTTCCACCGGGTCGTCGCTGTGCAGGGGCGGGCCGTCGGGCTCGCGCGGCTCCCAGCGCACCCGCAGCGGCACCGGCGTGAACAGGCGCCGCTCGGACGCCTCCTCCCGCCACTGCGCCGCGACGACCCGGCGCAGCTCCCGCGCCGCCTGGTCGAGCGGGGACGCCCCGCCGACGTGCACGTGCACCTGGTCGATGCGGCCCGCCTGCACCACGTGCTCGGCGGTGCCGGAGAACTCGTTGCGCGCCGAGTTCGGTTCGTCGGTGACCATCCGCGACCCTTCTGCGCCTCCCGGTGCCACCAGTAAACCGCAGCGGTCCGACGCGCTGGGCGAACGCCGCTCGGGTTACGTTCTCGGGCATGACGGACGAACGGCCGCCCGAGGGTGGTCACGGGGACGAGCCCGCGTGGGCTCGCTGGCAACGCCCCGGCCCCACGCCGGCACAGCAGCGGCAAGACGTGTGGCTGACGCTGGTCGCGATCGCGGGCACCTTCCTGGTGACCGCGCTGATCACCAGCATGGGCGCGAGCCCGTGGGAGGACGGACCGCCGCTGGTCGAGCAGTTCGCCTGGGGCCTGGCCCTGACCGCGCCGCTGGTCGTGCGGCGGCGGTTCCCCCTGATCGTGCTGTTCGTCGTCAGCGCGTTGTTCATCGCGGTGCAGGTGAGGCAGGTCGGCGACAACCTCGTGCCCTCCCTCGCCCTGTTCCTGGCGATCTTCAGCGCGGGCGCCTGGGGACGGGACCGGCGGCGGGCGCGGTGGGCGCGGCTCGCGGTGATCGTGGTGATGTTCGGCTGGCTCTGCTTCTCGCTGATGCGGTTCCTGCTGGCGCCGACGCCGTCGTTCGAGGACGCGGCCGGGCCGCTCGACCCGGTGCTCGCCACGGTCCTCTACGGCATCGGGATCAACGTGCTGTACTTCCTCACCGCGTACTTCTTCGGTGACATGGCATGGGTCTCCGCCCGCCGGCAGGCCGAACTGGAGCACCGCGCCGAGCAGTTGCGCCGGTCGCAGGAGCAGAACACGCGTGGCGCGATCGTCGCCGAACGCGTGCGCATCGCCCGTGACCTGCACGACGTCGTGGCGCACCACGTGTCGGTGATGGGGGTGCAGGCGGGCGCGGCCCGGCGGGTGCTCGACCGCGACCCGGACCTGGCCCGCGAGGCGTTGCGGACCGTGGAGGACACCGCGCGCACCGCCATCGGCGAGTTGCGCGGGCTGCTCGGCGTGCTGCGCGCCGACTCGGAGGACGACGTCCGCGAGACGGCGGGCGCGACGTCGTCGCCGGGGCTGGACCAGCTGCCCGAGCTCGCGGAGCAGGCGCGGTCCGCCGGGCTCGACGTGGACCACACCGTGTACGGCGAGCCGCGGCCGGTGCCCGAGGGCGTGGCGCTGTCGGTGTACCGGATCGTGCAGGAGTCGTTGACGAACGTGGTCAAGCACGCCGACGCGCGCCGGGTCGACGTGCGGGTGCGGTTCCTGGAGACCTCGCTGGAGGTCGAGGTCTCCGACGACGGCCGCGGCCGGGCCAACAAGGCCGTCGTCGGCGCCGGTTTCGGCCTGGTCGGCATGCGGGAACGGGTCGCGGTGCACGGCGGCGAGCTCGACGCGGGACCCCGCCGTGACGCCGGGTACCGCGTCCGTGCGAGGTTCCCCGCATGACGATCCCCTTGCGCGTGGTGCTCGCCGACGACCAGGACCTGGTCCGGGCGGGCTTCCGGGTGATCCTCGGCACCGAGGACGACATCGAGGTCGTCGGCGAGGCCCGCGACGGCGCCGAGGCCGTGGACGTGGTCGGCCGGCTCCAACCCGACGTGGTGCTGATGGACGTCCAGATGCCCGGCGTGGACGGATTGGAGGCCACCCGGCGCATCCTCGGCCCGGACGGCGCGGGCAACCCGATCAAGGTCGTCATCCTCACCACGTTCGACCGCGAGGACTACCTGTTCGAGGCCCTGCGGGCGGGCGCCAGCGGTTTCCTGCTCAAGAACGCCTCGCCGGAGGACCTGGTCGACTCGGTCCGGGTGGTCGCCCGGGGCGACGCCCTGCTGTCGCCGGAGGTCACCCGCCGGGTGATCGCCCGGTTCACCACGCCTGCCCGGGCGACGCCGTCGCGGCGGCCGGCGGAGCTCACCGACCGCGAGTTCGAGGTGCTGGTCCACCTCGCGCGCGGCGCGAGCAACGCGGAGATCGCCGGGGCGCTGTACCTGGGCGAGACGACGGTGAAGACCCACGTGTCGCGCATCCTGGCCAAGCTCGGCCTGCGCGACCGCACGCACGCCGTCGTGTTCGCCTACGAGCACGGGATCGTGGAACCGGGCCGGGCCTGACCGGCGTCCTCCGCGAGGATGACCCCGGCGGTCGATCTCGCGCCGGACGTGGCCGGGGCGCCGGGCGCATAGCGTTGGCGCCATGTTGACAGTGACGTCGGTCAGCCGGAGTTTCGGCGACCACCGGGTCCTCGACGAGGTGTCCTTCGAGGTCCGACCCGGCCGCATGACCGGGTTCCTCGGCGCGAACGGGTCCGGCAAGACCACCACCATGCGCATCATCCTCGGCGTGCTCGCCGCGCACGGCGGCACCGTCGCCTGGCAGGGCTCGCCGGTGACCGGCGCGGTGCGGCAGCAGTTCGGCTACATGCCGGAGGAACGCGGCCTGTACCCGAAGATGGGCGTCGCCGAGCAGATCAGCTGGCTCGGCCGGCTGCACGGCCTCGACCGGGAGGCGGCGCGGCGCAACACCGATCGCCTGCTCGACCAGCTGGAGCTGGGGCACCGGGCGCAGGACAAGCTCGAAGAGCTGTCGCTGGGCAACCAGCAGCGCGCGCAGGTCGCCGCCGCGCTGGTGCACGACCCCGAGATGCTGATCCTGGACGAGCCGTTCTCCGGGTTGGACCCGATCGCGGTCGAGACGGTGCTCGGCGTGCTGCGCGAGCGTGCCGCGGGCGGCGTGCCCGTGCTGTTCTCCAGCCACCAGCTGGCGGTGGTGGAACGGCTGTGCGACGACGTGGTCATCATCTCCGCCGGCCGGATCACGGTCAGCGGAGCGCGGGACGAGCTGCGCGCCCGGTACGGCGCCGCGCGGTTCGAGCTGGTCGTGACCTCGGACGCGGGGTGGGTGCGGGACGTGCCCGGTGTCCGCGTGGTGGACGTCGACGGTCCGCGCGTGGTGTTCGAACCGGACGGTGCCGCGGACGCGGACCAGGTGGTCCTGCAAGCCGCCCTGCGCCGCGGACCCGTGCGCAGCTTCACCCCCGTCGTGCCCACGCTCGACGAGATCTTCAAGGAGGCGATCTGATGACCGGCGTGACCCGGCAGGACGGCAGGCCCCGCGGTTTCGCGGCGGCCACCAAGCTGGTCGCCGAGCGGGAGATGAAGGCGTTCCTGCGCACCAAGGGCTTCTGGATCGGGCTCGCGGTGATCGTGGTGGGCCTGTTCGCGGCGTCGATCCTGCCGACCGTGTTCGACAGCGGTGAGACCAAGGTCGCCGCGGTCGGCGCGCGGGCCGCGGAGGCGTTGACCGACAGCGGTCTCGAGGTGCGCGAGGTCGCCGACGTGGCCGCCGCCGAGGCGCTCATCCGCGCGGAGGAGGTGGAGGCGGCGGTCGTGCCGGACACCACCGGCGAGTCCGCCACGGGGGTGCGCGTGCT
Source organism: Actinosynnema sp. NPDC050801 (assembly GCF_040673975.1). Classification (NCBI taxonomy): domain Bacteria; kingdom Bacillati; phylum Actinomycetota; class Actinomycetes; order Pseudonocardiales; family Pseudonocardiaceae; genus Actinosynnema; species Actinosynnema sp. NPDC050801. Next base: position 286,686 of record NZ_JBFAQZ010000003.1, on the reverse strand, counting down.
GACGCTGAACGACCCGCCGACCGACGTGGTGGCCGCGCTGCGCACCGCGCCGCCGGTCGACCTGCTCGACCCGGGCGAGGTCGGTCGGGGTCAGCTGCAGCTCGCGAGCATGGTGTTCGCCCTGTTGTTCCTCATGTTCGGGATGGGCGGGGCGGCCATCGCCCAGAGCACGGTCACCGAGAAGCAGACCCGGATCGTGGAGATCCTGGTCGCGACGGTCCCGGTGCGCGCGCTGCTGGCGGGCAAGATCCTCGGGCACGCCCTGCTGACGATCGGTCAGGTGCTGGTGATCGCGGTGGCCGCGCCGGTCGCGTTGCGGCTGGGCGGGCACTCGGAGCTGCTCGCCGCGATCGCGCCCGGGCTGGGCTGGTTCGTGCCGTTCATGGTGCTGGGGTTCGTGCTGCTGGCCGCGATGTGGGCGGTCGCCGGGTCGCTGGTCAGCAGGCAGGAGGACCTGGGTTCGAGCATGGGCCTGGTGATGCTCCTGGTGATGGGACCGTACTTCGGCGTGATGTTCTTCTTCGACAACGCCACCGTGCTCACCGTGCTGTCGTTCCTGCCGTTCTCGTCGGCCATCGCGATGCCGGTGCGGCTGTTCGCCGGCGAGGCGGCGGTGTGGGAACCGCTGGTGGCGCTGGGGTTGCTGGCCGGGTCGGTGGTGCTGATCGTGGTGCTGGCGAGCCGGGTGTACTCCAGGTCGCTGCTGCACACCGGCGGCAAGCTCGCCCTGAGCAAGGCGTGGGCGCGTCAGGAGTGACGGCCGTCGTGACCACGGGGTCGTGGACACCATCGGGGTCGGACCGGCCGGCTGATCGGGGAGCCGGGCGGCTCGGAGGGCCCGTGCGTGCGGGGGCGCGTGCGGGCCCTTCGCCGTGGTCACGCAAAGTTACGGGCAACGGGCCTCAGTCGGATGCCGTATAGGGGGTGACCGAGTGGAGGAGGTGTCACGTGGACGATCGGGACCGAGAGTTCCGGGCGTACTTCGAGGCACGGGTGGCCGTCGTCCGACGGACCGCTTTCTTGCTGTGTGGTGATTGGCACCGGGCCGAGGACCTGGCGCAGACGGCGCTGGCCAAGGTCTACGTGCACTGGGGGCGGTTGGACCGGGACGGACGGGTCGACGCGTACGTGCGCAAGGTGCTGGTGAGGGCCGTCATCGACGAGTCGCGGTGGCGGGGGAGGCGGCCGGAGACGGTCGTCGAGGCGGTGCCGGAGGTGGCCCAGGCGTCGACGGGGGTCGAGGAAGCCATGGACGTGCGGCGCGCGTTGGCCGCGCTGCCGCCCAGGCAACGGGCCGCGGTCGTGCTGCGGTACTGGGAGGACCTGCCGGTGGCGGAGACGGCGGCGGCCCTGGGCTGCAGCGAGGGAACGGTGAAGAGCCAGGTGTCCAAGGGTTTGGACGCCCTGAGGCGTGCGCTGGCGACCAGGCGGACCGTGCTGTGGGAGGGCTCGTGAGCGACGAGGTGCGCGACATGATCCGGTCGGCGTTGGCGGACGAGCCGGAGCTGGGCGTGGAGTTCGACCGGGTCGTCCAGGACGGGCGCAAGCGGCGGGCACGGCGGCGGTTCGGCGTGCTGTCCGCGGCCGCGGCGGGGATCGTCGCGGTGGTCGCGGTGACCTTCGCGGTGAACGGGAGCGCCGGGCAGACCTCGGCGCCGCCCGCCGATCAGCTGTCGACGGCGCCGACGACGACCGCGACGACGACCGTCGCGGCTTCGCCGGGCTGCGCCGTGCCCGCGATGACGGGCGGGTTCCCCGACCTGCCGCGCGGCACCGCGACGCCCGCGGAGCTGGCCGAGTCGGGTCGGCTCACCGACGCGTTCAAGCAGTTCGCGCTGCCGCTGCCGCCGGGGGTCGAGGCGACCCCGTTGCAGCTGTGCGCGATCGCGGAGAGCTGGGGCGGCGACTTCACCCTCACCGGTGATCGGACGGTCATCGTCTACGTCAGGTCGGCCGGTGGCCAGCCGCCGGGCGAGTGCGTGCGCTACGGGCCGGACACCGTGTGCTCGACCAGGACGTTGCCGGACGGGTCCACGGCGCGGGTCATCGTGGAGCCGGGCGCGGAGGCGACGTTGGTCAGCGCCGACGTGTGGCGCACCGACGGGACGTACGTGCACGTCATGGAGACCGGCGGCATGGGGTCCACGACCAGGGTGCTCACCGACGACCAGCTGATCGCCATCGCCGCCGCGCCCCAGCTGAAGGTGCAGTGGGCGGGCCGGCCGGTGCCCGCGGCGCCGTCGGACCGCCGTGCCGCCGAACTGGACCCGGTGCTGGCGGGCGCGCTGCCCGCCGGGCTCAGGGCCGAGCCGGTGCCCGGTGGGGACGGGGCGTTGAAGTTCCGCATCAGGCAGGGCGGCTACCGGGCGATGGCCAACCTGACCGACGCGGCGGGCAGCGGTTGGGTGATGGTGGAGCTGCAGAAGCCGTCCGACGGCGCGGTGGACTGCGGCGGCCGGGCCACGTGCCGCCTGGTCGACCTGTCCGGCGGCCGCAAGGCGGCGGTGGAGACCCAGACGGAGGGCGGCCGGTCCAGGCTCTTCCTGAACGCCCGGGCGGCGGACGGCACCTGGATCACCATCCACACGTCGAACGTCGCCGACGACGGCAGTCGGTCCGACACCCCGACCCGGCCCACCGTGCCGCTGGGGGAGGCGGACTTGATCCGGATCGCGGAACTGCCGGCCCTGCACTGGTGAGACAACGGTGGTGCGGGCACGGGAATCGTGCCCGCACCACCGTTCACCGCTATCGCTGGGTGATGTCGGACGGTGAGTAGAGGCAGTTGACGCCGTCGGCGCCTTCGCCGATCTTCTTCGGCTCGCTGCCCTTGGGCACGCCCTGGTACTTCTCGCAGATCGTCGTGCTGCCGTAGACGGTGATGCGGGAGAAGCGGGCGGTGTCGCCCCAGTTGGTGTTGATGCCCGCCAGCACCTTGGTGGTGCGGGCGGTGACGCCGTCGAGGACCACGTGCCGCTGGTAGGACGTGGAGCAGTTGCCGCAGGCGCGGTAGAGCTTGCCGCTGCTGTGGACCTGGAAGTTGCGGATGGTCACGGTGCCCGCGCCGTTGTGCTGGAAGACCTTGTCCGCGCCGGACTTCGCGCCGCCGCCGTCGACCAGGTAGGTGGCCGAGGAACTGCTCGACTTGAACGTCGCGGCGTCCTCGCCGACGTCGTTCCACCAGACGTTGCGGATGGTGCAGGAGCCCTCGCAGTGGATGCCGTCGCCGGCGGGCGCGTCGATGATGACGTTCTGGATCGTGCCGCCGTTGGCCACGACGAACATCGGGTCCTGGCTCTCGCCCTGGCCGCCGTCGCCGATGCCGTAGTAGCGCTTCATCCCGCCGTCGAAGAAGGTGCCGGCGTTGCGGGTGGTGGGCGTGTGCACGCTGCCGGTGTCGGTGGGCCACGGGCCGCTGCCGTCACCGCCGCCACCGGGGTTGGTCGTGGTGGTCGTCGTGCGCGACGTGGTCGAGGTCGACGTGGAGGTCGAGGTCGACGTGGAGGTGCCGGTCGGCGAGCCGGTGCACGTCACGCCGTTGACCTTGAACGAGGTCGGTGCCGGGTTGGAGCCCGACCACGAGCCGTTGAAGCCGGGCGTCGTGGACGCGCCGGTGGCGAGGGAACCGTTCCAGCTCGCGTTGCGCACGGTCACCGTGCTGCCCGACTGGCTGAATTCACCACCCCACATCTGGTCGACGCGCTGGCCCGCGGTGAAGGTCCACTCCAGGGTCCAGTTCGACAGGGCGTCACCCAGGTTGGTGATCGTGACGTTGGCGCTGAACCCGCCGCCCCACTGGTTGGTGACGGTGTAGTCGACGCGGCACCCGACGGCCGCGTAGGCGCTCTGACCGCCCGCCACCACCATTGCCGCGGCCATCGCCGTCACCGAGGCCGCGGCGGTGATCGCGGCGAACCGACCGGTCAACTTTCTCTTGGGCGTACCAGTTCGTGGACTCATGCGTCGCCTCCTTGCGAGCAGGGTGGTCATACCGTCCTGGGAGCGCTCCCAGAAAACATTAACCCCGCCACGCCGGAATCAATAGAATTTTCACGCACGTGAATTCGGTTATTGTTTCGACTCATTCGACGAAAGTGCGTCGATCACCGTCGAGAGGAAGCCGGCCGCATGTCGACCAACCGACCCCTGATCGCCGTCACGGGCTCCACCGGACACCTCGGCGGGCGCGTCGCCCGCCGCCTCGCGGACGCGGGCACCACGCAGCTGCTGCTCGTCCGCGACCCCGCCCGCGCACCGCGGCTGCCCGGGACCACCGTCGCGGAAGCCGCGTTCGCCGACCGCGACGCCGTGCGCCGGGCCCTGGACGGCATCCCGACGGTCCTCATGGTCTCGGCGTCCGAATCAGCCGACCGGGTCGACCAGCACCGCGCCTTCGTGGACGCGGCCGCGTCGGCCGGGGTCGGGCACCTGGTCTACACGTCGTTCGTGGGCGCCGCGCCGGACGCCACCTTCACGCTCGTGCGCGACCACTGGGCCACCGAGCAGCACATCCGGGCCAGCGGCATGGCGTTCACGTTCCTGCGCGACAACCTCTACGCCGACTTCCTGCCCGGCATGGTGGGTGACGACGACGTGCTGCGCGGTCCCGCCGGTGACGGTCGGGCGGCCGTCGTGGCGCAGGACGACATCGCCGACGCCGCCACCGCCGTCCTCACCGACCCGGCCGCGCACGCGGGCCGCACCTACGACCTGACCGGGCCGGAAGCGCTCACGCTGCACGGTGTCGCCGCCGTGCTCTCCGAAGCCACCGGGCGCAGGATCACCTACCACCCGGAGACCGTCGAGCAGGCCTACCGCTCACGCGCGGGGTACGGCGCGCCCGACTGGCAGGTCGACGCCTGGGTCTCCACCTACACCGCCATCGCGAACGGGGAGTTGGCCGAGGTGAGCGACGCCGTCCCCGCGTTGACCGGGCACCCCGCCACGTCGTTGGCCGACCTGCTGCGCGGCCGCTGAGCGGACCGGCCGACGGCCCGCCCGGCGGCACTTGCCTCAGCGCGCCAACGGGATCTCGAAGTGGAGGGTCTGGAAGCTGATGGGGTCGCCGTCACGGGCGTCGTACACCTCCTCCGCCACGGACCGCCAGAACGGCTCGGCCCCGGCGATGCGCGTGTCGGTGTGCAGGTACAGCCGCTCGTAGCCCGGCGTCGCCGCGACGAACCCGGTGGCCATGTCGACCAACGCCCGCGCCAGCCCCGCGCGGCGGTGGTCGGGCCGCACGTACACGCGGAACAGCTGCGCCGTGCTGCCGTCCGGGTAGCGCGCGGCCAACCAGGCGGGGTGCGGCGGGCTGGCGGGCGCCGTGGCGCGCACGCCGGTGGTACCCACCACCTCGTCGCCCTTGACCGCGACGAACAACGCGTGCCGCTCGGACCGCAGGTACGCGCGTTCGAGGTCGATCACGTCGCCGTGCCACTCGGGCCGGTAGCCGTAGCCGAACTCCTGGTAGAACGTGTCCAGCATGACGCTGCGCGCGCCGTCCAGATCGGACTCCGCAGCGCGCCGGACCTCGTATGGTCCTACTTCGCGGTGGTACGAGGTCATGTCTTCTTCTCCTCTGTTCCTTCCATCGAGCGGCCCAGCAGGCCGGTGGTCACCGGGTGGGTGGGGGAGCCGAGGACGTCGCCCGCCGGTCCGTGCTCGACGACGCGCCCGCCGTGCAGCACGGCGACGCGGTCGGCCAGCCGTGCGACGACGGCCAGGTCGTGGCTGATCAGCACGACCGTGCAGGTGAGCGCGGCGAGCTGGTCGAGCAGGCTCGCCTGGGTCAGGGTGTCCAGACCGGACGTGATCTCGTCGCACACCAGCACGTCCGGCCGGGCCAGCAGCGACCGCACCAGCGCGGCGCGTTGCAGCTCGCCGCCGGACAGCCCGGCCGGTCGGCGGGTCACGGTGGCCTCGTCCAGCCCCACGGCCGCGAGTTCCGCCAACGCCACCGCACGCGCGTCGGCCACCCCACCGAGCCGCACGGCGGTCCGGCCGACCTGGTCGAGCACCGTGCGATGGGCGTCGAACGACGCGCGGGCGTCCTGGAACACGTACTGCACCGCGGCCAACTCGGACCGCGAACGACGGCGCAACGACCGCGGCAGCGGACGCCCGTCCAGCAGCACGTCACCGGTGAACCCGGCGTGCAGCCCGGCCAGGCACCGGGCGAGCGTGGTCTTGCCGCTGCCGGACCGCCCCACGACCGCCAGGCATTCGCCCGCACCCACCCGCACGTCCACGTCGTGCAGCACGGTCGTGGCGCGGTGCCGTGCGGTCAACGACCGCGTCCGCAGCCGGGGCGGCACGGCCGGACGCCCGGCGGGCACCGTGACGCGGGGCTGTGCCGCGACCAGCGCGGCCGTGTAGTCCGAGCGCGGCCGGTCGAGCACGTCGGCCGTCGGACCGGCCTCCACGACCCGGCCCGACCGCAGCACGACCACCTCGTCGGCCATGGCGCGCACCACGTCCAAGTCGTGCGTGAGCAGCACCAGCGCCACCCCCTGCGCCACGACCGACGACAGCTCGTCCACCACCTCGGCCCGCGTGATCGGGTCCTGCCCGGTGGTCGGCTCGTCCGCGACGAGCACCGCCGGGTCGCCGACGAGCGCCTGCGCCAGCACCACCCGCTGCTGCTGCCCGCCGGACAGCTCGTGCGGGTAGCGCCGCAGCAGCTCGACGGGCACCCTGGCCCGGCGCAGCGCGGTGGCGATCAGCTCGTCCCGGTCGCCGGCGTGCAGCGCGGCGATCTCCCGGAACACGCCGCCGAGCCGCCGCACCGGGTTCAGCGCCGCCGACGGCTGCTGCGGCACGAACCCGACCCGCCCGGCCACCGTGATCCGCCCGGTCACGGTCACCCCCGGCGCGTGCTCACCGAGCAGCGCGAGCCCGGTGGTGGTCTTGCCGCTGCCGGACGCGCCGACCAGCGCGACCACCCGCCCGGCGGACAGCGCGAAGCCGACCCCGTCGACCAGCGTCCGGGTCCCGGCCACCGCGCGCAGGCCCTCGACGTGCACCACCGGCGTCACGACCGCGCCTCCGCCCGCAGCGCCCGGTCGAACACCAGGTTCAGCCCCACCGACAACGCCACGATCAGCAGCGCGGGCACGACCACCGCCCACGGCTGGATGAACAGGCCCACCCGGTTGCGGTCGACCATGACGGCCCAGTCGGCGGCGTCCGGCGCGACACCGACGCCGAGGAAGCTGGCCGACGCCACCAGGTACAGCGCACCGGTCAGCCGCACGCCCAGGTCCGCGGCCAGGGTCCGCAGCATCGACCGTCCGGTGTAGACGATGGATGTCCGCCACCACGTCTCGCCCTGCAACCGCATCGCCTCCAGTGCCGGACGCCCGGCGATCTCCAGCGCGGCGGCCCGCGAGATCCGCGCCACGTCGGGGAAGTTGACCAGCGCCACCACGCCGACGAGCACCGGCAGCCCGGGTCCGGCGATGGCGGCCACCAGGATCAGCACCAGCAACGACGGCACCGCGAGCAGCAGGTCGAGCGGCCGCATCAGCACCTCGTCCACGATTCGCAGGCGGGTCATCGCGGCCACCACGCCCCACGGCACGCCCACAAGGTAGGAGGACACCGTCGCCAGCAACGCCACCAGCACCACCGTCTGCCCACCGGCGAGCACCTGGTGCCACACGTCCCGGCCCACGAAGTCCGTGCCCAGCGACGAGTTCGGCATGAACGGCGCGCCGCGCGTCAGCTCGTCCGGCACGAACCAAGGCCCCAGCAGCGCCAACGCCAACGGCACCACCAACAGCAGCCAGCCGACGCCCTTCACGCGATGGCCACCGATCGCGGCGCGAGCCGGAACACGAGCAGGTCCGCGACCAGGTTGACCACCACCGTGGTCACCGCGAACACCACCGCCAGCCCCTGCACGACCGGCAGGTCACGGCCCGCGACCGCGTCCACCAGGATCGTGCCCAGGCCGGGGATGACGAACACCGCCTCGACCACGATCACGCCACCCAGCAGCCAGTCGGTGGTCCGCGCGACCTGCTGCACGGCGGGCGCGAGCGCGGTCGGCAACGCATGCGCGAACCGGACCCGCGTGACACCGATACCCAGCCGCCGCGCGTGCCGGACGTAGTCGGACGCCAGGGCGTCGATCATCCCGGCCCGCACGAGCCGGCTGATCGAGCACAACGGCCGCGCCACCAGCACCACCAGGGGCAGCACCAGCACGGCGGGCTGCCCGAGCAGGTCCGCGCCCACGGCCGTCGGCGGCAGCCACCGCAACTGCACCCCGAACAGCGCGATGAGCACCACGGCCAGCGCGAACTCCGGGATCGAGTGCAGACCGACGGTCACCGTCGTGACCGCCCGGTCCAACGGCCCGCCCTCGCGCAACGCCGCCAGCACGCCCAGCAGCACCGCTGCCGGGATCAGCAGCACCAGGGCGAGCACCGCCAGCACGAGCGTCGGCCCCAGCCCGTCGTGCAGGAACTCGGCCACCGGCCGGCCGGAGATCAACGACTCGCCGAAGTCGCCCCGCGCCAACCCCCACAGCCACGACCCGAACCGGTCCAGCGCGGGCCGGTCCAGGCCCATCGCCGCCCGGATCTCCTCGATCCGCCGCGGGTCCGGGTTGTCGCCGGCCAACGCCACCGCCGCGTCGCCCGGCAGCGCCTGCACCAGCAGGAACACCAGGGTCACCACGGCGAGCACCTGGACCGCGCCGATGGCCAGCCGCCGGGCGGCGTACCGGCGCAGGCTCATCCCAACCACACCTTGTCGAACCGCGCCCAGTCCAGCGTGTTCGCGGGCGCGGTGGAGATGCCGCCGACGTTCGGGGCGGCGCCGACGATCCAGTCCGCGAAGCCCCACATCAGGTAGCCGCCCTCGGTGTGCAGAGAGCGCTGCATCTCCCGGTACACCGCGTCCCGTTCGGCCGCGTCCACCGTGGACACCGCCTTGTCGTAGAGCGCGTCGAACTCGGGCCTGGCCCACTTGGTCACGTTGGTGCCCGAACCGGTCAGCAGGCGCTGCGCGATGTGCGTCTCGATCGGCATCGCGCCGGACCGGAAGCTCGACAGCGAACCGTTCTTGAGCGTGTCGGACCAGTAGCTGTCCTTGTTGCCGGTGACCACCTCGATGGTCAGCCCGGAGCCCTTGACCTGGTCGGCGAACACCGTGGCGGCCTCGACCATCCCGGCTGCGGCGGTGGAGGTGTCCAGCTTGACCGTCAGGCCTTCGGCGCCGGCCCGGCGGATCAGGAACTTCGCCTTGTCCAGGTCACGGGTGCGCTGCGGGATGTCGTCGGCGTAGTGCTGGTAGCCCTTGCCGAACAGGTCGTTGCCCACCTGGCCGCTGCCCGCCAGCACCGACTCGACCAGTTGCGGCCGGTCGGCCAGCAGGAACAACGCCTCCCGCAGGTCGCGGTTGTCGAACGGCGGCCGGTCCAGCTTCATCGCGAACGCCTGCACGGCGCTGTTGGGCGCCCGGTGGATCGCCATCCGGTCACCGGCCGCGTGGCTGCGCGCGGTGGTGGGGGTGAGGTCGTGGGCGTACTCGACCTGGCCGCCGAGCAGCGCGTTCGCCCGCGCCGACTCCTCGTTGGCGATGACGAACTCCAGCTCGTCCAGGTGCGGCGCGCCCTCCCAGTACCCGTCGTGCCGCTTGAGCAGCACCGACTTGCCCGGCTCGAACGACACGAAGCTGAACGGGCCGGAGCCGACCGGCGCGGTGAAGTCCTCGGTGCCGGCGGGCACGATGTACGCGCCGAACGCGGCCAGCACGTTGGGGAACTCCACGAACGGCCGCTTGAGCGCGAACTCCACCGTCCGGTCGTCCACCGCGCGGCTGTTCGGCAGGTCGATCAACGCCAGGCTGGACTTGGCCCGGAACGCGCGGCCGGGGTCGAGGATGCGCGCGTAGCTGGCCAGCACGTCGTCCGCGCGCACGGGCTGCCCGTTGTGGAACGCGGCCTGCCGCAGGGTGATCCGCCAGCGGGTCAGGCCGGCGTCCGGCTCCCACTTCTCGGCGAGTCTGGGCTGCGCGGCGACGTCCGGGCCGAGGTCGGCGAGCTTGTCGTACAGGGCCTTGGACCGGGCGGCCTCCACGAACAGGTTCGCCAGGTGCGGGTCCAGCACCTCCTTGGCCCCACCGCCCGCGAACGCCGCGCGCAGCCGACCGCCGTTGCGGGGCGTGGACGCGGCGGAGGTCGGGCCCTCGGCGGTCCCGCATCCCGCGAGGGCGGCGATCGAGAGGCCGGCGGTGAGGCCGAGGAAACCGCGGCGGTTCAGCGAATGCATGTCTTTCCCTTCAATGGCACAGGCTTGGTGGCGCAGGCGTGGTGACGCAGGCTTCGTGGCACGGGCTCGGTGACGCAGGCTTGGTGACGAGGACTCGGTGGCACGCGCTCAGCGGCGCGGGCTCAGTGGCGCAGGCGCGCGACGAGGTGCAGGCGGTCTCCGAAGAGGTCCTCGCGCAACTCGGCGTCGGGCACCCACGGTTCGTCGGTGCGCGGCCCGGGCGAGTCGAACAGGGCGAGCACGTCGAACCCGGCGTGGTCGAGGAAGTACCGCAGCTCCTGCGGGAACAGCAGCCGCCACGCCGAGCGCTGCACGAGCGGCTGGGCGCCGGGCCACCACCACTCGCGGCGGCGGCGCAGCAGTTGGGCGGCGTGGTCGATCCACAGCCTGGTGTGGGAGGTGTAGGACACGCCTTCCCAGACGACCGTGCGGCTGCGGACGCCGTCGAGCAGTTCGGTGTTGCCCAGGAAGAACGCGCCGTTGCGCATCTCGGCCACCAGCAGGCCGCCCGGTTCGAGGTGGTCGCGGCAGCGGCGCAGGAAGTCGTCCAGGTCGGCGTTGGTGTGGCAGTACAGCAGCGCGCTGTCCAGGCACGTGATCACGTCGAACCGGCGGCCCAGGTCGAACGTCCGCATGTCGCCGAGCACGAACTCGGCCGCCGGGTGGTGCGCGCGGGCGTGCCGGACCATGCGCTCGGAGCTGTCCAGCCCGACGACCTCGTGGCCCAGGCCCGCCAGGTGGCCGGCGTCGCGGCCCGTGCCGCAGCCGACGTCCAGCAGGGTGCGCCCCGCCCCAAGACGGCCGACCTCGGAACGGCCGGCCCCGAACCGGGTCACGACGTCGTGCGCGAACCGGGCGGCGACGTGGTCGGGGTCGGGGAACTGCTGTTCGTAGAGGCCGGGGTTGTCGGTCAGCAGGTTCTCGCTCATCGGGCCACCTCTCGGTTCGCGGTCAGCACGCCGCGGCGGTGCAGCCAGGCCAGGGCCGCCGCGCACCCGAGCCCGACGCCCACGCACAGCAGCGACGCCACCGGTGCCGACCACCCGAACACCCAGCCGATGGCCGCGTTGCCCAGGGCCGCGGCCAGTCCGGAGACCAGGTAGAACACGCCGAAGTACGTGCCCGCCAGGCCGGTGCGGCCGAACTGCGGGATCAGCTCGTAGACGAACGGCTGCGCGATCATCACACCGGCCGACAACAGCAGCGCCGCCACCAGCACGGGCGTGATGCCGCCGAGCGGGACGACGTGGCCGGCCGCCGTGGCGAGGAACCCCAGCCCCATCACCGCGAGCCCGAGCGTGATGGCCCGTCCTCGCGCGAACCGGTCCAGCGCCCTGGTGATGCGCACCTGGAACAGCAAGGTCGCCACCGTGGACACCAGGAACACCGCTGCGACGGCGAACGACGAGCCGGACAGCCGGCGTGCTTCCAGCGGCAGCACGAGGTAGAGCTGGTTCTGCAGCACGAACATGCCGGTCAGGGCGCAGGTGAAGGCGAGGAAGCGGCGGTCGGACAGGCACTCCCGCCAGTCGTCGAGCACGGTCCCCTCGTGCGCCGCGGCGGGCCGGTGGGGCAGCACGACCGCCTGCGCGACGGTCAGCAGGGCGAAGATCCCGGCGGCCACCAGGGCGGCGATCCGGAAGTCCCACAGCATGAGCAGCCCGCCCAGCAGCGGCCCGGTCAGCGCGCCCGCCTGGCCGTAGGCGTTGAACAGGGCGAACGCGCCCGCCCGGTCGTCGGACTCCTCGGCGATGTAGGCGCGCACCGCCGGGTTGAACAACGCGCCCGCCAGTCCGCTGAGGACGGACGCGGCGAGCAGCACGGCGATCGACTCGCCCGCCGCGAACAACCCGAACCCGACCGCGCGGACCGCGCAGCCCGCGATGATGACCCGGCGCGGCCCGAGCCGGTCGGACGCCGAGCCGCCGACGAGGAACATCCCTTGCTGGCTCAACGTCCGCACGCCGAGCACCAGCCCGATCGTGGCCACCGACAGGCCGAGGTCGCCCAGGTGCGTGGCCAGGTAGGGGATCAGCAGGTAGAAACCGGTGTTCACGCCGAACTGGTTGACCAGCAGCACGCGCACCGGCAGCGGGAAACGCCTCATGGGGCGGCCTTCGGGAGCACGCCGAGACCGGGCGCGCCGGACAGCCGCAGCGTGCCGTCCTCACCGCCGATCCCGGTCCACGGGTCGTCGGCGAGCAGCAGGTGTCCGTCGAGGTCCACCCACCGGGCGTGTCCGGTCAGGTGCACCGCCGGTGCGATGCCGAGCGAGCTCGCCACCAGGCAGCCCAGCATCACGTCCAGCCCGCACGCGTGCGCGACGGCGATGATCTCGCGGGCGGCCGTGATCCCGCCGCACTTGGCCAGCTTGACGTTCACCCCGTCGACCAGGCCGGTCAGCGCCCGCACGTCCGCGGCGGTGGCCGCGTCCTCGTCCGCGATCAACGGCACCGGGCAGCGTTCGCGCAGCCACGCCAGCTCGTCCCAGCGGCCGGGCGGGAGCGGCTGCTCCAGTGCGTCGACGCCGGTGAGCTGCTCGACCACCCGCACGGTCTGTTCGGCGGTCCACCCGCCGTTGGGGTCGAGGACGAGCCGGGCGTCCGGCGCGGCCGCGCGGACCGCTCGCACCGCGGCCACGTCGTGCTCGCCGCCCACTTTGACCTTCAGCAGGGTGAACCCGCGCCCGGCCAGTCCGGCGGCCTCGGCGGCGGCCGTGGCGGGTGGGCCGATGCCGATCGTGCGGGCCGTCGGCACGTCCGTCCACTGTGGAATGCCGACGGAGGCGTGCACGGGCAGCCCCTGCGACAACGCCTCCAGGTCGTGCAGCGCGGTGTCCACGGCGGCGAGCACACCCGGCGGCAGCTCGGGCAGGCGTTCCCGGAGGTCCTCGGGACCGTCGCAACCGGCCACCACGGGCGCCAGCCCGCGCAGCAGCCCGACGATCCGCTCCACGTCCAGACCGTAGTACTGGCTGGTCACCACCTCGCCGTGACCACGCAGCCCGTCGTGCTCGACCACCACGCGCACCGCGTCCCGACGGGCCATCACCGACCGCGAGATGCGCAGCGGCGACCGCAACAGCAAGCCGTACACCGTCCAGTCGAGCCTCACGCCGGCACCCCGACCGCCTTGGGCGCGTACACCGACCGGCACCGGGCCCAGCTGGTGACCTCGATCCCGGCGGTGTCCGCGATCTCCACCGGGCGGTCCTCCGGCGTGCCCAGCAGGCCCCGCGCCCGGCAGAAGTCGTCGTCGAAGATGGTGCCCAGGTAGCGGTGCGGGCCGTCCGGGAAGATCGTCACCACGGTCGCGCCCGGCTCGACGCGCGCCACCCACGCCGACACCAGGGCGACCGCGCCGGTGCTCCAGCCGCCGGTGACGAAGCAGTCCCGCGCCAACCGGCGGCACGCGTCCACCACCTCGACCGGACCGAGCCAGTGCACCTCGTCGAACTGCTCGTAGGCGACGTTGCGCGGGTGGATGCTGCTGCCCAGTCCCCGCATGACCCGCGACCGGGCGGGTTGGCCGAAGATGGTCGAGCCGACCGTGTCCACGCCGATCAGCCGCACGTCCGGCCAGTACCGGCGCAGGGCCGTGACGACGCCGGCGCTGTGCCCGCCCGTGCCGACGCTGCACACCAGCACGTCCGCGTGGTCGAGCTGCGCCGCGAGCTCCCGCGCCAGTCCCGCGTACCCGGCGGGGTTGTCGGGGTTGTTGTACTGGTCGGGCCAGTACGCGCCGGGCAGCCCGCGCAGCACGGCGTGCAGCCGGTCCAGCCGGGCCTGCTGCCAGCCGCCGGTCGGGTGCGGCCGGTCCACGACCTCCAGCCGCGCGCCGTGCGCGCGCAGCAGCGCGCGCATCGACGGCTCCAACTCGTCGTCGACCACCAGCACCACCGGGTGCCCCAACGCCTGGCCGGCGAACGCCAACCCGAGGCCGAGCGTGCCGCTGGTCGACTCCACGACCACCGCGCCGGGTGCCAGTTCGTCGCGCTCCCGTGCGGCCAACAGCATCGCGACCGCCGAACGTGCCTTCATCCCGCCCGCGCTCAGGCACTCCAGCTTCGCCCAGAACCCGCCGTGCCGGTGGGGCAGCGGCGTGTCGATGCGGGCGACCGGGGTGTTGCCGAGCAGGTCGAACAGGTGGGGGTTGCGCCGTGCGGTCACCGGACCCGTCCGGGGGCGCGGTAGTGGTGCAGCGTGGTCGGGCCGCCGTGCAGCCAGAAGAACGGGAACGGCTCCGCCGACACGGCCGTGACCCCCGAGCCGAGGAACCACGGCACGATCGCGCTCGCGGTCTGGGCGAACACCACCAGCGGCCGGTCGGCGGCGACGGCGGCGCGCAGCAGCGGTTCGAAGCTGCCGTTGCCGACCGTCATGCCGGAGGCCAGCACCAGGTCGCAGTCCTCGACGGCGGCCTGGGCGTCGGTCACGATCGGCTCGTCCCACTCGGTGCGACCGCCCTTGAGGTCGCACGGCACGTACCGCAGACCGCGGGCGCGCAGGTGGTGCAGCAGGGAGTTCACCACGCCGACGACCAGCACCCGCTGCCCGGGCTCGGCGTCCAGCAGGTCGACCACGGCCGACGCGCGGGCCATCGACTTGGCCAGGGAGTCACCGGACCCGATGACGACGTGCCGGGCGTTGGCGAGGTGGTGCGGGTGCGCGTGCATCAGGTACGCGTCCAGCACCGCCGTGCGGATCGCGGCGTCGGGGTGGGTGAGCAGGTCCGCGACGTTCTCGCCCACGCAGTCGGTCACGGCCGCGTCGTCCGCCTCGTCGGGTTCGACGGCGCACGAGCCGACCGCGTCACCGATCCGCACGCTGACCACGGTGTTGCGGTACGCCCGGCCGCGCGAGACGTGCCGCGCGCCCTGTCTCGTGGTGAACGCGACGCTCACCCGGCACTCGGCCGGATCGGGGCCGAGCGCGCCCGCGCGCGCCAGCGCGACGAGTTCCGTGACGCCCGACAGCGGGCGCCGGTCGGCCTGCGCGGTCACGCGTCGCCCTCCGCGTAGCGCACCGCCAGCGCGCCGACGGCTCGTTCCGCGCGGTCACGGGCATCGGTGTCGGGCGAGGTGACCATGACGTGCCCGAGGTAGCTGTTGTTGCTGGTCGGCTCACCGGCGCGGTGGCCGGCGGGCTTCGCCGCCCAGTCGACGACCTCGGGGTTCGCGGCCAGGGTGTCGACGCCGTCGATCCCCGCCACGACCCCGGAGCGCGGCGGCAGCAGGAACGAGATGGCGGCGCTGCGCACACCGGTCTCCCGCGGCCGCAGGTCGGGTTGGCGGCCGACGGCGAGGTCGGCGAACGCGGAGGGCAGGTCGATCCCGGTGACCCGGCGGACCAGTTCGGTGATCCGGTTGCCCGCCGGGCGCGGGTTGACCTCGATCAGCCGCGGTCCGTCGGCGGTCAGCTTGACCTCGGTGTGCGCCACCGCCCGGTCCAGGCCGAGCGCGTCGATCGCGCTCACCGCGGTGTCCACGGCCGCGTCCCGGTCGGCGTCGCTCAGCGCGGCCGGGAACATGTGGCCGCTCTCCACGAACCACGGCTGCCCGGCCAGGCTCTTGTCGGTCACCCCGACCACGTAGGTCGTGCCGGCCACGGTCACCGTCTCCACGCTCACCTCGGGACCGACCAGCAGCTCCTCCAGCAGCACCGTCGGCACCCGCTCCTGGCCGCGCGCGTTGACCGGGAACCCCTCCAGGGCCAGGTACGCCTCGCGGAGCGCGGCCTCGTCCCGCACCTCGCGCACGTGCATCCCCGCGCACAGGTCGACCGGTTTGACGACCAGCGGGTAGCCCAGCTCGGCGGCGGCCTTCGCGGTCGCGTGCCAGTCCTCGGTGAGCGCGAACCGGGGGCCCGGCACGCCCGCGGCGGCGGTGGTCGTCCGGGTGAGGTCCTTGCGGTAGGCGCGTTCGACGGCCTTGGGGTCCGATCCGGGCAGGCCGAGGTGCGCGGCCACCGCGGCGACGGTGGAGAGGTAGTAGTCGCAGGAGGAGATCACGCCGTCGAACGCCAGCACGTCGTGCATCCGCTCCACGTAGGACAGCAGCGCGGGCAGGTCGTTGGTCTCGGCGGTGAGCACGTTCTCCGCGGCCAGCAACGGGTGCGGGTGCGTCGGCGCGGCGCGCAGGTAGTGCGGCAGGTCGCGGGTGAGGAACGTGAACCGGTGGCCGGACTCGTGGATCGCCCGCGGCAGCAGCGAACTCATCGCGCCGACCCAGCTCTCGATCATCAACAAGTGCGCCACGCGTGCTCCTCCGAAGGGGCGTCGGGACCGGGGTCGGATAATGGTAATCATTATCGGTCCAGCCGCGAGGCCGCCAATCGGGTGATGTGACTCACCGCGCCCACCGTGTGGCACCGCCCCCGTGCGGGGCGGTGCCACACGGTCGGTTCAGCAGGTGATGGTCGCGTTCGCCCAGTCGGCGTGATCGGAGTCGTTGCCGTCCCCGCCATCGGCGACCTGGAGGTCCAGCATCCGCACGCCCGTCACGTCGACGTCGACCGGCACCGCCGCCGCACCGCCCGGCAGTACTGCTGTGACGGCGAGTTCCTCGCCGTCGCCCAGCACGCGGAAGACGACGCTGCCCCGGCCGTCCTTCTCGTCGTCCACCCCGACCAGCGCGGAGAACGTCGAGCAGGCCGAACCGAGGTAGACCCGCACGGACGACGGCGCGTGCACGCCCAGGCCGGTCGCGTACTGGACGCCGCCGACGGTGATCGGCCGCCCGTCCCCGGCCGACTGCTCGCCGTTGCTGCGATCCCGCTCCACCGGACCCCAACCGTTGACCTCGGACACGAACGGGAGGCCGGAGACGCTGTTGGCCCCCGTGGGCGGCGCGGACACCAGAGGAGGCGCGATCTCGCTCCACCGGGACTGCGCGCCCGCCGTGGTGCGGTAGCCGGCCGCCGCGGTCATCCGCACCGTCGCGGCCGCCGCGATCGGCCGGGCCGTGACGGTCCACGTGGCGGTGAAGCTGCCGCCGGCGCGCACGAACGCCGTCTCGCGCAGCGGGCTGCCGTCGAGCACCCAGCCGTCCGGCACCTGGATCTGCACCCGGGCCGCGAGCAGCGGGGAAGTACCGTCGTTGACCAGGCCGGCGGAGACGGTGAACGGCCGGTCGGCC
Source organism: Actinosynnema sp. NPDC050801 (assembly GCF_040673975.1). Classification (NCBI taxonomy): domain Bacteria; kingdom Bacillati; phylum Actinomycetota; class Actinomycetes; order Pseudonocardiales; family Pseudonocardiaceae; genus Actinosynnema; species Actinosynnema sp. NPDC050801. Next base: position 269,274 of record NZ_JBFAQZ010000003.1, on the reverse strand, counting down.
TCGACCAGTTCCGGCCCGGTGAGCGTGAACGACGTCAACGGGGCCGCCTTGGTCGCGCCCGGCCACACCCGGTACGCCACCGCGCCGTGCGAGGGCACCGCGCCCCGGATCATGCCCGCGCTCGCGTGCTGCTCCTTGCTCCACAGGTCCTTGACCCGGTACGAGCGCGCCGACGGGAGGCCGAGTTCGGTGGCGGTCGCGCCGACGGCGGCGTTGCCCGCGCCGCGGTTGAGCAGGACCACCGCGACCGAGCCGTCGGACATGGGCTTGGCCCACACCTCGCCGTCGCCGTCGTCACGCACCTTGCGGCCCTGGGCGCCCGACCAGTCCTGGTCGACCTCCAGCAGGTCGCGGTTGAGCAGGATGCGCCTGGTCGCGTCGTCCATCGCGCGGATGTCGTTGCCCGCGATCAGGGGCGCGTTGAGCACGGCCCACAGCGCGAAGTGGGCGCGGTACTCGGCGTCGGTCATGCCGCCGTTGCCGACCTCCAGCATGTCCGGGTCGTTCCAGCCGTCCGGGCCCGCGTACCGCTCCAGGCCGACCTGCTGGTCGAGGATGCCCATCACCGACGTCCAGTTGTCGGAGATGTCACCGGTGGTCCGCCACAGGTGCCCGCCGACCTGTCGGCCCAGGCCCTCCCACGGCCGGTTCTGGCCCCACTCGCACAGGCTGTAGACGATGTCGCGGCCGGTCCTGCGCAGTGCCTCGCCCATCGCGCGGTACCGGTCCAGCGCCGGGCGGCCCTCGTTGAAGCAGTTGTCGTACTTGAGGTAGTCGACGCCCCAGTCGGCCCAGGTCCGCGCGTCGACCTCCTCGTGGTCGAGGCTGGCGGGGTAACCCGCGCAGGTGTGCGTGCCCGCCGAGGAGTAGATGCCCAGCTTCAGGCCCTTGCCGTGGACGTAGTCGGCCAACGCCTTGATACCGCCGGGGAAGCGCACCGGGTCGGCTTGCAGCCGGCCCCGGGCGTCGCGGTCGCGAGCCATCCAGCAGTCGTCGATGTTGACGTAGGTGTACCCGGCGTCACGCATCCCCGACGACGCGATCGCGTCCGCGGTCTGCCGGATGAGGTCTTCGTCGATGTCGCACCCGAACTTGTTCCACGAGTTCCACCCCATCGGCGGAGTGGACGCCGACACGGCTCGCGCCTCGGCGGGTTCGGGTGCCGCGATGGCCGCGGGGGCGGCGGCGAGGGGGAGCAGGGCAGAGACGAGCAGCGTTAATGCGCGACGCATGAACACCCTCCTTGGTGCTCGGAAGCACCGGGAGGTCACCGGCGCCGGCCGAGGTGCGGCGCTGACGCTAACCGGTCGCGAGTGGCGTTCTCAAGGGTTAGTTTCTAGGTGGTAATAAGTTCGGAGTGTCCTTCGGGGCCCCGGTAGGTGGCCGGTCAGCCCTTGCGTGCGCGGTAGGCCGCGACGGCGATCCGGTTGCCGCACGTGGTGCTGCAGTAGCGGCGGGAGCGGTTGCGGGACAGGTCGAGCACGAGGCCGTCGCAGGTGTCGTCGGCGCAGACCGCGAGGCGGCTCATCTCGTCGGCGCGGATCAGGTCGACCACCGCCATGGCCGTGTCGACGGCGATCCGGTCGGCCAGCGGCGTCTCCGGGTCCGAGACGTGCAGGTGGTAGTCGAACCCGTCGTGCCGCACGAGCCGGGGCACGACCTGGTGCCTGGCCAGGATGTCGTTCACGATCCCGACGGCGGTGTCGCGGTCGCTGGTCAGGAGTCGGCGCAGCGGCGCCCGCAGCGCGCGGATCGCCTCCAGCTCGGCCTGGTCGTGGGTGCGGGAGCCGGTGTAGCCGTGCTCGGCGAAGAACGCGTCCAGCTGGGCCGGCGCGGTCATCGTGTCCGGTTCCTCGGCCGAGTTCACCAACGCCACCGCCGCGATGAGCGACGTGGTCGTGTCATGGGTGAAGAGCATGTTGACAGATTACCGCCGCGGTCCATAGCGTCATGAGTCATGGCGACGATGACACATGACACGCTGGTGGCCGGCCGGTTGCGCGCCGGGTTGGGCTTCGCGCTGCTGTCCGCGTCGTCCTTCGGCTTGTCCGGGCCGTTGGCGCGGGGCCTGATGAACGCGGGGTGGTCGTCGGCGGCCGCGGTGGCGGTCCGGGTGTTGCTCGCCGCGGCCGTGCTGGCACCGATCGCGGTGGTCCAGCTGCGTGGCCGGTGGCACCTGCTGCGCCGCACCGCGCCGCTGATCACGGCGTACGGGCTGGTCGCGGTCGCGGGCTGCCAACTGGCCTTCTTCAACGCCGTCGCGCGGATGGAGGTCGGTGTCGCGTTGCTGGTCGAGTACACCGCGCCGGTCGCCGTGGTCGGCTGGCTGTGGCTGCGCCACGGTCAGCGGCCCACCCGGCTGACGGTGCTCGGCGCGGTGCTGGGGCTGATCGGGTTGTTGCTGGTCCTCGACGTCGTCTCCGGCGCCCGGGTGAGTGCCGCGGGCGTCCTGTGGGCGTTGGGCGCGATGGTGGGCGCCGCGGTGTACTTCGTGCTCTCGGCCCGCGACGGTGACGGGCTGCCCGGCACCGTGCTGGCCGCCGGCGGGTTGCTGCTCGGCGGTGTCGTGCTGCTGGTGGCGGGCGCGGTCGGGATCGTCCCGTTCGAGGTGTCCGCCGAACCGGTCGCGTTCGACGGGTTCGCCGTGGCGTGGTGGCTGCCCGTGCTGGCGCTGGGCGTCGTGACGGCGTCCCTCGCGTACGTCGCTGGCATCGCCGCGACCAGGCGACTGGGTTCGCGGCTGGCGTCGTTCGTGGCGCTGACCGAGGTGGTGACGGCGCTGCTGTTCGCGTGGCTGCTGCTGGGCGAGGCGCCGGGCGTGGTCCAGCTGGTCGGCGGCACGTTGATCCTCGGCGGCGTGGTGACCGTGAAGCTGGGCGAACCGCGGTAGCCGCACTTCGGTGGTCCTTGTCACATCACGGCGGGGTTCCTATGCTCGGAAAGCGCTTACCTCATCCCTCGACGACGGGTGGACGATGGACATCGCGAACGGGCGCCGGATCGGCGCCCTCGGCGCGGCCGCGGCGTTGCTGCTCTCCGGGTGCTTCGGCGGACGACCGGCCGAAGGGGGAGCCGGCGACGACGGGCCGATCCGCATCGGCGTCTCGCTCCCGCTGACCGGCGACTTCTCCGAACCGGGCAAGGGCGTGCAGCGCGGCTACGAAGCGTGGGCCGACCACGTCAACGCGGGCGGCGGGCTCCTGGGCCGCCAGGTCGAGCTGATCGTCCTGGACGACCAGTCCAACGCCGACCGGGTCGCCGCCGACTACGAGAAGCTCATCAACTCCGACGGCGTCGACCTCGTCTTCGGACCGTTCTCCACCCGCCTGGTCATCCCCGCCGCCCAGGTGGCGCGCGACTACGGCTTCCTGTTCGTGGAACCGGCCGGCGCCGCGCGCGAGGTGTTCGAGCAGGGCTTCGACAACCTCTTCTACGCCGCGCCCGCCGTGGCCCAGGACCACTACGACCACCTGGCCGAGGCGATCATCGCGATGCCCGAAGCCACCCGGCCGAAGACGGCGGCGTACGCGGCGATGGACGACCCGTTCGCCCAGGGCACCGCCAACGGCCTCAAGGACAAGCTGGCCGCCGCGGGCGTGCGCACGGTGGTGGACGAGGTGTACCCGCCCAACACCACCGACTTCGGCTCCATCGCCGCGAAGATCGCCGACTCGCGCGCGGACGTCGTGGTCGGCGGCACGCAGTACCAGGACGCGGTGAACCTGATCGTGGCCCTGCGCCAGCTGGACTACCAGCCGAAGCTCGCCGCGTTCTCCACCGCGCCGACCAACCCCGAGTTCCCGAAGGCGATCGGCGCGCAGACCGAGGGCATCCTGTCCCCGACCGGCTACACACCCGAGGCGGCCTACCCGTCCAACCGGGAGTTCGTGGACTTCTACACCCGCGAGCACGGCGCCGCGCCCACCGAGGACGAGGCCAACGCCTGGACCACCGGGCAGGTCGTCGCCGCCGCCGTGACCGCGGCCGGCTGCGCGGACCCCTCAGAGCAGTGCCAGCGCAAGATGATCGACTGGCTGCACGCCAACGAGGTGCAGACCGTCGTCGGGCCGCTGCGGTGGGACGCGGCCGGTCGACCGCAGGGCGCGCACCTCATCCAGCAGTACGTCGGCGGGAAAATCCGGATCGTGCTGCCCGCCGACGCGAAGGAAGCCGAGCTGGTCTACCCGAAGCCCGCGTGGTGAGGTCGGGTGTCCCTCGTCTTCCAGAGCCTCGTCCTCGGCGTGCTGATGGGCGGTCTCTACGCCCTGCTCGCCGCCGGTCTGACCCTCTACTTCGGCGTGATGCGCGTGGTGATGATCGCGCACTCGGCGTTCCTGGTGCTGGCCGCGTACCTGGCGTGGGCGTTCACCGTCGGCACGGGACTCGACCCGATGCTGTCGCTGGTGGCCACGGTGCCGTTGTTCTTCGTGGTCGGTGTCGCCGTGCAGCGGCTGCTGGTGGCGCGCCTGCGGCCGGCCACGCTGACGATGATGTCGGTGCTGCTGACGTTCGCGGTGGCGTTGGCGGTGGAGGGCGCGCTGGGCTTCGTGTTCAGCGGCACGCACCGCCGGGTGCCGCTGTCCTACTCCGGCGCACGGCTGGAGCTGTTCGGCGCGAGCGTCGCGCTGGTCAAGCTCATCGCGTTCGGACTGGCCGTGGTGACGTTGGCCGGTCTGCACGTGCTGCTCAAGGCGACCCGGTTCGGCCAGGCGTTGCGGGCCACGATGCAGCACCGCGAGGCGGCCAGGCTGCTCGGCGTGGACACCGACCGGGTCGCCGGGTTCGGCTTCGGGCTCGGCCTGGCCACCGCGGCCGTCGGCGGCACCGCGCTGGCGCTGGACTCCACCATCTACCCGTCGCTGCACTGGCACTGGATCGGCCCGCTGATGGCGATCATCGTGGTCGGCGGGCTCGGCAGCGTCGGCGGCGCGGCCATCGCGGCGCTGCTGCTGGGTATCGGGCAGAACCTGCTCCAGCTCCCGCTCGGCACCACGTGGGCGCAGACGTTCTTCTACGCCGCGCTGTTCGTGACGCTGATCCTGCGTCCGCAGGGGTTCTTCGGAGGCCGCCTTGCGCAGCGGTTCTGAGGTGGTCTGGCAGGCCGTCGGGCTGGTCGTGCTCGCCGCGTTCCTGGTGGCGTTCCCGAGCCTGGCGGCGGACCCGTTCGTGCTGTCGGTCGGCGTGGTGATCATCAGCTACGCGGTGCTGGCCACCGCGTGGAACTTCGTCGGCGGGTTCACCGGCTACATCTCGCTGGGCCACGCCGCGTACTCCGGTCTCGGCGGCTACGCCACCGGCCTGCTGATCCTGCGCGCCGACGTGAACCCCTGGGTCGCGCTGCTGCTCGGCGGGGCGGTGGTGGCGGTGCTCGCGGTGCCGATCGGCGTCGCCGCGCTGCGGGTCCGCGGCGCCTCGTTCGTCATCGTGTCGATCGCGGTGGTGCTGGTGCTGCTGCTGGTGTTCCAGAGCTGGGGATCGGTGACCGGCGGGTCGGACGGGCTGCGGGTGCCGCGCCCGTTCGACGCCGGCGTGCTGCGACCCGAGCAGCACCAGCGGTTCTTCCACCTGCACGCCGTGCTGCTGGCGGTGATGCTGCTGTGCTGGTGGCTGATCGACCGCTCGCGCTTCGGCCTGGGGCTCAAGGCGATCCGGGAGGACGAGGACAAGGCGCGGTCGCTCGGCGTGCCGACGGTGCGGTACAAGCTGGCGGCGTTCGTGCTGTCGGCGTTCTTCACCGCGCTGGGCGGCGGCCTGTACGCGCTGTGGTTCGGCTTCCTCGACCCGATCTTCCAGTTCTCCATCCTGGTCGGCTCGAACATGGTGCTGATGAGCCTGCTCGGCGGCGTGCGGAGCCTGTTCGGGCCGCTGGTCGGCGCGGTCGTCGTCGGTTACGCCACCGAGTTCTTCAAGGCCCAGTACGGCGACACGCAGCTGCACCTGGTCGCGATGGGCGTGCTGCTCGCGGTGGTGGTGTTGTTCCTGCCCGACGGGATCATCCCCGCCGTGCGCGGGCTGGTGGGTCGGCTGCGGCCGGGACAGGCGTCGATCCGCGAGGTCACGCAGGAGGAACTGGCCGGGGAGGTGCGGCGGTGAAGGGGTTGCGGACCGAGGGCCTGACCAAGTCCTACGGCGGGGTCCGGGCGGTGGACGACGCGACCGTGACGTTCCGGCACGGCCGGATCAACGCCCTGATCGGGCCGAACGGCTCGGGCAAGACGACGTTCTTCAACTGCGTCACCGGGATGGTCGAACCGGACGCGGGCACGGTCACCTACCACGGTCGCGACATCACCGGACGGGGCGCGCACAAGGTCGCGCACGCGGGCATCGGCCGCAGCTTCCAGCTGTGCCGGGTCTTCCCGCGCCTGACCGCCGTGGAGAACCTGCTGGTGGCGGTCCGACCCCGCTCGGTGCTGCGCGCGTTGGCCCCGGCACGCCTGAAGTCCGACGTGGACCGGGCGATGGGGTGGCTGACGCGCGTCGGCATCGAGCACCTGGCCGACGTGGAGGCGCGCGACCTGTCCTACGGCCAGCAGAAGTTGCTGGAACTGGCGGGGGTGCTGATGGCGGAGCCGGAGACGATCCTGCTGGACGAGCCCGCCGGCGGGGTGAACCCGGCGTTGATCGACCGGATCGGCGAGCTGGTGCGGTCGCTCAACGCGGAAGGCCGGACGTTCCTGATCGTGGAGCACAACATGGACGTGGTGATGAGCTTGTCCGATCACGTGGTGGTGTTCGACCGGGGCCGGCCGATCGCCGCGGGCCCGCCCGACGTGGTGCGTGCCGATCCCCGCGTGCTGGCGGCCTACCTTGGCGGCTGACCTGCTCGAACTCGTGGACGTCGAGGCCGGCTACGGCCGTGCGGCGCTGGTGCTGCGCGGCCTGACCGTGCGCGTGCCGCCCGCGTCCGTGGTGTGCCTGGTCGGTCCGAACGGCGCGGGCAAGTCCACGGTGCTCAAGGTGGCCAGCGGGCTGCTCGCGCCGCGTGCCGGGCGGATCGTGCTCGGCGGGCGTGACGTCACCGGTCGAGGGCCCCAGGCGCTGTTGGCGGCCGGCCTGTCGCACGTGCTGCAAGGCCACAGCGTCTTCCGCGAGATGACCGTGGGGGAGAACGTCCTGCTCGGCGCGTACACCGTGCGGGACAAGGCCGTCGTGGCCGAACGGGTCGACTTCGTCCGCACCCTGTTCCCCGTCGTCGGCGACCGCTGGGACGCGCTCGCCGGGGCGCTGTCGGGCGGCCAGCAGAAACAGGTGGAGTTCGCCCGCTCCCTCATGGTCAGCCCGCGGGTGGTGTTGCTGGACGAGCCGTCGATGGGCCTGGACCCGAAGGCCACCGCGACCGTGTTCGAGCAGATCACCCGGATGCGCGACGCGGGCACCGCCGTGCTGCTGGTCGAGCAGAACGCCCGCCGCGCACTGGAGGCGGCCGACCTCGGCTGCGTGCTCGACCTGGGCCGGGTGCACGTCTCCGGCCCGGCGAGCACCCTGCTGACCGACCCCCGCCTGGGCGACCTCTACCTCGGCCGGGCCAGGAACGAACCGTGAACGCGCACCCCGCCGAAGTCGCCGAGTCGCAGACGTCGCCGGGGGTTGCGGAGGTCGCGGAAATCACCGGGGTCGCAGCGGTCTCCGGGCGTCGCAGCGGTCTCCGGCGGTCGCGGAGTTCGTCCGGGTCACAGAGGTTGTCGGGAGTCGCAGACATCGGCGGCATCGCCGGGCAACCACAGTGCTTCGCAGGGGTCGCCGCCCAGGGGATCCCTGGATTCCATTCTACCGACGAGGTCCGACATTTCCGGGCCTCCAGGGGAGGAGACAGCGATGCGCAAGCGCAGGTGGTGGGCTTCGGTGGCGGCCGTCACCGTGGTGGTGTCGACCGCCGTGCCGGCGTGGGGAGGACCGGACGACCCGGTGACCGACCCGATCCCCGGTGACCCGATCCGGTCCCGGCTCGGGCTGGTGCTGGCCGAGGTCGCCCGGTTACCCGCGTCGTCACCCACCCCGCCCACCTCCGACACCCGGCTCAACCGGCACAACCGGATCAACTTCGTCGGCGAGGTGCCCGACGGGTCCGGCCGGCGGTACGTCCCCGACCTCAACGGCCCCCTGTACCTGCTGGACGACGGCGGCGCACCGCACGTCTACCTGGACTTCGCCGCACGCTTCCCGAACTTCTTCTCCGGCCGAGGCATGGGCAGCGGGTTCGGGTTCGTCGCCTTCCACCCCGGGTTCGCCCGCAACGGCAAGCTCTACACCGTGCACACCGAGGGCAGGGCCGCGATCGACACCGAGACGCCGACCTACCCCAACCAGCCGGGGGCCGTCGTGCAGAGCGTGGTGTCGGAGTGGACGGCCGCCGACCCGGCCGCCGACGTGTTCACCGGGACGCGGCGCGAGCTGTTCCGCTACGGCTTCGCCACCCACATCCACGCCGTGCAGCAGATCGACTTCAACCCGACCGCCCGGCCCGGCGACCCCGATCACGGCCTGCTGTACCTGGCCGTCGGCGACGGCGGCCTCGGCGTGACCTCCGACGTGCCGCAACGGCTCGACAACCCGGCGGGCAAGGTCCTGCGCATCGACCCGGCGGGCACCGGCGGCCCCGGCGGCCGGTACGGCATCCCGGCGACCAACCCGTTCGTCGGCACGCCCGGCGCACTCGGCGAGATCTACGCCTACGGCATGCGCGACCCGCACCGGTTCGCCTGGGACCGGGGCGGCGACCACGCGCTCTACCTGGGTCACATCGGCCAGCACTCGATCGAGGCCGTGTACGAGCTCCGCGCGGGCGACAACCTGGGCTGGAGCAGGCGTGAGGGCGCGTTCGCCTACCGCCACGAGGACCAGTGCCACCTGTACCCGCTCCCGGCCGACGACGACAGGTACGGGTACACCTACCCCGTGGCGGCCTACGACCACGACCCGCCGGCGGGCTGGCCGTGCACGTCCGACAGCGGTCACGCCATCTCCGGCGGCCAGGTCTACCGCGGTCGTGCCGTGCCGCGCCTGCGCGGCAAGTACGTCTTCGGCGACCTGGTGGACGGCCGCGTCTTCTACACCGAGGTGTCGAGGATGAGGCGCGGCGGGCCCACCGCCCCGCTGCACGAGCTCAAGGTGTTCGACACCGACGGCAACGAGAAGCGCATGACCGACCTCGTCGGCGACGGCCGGGTGGACCTGCGGTTCGGCACGGACGCCGCCGGTGAGCTGTACCTGCTGTCCAAGACCGACGGCCGGATCTGGCAGGTCGTCGGCACGCGCGAGGTCCCGCGGTCGGAGGTGACGCCCGCCGTCGCCCGGAACCTGGTGGCGCACTACGACTTCGAGCACCCGTTCCCCGTGGACGACGCCCGTGAGATCGACCTCGGCGAGTCGCGCACCCTGCTCCGGCTCGTCAACGGCGGCGATCGGATGCGCGTCGACGACGGCGCGTTCCGCGGCAGCAACAACGCCCTCGACCTGCGCCCGCAACCCGGTGCGAACGACGACTGGAAAGCGGGCGTGTGGGACGCGGACGGCGCCGAGTCGCTGAGGGCGTTCAACGGCGCCACGGGGACCACCATCATGGGCTGGTTCAAGCTCACCGGCGCGAACCCGAGTCCCGGTCACGGGGCTGTCGGGCTCGCCGGCCTGCTCAGCGGTGACTCCGAGGGGCACGCGGTGCGGGCGTTGATCGAGGCGTTCGAGGTCGACGGTCAGCTCCGGCTGGTCGCCCTCGGCCGCCGGATCGACGGTGGCGCGTCCCAGACCTACGCCGCCGCGCCGGCCTGGTCGGAAGTGCTGCCGCCGAACCGCTGGGTGCACCTGGCCGCCACGTTCGACTTCACCACCGGCCGGATGGCGCTCTACCGCGACGGCAAGGCCCTGCCCGGGTTCTACACCGTGCCCGGTGACCCGTGGCAGGTCGACGGCACGGGTACGTCACCCACCGACCCGAGGGGCATCAAGATCGGTGGCAGCTTCCCGCAGGACACCGCGGAGCGGAACCCCTGCACGTGCCGGGTGGACTCGTTGATGTTCCTGGACGTCGCCGCGTCGGCGGAGGTGGTGGCCGAGCAGTACCGCCGGTTCCTCAACCGCTAGGCCGGTTTCTCGACCGCCAGGCCGGTGACGCGGCGTCGGCCCGGTGCCGCGTCCCCGCCAGCGCCAGCACGCGCTCACGCGCCCTCACGGTGATCGCGACGGCCTCTTTGGTCTCCGCGTCGCACGGTGGGACGTCCACCGCGGACAGTGCCCGGGTGAGCAGGTCGACGGCGTCGTCGTACTGCTGTGCTGTGGCGAGACCGTCCGCCGCCCGCCGTGCGGCGGACAACGCCTCCACGGTGCCGCCGCGCCCGTTCGCGGTCAGCCGTTCGAACGTCGTGCACGCGAGCAGCTTCGCGGCCTCGGCCTCGGCGTGCTCGTCACCGGCGGCGGCGAAGTGCGCGCGAGCGGCCGGCAGCAGCGGTTCGGCGGCGTTCGCGGCCTGGTGCCACAACAACAACTTCGCGCGGTCCACCCTGGCCCAGGCGACTCGCCCCGCCTGGTCGAGGTGCCCGGCCAGGACGCGTTCGGCGGCCTCGAACTCGCGCAGCGCTTCGGTGTCCGCCTCGTCGGAGCCGAGCGAGGCCAGGCCGATGCCGCGCCACAGCCGCAGCACGCCGACCACCGGCGCACCGGGCGCGTCCGGCTCGATCACGGCCAGGTGTCGGTCGATGCAGGGCAGCGCGTCGTGCGGACCCTCCCGTGCCAGCAGCGCCTCGCACCACCGGTTGATGGCGTCGGCGGTCGCGGGCGCGTCGGGCGCGTGCCGCAACAGCAGGGTGATGCCGCGCGTCAGGTGCGCTTCGGCTTCGTCCGCCCGACCGAGGTCGTCCAGGGCCTGGCGGAGGCGGTGGTGGCCGATCGCCGCGGCGGGGCCGCCGGGTGCGATCCGCTCGGCCAGCTCGACCGCCTCGCGGGCGGCCCGTTCGGCGGCCTGCGCCCGGCCGTGCAGCCTGAGCGCGTGGGACAGGTCGTTGAGCGTGCCGACGACCGTCGCACCGGTCCGGTCGACCTTCCGCTGGATGGCCAGCACCTCGGTGAACGTCGAGACCGCGTCGTCCAGCGCTCCCGCTTCGCGCAGCGCGTACGCGAGACAAGAGAGGACTCCGGCGTGCACGGCGCTGTTCGGCTCGGCCAGCGCGAGGGCGCTCCTCAGCGTTTCCAGCGCGCGCCGCGGGTTGCCCAGTTCCAGGTCCGCCCGCCCGTGACCGGCCAGCGCGTGCACGAGCAGCGCGGCGACCTCGCCGTCGCGGCGGTCCAGGCCGTCCAACTCGTACGCGGCGACGGCGTACAGGTCGAGGGCCTCCGACAACCGGCCCGCGGCCGACGCCGAGTCGCCCTCCCGCAGCCGCCAGCGCGCCAGGCCGACCCGTCCGTTCCGCTCGGACCTCCGCTTGCCGGACATCGCGCGCCTCCTCGCCGTCGATCGCGACGGTCGGCTCCGAGGTCGACACCGCGACCTCGTCCGGACCCGGTACCTCGTCCCCTCCCGATTCCTTGATCGTCTCGGCTCGATAGCCCGTTAGGCGTACATCAGTCGATTCACCCGAACGGCTCACTCTTGGTTCCGCCATCCAGTCCGCGCACGAGCCCTCCACCCGGGCCGCGGGTGGAGGGCTCGTGGCCGGCGACTAGCGGTAGGTGATGTTGGACGAGCCGTAGAGGCAATTCGTGCCGTCCGCACCGCTGCCGATCTTCGTCGGCTCACCGCTGGTGACGCCGCGGTACTTCTCGCAGATCACGATCTTCCGGCTGCTGTCGCCGACGATGGTGATCCCGGAATAGCGCGCGGTGTCGCCGTAGTTCGTGTTGATGCCCGCCAGCACCTTGCCCGGCGAGTACACCGTCACGTTTTCCAGGATCACGTTGCGCTTGTACTGCGTGCCGCAATTGCCGCACGACCGGTACAGCTTGCCGAAGTCGTCCACCTGGAAATTGCGGATGTGGATGGTGCCCGGCCCGTTGTGCTGGAACACCTTGTCCGACGCCTTGCGCGCGCCGCCGCCGTTGACCGTCATCTTCTGCGACGACGAGGAGCCCTTCAGCGTCGCCGCGTCCTCGCCGACGTCCTCCCACCACACGTTGTTCAACGTGCAGGTACCCAGGCAGTGGATGCCGTCGGCGGCGGGCGTGCCGAGGATGACGTTGGACAACGTCGCGCCGTTGGCCAGCTCGAACAGCGGGCTCTGGCCCTCGTCCTGGCCGCCGTCGCCGAGCGCGCCGGTGCCGTAGAACCGCTTCAGCCCGCCGTCGTACGGCGTGCTGCCGACCTTGATCTTGGTGCTGACCCCCTGCGAGCCCTTCGGCGCGGGGAACGTGCTCCCGGCCGCCGAACCGCTCGGCGCGACGGCGGTGGTCAGCAGCGCGGCCAAAGCGAATGCCGCGGCGCCCGAGAGCAGCCGTCCGATCATTTTCCTGTGCACTTGTTTGCCTCCCGTTGGGCGGCAGCGGAACTGAAACGTTACAAGCGGTCGCTCGGACCTGTCAACGATTCGAAGTCCGTGGTCGGAAGGGTCGTTCCGCGGTCGAGTGGTTCACATTCTTGAAAGGCCCGATCAGGCTTGGCCGGTGCGGAACTTGTCCAGCACCCGGCGTTCGCGCTTGGTGGGACGCCCGGCGCCGCGTTCCCGCCGTGCGACGGGAGCGGGCGCGTCGGTGGGCTTGGGCGGTGGAGGCGTCCGGTCCAGGAAGCAGCCGACCGCGTCGGCCGCGCCGACGCGTTTCTGGATCACCCGAACGACCTCCACGATCCGGGTCGTGTCACCCACCCGAGCACGCACCTCGTCACCCGGTGACACCGACGTGGCGGGCTTGGCAGGCCTGTCGTTGACGCGCACGTGACCACCCCGACAGGCCGCCGCGGCATCGGAACGGGTCTTGGTCAACCGGACCGCCCACAACCAGCGGTCCACACGGGTGGACTCCACCGGTACATCATGGCCTGCCGGTGGCCCGGCAGGCCATGTCACCCGCTCACCTCATGCCGCAGAGCGCGTGGTCGACCAGGTCCACCGTGACGTCCTTGCCCGGCTTCGGCGCGCCCGGCACCGGCACCATCGAGTCGGTGTTGATCGACACCGTCACGCTGCGCCGGCCGTCGGCCGTGACGCCGTTGCGGGTCTTGAAGCCGGGGATGTCCCCGCCGTGCGACCAGTGACCGCCGCACGAGTTCGGGATCCACATGATCCCGAGCCCGTACCGGGCGCCCGGCCACGCCGGGTCCAGCGCGGGCGTGCGGACGGTGTCGGTCATCTCGGCGAGCTCGGCGGGCCGCAGCACCTCGCCGCCGATCAGCGCCTTGAGGAACGCGTTGGCGTCGTCGGTGGTGCTGATCATGTCGCCGGCCGCGCCGCCCCACGACGGGTTGTACCTGGTCACGTCGATCGCGCGACCGTAACGGGGGTCGGCCGGGTCGGCCTCCAGCCCCTTCTCCGGGAACCGCTCGTAGGCCACCGCGTGCGGCATGGGCACGACCGGGGACGTGGCGGGGAGGTACGTGTCGCGCAGGCCGAGCGGGTCGACGATGCGGGTGCGCACCTCGTGCTGCCAGGTGTTGCCGGTCACCCGTTCGATGATCATGCCCGCGAGGAGGTAGCCGGTGTTGGAGTAGTTCCAGTCGGCGCCGGGCGCGAAGTCCGGCGGCTGCTGCACCGCCAGCGCGACCATCCGCTCCGGCTCCACGGTGCGGTACCGGATCCGCTCGAACTCCTTCTCCAGGAACAGCTCCGGCATCTTGCCCACGTAGTTGTACAGGCCGCTGGTGTGCTGCAACAGCTGCCGCACGGTGATCTTCGTGCCGTCGTTGCCGTTGCCGGCGACGACACCGGGCAGCCACCGGTCCACGGTGTCCTCAAGGGACATCCGGCCCTCGCCGACCAGTTGCAGCACGGTCGCCGCCACGAACGTCTTGGTGTAGCTGCCGATGCGGAACTTCGCCTGCCACGGCACGGGCGTGCGCCGGTCGACGTCGCCGTAGCCGCTGCGCACCCGCACGTCGCCGCGCGGTGTGTCCACTTCGACCAGCACGCCGGGCGCGCCCTGGTCGAGCAGCGCGTCGGCGTGCCGCTGGAGGGTCCTGGTGTCGGGGCGGTGCTCGGCCTGGGCGGCGCCCGCCGTGAGGCCCAGCCCCAGCACCGCGATCATCGCTGTCACAGGAAGTCGTTTCACAGCACCGAACGCTAGGTGCGCGGCGGGCTTGCGTCGTCGCCCCAGGAAGGGATCTCGGAGTACCCCCTGAGGGGTACGGGAAGATCCGCCCTGGGGGTGGCGACGCCCGGGCGGCAGCCGACTACCTTGGCCTGGTGCTGGCGAAACTCAACCCGATCCGGCTGGACGTGCTGCTCGCGGCGGTGCTCACCTCGTTGACCGTCATCACCGCGGTGAGCCACACCGGCGGGCGCATCAGCCTGCCGGCGTACGTGCTGGCGGCGCTCACCGTCGCGCCGATCGCCCTGCGCCAGCTCGCGCCCGTGGCCACGGTGGCGGTCGTTTTGGGCGCGTTGACGGCGTACAGCTTGTTCGGGTACGGCGGCCTGCCCAGCTCGGGCATCGGCGCGCTGGTCGGCATGTTCACCGTGGCCACCCTGCGGCCCCGGCCCGTGGCCGCGGTCGTGTTCCTGGTGACGACGGCGGTGGTGGTGATCGCGTACGTGCCGGTCGCCGTGGTCGCGTGGTCGGAGGTCGCGCAGTCGGTGCTGGTCGTGGTGGGCGCCTGGATGCTGGGCGAGGGCACGAGGCGCTGGTCCGAGCGCGCCGAGCGGCTGGCCGAGCAGGCGGCGCGGGCCGTGGCGGACGAACGGGTGCGCATCGCGCGGGAGCTGCACGACGTCGTCGCGCACCACATGTCGGTGATCTCCCTGCAGGCCGGCGTGGCGCGGTACGTGCTGGACACCGACCTGTCGACCGCGCGCGACGCGATCACGACCGTCGGCGAGACCAGCCGTGAGGCGTTGACCGAGCTGCGCCGGCTGCTCGACGTGCTGCGGGTCGACCAGGACGACGACTACCGCCCGCAACCCGGCCTGGCGGCGCTCGACGAGCTGGTGGAACGCGCGCGGGGCGCGGGGCTGCCGGTGGACGTGGTGGTCACCGGTGCGCCGCGCGAGCTCCAGCCGGGGCCGGACCTGTGCGCGTACCGGGTGGCGCAGGAGTCGCTGACCAACGTGCTCAAGCACGCCGGGCCGGCACGGGCGCGGATCGACGTCGAGTACGGCGAGCAGACGCTCGTGCTGAAGGTGACCGACAACGGCCGGGCGGCCCGGACCGGCGGCGTCTCGGCCGCGGACCACGCGTCGCGCGACGACCACCCGTCGCACGGGATCCGCGGCATGCGGGAACGCGCCGAGCTGTACGGGGGCGTGCTCACCGCGGGTCCGACGGACGACGGCGGGTTCGGCGTGGTCCTGCGCCTGCCGATGCACGAGGTGGCGGCCCGGTGACGATCCGCGTGCTCATCGCCGACGACCAGGCGCTCATCCGCGCGGGCCTGGTCGCCCTGTTCACGGCCGCGCCGGGGTTCGAGGTGGTCGGCGAGGCCGCTGACGGCGAGCAGGCCGTGGCCGCCGCCGCGCGGACCTCGCCCGACGTGATCCTGATGGACATCCGGATGCCGGTGCTGGACGGCATCGCCGCCACCCGCCGCATCCTCGCCGACCACCGTGCGGCCGGACAGCGCGAGACCGACCAGCACCCCGCCGACCAGCACGACGCCGATGAGGAGGCCGACCAGCACGACGCCGACCAGCACGTCGCCGATGACGAGGCCGACCGGGACGAGGCCGACCGGGACGAGGCCGGACACCGCGAAGGCGCGCCGCGGGTGATCGTGCTGACCACGTTCGACCTGCCCGAGTACGTCTACACCGCGTTGGGCGAGGGCGCCTCCGGGTTCCTGGTCAAGGACACCCCGCCGGAGCGGATCATCTCCGCGGTCCGCACCATCGCGGCGGGCGACATCCTGGTCGCGCCGCACATCACCCACCGGCTGATCGAGACCTACGCCCAGCACCACCGGGCCACCGCCATCGGCGCCCCGCAGCTGGCGGCGCTGACCGCGCGGGAGACCGAGGTGCTGCGCCTGGTCGGCAATGGGCTGACCAACGGGCAGATCGCCCAGCGGCTCGTGCTCAGCGAAGCCACGGTGAAGACGCACGTCAAGCGGATGATGGGCAAGCTCGGCCTGTCCAGCCGGGCGCAGGCGGTGGTGGTCGCCTACGAGAGCGGCCTCATCGTGCCGACCGCGGCGAACCGGGACCGGACGAGGTGACGGCGGATCACGCGCCGGCCAGCCGCTCCAGCAGCGGTACAGCCCGTTCGGGCTCCGGCAGCGCCAGGATCTCCGCCCGCACCCGTTCGGCCGCCCGCCGGTAACCCGGATCCGCCAACACCTCGGCCACCGCGTCCCGCACGTCACCGGGGGTGGCGCCGACCGGGTCCAACTCCTTGCCCACGCCGAGCCGCACGCACTGCTCGGCGTTCTGCGGCTGGTCGGCGCCGAGGGGCAGCAGCACCATGGGCAGGCCGTGCGCGAGCGCGCCGACGACGCTGCCCGAGCCGCCGTGCGAGACCACCACGTCGCAGTGCGGCAAGACCTCGGCCTGCGGCAGGAAGCGGGAGATCCGCACACCCGGCCGCTGCTCGCCGAACTCGGCCGGGTCGACGTGCGTGCCGACCGTGGCCACCACCTCGACCGGCAGCTCGCCCAGCCCGGCCAGCACCCGGCTGAACAGATCACCGGACTCGGTGTTGAACACCGTGCCGAGGGTGAAGTACACGGTCGGCGTGTCGGCCCGGCCGAGCGGACCGACCGGCGGCCGGATCGGGAAAGCCGTATCCGGCAGCGGGAACGCCGGGTCGCGCAGGCTCGGCGGGAACGGCGAGAGCAGCAGGTGCCGGTGCCGCATGGCCAGGTCGGGGTCGGGCGGCAGGCCGTGCGCGGCGCGCAGCTCGGCGAGCGGCTCGCCGATCACCTCCGGCCGCACGAACGAACCCGACGCGATGACCTGCGCGTTCGCGTAGGGCAGGCCGAGCTTCTCGGCGGCGAGCACGCTGCCGAAGTCGACCTCCTCGCACACCACAACGTCCGGCCGCCACCGGGTGAACAGGTCGAGGTAGAGCGGCAGCCTCAGCCCGGCGCCCTCCCGCACGAAGCCCTCGCGCAGCTCGTAGTCGTCCCGGTCCCGGTCGGGCGCCGCCAGCGGCAGGCGTTCCCGGACCTCGTCGCTACCGCCACCCACGGCGAACGCGGTGAACCCGGCCGCCTCGATCGCGCCCCGCCGGGCCGAACCGGCCGCGAACGCGACGGTGTGGCCGGCGGCAACCACCGCTGAGGCGAGCGGGACCAGCGGCTGGAAGTGGCCCAACCCGCCGGCGAACGTGAACAGCACGCGCATCGGGCCACCCTAGATCGCACCGCCGGGCCTCCGCGATCCAATACCGGATGCCCACTCAGCGTCGGACGGAGGTGATCGGCCCAGTCCGTTCAGGGCGAGTTGGTCGATTCCCGGCCGCCCTCCGGCGACCCTTCGGTACGGTCCCATGACCCTACGTGGAGGTGGACGCGTGCCCGAAGGGACGCTCGACAGCGGTCTGGTCGACCGGCTGTCCGTGACCGTTGACCGGCTCGGCTGGGAGCACGTCGAGCCCGCTCCGATCACACCGAGCCCGGAGGCGAACCAGCCGCCCGGCTGGTACGAGCCGCCGGTGCCCGCGGGGATGCAGCAGCGGGTGCCCGGCGCCGCCATCGGCTGCGGCCTGCTCGTCCTCGTCCCCAGCCTGATGCTGCTGCTGTTCGTGCTGTCCACCGGACCGGAAGCGGTGCCCGGCGCCCTGGTCCTGTGCGGCATCGGCCTGGTGATCCTGGTCGTGCCGATCGTCTCGACGCGGATGAGCGCGGCCAAGGTCCGCCGCGAGTACCGCACGTACCGGGAGAACCTCTGGCACGACTACCAGCGCGCCACGTCCCACTGGCAGGACCGGGTCAACGCGCACAACGCCGCCGAGCTCATGCGGTGGGTGTCGACCAAGCGCTGGTACCCGCTGGTGCTGCGGGGCAGGCCGAGCCGGATCGACGTGTTCGGCGGCACCGAGGACGGCTGGGCGAGCCTGCTCGCCACGTTCGGCGCGGCGCTGCTCGAGCAGGGCAACGGCGTGTTCGTGCTCGACTTCACCGAACAGCAGGTCGCGGGCGGTCTGGCGGCCGTGTCGACGGCGCAGGACCTGCCCGTGACCGGCTTGGAGCTGCCCGAGCGGTTCGCCGACCTCGACCTGGTCGAGGGCCTGGGCAGCGAGGAGCTGGCCGAGCTGCTGGCCGAGGCCGTGTCGACCATGCGGCCCGCGGGCAACGGCCCCGACCTGCGCGCGCTCGACGCCGAGCTGTTCGTCGCGGTGCTCGACCGGCTGGTCGAACCGGCCACGTTCGCCAGGCTCGCGGCCGGTCTCAAGGTGCTGCGCCGCATCTACGACGGGGGACCGGGCGGGCCGCTGACCGCCGCCGAGGTCGGGCAGCTGAACGCGGCCGTCGACGTGGTCGTGCACACCGACCAGACCCGCCAGGAACTGCAGTTCCTGTCCAGCGTCCTCGACCTGGTCGTGCGCGGTGACGTGACGCCCGCCGGTGGCGCGTCGCTCCAGTCGTACTGGCCGCGACGCGGTGTCGCGGTGATCGAGACGACCAGCTCGCACCGCCGCCGCAAGGACCTGATCGACCGGCTGCTGTTCCACCGCGTGCTGCACGACCTGCGCAACACGCCGCGCGGCCGCGGTTCGGGGGTGCTGGTGATCGCGGGCGCGGACGAGGTCGGGGTGTCGGCGTTGCGCGAGCTGGCCCGCCAGGCCGAGCGCACCGGCGTGATGCTGGTGCTGATGATGCACCGGCTGGACGAGGACCTCCAGCAGCTGCTCGGCTCGGCCGACAGCGTGTCCGTGGTGATGCGGCTGGGCAACGGCAAGGAGGCCGCCGTCGCCGCGGAGTACATCGGCCGCGAGCACAAGTTCACCCTCAGCCAGCTCACCTACCAGTTCGGCAAGACGATCACCGAGGGTCGTGCGGTGAGCCTCGGCGGGTCCGACAGCGTGGCCCGCACGACCGGCCACAGCTCGTCCAGCTCCAGCGGCTTCTCCGGCGAAGGCGGGGGGACGTCGTCCTACAGCAGCGGATTCAACTCGTCGGTCACCCGGACCCGCACGTCGACGTGGCAGAACACGGAGAGCTACGCCGAGGCCGACTCGACCACCGACGGCCGCACGGAGAGCCGGGTCTACGAGTTCTCGGTGGAACCCACGTCGATCCAGGCGCTACCGGTCACCTCGTTCATCATGGTGGAGTCGGCCCAGTCCGGGCGGCGCGCGGTGCTCGGAGACTGCAACCCCGGCATCGTGCTGCTGGACAAGGTCTCGCAGCACCCGCGGCTCGGCTGACCGCCGTGCGTCCACTCGACGGGGTGAACTTCCACCGGGTGCTGGCCGTGCCCGGCGGCATGGACCCGGACCCGCGTCCGGCTCAGCTGTTCGCCGCGCTGACCGCCGCCCACGTGGAACTGGCCGGCTCCGGCGCGGACCGCCCGGTGCTGGCGACGGCGTGGCTGCGGCGCCCGCGTTCGGAACGGGTGCACGTGCTGGTCGGCGGCCGGCCGCGGTTCCCGCCCGCGGGCGACGACGCGCTGCTCTACCCGCCGGGCAGCGTGGGCGAACCCGTGCCCGGCGACGAGGTCGAGGAGCTGTTCGGCGAGTTCGGGGCGTGGCTGCGGTGCACCGGGCAGGCGGACTCGCTGTGGTTGCCCGGCGACGAGGGCAACGGCATCCCCCAGCGCCGCGGCGGCTTCGACGACTACGTGGTGTTCATGGGTCAGCCGTTCGCCTGGGTCGTGGTGGCCGAGCCCGTGCCCTCCGACGCGGTCGAGTTCGAGCTGCTGTCGATCGCCAACGAGGTGCCGCGCCTGCGGCAGCGCGAGAACTCGCAGTCCGACCGGGTGGCGCTGGAACGCGCCGAGGGCCGTTACCGGGAGCTGTCGCGGGCGCGGGTGAGCGGCATGTGGAACGTGCACGTGTTCGTCGGCGCCGACACCGAGTCGAACGCGCGTCGCGCGGCTGCGTTGCTGTGCAGTTCCGGTGACCTGGACGAGTTGCCGTACGCGTTGCGACCCGGTGCGGACGTCGGTTCGCTGGACGAGGTCGACGCCGCACCGGTGCGCGCGGTCGACGGCGCGTCCTCGCCGTTCTCGGGCAGTTCCGAGCTGCTGTCGATCCTGGCCCGGCCGCCGGTGCGCGAGGTGCCCGGCGTGCGGCTGGTGGAGCGGGCCGAGTTCGACCTGACCTCCGAGGTGGCGGGGTCGATCCCGCTGGGTTCGGTGCTCGACACCGCCGGCCGACCGGTCGGTGAGCTCAGCGTCGGCGCCGGCACGGTGAACCGGCACGTGTTCGTCGCGGGCGCGACCGGTTCGGGCAAGTCGCAGACGGTCCGGCACCTGCTGGAAGGCCTGCACCGGGCCGGGGTGCCGTGGCTGGTGATCGAGCCGGCCAAGGCCGAGTACGCGCGGATGGCCGGTCGGCTGTGGCCCGACGGCGAGGTGGCCGTGATCCGGCCGGGCGATCCCGGCGCTGTGCCGCTGGGGCTCAACCCGCTCGAACCCGAGCCGGGGTTCCCCCTCCAGACGCACGTCGACCTGGTGCGCGAGCTGTTCCTGGCCGCGTTCCAGGCGGAGGAGCCGTTCCCGCAGGTGCTCGCGCAGGCGTTGACCCGCTCCTACGAGGAGTACGGCTGGAACCTGACGTTGAGCAGCAGCCGGTTCCCGCGGGCCGCGCCCCGGTACCCGACGCTGCGCGACCTGCAGAACTCTGCGCGCCGGGTCGTGGACGAGATCGGGTACGGCAAGGAGATCAGCGCCAACGTCCGGGGGTTCGTGGACGTGCGGCTCGGGTCGTTGCGGCTGGGCACGCCCGGTCGGTTCTTCGAGGGTGGGCTGCCGCTGGACGTGGCGGACCTGTTGCGGCGCAACGTGGTGCTGGAGATCGAGGACGTCGGCAACGACCAGGACAAGGCGTTCTTCATCGGCGCGGTGCTGATCCGGCTGGTCGAGCACCTGCGGATGCGGCGGGTGCCCGGTCCGGTGCGGCTGCGGCACGTGACGGTGGTGGAGGAGGCGCACCGGCTGCTGAAGAACGTGCTGCCGGGCAGTCCCGCGTCGCACGCGGTGGAGATGTTCGCCGCGCTGCTGGCGGAGATCCGCGCCTACGGCGAGGGTGTCGTGATCGCCGAGCAGATCCCGGCCAAGATCATCCCGGACGTGCTGAAGAACACCGCGCTCAAGATCGTGCACCGGTTGCCCGCCGCGGACGACCGGGAGGCGGTGGGCGCGACGATGAACCTGGACGAGGTGCAGTCGCGGCACGTGGTGTCGCTGCCGCCCGGCCGTGCGGCCGTGTTCGCCGACGGGATGGACCGCCCGGTGCTGCTCGGTATCCCGCTCGGTGAGGACCGCGAGTCCGTCGACGTGCCGCTGGGGACGGTGCGGGGTGTCGGGATGCACACGGTGGCGTGCCGGCCGGAGTGCCGTGCGACGCCGTGCACGTTGCGGGAGATCAGCGAGGCCTGGCAGGTGGCGCAGCAGCCGGAGCTGACCACCTGGGTGGAACTCCTGGTGCTGTCGCACGTGATCGGCTACCCGTCGCCCATGCCGGTCGGTGGCTGGTTGGCCCGCCTCGACGGCGACCTGCCGCAGTTGGAGCGCGCGGTCGGGTTGCTGGCGCAGCGGGCGGTCGACGTGCGGTACCGGGACCTGGTGCCGTTCTACGACCCCGACCACTTGGCCGCGCACGTGGCCGTTCGGGCGAGGGAGCGGTTGGCCGGCGGCGGCACGGGGTGTGGGGTGGAGGTCGAGTGGCAGGCCGGTCCGTACCGGTGGCACGACGTGCTGGTCGCCCTGCATCGCACCAAGACCGCCGAGGCGCACCCGGACACGGCGTCGTGGGCCGAGCGGGGCCTGGTGCTCGCGGGTCGGACGCGGGACGAGCAGTACGCCGAACTCCTGCGCCGCAGCAACGCCGAACGTGACCTGGAACGGGTCTTCATCGGCCGTGACCGTCCGGACGCGTTGACTGCGGCAACCAGGGAGTACTCGGGCCTGGAGGATCCGGTGCAGGCCCTGCGGGCGGTGCTGCCCCTGTTCGAGCCGTTCCCCGGCAACTGGCCGATCCGGTTCCGCGGCAAGCCGACATGAGTGGCGACAGCCCGGAGACCACCGACACCACCCCGCCGGAACCGCCGGCGGAGCCACCTGCCAGTGCCGGCGAGGCCATGGTCGAGTCCGCGGCGGAGGAGTCTTCAGCGACGGAAACGACCTCGGGCGCGGGTGACGCGATGACCTCCTCGGCGGATGCCGGGGTAGAGGAGGGCTCACCCGAATCACCGGACCCCGGTGCCGACGCCGGTGCCGGTTCGGCGATGGTCGAGGCAGAGGAAGCCACGACCCCTGTGGAGTCGGAAGCGTCCACAGAGGACGAGAGCCCGACCGTCGAAGCCGACGACGACCGCCAACCACCGCCTCCGGAAGCCGAACCGACAACACCACCTCCTGTGTCCGAGGCCGCAGATCCGGTCGCCGAGGACCTCGCCACCGAGAACCCGCCGGTTGTCAACGAGGACGCGGCCGACCCGCCAGAAGCCGACACTCCGCCTGAAGCCGAGGACGACGCACAGACCACAGCGGCCACGGAGACCGAGACGGAGGACGTCGCTCAGCAGCAGGAGGACGTCCAGCAGCAGGAGACTGACGCCCAGCAGGAGGCCGACGCCCAGCAGCAGGAAACTGACGCCCAGCAGCAAGAGGAGGACATTCAGCAGCAGGAGGATGCTGAGGCGCAGCAGATGCAGGAGGAGGACGCGCAGCAGCAGGAAGACGCTGAAGCGCAGCAGAAACAGGAAGAAGACGCCCAGCAGCAGGAGGCTGACGCCCAGCAGGAAGCGGACGCCAAAGCCGAAGCGGACGCCAAAGCCGAAGCGGAAGCCAAGGCGGAGGCGGACGCGCAAGAGCAGGCGGACGCACAAGAACAGGCGATAGCCGAGGAAGCGCAGGCGCAAGACGAAGCACAGGCCGCAGAGGAAGCCGCGTCGGCGGCGCAGTCGCAGGCCGAGATCGAGAGCGAGACCCATGCCGAGGTGCCGCCGGCGTCGGCGGACGAGGACGTGGTCGGCGAGGACGCCGGCGTTCCGGGCGAGTTCCCGGTCGCGACATCCGTCGACACCGAGGACTCGCTTGAGGTGCCCCCTGCCGAGGACGACGCCACCGCCGAGGGTTCAGAACAACAGCCCAATGAGCGCGACAAGCCGTACGACGAGGCAGTCGACGTCGACCCCGAGTCCAAATCGCTGGGCACCCTGCCCGAGGAACGGCTGACGCGAGACTCCGAGACTGATCTGATCAGCCACGTTGACGACAAGCCGGTCAATGACTGGATGAGCGACCTCGCTCAACGTCGTGGCGACGAGTTCATGGCCGCCAAGTACGACCCGGACCACCCGAACGACGTACCCGGCTCCGCCACCGGGAACTGCGTCTCCTGGACGCTGGACCAGCGAACCGGCGAGGTGTTCGAAACGACCAACGGTCGCCGGGGCACCGAGTTGCAGGACGATGAGACCCACCCGGCTTTGATCGAGCAGCGGGAGAGCGTGCGCGGGGAGTACCCGGTCTACCAAGACGGTGTTCAGCAGTTCAACGATGACGGCTCTCCGGCGACCCGTGAATTCCCGTCGGGCGACCTGCCGTTGCGGCACGCGGAAGTGAAGGGCGTCAACGAGGCCCTGTTCGCCCGTGAGGAACGATTGCGCGCCGACGGAGAACTGGGCACCGACGAACACCTCCCCATCAGCGTGCTCGACGAATTCCGGGTCGACGTCATGATGACCAAAGACCCGGCGGAAGACGGTTTGTCCAGCGCTCCGCTCTGCGGCAATTGCGATGCGCTATTGGTCGGCGTCCAATCCGGCAGTGGTAGGTTCGAAGGCGATCGGCATCTACCCGACAACAAGCCGCTTCCCCCGGAGTGACACATGCGCGTCGACGAGTCGGAAATCGACTGGCAGGATTCAGGAGACCGGGCCTACCGCCAAGGAAAGCCGTACACCGGTGAGGTGGTCGAGAAGAAGCGGGACGGTCGCATCACCTCGGTCACGTCATACCTGGACGGTGTCGAGCACGGTCAAGGGCAGTCCTGGCACGCCAATGGCCGGTTGTCGGCCGAGTGGCACGTCGATCACGGCAAGCCGGTCGGCTTGTACCGCACCTGGTACGCCGACGGCACCCCGGCCGAAGAACGCCACTTCTCCGACGACGGCAAGTTGCTCCTCCACCGGAAATGGGACGAACAGGGCGTCGTGGTGAAGGACAAGTCCTACGGCCGCGCCTGACCTCGCCCGACGCCCTCAGGCGCGTTGACCGGTCGGCTATGCCGTGCCGAGGTCGGACTTGCATGGCCGGGATGCCGTGCGCCGAACGGCGGACAAACGCGGGCGTTCGTCCGCCGACGGCCGTGTTGACCTAGCATCCCGGAGGTGGACAAGACTCAGGTCGGATGTTGGTCGGTGATCGCGCTGGTGGTGGCGCAAACGCTTGCCACGCTGTTGTCGGGTGAACCCGTCGAATTGCAGATCGTCGGCGTGGCCTTCAACGCCGCCGCGGCGTTCTCCACCTACCTGGTGCTGCGACGCCCCGACCGCAACCGGTGGCCGCTGGTGGCTTGGACGGCGGGCTTCTTCGGCTGGCACGTCACCGGCATGTTGACCCTGGCCGGTGTGGTGACGACCGGGTTGGACGCGGTGTTCACCGTGGGCAGCGACCCGCGGCTCTCGATCCTCTACCAAGTCGTCCTGACGACCGTGGCGGCCTTCGCGGTGCACCTGCTGCTGCCCAGGCCGAACCGGCGGCCCGAGTAGCGACTGCGGTCAGGCGTCGCGCAGCCGGAGCAGCAGGCCGCCCGCGAGCAGCGCTCCCACAGCCCACAGGCCGAGCACGCCCAGTCCTGCCCACGGGCTGATCGGCAGGCTGTCGACGTCCTTGGTGGCCTGGATCGCCAGGCCCGCAGTCATCGGGCTGATCCGCTGCAAGCGCTTGAACCAGTCGGGATCGGACACCACGGCGGCGACGATCGGGAACAGGTACAGCAGCCCGAGCATGATGCCGATGGCCGCCGCCGCGTCACGCACCGCGGTGGCCACTCCCAGGCTCAGCAGCCCCACCAGCACCAGGTACAGCACCGAGCCGACGGCCGCACGGACCACCGACCCGTCGGCCAGGGACAGCACCGCGTGACCGTTTGCCTCGGTGAAACCGTTGCCCGGCAGGATCAGCCGCCCGGCCAGCACCGACACGAGCACCGCCACTGCTCCCGCGACGAGCACCAGCGCACCGACCACGGTTGCCTTGGCGATCAGCACCGCGGACCGGCGCGGCACCGCCGCGAACGTCACCCGGATCATCCCGGTGCTGTACTCGCCGCCGACCGCCAGCACGGCCAGCACGACGACCACGGCCTGCCCGAACGCGATCCCGGTCAGGCTGATCTTCGCCGGGTCCTGCCCACAGCCCAGGCCCGAGCAGCCGACCGACGTGGACGCGACCACGCCCAGCGCCACGGTCAGCAGCACCACGGCGGCCAGCAGCCACGCCGTTCCCGCCACGGTGCGCAGCTTCGTCCACTCCACGCGCAACACCTCGGTCACGCGTCCCTCCACCGCAGCACGAAGACCGCCACGCCGAGCGCGACCGCCGTGTAGCCGCACAGCACCGCGAAACCGCCGAGCGGGCTGAGGGGGAAGTAGCCGTCCGCGGGCGTGTAGCTCGCGGCGACCTGCGCGTACTCCGGCAGGCTCTGCTGCACGGCGAACGCGGCGGCCGGTGTGATCCGCAGCAGCCAATCCGACGGTCCGACCGGCAGCACACCCGCGATCGCCAGGACGTACGGCAGCACGATCGCCACGACCACGGCGGCCACCGCACCCGCGCTGCGCCGCAGCACCGTGCCGACGGCCAGGCTGAACACCGCCGCCACCGCGAGCAACGCCGCCGTGCCGACGATGACCCGCAGCTCGGTCGCGGTCGGCACCGGGAACAGGAAGAACCCCTTGTCCAGCTCCACCGCCCGGACCAGCGGCGCCGCGACCAGTGCGGCGGCCAGCGCGGTGATGAACGTGACCACCCCGATCACCACCGACTTCGCCGCCAGCACCCGGCCACGCCGCGGGCTCGCGGTCAGGCTGGTGCGGATCAAACCGCGCCGGTACTCCGAGGTCATGAAGGTCGCCGCGACCACGATGATCGCGATCAGCCCGGCGAACGCGCCCACCAGCCGGCGCTCGATCGTCCTGCCCAGCCCACCGCGACCGGCCACGATCGGTGCGATGTTGCCCGACCCGCTCACCGTGACGCCGTCGGCGGTCTCCTCGATGTCGACACCCGGTGCCGCTCCCGGCCCGCCCAGGGCGCCGATGGTTTCGGCGGTCCACTCCCGGGCGGGCCACGAACCCTGGAGGTCGATCCGGTCGAACTCGGCCGTCGCCCGCGTCGGGTAACTGTTGCCGGTGGTGCTGACGAACGACTGGCTGATCACCTCGTACTGGGGTGAGGTGGCGAACAGCCCGGCCCGCACGGTCGAGGGCAGCCCGGGCAGGGTGACCGCGCCGACGAGGTGCCAGTTCACCCCGTCGGGCGATTCGTGGCCGGTGATCGTGTCACCCGACCGGGTAAGACGGAGCCAACTCGGCATCGCGTGCAGCGTGCCGGCGACGTCGCCGGTGAAGTTGTGCTGAAGCCGAACGCCGTGGCCGCCGGTCAGCGTCAACGCGGCGTAGGGCGACCCGGGGGTGGTGCTCTGCTTGATGATGATGCCGCCCTTGCGCCACGGCTGGATGTCCTCCACCGGCTCCTCGCCGTCCGGAATGGACACGTCGGTCAGCGACCGCACGCGGGCGGTGATGCTGCCGTCACCGGTGAACGCCTGGTGCGCGAACGAGAAGTTGTCGATCACCGGCTCGCCACCCGGGCCGAGCGTCGGCGTGCGGCCGGCGCACGGCTTGCCTTCAGGGCCGCTGCACGAGAAGTTGCTCGCCGCCGCGGCGAACAACCCCATCAGCACGATCACCAACCCCGCCGCCACCAAGCCGAACACCCAGCCGCGCACTGTGCGCAGCTTCGTCCACTCGGCGCGCAGCGCCTGCCCGAATCCGTTCCGCCCGAATCCGTTCCGGTCGGATCGGTTCCGGTCGGATCCGTCCTGCCCGAACTCATCCTGACCGGACCTGTCCCGCCCGAGCCCGTCTGTCCCGGATCTGTACCGCTGACTTCCATCCTGCTCGGAGCTGTCATGCCCGGACTCGTCTTGCCCGGACCTGTTCCGCTGATGTCCGTCCTGTCCGGAGCCGTCCTGCTCGGAGCCGTCCTGATCGGCGCGTTCCCGCGACTGGTAGGTCATCCTGCCGCCTCCTCGGTCGAGGTCGCGTGGAACTCGACCGCGTCCCTGGTCAGCTCCATGTAGGCCTCTTCGAGGGACGCGCGGTGTGCGGACACCTCGGAGAACGGCACCGCGTTCTCGCCCAGCAGCGCCACCACGCGTTCACCGGACAACCCGGAGACGGTGAGTGCCTCGGGCCCGGTGACGGCGACCGTCGCGCCCGCCCGCGCCAGCACCGTCACCGCCTGCGTGCGGGCGCTGGTGCGCAGGGTGACCCGTTCACCGGACGCGGCCTCGATCAGCTCCGCCACGCCGACGTCGGCGATTACCTTGCCCCGGCCGACGATCACCACGTGGTCGGCGGTGTCCTGCAACTCGCTCATCAGGTGGCTGGACACCAGCACCGCCCGACCCTCGGCGGCCAGCGACCGCAGGAAACCGCGCATCCACCGGATGCCCTCGGGGTCCATGCCGTTGACCGGCTCGTCCAGCACCAGCACCGGCGGGTCGCCGAGCAGCGCCGCGGCGATGCCCAGCCGCTGCCGCATGCCCAACGAGTAGCCGCCCGCCTTGCGCCGGACCGCCGACGTGAGCCCGACCCGCTCGGCCACCTCGTCCACCCGCCGGGCGCCCAGACCCTGCGAGTGCGCCAACCACAGCAGGTGGTTGCGGCCGGTGCGGCTCGGTTGCAACGCGGAGGCGTCCAGCAGGGAACCGACCTGCCGCAACGGGTGCCGCAGGCTCCGGTACGGCCGGCCGCCGACCAGCGCATGGCCCTCGTCGACCGAGTCCAGGCCCAGGACCACCCGCATGGTGGTGGACTTCCCGGCGCCGTTGGGGCCGACGAACCCGGTGACCTTCCCCGGTGCGACGGTGAACGTCATCCCGTCCAGCGCCACGGTCGGCCCGTACCGCTTGCGCAGCCCGGAGACTTCGATGGTTGCTTCCATGGGAGAAAGGCTAGGCAGCGGGGTGTTCGTGGTCGTCACGCCGGAGAGCCGTTTTCGGAGTGGCTGGCGTGGGGGATGACCGGCGTTGCAGTCCCTCTCGTGGGGGATGGCAACTTCACCACCTGCGAGTGACGCGCAGACCCGGGCCGGCGACCACAATGATCCACGTGAGCGGAGGAAGCGACCGGTACGGCGGCTGGACACGGCGGATCGCCGCGATCCCGCACGCCCCGGTCGTGGCCGGGGCGCTGCTGGGTTCGGCGGCGGTCACCGAGTCGGCCCTGCGCGCGGTCACCAGCGGCGTGGACGCGCAGCTGGTCCTGGTGCTCGGCCTGCTCGCCCTGGCCACCACCGGGCCGTCGGTGTTCCTGCCGCCGAGGTCGGCCGCGATCGCCGTCTCGGCCGCGGGCATGTTGTCGCTCGGGCTGTTCCACAGCCTCACCGTGGCCGGGCTGGGCGCGCAGCTGGTCGTGCTGTACCGGCTCGGCCGAGCCGGCGGGCAGGTCCTGGCCACCTGCCTGGCCGCGCCGTACCTGGTGCTCGCCCTCTGGGGTGAGGCCTCGTGGGAAGCGGGTCTGACCGTGCTGGCCGCATCGCTGGGACCGGCGGCGGCCTGGGTCGGGATGGCCCGGTGGGCACGTGGTGAGGCGCTCGTGCACCGCGCCGCCCGGCAGGCCGTGTCCGGGAGGCTGCGGGAGCACACCGCGCGCGGTGAACGGGCCCGGATCGCACGAGAGCTGCACGACGTCGTGGCGCACCACATCTCGATGATCGCCGTGCAGGCGGAGACGGCCAGGCTGACCACGCCCGGCATGCCGGCCGCCGGTGCCCAGCGGCTGTCGGAGATCGGCGACACCGCGCGCGCCGGGCTGACCGAGATGCGGCGGCTGCTGGGCGTGCTGCGGGAGGACGCGCCGGAGGAGGTCGCGCAACGGCACCCGCAGCCCGGGTTGCAGCAGCTCACCGAACTGCTAGACAACGCACGCGACACGTCCAGCGCCGGTGCGCGGCTCATCGTCTCCGGCGCACCGGCCGGGCTCGACCCGGGGGTCGAGCTGGCCGCCTACCGGATCATCCAGGAAGCCCTCACCAACGCGCGACGGCACGCGCCCGGCGCGGCGGTCGACGTGGAGCTGCACTACACCGAGGAGGCCTTGCGGTTGCGCATCAGGGACAACGGGCCCGGTCCGCCCGCCACGACACCGCCCGGCGGGCACGGGTTGACTGGTATGCGCGAACGCGCGGCGGCTGTTGGGGGTCGGTTGCGCACAGGGCCGGCGGGCGGGGGCGGGTTCGTGGTCGAGGCCTGCCTCCCGGCGAGGGCGGACGGATGAGCGCCGTCCGAATCGTGGTCGCCGACGACCACCAGGTGATCCGCACCGGGTACGCCGCGCTGCTCGACACCCAACCGGACTTCACGGTCGTCGGCACGGCTTCCGACGGCGGCGAGGCGGTGCAGATCTGCCGCGAGCTGACACCTGACGTCGTGCTCATGGACGTGCGGATGCCGGGTGTGGACGGCATCGAAGCCACCCGCCGACTCTGTGCCGCGAGCGGCAGGGGCGGGCGAAGCGGGAAAAGCGGTGACAGCGGCCCGGGTTGGCGGAACGGTGAGGGCGCGAGCGGGAGAAGCGGCGAAGGCGGGGAGGTCGAGAGAGGAAGGAGCGGCGGGGACGGCGGAAGCGGGAGGAGCGTTGAGGCCCGTGGCGGCGGGGGAGGCGGCGGCGAGCGAGGGAAGAACGGTGGCAGCGGAGAGGGCGGGAGAAGCGGCGAGAGCGGAAGCGGCAGGAGCGGGGGGAGTGATGAGGCCGGTGGCGGCGGGGGAGGAGGAGGCGGTGGCAGCGGCGAGCGAGGGAGGAGCGGTGGCAGCGGCGAGGGCGGGAGGAGTGGCGAGGGTGGTGAGAGCGGCAAGGATGGGCCGCGGATTCTCATTCTCACCACGTTCGACCTGGACGAGTACGTCTACGACGCGTTGCGCGCGGGTGCCAGTGGCTTCCTGCTCAAGGACGTGACCGCGGAGCAGCTGTTCGACGCGGTGCGGGTCATCGCGGCCGGGGAGGCGTTGTTGGCGCCGACGGTGACCCGTCGCCTGATCAGCGAGTTCACCCGCCTGCGGCCCGAGCCGGCCACGTCCGGGTCCGGCCTGTCGGCCCTCACTCCACGGGAGACGCAGGTGCTGCGGCTGATCGCGGAGGGCCTGTCGAACACGGAGGTGGCGGCCCGGCTCGTGGTCACCGAGGAGACGGTGAAGACGCACGTGAGCCGGGTGCTGAACAAGCTGGGCCTGCGCGACCGCACCCAGGCGGTGGTCGCGGCCTACGAGTCGGGACTGGTCGTGCCGCGCTCCCGCAGCTAGGCGTCAGGTGTCACCGACGACACCGACGACACCGGCAGCACGGGCAACGCGGCGGTCAGCCGCGTGCCGCGGTGGCCCGGCGCGTCGACCACGTCCAGCGCTCCGCGATGCAGCTGGGCGATGCGGCGCGCGATGGGCAGACCCAGGCCGGTGCCCCCGGTCTCCCTGGTGCGAGCGTCGTCCAGGCGGGTGAAGCGTTCGAAGACGCGCTCGCGGTGCTCGGGCGGAATCCCCGGCCCGTCGTCCACCACGTCCAGCCGCGCGAGCGGACCGACCACGGCCAAACGCACCGTGATCCGGGAGGTGGCGTGGCGTTCGGCGTTGTCCAGCAGGTTGCCCAACAACCGCGCCAGCAGGGACCGGCTGCCGCGCACCGGAACCGGCCGCTCGACGAGGTCGGTGGTCAGCACGTGGTCGGAACGGCGGCGCGCGGCCTCCGCGCGCACCAGCTCGGCCAGGTCGACCACGTTGTTCGAGGCCATCGACGCCGTGTGGTCGAGCCGCGTCAGCATCAGCAGGTCACCGGCCAGTTGCTGCAGGCGGTAGGTGTCGTGCAGGGCGCCGTCCACCACCGCTCGCCAGTCCGTCAGGTCCGGGTGGGCGTGGGCGATCTCCAGTTCGGCCCGCAGCGCGGCGATGGGGCTGCGCAGCTCGTGCGACGCGTCGGCGACGAACCGCCGGTTGTCCTCCACCGCCGCCTGCAACCGGTCCAGCGTGGTGTTCACCGTGCCGGCCAGGCGGGCGATCTCGTTGCGCGTCCCCGGCACGGGCACCCGGCGCGACAGGTCGTGCTCGGTGATGTCGGCGACCTCCCGCCGAATGGCCTCCACGGGCCGCAGCACCCGCCCAGTGGCCAACCACACCACGATCGCGAACAGCCCGGTGAGCAGCAACGCTCCGGCAACCAGACCGAGCACGTGCTGGTTGAGCGACGTCTGGGCGTCGATCAGGTCCTGCCGCCACGCGCCGAGGCTCGACACCGGCCTGCTCGGCAGGCTCACGCCGGTGTCGAGCACCTGCCGGTAGCTGATGCCGCGCGGATCGGTGAACGGCCACAGCGACAGCTCCGGGATCTGCGCCACGGAGCTGTACTCGGCCTCGTAGGTCACCACCTTGTCGCTGTCCGCGATGCCCTCCACGGCGAAGGTCCCGATCCGCTCCGACGTGATCGCGATCTCGTGCGCGCCGCCCGCGCAGCGCGCCCCCAGCGACACGGGGGCCGCGACCTGCCGCTTCTCCGGCGGCGGGAACGGGCTGGTGAGCCTGCCCGCCACGCAGATCAGGCTGATCTTCGCGGGCGAGGTGTCGAACCGCATCGCCTGGTCCCGCAGGAACACCGCGGCCACGGCGGCGATGCCGAGCAGCGGCAGGGCGATCACCACCGTCGCGACCACCGTCACGCTGACCCGCAGCGACCGCCGGCCGCTCACTCGCCGTCACCCCGCACGCAGTACCCGACACCCCGGACGGTGGTGATGCTCCGCCGCCCGAACGGGGCGTCGACCTTGCGCCGCAGGGTGGAGATGTAGACCTCGACCAGGTTCGGGTCCGGGTCCTGCGCCGAGTCCCACACCCCCTGGATGATCTCCGCCTTGGTGACCACCTGGTCGCGGTGGCGGACCAGGTACTCCAGCACCGCGAACTCCTTGGCGGTCAACGCGATCGGCACGTCACGGCGGCGGCACGACCGCAGCGCCGGGTCCAGTTCCAGGTCGCCGGCGCGCAGCACGGTCGGCCGAGCCACCCCACCCCGGCGGACCAGGGCGCGCAGCCTGGCGACCAGGACGAGGTAGGAGAACGGCTTGGTCAGGTAGTCGTCCGCGCCCGTGTCCAGCCCTTCGGCCTCGTCGAGCTCGCCGTCCTTGGCCGTGAGCATGAGGATCGGCGTCCACACCCCGGCGGCACGCAGCCGTTCGCACACGCGGTACCCGTTCAGGGACGGCAGCATTACGTCGAGCACGATGACGTCGTAGGCGTGCTCGGTGGCCCGCCACAGCCCGTCGCGGCCGTCGTGCTCGACGTCGACGGCGAACCCCTCCGCGGTGAGACCGCGGCTGAGCAGCTCGGCCAAGCGCCGGTCGTCCTCGACCACCAGTACCCGCATGCGCCAACTATGCCGTGGCGTGGACCGGCGGAGCTGAAGTCCGCTTCAGGTTCCTTCAGGTTTGCTTCAGCAGCCGTGCCCCATAGTCGTGTCAGTGGTCCGGAGGGGGTCCACGCCGGTCGCCGAAAGGCAAGGGGGGCGGCGACCGGCCGTGCCCCGGGTGTTTCCCAGCGCACCCGGGGCACGGCGGACCCACGAACGAACGGCCCCGCGAGCGGCGGACCCACGAGCGGCGGACCCGCGAGCGGCGGACCCGCGAGCGGCGAACCTGCGAATAGCGGACCCTCGTTCCGGCCCCCTACCGGTCCACCCGTTGCGGCGGGAGCTTGTCGCCCACCAGGGCCAGGTTCTGGATCGCCGCGAGCCCGTACTGGGCGGAGGCGTTGGTCGACACGAACGCCGCCTCGTCCACCGGCCGCAGCGCGTTCGGGCCCTCGACCCTGGTCGACCGCCACGGCAGCCCGGGACCGTAGCCGTCCTGGCCCGCGAAGAACTCGTCCCACGCGCGTCGGGCCAGCGCGTCGTCCCCGGTCCGCGCCGCCGCGTACGCGGTCAGCCGTGAGTGCATCTGGCGGAAACCGATGCTCCACGAGCCGCCGACCTCGGCCTGCTGCTCCTCCCTGGTCGCGCCGTACAACCGGCAGTACTGCAACCACGCCCGCTCGAACGCCGGCTGCCCGAGGAGGTCGACCAGCTCGCTGCACACCTCCGCCAACCCGAACACCGCCGACAGGTGCGACACGCTCACCTGCACCCGGTCGGTGGCGAACCGCCCCGTCTCCAGGTTGTACAACGCCTCGCCGGTGATGAAGCCGTTCTTCAGCGCACCGATGTCCTCCACCGTGCCCAGCAGCTTCTGCCGCGCGACCGGGTCGCCGCCGCGTTCCCACTCGGTCAGCCACGCCGCCGCCAGCGCGCCCCAGTCCGTGCCGAGACCCACCGCGAGCGCCTTCGGGTCGGGTGTGTAGGGCTCGGTCCGGATCTTGCGCAGCGGGTCGAGCGCGACGAACGTGCGGTCCGCGTCGACCAGCTCGCGCAGCAGGTCCCCGACCCGCTCGTCGGCGGTGAGGAAGTAGTAGAACCGCCGGTTCGCCGCCGTGCTGATCCGCAGCTGCTTCGCGCTGCACCCCCAGTGCAGCACGTTGTGCCTGGTGCCGAGGTCCTTCCACGGACCGAGGTGGTAGACGTCCACCTCACCGGTGTGCCGGGTCATCGCCTCGGCCATCCGGAACACGTCCGCCCGCCCGCTGCGCAGGTAGGCGTACCAGAGCCACAGGTCCGTGGACAGCTCCGAGTTGTCCCACGCGTAGCCGCCGACGTCGTAGCGCCACTGGTGCCGGTCGGCGTCGTAGGTGTGCATCACGTCGCCGTAGTTCCAGAACCCGTACCAGCGGCGCTGCTCGACCTGGTCGCGGTGGTAGTCGAACAGGAAGTCGAGCCGGTCCTCGATCGCGGCCCGCGCCGGGGTCGAGCGGTCCACCAACGACCAGTCGCCGAACACGCCCGCCGCCAGCAGGTGCTCCGGCGGCGCGACGATCAACGGCGGCGTCCGCACGGCCTGCACCATCGCGGCCAGGCTCGCGTCGTCCGGCGTGGCGCCGAGCGCCCACAGGGTGAGCTCGCTGGTCCGCGCCACGCCGTAGGCGGTGCCGAAGCCCGGTTCGTAGTCCTCGTAGGTGATCTGGAGGCCTTCCAACTGCTCCGGGAACGTGTCCATGCCCAGGCCGTCGTGGTAGAAGCGCAGGTCCATGGGCCGCGCTTCCGGCGACCACAGCCACACCGTCACCTCGGCCGCGTCACCCGCGGCACCGCGGACGTCGAGCTGGGTCGGGTGCAGCTGCCAGAAGTCGCGCAGCCCGAACGCGATCCCGCCGCTCGCGCCGCCGACGTAGCCGAAACCGGGCGACCGCCGTCCCGCGTCCACGTCCACCCACGTGTGGCCGGGTTTGGTGCGCTTGCGGATCGCGAACCCGTCCGCGGTGAGCTGGCTGAGGCTGTAGTCGCCCCAAGCCGGGATCAGGTGCAGCCGGCCGCTCACGCGCGTGTCCCAAGTGGACGTCGGCGGCAGCTTCCGGCCGGCCACCTGGGCGTTGCGCACCGCCGCACCGGGATCGCGCCGCAGCCCGGTGACGCCGCGCACGGCTTCGCGCAGCAACCCGCCCTCCTCGCCGCCGAACCGGACGTGCCGGTCGTACAGCTCGTCCCGCATCGGCACCTCGAACCGGATGCCCAGGCCGCGCAGGTAGTCGTCCTCCGTGCCGTCCCACACGAACGTGTGCGTCATCCGGATGCTGTCGGTGCCCGCGAAGAAGTAGAACCGCACGGTGAACGGAAGCCACTCACGCCGCTTCGACACGCCCCGGTGCACGCCGTCGACGCGCAGCACGGCCCGCACCGGACCGCTCTGCTCCACGATGACGTTGCGCACGGCGCTGACGAACTTCTCCCGCTTCGCGCCGCCGGTGTCCTCGTCCTCGTCGTGGTCCTGGCGCAGGCAGACCAGGTGCCCGCGCCGCACCACCGGTTGACCGCCGCGCACGATCCGCTCGACCAGGTCCCGGCCGCTCTTGCGCACGGTCACCTCGATCACGCCCGTGCGGACGACGACGTGCTGCGCCTTGTCCTCCACCGTGACCGCCTGCGCGGGCGCCTGTGCCGGGCCCGGTTCCAGCCGGTACCCGGCGGCGGCGGTCGGTCCGCTGATCGCGTGCGCGCTCCACTTCAGCGAGCCGTCCGGCCAGACGCCGGTGGCCCACGTCTGCACCGGCACCTGCTCGCCCGAGGACGTGACCAGCGAGAACGTCTGGTCCTTGGCGAACGCGCCGCGCGGCCACGGCACGCCCCAGGTGGTGCCCGCGTGCGTGGCGGGCGCACCGTCTTCGAGCCACGCGAGTGCGGCCTGGCGCGGTGGTTCGGCCGCCTGCGCCGCGGCCGCACCGCCCGTGCCCAGCGGGAGCGCGTAGGCCGCGGCCACCCCGCCCAGGAACGTCCGGCGGTTCACCTTCGCCATCACGGGCCCCCGATCACCTGGAGTTCGTCGATGCCGAGGAACCCGTTGGGGGTCCCCGGCGCACGGCTGGTCATGGTGAGCCGGACCCGGCTCGTGGTCACCGGGTCGAACGCGACACGGCTCGGTTGACCCGCGCCGGTGGCCCACTCGACCCGGACGTTCGACGCGGGCGCCCACGCGACGCCGTCCCAGTGCTCGACCCGGACCGAGGCGGGCAACTGGTGCGAGCCGTCCACGGTGAAGTACGACGTCACCCCGTCGACCTCCCGCGCCTGCGGCCACGCCACCGAAACCCAGTCGCTCGCGTGCGCCGACGACACGGCGGGCAGCACCTGGGTCGCCTGCTTGGCGTAGGCGTTCGACCACCGGGTGGTGAGGTCGCCGTCCACCATCGCGGCAGGCACCGTGGTCGTCCGGCCGCTGTAACTCGCGTCCACGCCCGGAGCGCTGCTCGGCACGGGCGCGGGCGGAACCGGCGACAACCCTCCCGGCCCCTTCGCACCGCGCCAGAGGGCGAGCACGGACGTGCGGCCGGACCGCAGGCCCGGTGACGTCGCCTCGATGGTGATGGGCCCGCTGCGCGCGTCCGACTGCACGATCGCCAGCACCTTGCCGTGGAACGCGGTCATGCCGTCCGCCTTGTACGGCTCCACGCTCTCCGGCCGACCGTTGTCCACGCCCACGAGCCTGCCGCCGGTGACGGAGAACGTGACCCGGTTCGCCGCGCCCGGCACGACCACGCCGCGGCGGTCGACCACGTCGGCGGTGACGTAGGTCAGCGACTTGCCGTCGGCCGTCACGACCTTGCGGTCCGGCGTCAGCTTCACCGCCGACGCCGCACCGGCCGTGCGCACGGTGTCCCGCGCGACCTCCTTGCCGTCCTTGCGCGCCACCGCCACCAGCTCACCGGGCGCGAACGGCACCGTCCACGTGAGGTGCAGCTTGCCCGCGCTGCCGTTCGGGCTGGTGTAGCTGCCCGGGAACGGGCCGGTGGTGACGTTCTTGTCGTCACCGGACGGCTCGGTCGTCTCCAGGTACTCCTTGCCGTAGGTCGTCTTCTTGCGGTCGAACGTCCGCACCCCGAGCGACCTGCCGTCGAGGAACAGCTCGACGGTGTCGACGTTCGCGTACGCCCAGACCTCGACCGGGTCGCCGACCCGGTGGTCGGTCCAGTTCATCGGCACCACGTGCACCATCGGGTCGGTGGTCCACTGACTCTTGAACAGGTAGTAGAGGTCCTTCGGGAAGCCCGCCGTGTCCATGGCGCCGAAGTGCGACGTCCGGACCGGGAAGATCCCGTCGTACGGGGTCGGCTCGCCGATGTAGTCCATGCCCGCCCAGAGGAACTGGCCGAGGAAGAACTTGCGGTCCCGGTCCTTCTTCAACCCGTACTCGCCGCTCAACGTCCAGGACGCCATGTTGTTGTCGTACGACGACACCTCGCGCTTGCCGGGCGTCTGGTTCTCGCCGGTGTTGACCAGCGACGGGTCCTGGTACGAGCCGCGGGTGGAGGTCGAGGACGACGACTCGGACTCGAAGATGAACTTGTCCGGGTACTTGGCGTGCAAAGCGTCGACCGCGCCCGCGGTGTTGTAGTTCAGGCCCAGGCCGTCGAGGGCGTTGAGGATCTGGTCCGGGCCCGAACCCGTGGCGGGCACCCGGCGGTAGGCGTCCGAGCCGAACACCACCGGACGGCTGGTGTCGATCGAGCGGATGTCGGCGGCCAGGCGCTTGGCGGTGTCCGGGCCGAACGGGACGGTCCAGAAGTCCGGGATCTCGTTGCCGACCGACCACAGCACGACGGCGGGGGAGTTCTTCGCCGCGTGCACCATTTCTTTGATGTCCGCGGTGCTGTTGGCCTCGAAGAACCGGCCGTAGTCGTAGGTGAGCTTGGGCCGGCGCCACGTGTCGAACGCCTCGACCATCATCACGATGCCGAGCTCCTCGCAGAGCTCGACCTGCTCGGGCGACGGCGGGTTGTGCGACGTGCGGAAGGCGTTGACGCCCATGCCCTTCATCAGCGCGAACTGCCGCGCGAGCGCGTCGCGGTTCACCGCGGCACCCAGCGCGCCCTGGTCGTGGTGCAGGTCGACGCCCTGGATCTTGTGGTACTCGCCGTTGACGAAGAAGCCCTCGTTCGCGTCGAACCGGACCCAGCGGAAGCCGAACCGGGTGCTGGTGGCGTCCACGCGCCTGCCCGCCACCGCGACCTCGGTCTCCAGGGTGTAGAGGTGCGGGTCCGCCATCGACCACAGGGTCGGCTCGGGCACCCGGATGTCGGCTTCGACGGTCGTCCCGCGCACCTCGGTCCGGTGATGTGCCACCACGCGACCGTCGGCGTTCTTGATGCGGTACCGCACGGTCACGTCCCGCGCGCCGCTGTCGTTGACCACGTCGGTGCGGACGTGCGCGGTGGCGTGGCCGGACCGCACCTCGCGCTCGACGTCCGGGGTGGTGACGAACGTGCCGTGCCGGGCGACGTGCACCCGTTCGGTCACGACCAGGTCGACGTGCCGGTGGATGCCGCTGCCGGAGTACCACCGGCTGCTCGGCAGCTTGTTGCGCACCTTCACCGCGACCACGTTCGGCGTGCGGCCGTCGGTGTGCGCCAACGGGGTCAGGTCGACCGCGAAACCCGTGTAGCCGTACGGGTGTGCGGCGACCAGCGCGCCGTTCAGGTAGACCTCGGAGTCCATGTAGACGCCGTCGAACTCGAGCGAGACCTTCTTGCCCGCGGTCGAGCGCGGCAGCGTGAACGTCTTGCGGTACCAGCCGAGACCGCCGGGGAAGTAGCCCGTGGCGCTGCCCGCCTCGGGCCTCATCGGCTGCTCGATCGACCAGTCGTGCGGCAGGTTCAGCGCGCGCCACGACGAGTCGTCGAAGCCCGGCTCGTCCGCCTCGGCGAACGCCGGGTCGTCGTCACCGGTGGTGTTGGCCAGGGCGAACTTCCACGACCCGTCGAAGTTCTCGCTGCGGACCGGGTGCGCCGCGGCGGCCGGCTCACCGGTCGCCGCCGGGATCGTCACCAGGCCTGATGCCACGAGGAGCGCGACGGCCGCGGCTAAGCGCACATGCCTGTGTCTGTCCACTTGGACCCCGGTTCTACGCGTTGTAATCAACAACACCGATCAGAGAACTTCGCAGAGCGACAGGACGACACAGGATGCTCCCGGCGCGAGAGGTGGGTGTCAATAGGCCGGGAAAGCGCTTTCTTCGGGCGGCTGGTCACGCGGCGTGGCGCGACGGGCCGGGTTCACCGCGCGGCGACGCGTCCGAGGGTGCTCTGCCGCGCGATGAGCTCGTGCGCGGCGCGCACCTCGATCCCGGGCACCGGCTCGGCGCTGCCGATGCGCGCGAGCAGCCGTTCCACCGCCGTGGTCGCGATGGTGACCTTGTCCGGCGAGATGGTGCTGATCGTCGGGTTGGAGTAGCGACCTTCCTCGATGTCGTCGTACCCGATGAGCGCGATGTCCTCGGGCACGCGCAGCCCGCGATCCAGCACCTCGTGCAGCGCGCCGAGCGCGACCAGGTCGCTGTAGCAGAACACGGCGTCCGGCGGGTCGTCCCGGTCCAGCAGCGCGCGCATCGCGCCCGAGCCGTCGGCCCGGTTGAACCTCGGCGTGTGGATGATCAGCGACTCGTCCACCGGCAGCCCGGCGTCGGCGTGGGCCTGCCGGTAGCCCAGCGTGCGCAGCTGGGCGGCCTCGCCGGTCGGGTACGGCTGGTCGCCGATCGCCGCGACGCGGCGCCTGCCCAGGCCGATCAGGTGCGCGGTGGCCTCGCGGGACGCCGCCACGTCGTCGATGCCGACGTGGTCGAACGTGCCGTTGGACGACCGTTCGCCGAGGACCACGAGCGGCAGCGTCGGATCACCGTCGTCCAGGTCCTCCTGGGCCAACCCGAGCGGGCTGAAGATCATGCCGTCGAACAGCAGCGCCCGCGCACCGCGCCGGATCAGCTCGCGCTCGTGCGCCGGGTCGCCGTCGGTCTGGTCGATCAGCACGTTGTAGCCGCGTTCCCGCGCCCTGGGGATGATGGCCTGCAACAGCTCGGCGAAGTAGGGCGTGTCCAGGTAGGGCACGACCACGGCGATCTGCCCGGACCGGCCGTTGGCCAGGTTGCGGGCCAGCACGTTGGGCCGGTAGCCCAGCTCCTCGATCGCCCGTTCCACCTTCTCGCGGGTCCGCTCGGTGACCCGCGCGTAGCCGTTGACCACGTTCGAGACCGTTCGCGCGGACACGCCGGCGAGCTCTGCTACGTCACGCAGCGTGGCGTCGCGCATCGTTCTCCTCCGTCGGACCGGCGCGGCGGCCCCACCGCTACAGCGCTGCACGGGAGTGTGCATCGCGGCCCGCGTCGCGACAAGTCCCGAACCGCAGGGAGGCGCAACCGTCTCAAATATCGTTTCAATTAAGTTCAGATGAGGTCTTGCAGCGCGGCAAAACGCCGTCCATAGTGCTTTGCAGCGCAGCAAGACCCGGTGCCACGGCGGCAGACGCGGTGGGGTCCCCAGGACCCACCGGCCGTGGTGCGACACCCGGACCCGGCCTCCAGGCACCAGTTCGCGCCTCGCGGGGTCGCCGCTCACCCTGTCCGTCTCGTTCACGCACCGTGATCGCGGTCGCGCATGCCCGGATGCATGCCGCGACGGGAAGGCGCACACATGCTCGGCACCACCTGGTTGGCGAAACTCCGAGGAGGGCTCGCCGCCTGCGGCCTGCTCGCCGTGGCGGCGTGCGGCGGGGCGGGCGGCGACGACGGACCCGTGACGGTGTCCGTCTGGGCCTGGTACCCGGAGTTCAAGGGGGTGGTCGAGGCGTTCAACGCCACCCACCCCGACATCAAGGTCGAGTGGACCAACGCCGGCACCGGGGCGGACCACTACGCCAAGCTCAAGACCGCGATCACCGCCGGCAAGGGCGCGCCGGACGTGGCCATGGTGGAGTTCCAGCAGATCCCCACGTTCGTCATCCTCGACGCCCTGGCGGACATGGGCGAGCACGGCGCCAACGAGGACGAGGGCCTGTACGCGGAGTGGGCGTGGGAGCAGGCCACCGACGGCGACAAGGTCTACGCGATCCCGGTCGACGGCGGCCCGATGGCGTTGATGTACCGCAAGGACCTGTTCGACCAGCACGGCATCCCGGTGCCGACCACGTGGGCCGAGTACGCCGAGGCGGCCGTGAAGATCAAGGCGGCCGACCCGAACGCGCACATCGCGAGCTTCGGCAGCGACGGCGGTTGGCTCAACGGCCTGATGTGGCAGTCCGGCTGCCGCCCGTACGGCTACTCGCACACCACCGCCAAGGACCAGGTGAAGATCAACCTGACCGCGCCGGAGTGCAAGCGGGTGGTGGACCTCATCGGGGACCTGGTCGACAAGGGCCTCATGGCCAAGGACCCGTTCTTCACCGCCGACGCCACCGCCGCGCTGGACTCGGGCAAGTACTGGACGTGGGCCGCGGCCGGCTGGACGCCCGGCTACCTGGCGGGTTCGCTGAAGAACACCACGGGCAAGTGGGCGGTCGCGCCGATGCCGCAGTGGACCGCGGGCGCGGACGAGCAGGGCGACTGGGGCGGCTCCACGTTCACCGTCACCAAGCAGGCCAAGAACCCGAAGGCCGCGACCACCGTGGCACGCGAGCTGTTCGGCAAGTCGGAGGCGGCCTGGGAGATCGGCCTGGACAAGGCGTTCCTCTACCCGCTGGTCAAGGACGTCGCGGCGGACCCGGCGTTCACCGGCAAGGCCTACGAGTTCTTCAACGGCCAGAAGGTGAACGAGATCTTCGTGCCGGTGTCGGAGAAGCTGGGCGACTTCCAGTTCACCCCCTTCCAGGACTTCGTGTACAGCGAGCTGGACGACCGCAGCGCCGAGGCGATGACGGGCGGCAGGTCCTGGGACTCGGTGTTGGACGAGGCGCAGAAGAACGTCGTCACGTACGCCGAGCAGCAGGGCTTCAAGGTCAGCAAGTAGCGACCGGCCCGACGCCCTCAATCCCAGGCCAAGTCAGGAGGTCCACCGTGATGCGGTCCACGCCGATCACGGCGCCCGAGGCCGACGACCCGCCGCCGCTCGCACCGGTCGAGTCCCGCGCGCGGCGGCGGTCGCGCCGGGTCACCGCGCACCCGGTCGCCGGGACGCTGTTCGTCCTGCCGTTCTTCCTCGTCGTCGTCGCGTTCCTGGTCGTGCCGCTCGGGTACGCGTTCTGGCTCAGCCTGTCCAGCAAGAGCCTCGCCCTCGGCACGCGGTTCAGCGGCCTCGACAACTACGTGCGCGCGTTCACCGACCCGTTGCTGCTCGACGGGCTGCTGCGGGTCGTCCTCTTCGGACTCGTGCAGATCCCGATCATGCTGGGTATCGCGCTGGCCGGGGCGCTCGCGCTCGACGCGGTCACCACGAAGTTCGCCATCGCGTTCCGGCTCATCGCGTTCATGCCCTACGCCGTGCCCGCCGTCGTCGGCGCGCTCATGT
This sequence comes from Actinosynnema sp. NPDC050801, assembly GCF_040673975.1. Classification (NCBI taxonomy): domain Bacteria; kingdom Bacillati; phylum Actinomycetota; class Actinomycetes; order Pseudonocardiales; family Pseudonocardiaceae; genus Actinosynnema; species Actinosynnema sp. NPDC050801. The sequence goes on along the minus strand of NZ_JBFAQZ010000003.1, from coordinate 226,920 downwards.
GGGGCTTCCTCTACAGCCGCACGTTCGGCCCGTTCGCCGACCTGCCCACGCTAGTGGGCGGTGACCCGATCGACTTCTTCAGCGTCTCGCTGCTGCTGGTGTCGCTGGGCAACATCGTGACGTGGGCGTGGACCGGCTACAACATGATCATCCTGTACTCGGCGTTGCAGGGCGTGCCGCGGGAGATGTACGAGGCCGCGGTGATCGACGGCGCCACGCCGGTGCAGATCGCGTTGCGGGTCAAGGTGCCCGCGATCAAGCAGGCGATCTCGCTGGCCGCGATCTTCACCGTCATCGGCACCATGCAGTTCTTCACCGAACCGCAGATCATGGCCCGGTTCGCGCCGCAGATCTCGGCGGGCTACACGCCGAACCTCTACGCCTACAACCAGGCGTTCGCCTACTCGGACTTCCACTACTCCGCCGCGCTCTCCTTCGCGCTCGGCTTCCTGGTGTTCGTGGTGGCCTACGCGTTCGTGTTCGTCAACAACCGCAGGCGGGGGAAGCGCGCATGACCCTCGGCAGAGGTGAGAACCCGACCAGGGTGAAGACCCGGCTCCCGCACCTGTTGATGGGCGTGGGCATCCTGTACTTCCTCGTCCCGCTGCTGTGGGTGGTCGTCGCGGCCACCAAGAGCCAGCCCGACCTGCTCGACAGCCCGGCGCTGTGGTTCGCCGAGTTCAACCTGTTCGAGAACATCGGGCAGCTGTTCCGCGAGGACGACGGCGCGTACGGCAAGTGGCTGGTCAACACGGCGTTGTACTCGGGCCTGAGCGCGGTGGGCGCGACGGCCCTGGCCGCGGCCGCGGGCTACGGCCTGGCCAGGTTCCGGTTCCCGGGCAAGCGGTTGTTCGAGACGGCGTTGCTGGGCATGATCATGGTGCCGGCCACCGCGCTGGTGCTGCCGACGTACCTGATCCTGTCCGAGGTGGAGCTGGTCGACACGATGTGGGCGGTCATCCTGCCCTCGCTGCTCAGCCCGTTCGGGGCGTACCTGATCCGCGTCTACGTGGACGAGAGCGTGCCCGTTGAGCTGATCGACTCCGCCCGCATCGACCGGGCGGGGGAGCTGCGCATCTTCTGGCAGATCGTGGTGCCGATGATGCGGCCCGCGATCGTCACCGTCTTCCTGTTCACGCTGGTCGCCACCTGGAACAACTACTTCCTGCCGCTGGTGATGCTCAGCGACGCCGACCTCTACCCGCTGACCGTGGGCCTGACCACCTGGTTCAACACCGCGCAGCAGGAGGCAGGCACCAGGATGCTGTTCAACCTCGTGGTGACCGGCTCACTGCTGGCCATCGTCCCGCTCATCGTCGCCTTCGTCCTGCTGCAGCGCTTCTGGCGCAGCGGTGCGGCCGCGGGCGCCCTGAAGTAGGAGCACCGTGCTCAACGCCTCCGTTGCCCTCAATCCCGACTACGTCATCGCGCCCGTGCGACGCCGGCTCTTCGGGTCGTTCGTCGAGCACATGGGCCGCTGCGTCTACACCGGCATCTACGAACCCGGCCACCCGACCGCCGACGAGGACGGTTTCCGCGGTGACGTGCTGGAGCTGACCCGCGAGCTCGGGGTCGAGCTGGTCCGCTACCCCGGCGGCAACTTCGTGTCCGGCTACCGCTGGGAGGACGGTGTCGGCCCGGTCGCCGAACGCCCGGTGCGCCGTGAGCTCGCGTGGCACAGCCTGGAGACCAACGAGGTCGGCATCGACGAGTTCGTCCGCTGGGCGCGCAAGGCCGACGTCGAGGTGATGTACGCGGTGAACCTCGGCACCCGGGGTGTCGCCGAAGCGCTCGACGTGCACGAGTACATGAACCACGAAGGCGGCACGCACCTGTCCGAGCTGCGCCGCGCCAACGGGAGCGAGGAGCCGCACGGCGTGAAGCTGTGGTGCCTGGGCAACGAGCTGGACGGTCCGTGGCAGCTCGGGCACAAGACCGCGCACGAGTACGGCCGGCTGGCCGCCGAGACGGCCCGCGCGCTGCGGCAGGCCGAGCCGGACCTGGAACTGGTGGCGTGCGGCAGTTCGAGCTCGGCCATGCCGACGTTCGGCGAGTGGGAGTCCACGGTGCTGGAGCTGGCCTACGACCAGGTGGACCACATCTCGCTGCACGCCTACTACGAGGTGCACGACGGCGACGTGGACAGCTTCCTCGCCTCCGCCACGGACATGGACCACTTCATCGACAGCGTGGTCGCGACCGCGGACGCGGTCGGCGCGCGGCTCAAGAGCAGCAAGAAGATCACGCTCTCGTTCGACGAGTGGAACGTCTGGTACATGAAGCGGTTCCAGGCCGCGCCGCGGACGGAGTGGGAGATCGCGCCGCGGGTCATCGAGGACCAGTACGACGTCACCGACGCCGTGGTCGTCGGCAACCTGCTGATCTCGTTGCTGCGCCACAGCGACCGGGTCGCGGTGGCGTGCCAGGCGCAGCTGGTCAACGTGATCGCGCCGATCCGCAGCGAGCCGGGCGGTGCGGCGTGGCGGCAGACGATCTTCCACCCGTTCGCGTTGACCTCGCGGTTGGCGCGGGGTCGGGTGCTGCGGGTGGAGACGACCTCGCCGACGTACCCGACCGAGCGCTTCGGCGACGTCCCGGTGGTCGACGCGGTGGCCACGCACGACGAGGAGACCGGTGACACGGTGGTGTTCGTGGTGAACCGGCACCGGTCGGAGCCGGTGGACCTGCGGGTCGGCCTCGCCGCGTTCGGCGACGTGGAGGTGGCCGAGGCGTGGACCGTGCACGACCCGGACGGCTCGGCGACCAACACCGAGACCGATCCGGACCGCGTCGTGCCGAAGCCGCAGGACGCGACCATCGCGGACGACGACCTGCACGTCGTGCTGCCTCCCGTCTCGTGGACGGCGGTGCGCCTCACGTCCCGGCCGTGACGTCGCCGGACGTGATCGATCGTCGCCCGGTGTAGCGATCGCCCGCCGGGCGACGATCTCGCCTGTGTGACCCCGTTGCCGCCGGAACCCCCGCGAAAGCCGTTACCGCACTGGACCGTGCCCGTGGTGGCGTTGGTGCTGCTGCTCGTCACGGCCGGGGTGCTGGTGGTGCTGTGGCAGTGGGTGGACGGGCTGGGCCTGGCCGACGCGGACAAGAAGGCCGCCGCGCACCTGGACGTGGTGAAGGTGGTCTCCGGGATCGCGGTCGGCGGTGGTGGCCTGTTCGCGCTCTACCTGGCGGCACGGCGGCAGCGGACCCAGGAGCTGGAGCTGGCCCAGCGCGACCGCGCCCAGGCCCACACGGAGTCGGTCGCCGAGCACACCCGGCTGCACGCCGAGCGGACCGCGGCCGCGGCGGAGCAGGACGCGGCCGAGCGCCGGATCACCGAGCTGTACGCCAAGTCCGTGGAGCACCTGGGGTCCGCCAGCGCCCCGGTGCGCCTGGGCGGGCTGTACGCGCTGGACCGGCTGGCCGACGGGAACCCCGAGCACCGGCAGACGGTGGTCGACGTGGTCTGCGCCTACCTGCGGATGCCCTACCCGCCGGTCGATGAAGCCGACCAGCAGGAGTGGATCCAGGAACGGGAGGTCCGGGTGACCGCCCAGCGCATCCTGGCCTCCCGCTGCGCCCCCACGGGGCGTCACCCGACAGCAGGGCCGACCCCGTGAACGGGCCGGTCAACCCCAAGCACTGGCCGGGTGACCACGACCTCGACCTCACCGGCGCCATGCTGATCGACCTGGACCTGTCCGGGTGCTCGATCCGCGACGCCACCTTCAACGGGGCCTCGTTCCTCGGCGACGCCCACTTCCGGTTCGTGGAGTTCACCCGCCAGACCACGTTCGACCGCGCGCGGTTCGAGAGCCGCGCTCTGTTCCAGGACGCGCGGTTCAGGCAGACAGGCTCGTTCCTCGGGACGGTGTTCGTCGGCGCGGCCATGTTCGACAAGGTTCGCTTCGTCAACTCCGCGTGGTTCTTCGATGCCGAGTTCACGGACCAGGCGTCGTTCGGCGAGGCGTCGTTCCACGGGCAGGTCGGCTTCCACCGCACGCGGTTCGCCGACGTCACGTTCGAATCGGCGCGGATGGCGATGCCGGGAGAATTCGTGGAGCTGAGGTGCACCGGGGACGCGGTCTTCAGTCGCGTCCACTTCGCGAGTGGGGCCACCTTCACAGCAGCGGAGTTCGGCGGGACCGTGGTCATGTCGGGTGCGCTGGCGCGGGTGGACGACGAAGACGGGTTCCGCCGCGAGGTCGAGGCGTGGCCACCCGGGTGGAAGACCGCCGGGATCGCCGACAAGTACGCACCGCCGGGAGGTCGGTGGGAGCGACTGGTGCCGGAGGACTGAGCCGCGTCACGTCCGCCTCGGATCGCGGCGGGCCGTCCGGTGACACGGTGGTCACCGGACGGAACCCGGCCGCGATCCGAGGTGACGTGCGCGCCGCTCAGGCGCCGACGTAGTCCGCCAGGTGCTCGCCGGTCACGGTGGAGCGCTTGGCGACCAGCTCGGCCGGGGTGCCCTCGAAGACGATCCGGCCGCCGTCGTGGCCCGCGCCCGGACCCAGGTCGATGATCCAGTCCGCGTGCGCCATGACCGCCTGGTGGTGCTCGATGACGATGACCGACTTGCCCGAGTCGACCAGCCGGTCGAGCAGGCCGAGCAGCTGCTCGACGTCGGCCAGGTGCAGGCCCGTGGTCGGCTCGTCGAGGATGTAGACCTCGCCCTTGTCCGCCATCTGCGTGGCCAGCTTGAGCCGCTGCCGCTCACCGCCGGACAGCGTGGTCAGCGGCTGCCCCAGGGTGAGGTAGCCGAGGCCGACGTCGGCGAGCCGGTCGAGGACCTTGTGCGCGGCGGGCGTGCGCGCCTCGCCGTCGGCGAAGAACGCCTCCGCCTCGACCACGGACATCGCGAGCACCTCGGCGATGTTCCGGCCGCCCAGTGTGTACTCCAGCACCGACGCCTGGAACCGCTTGCCGTCGCAGTCCTCGCACGTGGTCTCCACGGTCGCCATCACGCCCAGGTCGGTGTAGATGACGCCGGCGCCGTTGCACGTGGGGCAGGCGCCCTCGGAGTTGGAGCTGAACAACGCGGGCTTCACGCCGTTGGCCTTGGCGAACGCCTTGCGGATCGGTTCGAGCAGGCCGGTGTAGGTAGCCGGGTTGCTGCGCCGGGAACCCCGGATCGCGCCCTGGTCGATCACCACGACGCCCTCGCGACCCGCGACCGAGCCGTGGACCAGCGAGCTCTTGCCGGACCCGGCGACGCCGGTGAGCACGCACAGGACGCCGAGCGGGATGTCCACGTCGACGTCGCGCAGGTTGTGGGTGTCGGCGCCGCGCACCTCCAGCGCGCCCGACGGCGTCCGCACCGACGGCTTCACCGACGCCCGGTCGTCCAGGTGCCGCCCGGTGAGGGTGTCCGCGGCACGCAGCCCGTCGACCGTGCCCTCGAACACCACCTCGCCGCCGCCCGTGCCCGCGGCGGGCCCGAGGTCCACCACGTGGTCCGCGATCGCGATGACCTCGGGCTTGTGCTCCACCACCAGCACGGTGTTGCCCTTGTCCCGCAGCTGCCGCAGCAGCGCGTTCATCCGCTCGATGTCGTGCGGGTGCAGGCCGATGGTGGGCTCGTCGAAGACGTAGGTGACGTCGGTGAGCGACGAGCCGAGGTGGCGGATCAGCTTGGTGCGCTGCGCCTCACCGCCGGACAGCGTGCCGGACGGCCGGTCGAGCGAGAGGTAGCCGAGGCCGATGTCCACGAACGAGTCGAGCGTGCGCCTCAGGTTGGTCAGCAGCGGCGCCACCGAGGGCTCGTCCAGCGCGCGCACCCAGTCGGCCAGGTCGCTGATCTGCATCGCGCAGACGTCGGCGATGTTCTTGCCCTCGATCTTGGACGAGAGGGCTTCCTTGGCCAGGCGGGTGCCGCCGCACTCGGGACAGGTCGTGAAGGTCACCGCCCGCTCCACGAACGCCCGGATGTGCGGCTGGAGCGCGTCGAGGTCCTTGGACAGGTAGGACTTCTGGATGGAGGGGATCAGGCCCGAGTAGGTCAGGTTGATCCCGTCGACCTTGATCTTGGTCGGCTCCTTGTGGAGCAGGTCGTGCAGCTCGCGCTTGTTGTACTTGCGGATCGGCTTGTCCGGGTCGAAGAAGCCGCAGCCGCGGAAGATGCGCCCGAACCAGCCGTCCATGCTGTAGCCGGGGATGGTCAGCGCGCCCTCGTTGAGCGACTTGCTGTCGTCGTACAGCGCGGCGAGGTCGATGTCGTTGACCGAGCCCATGCCCTCGCACCGCGGGCACATGCCGCCGAGGCGGTTGAACGTCGCCTTCTCGGCCTTGGTCTTGCCGCCGCGCTCGACCGTGATCGCACCGCTGGCCTTCACCGACGGGACGTTGAACGAGTACGCGTTGGGCGGGCCGATGTGCGGCGTGCCGAGCCTGCTGAACAGGATGCGCAGCATGGCGTTGGCGTCGGTGACGGTGCCGACCGTCGAGCGCGGGTTGGCGCCCAGCCGCTCCTGGTCGACGATGATCGCGGTGGTCAGCCCTTCGAGCACGTCGACCTCGGGCCGCGCCAGCGTGGGCATGAAGCCCTGCACGAACGCGCTGTAGGTCTCGTTGATCATCCGCTGCGACTCCGCCGCGACCGTGCCGAAGACCAGCGAGCTCTTGCCCGACCCGGAGACGCCGGTGAACACGGTCAGCCTGCGCTTGGGGATCTCGACGCTGACGTCCTTGAGGTTGTTCACGCGCGCGCCCTGCACGCGGATCGTGTCGTGGCTGTCGGCGGCGTGCGGCGCGGGCGACTGGGTGCCCTGCTGGGCGCCCTTCTTGGCCGGGCTCATTCGGGTCTCCATCTGGTCGGGCGGGGGTGGTTCGCGCTGCGGCGCACGTGGGTCGGGGCGGGTGCGATCACCCCGCTCCGGCGGCGGCGCGTCGGGGGAGCGGGACGTCGACGCGGGGCCGTGCGCGGGAGCGGGGCGGCACTCATCGGTCTGGGGCGATCGGCCGCGGTGGCCGGGCGGTTCAGCGCAGCTGCTGGATGCGGATCAGGTTGCCCGCCGGGTCGCGGAACGCGCAGTCGCGCACGCCGTAGGGCTGCTCGGTCGGCTCCTGGACGACCTCGGCGCCGTCGGCCTGGAGCTTGTCGAACACGCCGTCGAGGTCCTTGGTGGCGAGGTTGATGCCGGCGAAGGTGCCCTTGGCCATCATCTCGACGATGGTGCGGCGCTCGTCCTCGGTGATGCCGGGGTCGGCGGCGGGCGGGTGCAGGACGACGGACGTGCCGGGCTGGCCGACGGGGCCGACGGTGATCCAGCGCATCCCCTCGTACCCGACGTCGTTGCGGACCTCGAAGCCGAGGGTGTCGCGGTAGAAGGCCAGCGCGGCCTCCGGGTCGTCCTGCGGGAGGTAGGTCTGGTGAATGGTGATGTCCATGGCCGTCACGCTAGGTGAGGCTCGGGGGTCGGCGCTTCTCGATTCCTGATCGGTCTGGTGACCTGCTTGGCCACGCACGGCGGCATCCCCTCCGTCTCGCCCGTCGCCTGCCGCCGATAAGTGCTGGGTGGCACGCCGACCAGCTCGGTGAAGCGGGTGCTGAAGGTGCCCAGGGACGAGCAGCCGACCGCGAAGCAGACCTCCGTGACGCTGAGGTCGCCACGGCGCAGCAGCGTCTTCGCGCGCTCGATGCGCCGGGTCATCAGGTACGAGTACGGTGACTCGCCGTAAGCGCGTCGGAACTGGCGGCTGAGGTGCCCGGCGGACATGCTGACGCCGCGGGCGAGCGCCTCGACGTCCAGTGGTTGCGCGTACTCCCGGTCGATCCGGTCGCGGACGCGGCGCAGCAGCGCGAGGTCGCGCAGGTGCTGCGCCGCAGCTGGTGTGCTCGTCACGTGCGCGATCGTGCCACATGGACGGACGCCGAGCAGGCTTTCGCGGCCGGTGGTGGCAGTCTGGCGATCATGGTCACGCGTGGGTTGTTGTTGATCGGTGGTGGCGCCGGGGTCGGCAAGTCGAGCGTCGGTTGGGAGGTCTCCCAGTTGCTCCAGGCGGGCGGGACGGCGCACTGCTTCGTGGAGGGCGACTTCCTGGACCAGATCCACCCGGCGCCCGCCGACGACCCGCACCGCACCGCGATCACCGAGCGGAACCTGGCCTCGATCTGGGCCAACTACGCCGCCCTCGGTCAGCGGCGGCTCGTGTACACGAACACGGTGAGCGTGCTGGAGGAGCCGATGCTCCGGCGTGCCATGGGACCGGGGGAGGTCCGGTCCACGCTGGTGCTGCTCACCGCCGAGGAGGCGACCGTCCGGGAACGCCTCGCGCGCCGTGAGATCGGCTCCCAGCTCGCGCCGCACGTCGAGCGGAGCCTGGCGATGGCACGCCTGCTGGACGCGGAAGCGCCGCCGGGGACCGTGCGCGTCGCGACGGACGGCAGGTCGGTCGAGGACATCGCCCGCGAGGTCGTGCGCGTCGCCGCCTGGTGAGCCGGGGTCGCGGTCGCCACGGCCGTCACCGTCACGGGAGCGACGCGGGCAGCCCGAACGCCGGGAAGTGACCGGCCCCCACGAACGACGTGACCTCGCAGATCAGGTCGTCGCGCAAGGTCAGCACGTTGATCGCCCACGCCAGGTGCGCGCCCGCGCCGTCGTCCCACAGGTAGCAGGCGACGGCGGGCTGGCCGTTCGCGCCGGTCTCGACGTGCCGCCACGGCGGGCAGCCGGTCAGCGGCACCCGCACGGCGAAGTCGGTGACCGCCTCGATGCCCCGGTACCAGTGCGGCAGCGGCGGCATCGACCAGGTGACGTCCTCGGTCAGCAGCGCGACCAGGGTGTCGGCGTCACCGCGTTCCAGCGCGCCGGAGAAGTCGGCCACGACCTGCCGCAGGCGGGCGTCGTCGATCAGGCGCAACGTCTGCTGCTGCGTGCGCGAGGGCACCTTCTCCGCCACGACCCGCCGGGCGCGGGCCAGCGCGGAGTTCACCGACGTGGTCGAGGTGTTCATCATCGCGGCGATCTCGGCCGCCGAGAAGCCGAGCACCTCGAACAGCAGCAGCGCCGCCCGCTGGTTGCCCGGCAGGTGTTGCAGGGCGGCGACGAACGCCAGCTCGACGGCCTCGCGCTGTGCGTAACGCCCGTGCGGTCCACCGTCGCCGAGACCGGCGTCGGGGTACGGCCCGAGCCAGGCCACGTCGGTCGACGGCCGGTCGCCGACCACCGCGCGCTCGCTGGACGGCCCCAGGTCGACCGGGAGGGCGCGCCGACCCCGGCTCTCCGCGGTGTCCAGGCACGTGCGCGTGGCTACCGCGTACAGCCACGAGCGCAGCGAGCCGCGTCCTTCGAAGCGGCCGAGCCCGCGCCACGCCCGCAGCAGGGCGTCCTGGAGGGCGTCGTCGGCGTCGTGCGTGGAGCCGAGCATGCGGTAGCAGTGGGCGTGCAGCTCCCGGCGCAGCGGTTCGACCAGGCGGGTGAACGCCGCGCCGTCGCCCTCGCGTGCCCGGTCCAGGTCGGGGTCCTCGATCGCCGCCGCGGAACTCACCGGGGAAACTTCGCTCACGAGCGACGATTCTGCCCCACCCCGGGAGTCACTACCGGTGAACGAGCACTTCAGAGGACTTCCGGGAGGAACCGCCATGACCCACACCGCCACCGTCGACACCCTCCGTGTGCCCGACGCACTGTTGCACTACGAGGTGCGCGGCCGGGGACCGCTGGTGGTGCTGGTCGCCGCGCCGATGGACGCCAGGTCGTTCGAGCCGCTGGCCGACCTGCTCGCCGCGGACCACACCGTGCTGACCACCGACCCGCGCGGCATCAACCGCAGCGAGGTCGACGACCCGGACCGCGACGCGACCCCGGAGCTGCGCGCCGACGACATCGCCCGGCTGATCGAGCACCTCGACGCGGGTCCGGCCGCGGTCCTCGGCTCCAGCGGCGGCGCGGTCAGCGTGCTGGCGCTCGTGCAGGCCCGGCCCGACCTGGTGCACACCGCGATCCCGCACGAGCCGCCCCTGGACCAGCTCGTCCCCGACCGCGAGGACCTGCTGCGGCGGACCGACGAGATGATCGCCACCTACCGCTCCGGCGATCCGGTCGGCGCGTGGCGGCAGTTCATGGCCATCGCGAACATCCAGATGCCCGACGAGGTGGTCGAGCACGTCTTCGGCGGCGAGCGCGACCCGCGGGACCTGGCCGACGAGCGCTACCAGTACGAGCACATGCTGCGGCCGACGGTCCACTGGGTGCCCGACTTCGACGCGCTGCGCTCGGCGTCGACCCGGATCGTGGTCGGCATCGGCGAGGACTCGGTCGGCGAGCTGTGCGAGCGCACGTCGACGGCGCTGGCGGACGGGCTCGGCCTGGAGCCGACCAGGTTCCCCGGCGGCCACATCGGCTTCGCCGACGACCCGGACCGCTTCGCCACCCGGTTGCGCGAGGTGCTGGGGCAGGCCTGACCGACGAGGCTGCGACGGACGGACGCTGTTCAGCACCGTCCGTCGCCGCCGGGCCGCAGGTGAGGTCGGCGTCGTCACCAGGCGTGACGAGGCGTCGCGTCAGGCGGGTACGCGGCGGCGGTCGACCACGACCGACAGGGCGGCCACCGCCAGCCCGGCCAGGCTCAACCCCACTCCGACCCACGCGGTGGAGGTGTAGCCCCAGCCGGCGCCGATGGCGAGACCGCCGAGCCACGCGCCCGCGCCGTTGGCGATGTTCAACGCCGAGTGGTTGGACGACGACGCCAGCGACGGGGCGTCGGGGGAGGCGTCCATCAACCGCACCTGCAACGCCGACGCCAGCACCTGCGACACGAGCCCGATCAGGAACACCGTGCCGAACGCCATCACCGGCGAGGTGGCGGTCAGCGCGAACACGACCAGCACGACCGTCACCGCGATCAGCGAGCCGAACACCGTGCCCATGACCGAGCGGTCCACGAACCGGCCGCCGACCGTGGCGCCGAGCGTCATGCCGAGGCCGAACACCGCCAACACCCACGGCACGGCGGACGCGGACAGCGCGGTGACCTCGGTGGTGATCGGCGAGATGTAGGAGTAGACGGCGAACATGCCGCCGAACCCGATCATGCCGGTGAGCAGCGCGAACCACACCTGCGGACGGCGGAACGCGCTGAGCTCGGCGCCCACGCTCGCGTCCCGGGCGGCCGGGACGCGAGGCAGCCACCTGGCCACGGCCAGCGCCGTCACCAGCGCGATCACGGTCACCGCGAGGTAGGCGACGCGCCACCCGATCTGCTGACCGGCGGCGGTGGCGACCGGCACGCCGACCAGGTTGGCCAGGGTCAGGCCGACCATGATCCGGGCGACCGCCGTGCCGCGCCGCTCCGGTGGCACGAGCGTGGTGGCGACCACGGCGGCGATGCCGAAGAACGCGCCGTGCGGCAGGCCGGCCACGAACCGCGCCGTCATCAGCAGGCCGGTGTTCGGCGCGATGGCGGACAGGCCGTTGCCGAGCGCCAGCGCGATCGTCAGGCCGATCAGCAGGCCCTTGCGCGGCAGCTTCGCGGCCAGCCCGGCGATGAGCGGCGCCCCGACCACCACGCCGAGCGCGTAGAGGCTGATCGCGTGGCCCGCGGTGGGGATCGAGATGTCGAACGTGGCCGCCATCTGCGGCAACAGGCCCATGGTGGCGAACTCGGTCGTCCCGATGCCGAACCCGCCGAGCGCGAGCGCGGCCATCGCGGCCCCGCCGTTCTTGCCCCGCGGGCGGGTCGCGGTGGACTCGACCGTCGCCGTCATGCGTCGCTCCTGTCGTCTGTCCCGAGTCGACAGTGACCGCGCGACTGGTTTGCTTAGCTACGGAAACGATTTTAACGGTCCCGTCACGCGCGTCGGCGCCCGCGCCGCGTGCTGCTGCTCACACGGGACGGGCGCCGACGCGTCCGGTCAGTCCCGGGCCTCCGGTTCGTCCTTCGGGATGTCCAGGGCGGTGCCGTAGAGGCGGGTCGCCGGGAACGTGATGGTCAGGCGGCGGTCCGGCTCGCCGTTCCCGCCCTCGTTCTCCACGAGTTCCGCGTCACCCTCCACCGCGGCGAACGACCACACGTCCGGCCCGCTGACGTGCAGCGCGACCCTCGGGTTGGCCCGGATCTGGCGTGCCTTGAGGCGGTCTGCCGTGGTCGAGACGCGGATGACCCGTTCCTTCGCGTCCCACTGGTACAGCACGGTGGACAGGTGCGGGTGGCCGCTGCGCTTCACCGTGGCCAGCACGCCGAACTGCTGCTTGCCGAGCAGGTCCACCAGCTCGTCGTCGGTCAGGGTGCGGGGCGCGGGGCCGGCGTTGACGGTCATGTCGATCTCCTTCGGGGAGTGGAACGGGAGTGAAACGGGAGTGGGAACGGGGAGGGTCAGGCAGTGGGGCGCTTGCGCAGGACGATCAGCGTGACCGCGAACGCGGCGGCGAGCAGGCTCGCGGCGACGGTGAAGGCGACCTGGTACCCGGCGGTGAGCGCGGCGGGCTCGGCAACCCCCGCTGCCAGCTCCCCCTCGGTCCGCGCGGCCGCCAAAGTGGACAGTACGGCCACGCCCACGGCCATGCCGACCTGCTGGGTCGTGTTGAACAGCCCCGACACCAGGCCCGCGTCGTCCGGCTTCGCGTCGGACATGCCCAGCGAGGCGAGGGCGGGCAGCACCAGCCCGCCGCCGGCGATCAGCAGCATCACCGGCAGCAGGTCGGTGACGTAGTCGGCGTCCACCGGGACCGTGGCCAGCTTCACCATCGCGCCCGCCAGCAGCACCAACCCGACCAGCAGCACCGCGCGCTCACCGAACCGGGTGTTCAGCCGCGCCGAGACGAACAGCGACACGCCGCCGATGGCGACCGCGGCCGGGAGCATCGCCAGCCCGGTCGCGAGCGCGCCGTAGGCCAGCACCTTCTGCATGAAGAGCGCGACGATGACCTGGAACGCGAACATCGCCGACAACGTGAGGACCTGCACCAGGTTCGCGCCGGTGACGTTGCGGGAGCGCAGGATCCGCAGCGGCATCAGCGGTGTCCGCGCCTTCGCCTGCCGAACGGTGAACGCGGCCAGCAACGCGGCCGACAGCGCGCCGAGGCCGAGCGTGTGCGCCGCCGTCCAGCCGTACTGCTCGACCTTGACCACGGTGTAGATGCCGAGCATCAGACCGCTGGTCACGAGCGCCGCGCCGAGGACGTCGGCGCCCGCCGACAGGCCGGCACCCCGGTCGGTCGGCAGCACCCGGATCGCCAGCAGCACGGTGGCCACGCCGATCGGCAGGTTGATGAAGAAGATCCAGTGCCAGCTCAGCGCGTCGGTGAGCACGCCGCCCAGGACCTGGCCGATCGACGCGCCTGCCGCGCCGGTGAAGCTGAAGACGCCGATCGCCTTGGCGCGTTCGCCCGGCTCGGTGAACAGCGTCACCAGGATGCCGAGCACGACCGCCGACGCCATCGCGCTACCCGCGCCCTGGAGGAACCGGGCGGCGATCAGCAGACCGGGCGTGGTGGCCACGCCCGCCAGCAGCGACGCGGCGGTGAACACGGCGTTCCCGGCCAGGAACATCGTCTTGCGGCCGATCAGGTCACCGAGCCGCCCGGCCAGCAGCAGCAGTCCGCCGAACGCGATCAGGTAGGCGTTGACCGTCCAGCTCAGGCCGGCGTCGGAAAAGCCGAGGTCACGCTGGATGGAGGGCATGGCGACGGTCACGATGCTGCCGTCGAGGATGGTCATGAGCATCGCGGCGGACAGCACGACCAGCGCGGACCAGCGGTTCGCGCGGGGCGTTTCGAGCGGTGTGTCGAGCGAGGACGACATCGGTCTCTCCTGTTCGGGTGGTGACAGGAGGAACCGTAGCGGATAGTTCCGTTGCAGACAATCTCTTGCGGACTTACCTCGTGCTCTCGCGGGCCCGGCGAGCCGTCTGAGGTGCGGTGATCGGGGTGGCCAGATGGTCGCTGACCAGCAGGTTCAGTGCGTGCAGGAGTGCTTCTCGATCTTTCTGGGGCAGCGAGTCCAGGGCGGCCCGGTGCACGCCGTCGACGATCGCCTGGCTCTGCCGGGCCAGCTCGGCACCCTTCTCGGTGACCGCGATGATCCGGGCCCGCCGGTCCGTGCTGGACGGCCGGCGCTCGGCGAGGCCGGCCTTCTCCAGCGCGTCGACGGTGACGACCATCGTGGTCTTGTCCATGTCGCCGAGTTCGGCCAACTGGATCTGCGTGCGCTCCTCCTGGAGGGCGTGCACGAGCACGCAGTGCATGCGCGCGGTCAGGCCGATCTCGGCCAGTGCCGCGGCCATCCGGGTGCGCAGCACGTGGCCGGTGTGGTCCAGGAGGAACGACAGGTCGGACTCGGTGCGGGCTGGGGCCATGGCGGACATGGCCCCAGTCTAGCTACCGGGACAACACTGGATTATCCGCAAGAGATCTAGTTGACGGGCGGGTGGGCGTTGCGCAGCAGTTCCTGGAACTGCGCCGAGTGCCAGTGGCCGGCCGGCGGCGCGTTGCGCCACGCGCCGGTCGGGTCCGGGCTGGAATCCGGCCGACCCTGGTAGTCCGGGTCGCACATCCGGTTGTGGTTCTCGTCGCCGATCGGCAGCGGGAGGCTCGCGCCGTCCGACTCGCCGGGCGGCTTCATCCACACGTACGCGTCGACGTTGGGCCGCGGTGCGGCGACCGGCCGTTCGCCCAGGCCGGTGCCGGTCTGGTTGCACCAGTTGCCGATCCGCAGCCTGCGGTCGATCCGGCTGGTCTCGACGTAGGTCTCCACGGTCGTCTCCGGGCCCGGCTTGGTCGGCCGGTTCGGTCCGCCCCACCCGTTGCGCGAGGTGTCGACCAGCACGCCGACGCGCGGGTCGAAGCCCGCCGCGACCGCCTCGGCTCGGATGAAGTCCACAAAGGACAGCTCGTCGACGAACGGGTTCCAGTCCACCCACCTGGTCTGCTGGATGTGCTGCCCGTTGACGACCGTCTTGACGATGAACTCCTCGCGCAGCGCCGAGTAGTTGGCGGTGTTGGCGATGAAGCCGTGCACGGTGCCGAGCCCGCTGCCGCCCGAGCTCGCCGCCTTCACCAGCAGCGCCAGCGTCGGCTTGCGGTTGTCGTCCCAGCCGATGTGCCCGTGGTGGCTGATGTCGAGGTAGTTGTAGACGTTGCGGATCGCGCCGAGCTTCGCCAGCGCGTACCCGATGGCCTCGGTGTAGGCGCCGGAGGCCCTGACCTGCTCACAGCTCAGGGTGGCGTCGGACCGGGGCTGCACGTGCGTGACCAGGAACGGCAACGAGTTGGGCTCCACGACCGCGACGACCCGCAGCCGCGCGTACCTGGGCTCGGCCAGGATCCGGGCGATCGGGTCGACGAACTCCTGCTTGTAGCGCGGGAGCTCGCCGAAGGCCAGCTCGCCGTTGGTGGACAGCCAACCGCAGTCGCGGCCGGGCGCGTTCCACAGGACGAGCTGCACCAGGCCGGCGCGTTGGCGCAGGGCCTCCTCCAGGTGGGCGCGCAGGCCCATCTTCCCGGCCGAGCCCTCGATCGACGCGATGTCGTCCAGCCACACGCCGGTGGGTTGGCCGGCGACGGCCGTGCCGCCCGGTTCGGCGGCGGCGCGCGCGGACCACTCCGGGTTGACGTAGGCGCGGGCGCCGACGTACGGGTTGTCCACGCGTGGCGGTATCCAGTGCGGTGCCGCGTCGGCCGGGGTGGCGACCGCGAGCCCGGCCGCGAACACGACCGCGGTCAGCACGTGGCCGACGCGTATGAAAGACCTCATGAACTGCTACCTCCGGTGATCACAACGATGTGAGGGAGGCGGTGTGCTGCCACCGTACCGCGCGGGGCGGACACCCGGCCGTGATCACGTCCGGGGGCTTCGGATCCGCGCGAGGCCCCTGGCGAACGTCCAGGTGAACAGCGCGCCGCCGCCACCCCTTACTTTCGTCAGGGGTGGATCCGGCCTGCGGCCCGATGCCCGGGCCCGCCACCGATTCGTAGTTTCACCGCATGAGAACAACCCTGATCGGCGCGGTGATCGTCGCCGCGACCCTGCTGACCCCGGCCGCCCACGCCGAGCCGTCCCCGGCCTCCATCGACGACTACATGGCCGGCGTCATGCACGACACCGGTCTGCCGGGCGTGTCGATCGTGGTGACCCACGACGACCGCGTGGTGCACGCCGCCGGCTACGGCGAGGATTCCGAGGGCGCACCGGTCACCGCGGACACGCCGATGCGGGTCGCCTCGGTCAGCAAGTCGTTCACCGCCATGGCCGTGATGACGCTGGTGGAGGACGGGCGGATCGGGCTGGACGAGCCGGTGGTCGACCAGCTGCCCGGCTTCACCATGGCGGACCCGAGGTTCACCGGCGTGACGGTCCGGCACCTGCTGAACCAGACGTCCGGCTTCTCCGACACCACGATCGACGTCACGGCGCTGGAGTCGGTGACGTCGCTCGCGGAGTACGCCTCGGGCTTGGGCGAGGGGCGGCTGGCCGCCGACCCGGGCACGCGCTACGAGTACTGCAACGTGAACTACGACCTGGCCGCCCGGCTGGTGGAGGTGGCGAGCGGGCGGCCGTTCGGCGAGTACCTGCGGGAGCGGGTGTTCGGCCCGCTCGGCATGGGGCGCAGCGCGGTGTCGGCCGACGTGGTCCGGCCCGCCGACGGCTACAACTCGCTGTTCGGCGCCTGGGTGAGCCGTGCCGAGCTGCCCGGGTTCCTCGACTCCAGCGGTGGCGGCGGGGTCATCACCACGGCCGCGGACATGGGCCGGTGGTTGATCAGCCAGACCGGGAACGGCGTGGCGTTGGTGTCGCCGGAAGGCCTGCGCACGATGCACACTTCGTCCACTGTGGAGGAGTACGGCATGGGTTGGATCCCGCAGGACGGCACGCTGGTGCACCCCGGGAACCTGTTCACCTACTCGGCCGTGCAGGCGGTCGTGCCCGGCACCGGGTACGGGTTCGCCGTGCTGACCAACAGCGCGGCGCTGCACGACGACACCTACGACATCCTCATGGGCTTGATCGCGTTGAGCGAGGGGCGGCAGCCGGAGGCCGTCGGTGGTGCGCGGCAGCTGTGGGAGCTGGTGCTCGGCCTGGTCGCGCTGCTCGCCGTGGGGCTCGGTGTGCTGGGCGTGCGGCGGTCGGACCGGTGGGCACGGCGTCGGGCGGGCGCGCCGCGGTGGCGGGTGTGGCTGCGGTTCGTGCCGTTGCTCCTGCCTGCGGCGGTGTTCGCGGCCTACCCGGACCTGGTGTCGTTCCTGGTGAACGGCCGAGCCGTCACGTGGGCGCAGCTGACCTACTTCGCCGCGCCGCTGTCGATCACCTTGCTGGTGGTGGCGCTCGCGGGCGTGGTGACCGCGATCGCGCGCCTGCTGCGATTGCGTTCGACGGTCCACTGAGGAGCGACGTAGGGTGCGGGTCATGCGGAACGGGGCGGTGCTCGCGGTCGTCGCGGTCGCGGGGCTGGTCAACGGCCTGAGCACGGACGCGATGCCGGCGTGGCGGCAACTGGCGTACGTGGTGCTGGGAGTCCTGGCCTACCTGCTCGGCCGGCACCTCCCGGTGCGTCGCGGCGGGCTGGTGGTGGGCGTGGTGGCGGCGGCCGGGCTGGTCATCACCGCGGTGCGGGTCTGGGAGGGCGTCGGCGCGTTGGCGAGCCTCGGGTTGTCCGTGCTGCTGCCCTGGCTCGCCGGTCGGTTCCGGCGGCAGCAGGCCGAGCTGGTCGAGGCCGGACGGGAGCGGATCGTGCAGTTGGAGCGGTCGCAGGAGTTGGTCGCCGAACGGGCCCGACTGCTGGAGCGCGCCCGGATCGCGGCCGACATGCACGACTCGCTCGGCCACGAGCTGGCGCTGATCGCGCTGCGCGCCGGCGCGTTGGAGCTGACCGCCGACACCGACTCGACCCGCGAGGCCGCGGCCGGGTTGCGCGCGTCGGCGGTGACCGCCACCGACCGGTTGCGGCACACCGTCGGCGTGCTGCGCCAAGGCGTCGGAGCGCCGGTCGAACCGCCGGACGAGAGCGTGGAGGTGTTGGTGGAACGGGCCGCACGAGCCGGGTTGCCCGTGGTCCTCACCGAGGTGGGCGACACGACACCGCTGTCACCGTTGGTGGACCGCGCGGTGCACCGGGTGGTGCAGGAGTCGCTGACCAACGCCGCCCGCCACGCGCCTGGCGCGCCGGTGACCGTCGAGGTGCGGCGATCGGCCGACGAGGTGCTGGTCACCGTGGCGAACCCGGCCGACCCGGTGCCGCCGGGCGACGGCAGCGGGCTGGCGGGGTTGGCCGAGCGGGTCCGGTTGCTCGGTGGCACCCTGCGGTCGGGTCCGGCGGACGGGCGGTTCACCGTGGCGGCACGGCTGCCCGTGCGATCCGGCGGGGAGGGACCGGCGTGATCCGCGTGCTGCTCGCCGACGACGAGGCGATGGTCCGCGCCGGGGTGAAGGCGATCCTCACCACCGACCCGGGCATCGAGGTGGTCGCCGAGGCCGCGGACGGGCACGAGGCGGTCGCGCTGGCGCTTGAGCACCGGCCGGACGTCGTGCTGCTCGACATCCGGATGCCTCGCCTGGACGGCCTGGCCGCCGCCGTCGAGCTGCGCCGGTCCGCGCCCGAGGTCGCGGTGCTGGTGCTCACGACGTTCGACGAGGACGAGTATGTGGCGCGGGCGCTGGGCGAGGGTGCCGACGGCTTCCTGCTCAAGGCCGCCGACCCGAGGGAACTCCTGATCGGCGTGCGCGCCGTCGCCGGGGGTGCGGCCTACCTGTCGCCGAAGATCGCCCACCGCGTCGTGGCCGACCTGCGCGGCGGGCGCCTCACCAGGCTCGACGACGCGCGCCGGCGGGTCGCCGCGCTGACCGCCCGTGAGCGCGACGTGCTGGCGCTGGTGGGGGAGGGCCTGTCGAACCAGGACATCGCCCGGCGCCTGGGCCTCGTGGAGGGCACGGTGAAGGCGCACGTCAGCGCGATCCTGCACCGGCTTGAGGTGGCCAACCGCGTCCAGGCCGCGATCCTGGCCTACGAGGCCGGGCTGACCACGAGGTAGGTGGCGCACCCGTGCCTAGGACTCGGTACCTGCCGTGGTCAGGTAGCCGTGCAGGGCGTTGGCGGCTTCGAGCATCGCCATCGCCCGACGACCGAGTTCCGCGTCCCGTGCGGTGATGGCCGCGCGCAACGCGTCCGCGCCACCCGAGCTGCGGAACTCGTCCATGATCGGCTTGATCGTGGGCAGCGGGTAGCGGCTCTGCCGCAGGGTGGCCACCAACCGGGCGTCGCGGACGTCGGTCGCGCCGAAGCGGCGGTGCCCGTCGGTGTCGCGCTTGGGCAGCAGCAGACCGGCCGCCTCCCACACCCGCAGCGCGGACGGCCGCACGCCCAGCCGCGCCGCCAGCTCACCGACCCGCAACCCCGTGCGCGGCACCGCGTCCGGCGGGTGCACGGCCACCGCCTCCAGCGCCTCGGCCGTCGCCCGCAACGCCAACCGCTGCCCGTGCGCCGCCGCGTGCTCGGCGTCCACCCGCGCCAACGCCAGGTCCGGCGAACCGTCGTGGATCGAGCGCATGATGGCCTTGGCGGCCTCCCACCCGTACCCCCGCCCCAACGCCCGGTACGTCGTCAACGCCTGCCGGTGCCGCTCGTCGAACCTCCGGTACCCCGCCGGTGAGCGTTCGGCGGGCGGCAGCACCCCGGCGTCGAGGTAGTTGCGCACCTGCTGGGCCGAGATGCCCGCCGCGCGGGCGAGGTCCACTGGGCGAAGCGACACCGTCACATCCTCCTACCGGGTTCAACGGCGATTTTAAGGTTACCTGTCTCCCCGACCGCATGAACTCACCCACAACCGCCAAAAGTCTCAATATGGAGGTTCAACGATACGGTTGAAGGCATGAGAACCGGCGACAACCAGCGGGAACCGTCGGTCGTGCACACGCGCGGCCTGCGCATGCGGTACGGCTCCACCGACGTGCTGAAGGGGGTGGACCTGACCGTCGGACCGGGTGAGGTGGTGGCGCTGCTCGGCCCCAACGGCGCGGGCAAGACCACCACCGTCGAGATCCTGGAGGGCTTCCGCAAGCGGTCCGACGGCGACGTCCGGGTGCTGGGCGTCGACCCGGACGACGCCGACGAGGCGTGGCGGGCGAGGTTGGGCGTGGTGCTGCAATCGTGGCGCGACCACGGCCGCTGGCGGGTGCGCGAGCTGCTGTCGTACCTGAGCCTGTTCTACCTGCCCTACCGCGAGCAGGTGTTCGACCCCGACGAGCTGATCGGCCTCGTCGGCCTGACCGACCACGCCGACCGGAGGATCGGCACCCTGTCCGGTGGTCAGCGACGCCGGCTGGACGTCGCGGTCGGCCTGGTCGGACGGCCGGACCTGCTGTTCCTGGACGAACCGACGGTCGGCTTCGACCCCGAGGCGCGGCGCGAGTTCCACGAGCTGGTGCGCCGGCTGTCCGGCACCTCGATCCTGCTCACCACCCACGACCTCACCGAGGCCGAGAAACTGGCCGACCGCATCGTGATCCTCGTGTCCGGCCGGGTGGTGGCCGACGGCACGGCCGCGGAACTGGCCGCCCGGATCGCGGGCGAGGCCGAGGTCAGGTACCGGCTGGACGGCGCGGAGCACGTGCGGTCCGTGGCCGACTCCACAGGTTACGTGCGGGAGCTGTTCGCCGAGCACGGCAAGGCGGTGCAGGACCTGGAGGTCCGCAGGGTCGGCCTGGAGGACGTGTACCTGGCGCTGGTGCGCGAGTCCGAGGCGGTGGCCGCGTGAACGCCAAGGCGATGGCCGTGCGCGCCGGCGTGCGGCGCGCACGGATCGAGTTCGGCCAGACCATGACCAACCCGGGCGAGCTGATCGGCTGGCTGTGGCTGCCGGTGGTCGCGCTCGTGGTGATGTACGCGTTCGGCGACGGCGCGGCCCCCGGCCTCGACTTCCCGCTCGGCGCGCAGGCGGTGCCCGGCATCCTCGCGATGAACGTCGTCTTCACCGGCCTCATGGGGTTGGCGCTGGCGCTGACCATGGACCGTGAGGACGGCACGCTGCTGCGGGCCAAGGCGACGCCGAACGGTGTGCTCGCCTACGTCGTGGGCAGGGTGCTGGGCAAGGCGGCTATGACGATCGCCGTGCTCGCGGTGGTCCTGGTGCCCGCGCTGCTGCTGTTCGACGGTCTGGCGGCCGGTCGGGTGTCGACGTGGCTGACGGTGACGTGGGTGCTGGTGCTCGGCCTGCTCGCGACCCTGCCGATCGGGGCGATCATCGGCGCGGTGTTCGGCAACGCCCAGAACCTCGGTTTCGTCACCTTGCTGCTCATGGGCCTGGTGGTGGTGTCGGGCGTGTTCTACCCGATCACCGCCATGCCGGGGTGGTTGCAGTGGGTCGGCCAGGCGTTCCCGCTGTACTGGCTGGGACTGGGCCTGCGGTCGGCACTGCTGCCGGACGCCGTGGCCGTGGCCGAGATCGGCGGCTCGTGGCGCCACCTGGAGACCGTGGTCGCGCTCGGTGCGTGGGCCGTGGTGGGCTTCGCCGTGGCACCGCTCGTCCTGCGCCGCATGGCCCGGCGCGAGTCGGGCTCCTCGGTCGCGGCCCGCCGTGAACAGGTCGCCCAGCGGTTCGACTGACCGACCCGACCGCGACCGGCAACCCCCACGCCCACCCAAATCAGCCGAACAACGTCGGTAGCTCGCCGCGCTGCAACGCCGTGAGCACCCGACCGACCCCGGCCTCCGGCGCGTTCGGCGCGAGCACCCGCACCACACCGGTCTGGTCACCGGGCTGCTCGGCCGTCGCACCGGGAAGCACCTCCGACCAGGGCGCCGCCTCCAACTTGGTCCGCACGAGGTCCTTGAGCGCGTTGGGGTTCTCGTCGGGCACGCACACGACCTCGGTGCTCTCACCCGCCGGGGTCGTGCGCACGCCCGCGGCCACCGGCAACCCGCTCTTGGGCTTGCTGATCACCGCCGCCGACACCTCGCCGAGGCAGCGGGCCAGTTCACCGATCATCGGATCCGCGGCCAGCGACCTCTCACCCGGCGACTCGGTCACCCACTTCAACGCCTCACCGCTGGGGGAGTGGGCGACCGAGCCCGGCTCCACCCGAACCTGCTGGAACCCGGTCACGATCCCCGCTTCCGCCAACGGACCGTCCGCGTCGACCTCGTTGTCCTCACCGGTGATCCAGGCCCCCGAGCCGGCCCGACGACCACCGAGCCCGGCGAGCTTCGCCTCCACCGCCGCCACGTCGACGTCCATGCGCAACACAGCGGCCCACATGGGCGCCTGCCCCACCCGCAGCGCCGTCGCAGCCCGTGCCGGGTCGAACCCGACCAGCTCAGGCAACACCTGACCACGCCCGGCAACGTCGGAATACCCGTAGCCGCTCAAGCCCTTGAAGCGCTCCGCGTCCTTGCCCAGCAACGCCCGCACCGCCGCGACATCCCCGTACTCGACCAGCACGGACGACTCGGCAGTGGACCGCGCACCCGCCAGCGCCCCGAGCAACCCGGTCTCCGGCACCGTCCGCGGCACCTCCGCCTCAGCCGCACACCCGACCAACAACACCGCGACCAACGCCACGCTTGAACGTGTGTTCACCAATCGGATGGTAGGGCGACACGTCGTCCAGCACGCCTGCTTTTCCCAAGGCGGTGCCCAACCCCGTGAACAAATGGCCAACAACCCACCTCAACGACCCACCACCCTCACTCACTCCCAACGACCCCGCCGCCAACCCACCGAGGCTCCCCAACCCAGCCCCATCGGACCCGCAGCGCACCCACCGAGGCCCGATTTGACATGGGTTCGGGTGCCATAGGCTGGACGAAGCCGGGCAGGCTTGGCGGGCGCTTTATCCGCCAGGCCTGCCCGGCTTTGGCCTGCCTGGGGTGCCCGTAAGGGCCCCATGTCAAATCGAGCCGGACCCGAGCGCCGAACCCACACCACCCGACCCGACCCGACCCACACCACCCAAACCGGACCCAACCCGACCCGGACCCAACCAACCTCAACCCCCTGGGATCTCCACCGCTATCTCGTCCCCCAACCGCGCCCCACCCAACAGATCCAACTCATCCCCACTCCAGAACCGCCCCGGGTCGTACCAGTTCGCCCGACGACCGCCAGGCAACAACCCCATCGCCTCGTACGTCACCGCCACCACCTCCGCGCAGTACGCCGTCTCCAGCGTCGCCTCGGAGGTCTTGCGCAAGTTCGGCAGTCGACCGCGCAACCACCTCGTGGCCAACCTCGCCGTCGAGGGGAACGGGGTGCCGTTCAGCTGCGCCACCGTCTTGAGCACCGCGTCGTCCTCTTCCTGAGTGGTCGGCCGGTCGAGCTGCCGCAGCCACGCCCGCTGCCCGTACTTGCGCGCCCACACCAGCACGGCCTCGCGCAGGTCGTGCAGCTGCACGCCGCGGTGGTGCGTGCCGGTCCACACGTCCGGCAAGGAGCGCCCCAGCTCGGCGTGCCACATCAACGGCGGCAGGTCTTCGACCGCCACGGTCATCCCCACGTGGTTGACCGGGCTGTTCGTGGTCACGCGGATCGCCCGGTCGGCGACCGAGCTGCCGCGGAACAACCAGACATCACCGGTTCGAGTGAGCTCGACCGCTTCGTCCAGACCGATCTTCGTTCCAGCCATCCCGGTAGCCTAGGCAGATGCGTTGGTGGAAGCTGCTCGGCCTGGCCGGTGTCGCGGGTGTCGCTGCGACCGGGGTGGTGATCGCACGCGCGGAACGCAAGCGCCGCGCCTACTCTCCCGACGAGATCCGCGACCGCCTGCACGCCCGGGTCGCCGCAGCCGACCCGGCTCCGCCTCCCCAGAACAAGTAACCACGCCCCGGACCAGGCACCCGGACCAGGCAACCCGGACCAGGCGCCCCAGACCAGACGCGCCCGGAACCAGACGCGCCCGGAACCAGCGCCCCGAAGCGGCCGACGAACGGCGGGTTGACCGGAACCGGTCACCGGGTCTGGGCTGACCACCATGCGATCCCTGCTCGCGGCCCTGCTGTGCGTGCTCGTCATCGCACCGCCGGCCAACGCCCACACCCGCCCGGTCGAGAACCTGGACGCCGTGACCATCCCGCACCTGGTCCGCCGCATGGACGCGGGCACCCTCACCTCGGTCGACCTGACCCGCGCCTACCTGCGCCGCATCGAAACGGTGGACCGCAAGGTCCGCTCGGTGGTCGCGGTGAACCCCGAAGCGCTCGCGCAGGCCGCGCAGAGCGATCGGCGTCGTCGGGAAGGGCGGACCAAGGGGCTGCTGGACGGCATCCCGGTGCTGCTCAAGGACAACATCGACACCAGGAACATGGGCAACACCGCCGGTTCGCGCGCCCTGCGCGTGCCGCCGCGCGACGACGCCGAACTGGTGCGACGCCTGCGTGACGCGGGCGCGGTGGTGCTGGGCAAGACGAACCTGTCCGAGTGGGCGAACTTCCGGTCCACGTCCTCCACCTCCGGCTGGTCGGCGGTCGGTGGGCAGACCAACAACCCGCACGTGCTCGACCGCAACCCGTGCGGCTCGTCGTCCGGCTCGGGCGCGGCGGTGGCGGCGTCGTTGGCGCAGGTCGCCGTCGGCACGGAGACCGACGGTTCGATCGTCTGCCCGGCCGGGCAGAACGGCTTGGTCGGGCTCAAGCCGACGCTCGGCCGGGTCAGCGGCGACGGCATCGTGCCGATCTCGTCGCACCAGGACACGGCCGGACCGATGGCCCGGCACGTGGTGGACGCCGCGATCCTGATGTCCGCGTTGGAGGGCAAGGGCGTCGACTACGCCGCCGACCTCGGTTCCGCGTCGTTGCGCGGCAAGCGGGTCGGCGTCTGGCGCAAGGCGGGCCGCGACGGCGACGCGGACCGGGTCGTGCAGTCGGCGGTGGAGGTGCTCCGGCGGGCCGGCGCGACCGTGGTCGAGGTGGAGCTGCCCTACCAGGACCAGGTCGAGGCGGCCGAGTTCCCGGCGCTGATCACCGAGTTCAAGCACGACCTGGAGCGGTACCTGCGCACCCGGCCCGGCGTGCCGAAGACGCTGACCGAGCTGATCGCGTTCAACGAGGCCGACCCGGTGGAGCTGAGCAAGTTCGGCCAGGAGCTGTTCGTCGAGGCCGAGAAGGCGCCGCCGGTGACCGACCCGACCTACGTCGAGCAGCGCCGCACCGCTACCTCTCTCGCCCGTCGGTCCATCGACGAGGTCCTGGCCGCGCACCGGCTGGACGTGATCATGGCTCCGACGAACGGGCCCGCGTGGCGGACCGAGTACGGCAGCGGCGACGCTTACGAACTCGGGTCGTCCACGCCGGCCGCCGTGTCCGGCTACCCGAACGCCACCGTCCCGGCCGGGTTCGCGGGGCCGCTGCCGATCGGGGTGTCGTTCATGGCGGGCCATGGGGCGGACATGACGGTGCTGCGCTTCGCCGCCGCGTTCGAACGGACCGCCCACGCTCGGCGCGCACCTTCTTACCTACCTTCGCTGCCTTAACCCCTCCGCCGCCCGGCAGAACAGGTCGTTCACCTGGTGTTCCCATCACCCAACCCCCACCCTCACCCCTCAGCTCCGTGTAACCCAGGTGACGTCTTCGTGATGCGCCATTCGGCCCATGGTGGGATGTTGGGCCCATGCGCGTGGTGGTGTTGGGAACGGGTCTGATGGGCGCCGGTATGGCGCGGAGCCTGCTGCGGGCCAAGGCAGACGTCGTGGTGTGGAACCGCAGCCTGGCCAAGGCCCGTCCGCTGGCCGACGAGGGCGCCGTGGTCGCCGACGACCCGAAGAGCGCGGTCGTCGGCGCGGACGCCGTGATCACGATGCTGTTCGACGCCGACGCCACCGCCGGGGTGATGGCCGAGGCGCTGCCGTCGATCGAGGACGGCGCGGTGTGGGTGCAGTGCGGCACGGTCGGCTTGGCCGGCAGCGACCACCTCGCCGAACTGGCCGCGATGCACGGCGTGCCGTACGTGGACGCACCCGTTCTCGGCACCCGTGCACCGGCGGAGCAGGGCAAGCTGACCGTCCTCGCGGGCGGGCCCGTCGAGCTGCGCGCGACCGTCGCGCCGGTGTTCGACGCCATCGCGATCCGCACGGTGTGGGCGGGTGAACGCCCTGGTGACGGGCAGCGGCTCAAACTGGCCGCGAACTCGTGGGTGCTGTCGATCACCGCGGCCGCCGCGCAGGCCGTGGCGCTGACCCGAGGTCTGGGGCTGGATCCCGACGCGTTCTTCGAGGCCATCGCCGGAGGGCCGGTGGACAGCACGTATGCGCAGGTCAAGGGTCGTGCCATGATCGACGGTGAGTTCCCGCCCTCGTTCGGGGTCGACGGCGCGGTCAAGGACAGCGAGCTGATCATGGCCGCGATGGCGTCGACGGGCACCGATGACCGCTTGATGCGCGTGCTGAACGAGCACTACCGGACCGCGGCGGGTCGAGTCGGTGCGAGTGCGGACATGGCGTCGGTGATCGCGGCGTTCGGGTCTTAGTCTCCGGTAGGCTGCTTCTCGCAGGCCGTGCGGAAGAACGAGGAGGTGGTACCCGTGGACGTATCGACATGGGTGCTCCCCTCAGGGGTCACGGTCGGGCGATAGGTCGTCCGGGAGCGCCGTTCACGAGCACTCCCGAAAGGCACGACCGTGCGATTCACCTCCGAACAGCGCTTCCACGACGGCGTCCTCGAACGCGAGTTCACCCTCGACGAAGTCCCCGGCATCCTCTGGACGCCCGGACCCACCCCCACCACCCCCACCTCCGCACCCGCCCCACTGATCCTCCTCGGCCACCCCGGCGGACTGCGCCGGATGTACCCCCGACTGGCCGCCCGGGCCCGGCACGCCGCGGCGGAGGGCTTCGCCACGGCCACCATCGAGCTCCCCGGCGGCGGTGACCGACCCCGTTTCGCCGCAGCCGAGCAGGCCCGCGCCGACCTGCAACGCGCGCTGGAGGCCGGCGAGCCGGTCGGTGACGAGATCGTCGACCGGCTCGTCCTCCCACTGGTCGACAGGGCGGTCCCGGAGTGGCGGGCCACCTTGGACGCCCTCCTCGCGCTGCCCGGGATCGGCGGCCCGGTCGGTTACGCGGGCGGGGTGATCTCCATCGGCGTCCGGTTGGCGGTGGTCGAGCCGCGCATCTCGGCCGCCCTCCTGTTCGCCGGGAGCTTCGTGCCGCGCGCGGTGTTCGAGGAAGCGCGGCAGGTCACCATTCCGCTGCTGGTGCTGCTGCAGTGGGACGACGAGGGCAACGACCGGCAAATGGCCCTGGACCTGTTCGACGCGTTCGGCTCCGAGGAGAAGACGCTGCACGCCAACATGGGCGGGCACACCGGCGTGCCGCGGTTCGAGGGGGACGAGGCGAACCGGTTCTTCGCCCGACACCTCAGCTGAGTTCGTGGTGCGGCGTTCGGTAGCGGGGCCTGTCCGCCGGTGGCAGGTGGGAGTTACCTTCAAACCGGGTACCAGTGGATGACTGTGCCGGTCGGTGGGGGAGGTGGCGGCAGGTGGGATCGGGTGGGTTGATCGCGGCCGCCGCGCTGGCCGGCGTGGTGGCCGCGGGCGCGGGTGGGCTCGCGGCGCCCGAGGACCCGGACGAGGTCTGGCGTGACAGCGGGCTGCGCGTGGTCGACCGGGCCACCCGGGAGGACGCGGAGTGCGTCTCCCACTCCTTCGGCCAGGTGCAGGAGTTGCTGAGAGCCGTCCCGTGCGTCGCGCTCGACCGGATGCTGTTCACCGTCACCGACGACAAGGGCGGCACGGCCGTGGTGTTCGTCGCCTGGGTCGAGTTCGACGACCGCGACAAGGCGCGCGAGTTCAAACGCGTCGAGGACATCCACGGCACCGGCGACCTCACGCCGCTGTCGGGATCGTTGCTCCGGATCAACGACGTCCCCTTCACCGCGCAGAACTACGACTCCGACACGGTCGACGGCGTGACCGTGGTGATCGCCGAAGCGGAGAACGTCGCCGGTGGGTTCACCGCCGAGTACCTGGACGACATCGCCGCCGTCGCCGTCCGCACACCCCGCCCCTGACCCGATTCCGACCCCCGCGCACCGGACCGCGTGGCACTGATCGGCAGAATGGGCAGCGGAGGAGGTGCGAGTGATCCGGTGGGTTGTGGTGATCGGGTTGGTGGCGTCCCTGCTGGCCGCGCTCGCCGCGGCGCCGGGGGAGGACGACGGGACGATCCGGCCCGTGACCGAGTGCTCGGACCTGGTGGGCGACTTCGAGGTGCCCGGCGCCCGTGCGCACGTGACGCAGGCGGAACCGGTACCCGAGCACGGCGCCGAGACCGCGCACTGCGCCGTGCTCGGGTACGTCGAGCCGGAGATCCGGTTCCAGCTGAAGCTGCCGACCACGACCTACACCGGCCGCTACCTCCAGTACGGCTGCGGCGGGTTCTGCGGTGAACTCCTGCCGCCCACATTCCCCGACTGCGGCGCGGAGGTCGGCGGCGTCGCGGTGGCCGCCACCGACGACGGGCACGTCGGCCGCGGCCGGGTGCGGTCGGGCGACGGCCGGTGGGCCGCCGACAACCAGGCCGCTCGCGACGACTTCGCGTTCCGCGCGCCGCACGTGGTGTCGTTGGCGGCGAAGCGCGTCATCGAGGACTACTACGGCGACCCGCCCTCGTTCTCGTACTTCGCCGGCTGCTCGAACGGCGGCCGGGAAGGGCTGTTGCTGGCCCAGCGCTACCCGCACGACTTCGACGGCGTCATCGCGGGCGCGCCCGCCAACTACCAGAGCCCGCTGGTGCTCTACCAGGCCTGGTTGGCCCGCACCAACACCGGCGCGGACGGCCGCCCGGTGCTCACCGCCGACCGGCTGCCCGTGCTGCACGACGCCGTCATGCGGCATTGCGACCGCATCGACGGCCTGGTGGACGGCCTGATCGACGACCCGCGCCGCTGCGACTACGACCCCGCGCCGCTGGAGTGCGCACCGGACGGCGGTGACTGCCTCACCGCGGCGCAGGTCGACGTGGTGCGCAAGCTGTACGCGGGCCCCGCGGACGCCCGCGGCAACAGGCTCTACCCGGCCGGGCAGGAACGCGGCTCCGAACTGGCCTGGGAGGACTGGATCACGCCGTCGGACGACGGCGACACCCCCTTGGCCGCGCTGCTCGCGGACGACTACCTCAGGCGCATGGGCTACCCGGTGGGCACGCCGCCCTCGTCGTTGGCCGACGTCGAGTTCACCGCCGAGGAGTTCGCCCGGCTCAACGTCGAAGGCGTGCGCGGCAACGCGATGAGCCTCGACCTGGACGAGTTCCGCCGCGCGGGCGGCAAGCTGATCCTCTGGCACGGCTGGAGCGACCAGGGCGTCCCGCCGCGCGGCCTGCTCGACTACTACGAACGGCTGGCCCGGCGCGACGACCACGACATCCGCGGCTGGGCCCGGGTGTTCATGGTGCCCGGCGTGCGCCACTGCGGTGGCGGCGACGAGCTGGCCGGCTTCGACCCGATCCGCGAGTTGCTGGCGTGGGTCGAGCAGGGCACCGCGCCGGAGCGGGTCATCGCCACCCGCCGTGACGCGAAGGGCGGTGTGGTCCGCACCCGGCCCGTGTTCCCGTACCCCCTCACCGCGCGGTACGACGGCAGCGGCAGCATCGACGACGCGGCGAACTTCGTGCCCGCGCCGCCGGCCGCACCGACCCGTGACGCGGTCGACTGGGTGGGCGTCTACCTGCACGGACAGCCCGGCCCGACCGCGTCCTGACCTGGCAAACCGGACGTCCGTGTTTCGGAACTCCACGAACGGGTTACCCCGGATCGCGTCGACGACTCGGCGCGGTCGGTGGGCTCCGGGGTGGGGACGGTGGTGCGAAGTGGACTGGGAATTCGATGACGAGAGCGCGGTGCGCGAACTGCTGGCCTACGTGTCGAGGGTGACCCGCGCGCTCGGGCTCAGCGGCGAGTCCTCCTGCGTCCAGTCCGACGGCGCACGCCTCGGCGCCTACCTCGCGCTCGACGGCCACCTGCCCGGGTTCGCCGACCGGGACGTGGCGCTGCTCTGGGACGAGGACCGGGGCTGGTCCGTCGCGGTGGAGAGCGACAGCGCCGAGCCGCCGTTCGTGCTGGCGCGGCTGCGCGGCCCGATCCGCCCGGAACCGGCCGCCGTGGCGCGGTGGGTGGACGGGCTGGAGCTGGTCGACGACGACCGGGAACTGCTGGCCGCGAGCTGATCCCGACCCACGCCGACCCACGCGACCAACGCTGAACACACCGGCCCACGCGACCAACGCTGACCAACACCGAGCAACGCGACTAGCGCCGACCGACGCGGGCTCACGCCAGCCGACGCCGGTCGACGCTCGCGAGTCAACGCCCGACGGGTCCACCGAGGTAGGCCTGGGCCTCGTCCAGCAGCGCCCGCACACCTTGGAAGAAGCTGCTCGCGCTGTGCAGCGCCGCGTGGAACTCCTCGGCCTTCTGGTCCGACGGGCTGGTGAACACCAGCATCTCGGTCAGCTCCAGCCGCCGGTTCACCGACGCCACGGTCGTGCGCCACCGGTGCAGCAGGTCGATCAGGTCGGCGTCGCGGTGCGGGCTGAGCGCGCCCGACGACAACGCCGAGTCCACCGCCGACTGCACCAGCCTCGGGTACACCCGCCTGCCCCGCGGACCGTCCGGGCTGAACGCCTCGCCGTCCAGCGTCTCCCGGTTGCGCGCCACCTCCAGCCGGATGGACTCGATGGCCTGGTTGCGCTGCTCGCGCTGCGACGCCCACCGCTCGGCGAAGATGCCGGTGATGCCCGCGAGCAGCGCGAACGAGTTCACCGCGGGCTCCCACCGGTCGCCGGGCGGCGACACGACGAACCAGCTCACGCCCAGCGCCATCGCCACCGCGAGCGCGCCGAACGTCAGCGCCGTGATCACGACGCGGGTCATCTTCGGTCAGTTCTCCCAGATGTCGCGGGCCAGGGTGTCGACCTGCTCCGGCGCGGGGGGCTGCGCACCGGGCGCGAGCAGCAGCAGGTCCATCCCGAAGCCCTGCGACGAGCGCGGCACAGCGAAGTCGGAGTGCGTGCCGACGACCTTGCGCATCCCGGCTTCGCGCACGACCCCGTCCAAGGCCTTCCGCGCGTACTTGCGGGTCAGGTAGAGGCGGATGGTGTCCCGGTCCGGGAACGGCACCCGGGTGCGGTCGGGGAGCATCATCATGATGTCGCCGCCGGTCTGGTTCTGGTAGACGACCTTCACCTTCAACGCCCGGTCGCCCTCGACCGCGCCCCGGAACTGCACCGCGTCCACGTTGATGGTCAGGTCGGTGTTGTGCAGCAACGCGCTGGTCACGAACTCGCGGTAGGCCCGGCTGCGGGCGTACTCCTGGACCGCGTCCTGCGCCAGGTCGTCGCTCAACGCCTCCGTGGTGGCGACCTCAAGCAGGAACAGGTCCTGGGGCCGGACCAGCGCGGTGAGGTTCGCGAGCAGCTCGGCGTCGTGGTCGAAGTTCGCCATGGTGTTGCCCAGCAGCGAGTACAGCACCGGCTCGTCGCCGACCAGCCGGTTGATCAGCTCGCGCAGCTCGTCCAGGTTGTCGGTGATGGAGAAGTCCAGCTGCACCGGCACCACCCGGTGCCCGCGCAGGCCGACGCGGTGGGTGGCCTCCTGGGTGCCCAGCCGCAGCATCTCCGAGCTCATGTCGACCGGCAGGTAGAGCAGGGCCGGGTTGCGCTCCAGCAGGTGCTCCAGGATGAGCCGGTCCTTGTGCCCGGTGCCGACGCCGAAGCTGACGTGGTGGAACCCCTCGCCGATCCGGCCGCGCACCCGTGCCCAGCGCCGGGTGAACGAGTCCAGGCTCTGCTTCATCACCAGGTAGAACGGGTCGGCGCAGGCGTGCGCCCAGGCGATCGTCGGTCCGATGCCCCAGTAGGCGTAACCGGAGGTGATCTGCTTGCCGTCACCCGCGGTCGACGGCTTGCCGAGCAGGTCGCTGGTGAGGGCGGCCAGCTTGTCCCGCTGGTCCTCGCCGACGAGCACCAACGACCAGGCGAAATCCGACTCGTCGATGGCCTTGGCCAGATCGCCGACCAGACGCCCGTCGCTCGCCGTCACTCGACCTCCTCCAGCTGTGGTCCGCACCGCGAAGCCTACCGATCACCACCGACACCTACGCGGCTTTCGGCTACGGGGTCACCCGGCGACCACGGCGGCGGAGGGTTCACCGCGCTCGACGTGCCGGACCGCTCGACATGCGCGACGTCAGCCGGAGACGCGGGCTGTCGGCCGGTGACGCGGGTCGTCGGCCGGTGAGGCAGGTCGTCACCCAGCGAGGCGGGCCGTCAGCGCGTCGATGTCGTGCGCGACCACGAGCACGGTGCGTTCGACGGCCATGCCCAGCTCTCGGTTGACCCGGATCATGTGCTCGTTGTCGGCGTTGGTGAAGGTGCGCATGCGTTCCAGGTCCGGGTGGTCCTCGACCAGCCAGTGGGCCATCACGCCCTTGATGCCCAGGCCGAGCCCGCGGCCCCGGTGCGCGGCGAGCACGGCCGTGTCGCCTTGGTAGCCCGTGCGCGGCCCGTGCGGCAGCAGCACCACCTCGGTCAGCCCGGCGACCTCGCCGGTGGCCTCGTGCACGGCCACCACCACGCGCTGCTCGACGTTCTCGCCGCGCAGCTCCGCCTCGTTCTCCCGGACCCGCCGCACCGTCCACTCCGGAAGGACGTACTCGGTGGTGCCCATCGGCGCGTCGTGGATCGCGCTCCGCGCGGCGGCGTAGGACGCGACGATCTCCTCGGGCGCCGCGTCGACCCACCGCTCCACCCGGTAACCGTCGGGCAGGTCGACGGGCCACCGCGTCCGGTCTTCGAGGGCCATCCCCATGGCCGCCACCGCCCGCACGGTCCTGAACCCCAGTCGGTGCGCCCACCGCGTGCCCGGCCGTCCCGCCACCAGTCCCCAGTCCTCGATCACCGTGCGCCCGCGCGCACGCAGTTCCGGCACCATCTCGCGGAGCAACCGGGTGGCGATGCCCCGCCGGCGTGACTCCGGGTGCACGACCACCGTGGCCACCGCGATGTGGCTGTTCTCGTCCTCGGGGAACCGCGCGTACCCGAACGCCACGATCCCGCTCGCGTCGCGCACCACCCAGTGCCCCGCCGGACCGACGCCGGGGAACGGGCTGCGCAGCCGTTCCACCACGTCGTCGTACGACGGCACCGGCTCGTGCGGCGAGTCCTCGTCGACGAGGTGGCTGTCCCGCACCACCCGGTAGTACCCCGCCAGGTCCGCCGCGTCCGCCTCGTTCGGATCGAACGACTCCACCGCGCCCCCTTCGCCCGGTGGACACGTTAGCCGCGATGATCGTCGCGGTCGCGCGCTTTCCCGACCGGCGTCCCGTCAAGGCGGGTTTTCCCAAGCCGCACAACGAAGTCGGGGCCGCAGGCGATTGCCTACGGCCCCGTCGGCGGAAACCCGCCGGGCGTCACCGGGGCGCCGGTTGCAGGACGCGGCCCGACGCGGTCAGGTGTTCCCAGGTCCGGCCGCGCTGGCTGGGCGGGGCCTCGCCGTCGGCGGTGCACGTCGGGTACACCAGGCCGTAGGGGACGGGTTGGTGGAAGAGGTCGCCGCTGCGGATGTCGATCAGGTCACACGACTGCGCCATCACGACCTCCTGCCGGACTGTCGTGAAGAGGTGTGGATGCCCATGGTCCTGCTCCTCGTTGAACCGGGGTGGGGGAGCTTCGGATACCCGTTGAGCTGCACTGATATGCCCGATTCGTTGCGACGTAAGGGTGAAACCGGCGCGGCGGTCAACGCTGGTGGTGAGCGACCTCCTGCTCGGCGTCGTCGGCGGGCGGGATGCCGCGGTCGACGTGGTCGGCGTGGAAGAGTGCTTGTGCCAGAAGGGATTTCACGTGGTCGTTGGCCGCGGAGTAGTAGACGAACGTGCCCTCGCGGCGGCCCTTCACCAGACCGGCGAGGCGCAGCTTGGCCAGGTGCTGGCTGACCGCGGTCGGCGCGGCGCCCGCCAGGTCGGCGAGGCAGGCCACCGACGACTCGCCCTGCAGCAACGCCCAGAGCACCTTGATCCGGGTCGGGTCGGCGAGCAGGCGGAACGACTCGGCGGCCAGGTGTACCTGCTCGTCGTTGGGCATGTCGAAGTCCGACAGCGCGGTGTGCATGACGCCAGCCTACTTGCTTGCGTATCTGCGTGAATGCGCAGGTATGCTGCCAACGTGACGGGCAAAGGACACGGGCATGGGCACGGCCACGGACACGGACACGGGCATGGACACGGGCACCGTTCGGTGGACCGCGTCGACACCGCGCTGGAGGGCAGCGAGCGGGGGATGCGCGCCCTGGTCGTCTCGTTCGTGGCGCTGTTCGCCACGGCGGCCGTGCAGGCGGTGTTGGTGCTGGTCACCGGCTCGGTGGCGCTGCTGGGCGACACCGTCCACAACGCCGCCGACGCCCTCACCTCGATCCCGCTGGCCATCGCCTTCGTGCTGGGCCGCCGGGCCGCGTCCCGCCGCTTCACCTACGGCCTCGGACGTGCGGAGGACCTGGCCGGCGTGGTGATCGTGCTGGTGATCGCCGCGTCGGCGGCGTACGCCGGGTACGAGTCGGTGCGCGGGCTGCTCGACCCGCAACCGGTGCGGCACCTCTGGGTGGTGGCGCTGGCCGGCGTGGTCGGGTTCCTGGGCAACGAGCTGGTCGCCCGCTACCGGATGCGGGTCGGCCGGGCGATCGGCTCGGCCGCGCTCGTCGCCGACGGCCTGCACGCCCGCACCGACGGCTTCACGTCGCTGGCCGTGGTGCTGGGCGGGATCGGGGTGGCCCTGGGGTTCCCCGCCGCCGACCCGCTCGTCGGCCTGGGCATGACCGCCGCCATCCTGTTCGTCCTGCGCGACGCGGCGGGCGAGGTCTTCGGCCGGTTGCTCGACGCGGTCGACCCGGCGTCGGTCGACCTGGCCGAACGCGCCGCCGCGCAGGTCGACGGCGTGGTGCGGGCCGACCGGGTGCGCATGCGGTGGACCGGGCACGTGCTGCGGGCGGAGTTGGCGATCGCGGTGGACGCGCGCCTGAGCGTCGAGCAGGGCCACCGCATCGCGCACGAGGTGGAACGGCACCTCAAGCACGCGGTGCCCCGCCTGGCCGCGGTCACGGTGCACACCGAACCCGCCACGGCGACTGCCTGAGCTACCACCACTGTCGGTCCGAGGTGGGGACCATATCAACCGACACCAACTACTTAACCGCCTCTGACCAGCAAAAACAAGACTTGTTCCGCGCTCGCGCACCCGTCACCCTTGCCACCATGAGGTGGGGACCTTCTGGGGAATTGAGCACTGTCCTGTGGATCGGCGGAGCGCAGTGGACGGGCAAGTCGACCGTCGCCTGGCTCTTGTCGCGCCGGTTCGGACTGACCGCGTACCACTACGACTTCCACGACGCCCGGGGCCACTACGACCGCGCGCTGGCGCACGCCGGGCGCTACCCGCACCGGCACGCGTGGCTGACCCTCCAAGACCACGACCCCGATACGACCTGGGTGCGACCGTCACCGCAGGAGATGGCCGAGCACAGCAAGCGCGGCCACGCCGAGCGGTTCGGGATGGTGCTGGACGACCTGCGCGCGTTGTCCAGCGGCCGTCCGCTCGTCGCCGAGGGGTGGGGGCTGCGACCGGAACTGGTCGCGCCGCTGCTCGCCGACCCGCGGCAGGCGGTGTTCCTCGTGCCGACCGAGGTGTTCCGGCAGCGCCAGATCCGTGAACTGCCCAGGGCGGGCAAGGTGTCCGCCGCCGTGAGCGACCCGGAACGCGCGCAGGCGAACCGGGTCGAAAGAGACCGCCTGCTGGCGGAGGACGTGGTCGAGCGGGCGCGGGAGCACGGCCTGCGCGTGATCGAGGTCGACGGCCGGCTCAGCGTGGGCGGCCTGGCCACCGCGGTGGCCGAGCACTTCAGCCCCTGGCTGGGCTGATCGCCGAGGTTCGGACGCCCGTCGCGCGGCCTCTCCGGTCGCGCGGCGGGTTCACGGCAGGGGAGGGAGGTCCAACGCCAGGGCGATCAGCGAGTGCACGCGGTTGGCGATGGCCGACAGCACGCCGTGCGCCTCGGGTGACGCGTTCTCGGCCGCCGCCTGCAACGCCCGCAGGTCCTCGTCGATCCGGACCAGCACGGGACCGACGTCGGCCTGCCGGGTGTTGAACGCGGTCGCGATCTCGTCCAGCGGCACGCCCTGGACCTCCAGCCGCTGCACGAGGTGGATGCGCTCCACGTCACCGGGCGCGTAGAGCCGGTAGTTGCCCGCCGTGCGCTGCGCGGGCGAGATCAACCCGAGGCTCGTGTAGTAGTCGACGGTGCGGATGCTGACGCCGGCCCGCGCGGCCAACTCGCCGATCTTGAGCAGGACCTCCGCCACCCGCGCCTCCCCGCAACCGTACAGTGCCACGTGCTAGTGTGAAGTA
This sequence comes from Actinosynnema sp. NPDC050801, assembly GCF_040673975.1. NCBI lineage: Bacteria > Bacillati > Actinomycetota > Actinomycetes > Pseudonocardiales > Pseudonocardiaceae > Actinosynnema > Actinosynnema sp. NPDC050801. The sequence continues at coordinate 190,611 of NZ_JBFAQZ010000003.1, read as the reverse complement.
TGTCAGACGACGAAGACGGTAGTAGCCGGCCGGGTCGGGCCCGGCTGAACGACACCGCACCATGTTGATCATCTCCGGCACGCTGGCGATCGTGCTGCTGACCATCGCCACCGGCTACTTCGTGGCCCAGGAGTTCGCCTACATGGCGGTCGACCGGGGCAGGTTGCGGCACCAGGCCGAGAGTGGCGACAAGGCCGCAGAACGCGCCTACCGCGTCACGCGACGCCTCTCCTTCATGCTCTCCGGCGCCCAGTTCGGCATCACGGTGACCGCGCTGCTCGCCGGTTACGTCGCCGAACCGCTCCTGGGCGAGGGCCTGGCCGCCGTCCTCGGGCACGCGGGCCTGTCGCCGACGCTGACCGTGACGCTGTCCATGGCGCTCGCGCTCACCTTCGCGACCGCGGTCCAGATGGTGCTCGGCGAGCTGTTCCCGAAGAACCTCGCCATCGCGAGACCCGAGGCGCTGGCCAAGGCGCTGAGCACGTCCACCCTGGCCTACCTCAAGGTCACCGGTCCGCTGATCCGGCTGTTCGACGCCTCGGCGAACCGGCTGCTGCGCGCGGTCGGCATCGAACCCGTGGAGGAGCTGCCCCAGGGCGCCACCCCGGACGACCTGAGGCAGATCATCGGCGAGGCGCAGCAGCGCGGCCACCTCGACGCCGAGCTGTCCCGCCTGCTCGACCGGGGCCTGGACTTCCGCGGCCTGGTCGCGGACCAGGCCATGACACCGCGGGTCTCGGTGCACACCGTGCGCGCCGACGAGCCGGTCGCGCGGGTGGTCGGGCTGCTGGACACCGGCCACTCCCGCTTCCCCGTCGTCGGCGACGGCCTGGACGACCTGCGCGGCGTGGTCGGGTTGGCCGAGGTGCTGACCGTCGCGCCCGAGGACCGGGCCACCACACCGGTGGGTGACGTCGCGTCACCCGCGCTGGTGGTGCCGTCGACGTTGCCGCTGCCCGCCGTGCTGGAACGGCTGCGCCTCGAACGCCGCCAGCTGGCCTGCGTGGTGGACGAGTTCGGCGGCTTCGCGGGCGTGGTGTCCCTGGAGGACCTGGCCGAGGAACTGGTCGGTGAGATCCACGACGAGGACGACGTGCTGCGCGACACGGTGGAGCGGCGCGCCGACGGGTGGGAGGTGCCCGGCCGGCTGCGGATCGACGAGATCGCCGACGCCACCGGCGTCGAGCTGCCCGCGCACGACAACTACGACACCGTGTCCGGCCTGGTGCTGCACCGGCTCGGCCGCACGCCCGACGTGGGCGACGAGGTCGAGTCCGGCGGGGTGCTCGTGCGGGTGACGGCCGTGGCCCGGCACGTGCCCAGCAGGGTCCTGCTCAGCCGCGTGCCGCTCGGCACGGGGGCGCGGCGATGAGCACCACGTGGTCGTTGTTCGTCTCCCTGTTGTTGTTGGCGGCCAACGCTTTCTTCGTGGCCGCCGAGTTCGCCCTGATGGCGGCGAAGCGGCACCGGCTGGAGGAAGCCGCGCGGACCAGCCGGGCGGCACGGGCCGCGTTGGCGGGCGTGCGCGAGTTGTCGTTGATGCTCGCGGGCGCGCAGCTGGGCATCACGCTGTGCACGCTGGGGTTGGGCGCGCTGGCCAAGCCCGCGGTGGCCGACCTGGTCGACCCGCTGCTGCTCGCCGTCGGCCTGCCGTCCGGGCTGTCGTACGCGATCTCGTTCACGATCAGCCTGGTGCTGGTGGTGTTCCTGCACATGGTGATCGGCGAGATGGCGCCGAAGTCGTGGGCGATCAGCCACCCCGAGCGGTCGGCGCTGCTGCTGGCGATGCCGTTCCGGACGTTCGCGCACACCGTCCGGCTGCTGCTGAGCGCGCTGAACGCGGTCACGAACGCGTTGCTGCTCCTGGTGAAGGTGCAGCCGAAGGACGAGCTGAGCCGCGAGCACCACCCGGACGACATGCGGATGCTGGTGCGGCAGTCGGCCGAGCACGGCCTGATCCCGGAGGGCCAGCGCCGGCTGCTGACCCGGATGTTGCAGCTCCAGCAGACGACCGTGACCCAGGTGATGGTGCCCATCGGGGAGACCGTCACCGTCGCCGAGGACATCGGCGCGCGGGCGATCGAGGACCGCAGCCGTGAGTGCGGGCGGTCGCGGTTCCCGGTGATCGACGCCGACGGGCGGTTCGTCGGCCTGGTGCACATCCGCGAGGCCGTGCGCGCCACGGCGGCCGGCGCCGACACCGCGGCCCGCGACCTGATGACCGTGCCGCTGACGTTGCCCGCCGAGTTGCCGGTGGCGGGCGCGGTGACCAGGATGCGCGCCGAACGGGCGCAGCTGGCGCTGGTGGCCGACGCGGAGGGCCGCGTGGTCGGCATCGCCGCCCTGGAAGACCTCCTCGAAGAGCTGATCGGCGACTTCGAGGACGAGACCGACCAACCGAACTGATCACCTCACGGAGGAACTCCAGCCCATGTTCAAGCGGATGCTCAGCGCATTCGGCGTCGGCGGACCGTCCGTCGACACCGTGCTCGACTCGCCGCACGCCCAGCCCGGCCAGGTGATCACCGGCCAGGTGCGCATCCAGGGCGGCAGCAACGAGGCCCGCATCGACCGGATCGTGCTGTCCCTGGTGACCAGGGTCGAGGTCGAGCAAGGCGACCACGAGTTCGGTGGCACCGCCGAGTTCCTGCGCCTGGAGGTGGCGCAGGACGTGCGGGTCGCGGCCGGTCAACCGGTGACCGTGCCGTTCCAACTGGCGTTGCCGTGGGAGACCCCGATCACGGCCGTCGGCGGTCAGCGCCTGCCCGGCGTGACCGTCGGCGTGCGGACCGAACTGGTGATCTCGGGTGCGCCCGACAAGGGCGACCTGGACCCGGTCCTGGTCGGCCCGCTGCCGTCGCAGGACCGGGTGCTCGACGCGTTCGGGCAGCTGGGCTTCCAGTTCCGCTCCGCCGACGTCGAGGCGGGCCGGATCCACAGCGTGCGCCAGGAGCTGGGCTTCTACCAGGAGATCGAGTTCTACCCGCCGGCGCAGTTCGCGGGCCGGGTGAACGAGGTGGAGCTGACCTTCGTGGCCAGTCCGCACGAGCTGGTCGTGGTGCTGGAGGCGGACAAGCGGGGCGGCCTGTTCTCGTCCGGCGCGGACGCGTTCGGCCGGTTCCAGGCCTCGCACGCCGACGCGGTGAACACCGACTGGGCGGGCGCCATCGGCGAGTGGCTGGCGCAGGTCGCGGGCCGCGGCGGCCGTGCGCACGGCATGCCGGGACACCACGGCCAGGGCCACCCGGACCACCGCGGTCACCACCGCGGGCCCGGCATGGGTGCGGTGGTCGGCGGTGTCGCGGCGGGGGTCGTGGGCGGCATGGTGGTGGGTGAGGTCGTGGACGAGGTGTTCGACGCGGGCGAGGACTTCGGTTCGGAGGAGTAGCCCGCACGACCGGGTGTGGTGGGGCGGCCTCCCCTCCGCTCCACCACACCGCTCTCCCGTTCGACCCACCGTTCCCGCGCACCGCAGGATCGGGCGCGGGCCCGGGATCCTCTCGCCGAAGCCGGTCGCCCTCCGGGCGTGGACCCGGCGTGGTTCAGGTCGCCGGGCGCAGCAGGGTGATCCGGTTCGCGCCCAGCTCCGTCACGTACAGGTAGCCCGTGGTCGGGCTCTGGGTGATGTCGAGCGGCTGGTTGAAGCCGGTCATGCCGGTGGCTCCGGTCGTCCTGTTCGACAGCGCGCCGGTCGGGCCCACGTCGAAGGACTGGACGTCCTGCCCGGACGAGTAGCGCACCACCAGCAGCCGCCCGTCGAGCCGACCGCCGAACGCGGCGCCCCGGTACTCGACGACCCCGTTCGGCGACGCGTGCAGGCCCGCGTCGTAGGTGCCCGCCAGGTCGAGGTTGCGGTCCGGCGCCGTGCCCACCGGGTACGCGGAGGTCTGGAACGGGTCGGCGCCGGACGTCGGGTTGCCGCCCGCCAACACCCACTCGCAGCGCACCGGCGCCGGGTGCCCGTAGTACCTGCCCGGCTTCACGTCGAACACGTAGTCGGTCTCGGCGTTCGGGTTGCCCGTCACCGCCGGCACGGCCGGACCGGTGTACGGACCGTCGCGGCGCGACGCGCAGGCGGCGGGCAGCGGTGACGGCGTGGCCGGGGTGTTGCCGCCCGCCGCCGAGCCGTTCGTCGGCACGTACAGGTGCCCGTTGCGGTGCCACACCAGGTCGTAGGCGTTGCGCACGCCGGTGGCGTGGATGGTCACCGGCGCGTCGGCCGCGTACGGGTTGTACGTCCCACCGGCCTCGGTGCGCACGTTCACCGGCAGGGTCGCGGGCAGCCGCGCCGGGTGGACCTTCAGCACGGCGGCGCTGAGCAGGCGTTCCGCCCGGTTGCCCCACGTCGTGTCGGGCGCGCCCATCGCGTTCATCGACCCCTGCGCCAGGTACAGGCCGCCGTCCGGGCCGAACGCGAGCGAGTTCGACTCGTGGTCCTTGATCGAGCGCGGCAGGTCGGTGACGACCTCGGTGTAGACGCCCAGGTCCGGGCCGCTGAGCCGGGCGACCTTGCCGGACCAGTCGGGCGCGTTGGACGTGCCGCCGTAGTTGTCCGTCACCCACAGCACCGGTGCCGCGGCGGTGGACGCCGGGTCGAACGCCAGGCCGATCACCGTCCGGTTCGGCGCGCCGGGCAGCCCGGCCGCGGTGGCGTGCGCGCGCACCGTCTCGATGACGGTCGCCGCGCCGAGCGTGCCGTCGGCGTCGACCGGGAAGCGGTGGACCTGCCCGGTGAACGTGGCCGCGTACAGCCGCCCGTCCGGCCCGAACGCCACGCTGGTGAACGGCGCGCCGGTGGCCACGCCGAACACCTGCCGGAACGCGACGGACCCGCCACCGGAGCCCGCGCCGGTGGTGAACACCGACGAGAACGGCCGGAACGCCCCACCCGCCACGTCACGCACGCCCGAGGTGACCGAGAACCGGTACAGCGTGGCCGGCGCCAGCGGGGCCAGCGGCGACAGGTTCACCACGTCGCCGCCACCGCTGGTGATCACGTTGGCGGGCACCGCCGTGCCGTCCGACACGCGGGTCAGCCGGACCGAGGTCGACGACAGCGTGGCCGCGTCCACGGCGCCCGCGGGCAGCCGCAGGTCGGCCACCACCGACGTGGTCGGGTCGACCGCGGTCGCCAGGTTCGCGGGCGTCGCGGCGCGCACCGACGGCGAGCCGTCCGGCAGGCCGTCCACGTCGACGTGGTTCAGCTTCGTGTTCGCGCCGGAGCGCGGGGACAGCGTCAACCGGCCGTCGGTCACGGTGACCACGCGGGTCGCGGTGGCGTGCTTGGTGGTCGCGGTGGGCTTGAACGCGGCGACCGCGTTCTGGTCCTCGACGTTGAGCCAGTGCGTGCTGTCGGTGGCGGTGCCCGCGTCGCCGACGGCGACCGTGACGGTGTAGGACCCGCTCGGCACGGCGATCTCCCAGCTGCCCGGTGCCGGCACGCCGGGCGAGGTGGCCGGGAGCTGGGCGTGCACCAGGGTCGCCAGGCGGGGGTCGCCGGAGCCGCCGCGGTTGCGACCGTTGCCCACCAGCGACAACGGGGTGGTGGTGCCCAACGACACCCAGCCGTGGGTCTGACCGGTCGGCCGTGCGCCGTAGGGCTCGCCGAAGTCCCGCGCGTAGCCGGCGGCCGGCGCGGTGGCCTGGTCGGAGAAGTCGATCCGCGCGGTGAACGCGGCGGCGTGCGCGAGCCCGGTCGACGGCACGACCAGTGTCGCGGCGGCCAGGGCGGTGACGGGTGCGATGGCGGCGAGTGCTCGCATGACGTGCCCCTGTCGGCGGAGTCAACCAGCCTCGCAGGCCCACGTCGGCGGTCCGACCGCCGAAGGGCGGTCCGGCCCCGGGCCGTCCTGCGGGGCACCGAAGGAGCACGGGAAACAGCCGATCGGCTTGTTGTCGCCGTGTGAACGCACCCCTACGGTCGGTTGACGTCCCGCTCCGGTCGATGACGATCACCCTGTGGAGGTCCGCGGTGTCGAGGAAACGAGTCAGTGCCGCTGTCGGCGCCCTGTTGCTGGCGGGCGCGGCGTTCTTCGCGATCCCGACCACGGCGGGCGCCGTGGACGATCGGCAGACCGCCGTGGTGTCGCTGGGCGACAGCGCGATGTCCGGCGAGGGCGCCGGGTCCTACGAGCCCGGCACCGAGGGCGAGAACGGCAACTGGTGCCACCGGTCCACCCAGGCCATGATCCACCGCACCCAGCTGGCCGAGCGCACGTTCAACCTGGCCTGCTCGGGGGCGGACTCGGCGAACGTGTCGCTGGCCGACACCGTGCACTACACCGAGGGCTCCCAGGCCCGGAGGCTGATCGACATCGCCCGCCAGTACCGCGTGACCACGGTCGTCGTGCAGGTCGGCGCGAACGACGACGTCCGGTTCGCCGACACCATGGTCGACTGCGTCGCCGCGTGGGTGAACCCGTTCGGCTCCAGCTGCCGGTCCAAGTTGGAGCGCGAGTGGCCCGGCAGGCTGGCCGGGATGGCGCCGAAGGTGGAGAACGCCCTGCGCGACGTCCGCACCGCGATGACCCAGGCCGGGTACGCCACCTCCTCCTACAACCTGGTCCTCACCTCGTACGCCTCGCCGGTGACCGAGAAGATGGACCGCTACCTGCACGGCCCGCAGGGCTGCCCGCTCCGCCTGGCCGACGCGGCCTACGGTCGCACGGTGGCCGTGCCGCAGCTGTCGGAGGCGTTGCGCGGCGTGGCGACGCGCGCGGGCGTGAAGTTCCTCGACCTCTCCCGCGCCACGGAGAACCGCGAGGCGTGCAGCAAGGGCGAGAGCTCCACGGGGGAGTGGCAGCGCCGGCTGACCGTCGACCCGTACGCGTTGGTGACCGGCGGCCTGGACGCCATCGGCCTGCACCTGGCCCAGCAGTCGTTCCACCCGAACGCCGCCGGCCACGCGCAGTTCGGCCGGTGCATCACCGAATTCGTCAACGGGGGCGCGGGCTCGGCCCGGTGCCTCGCCGGGGCCGACGGCAACCTGCACGCGGTCGCCTAGCACCCCTTCGCCGATGTCCGGTCGACTCCGCCAATTCCACCGACTTGACCGGCTTTGACCAGCTCTGAGCACCGGAAACCGCTCTCGCCCCGACCCGGGGTGGGAGCGGTTTCGCGTTGCCGCGCAACCCCGGTCACCCCGCCGGCGTCATAGGGATAAATCGGCGAGACCGGATAGGGGATTCGCTTTGGGGGGACCGGTGTCCACAAATACCTTCGTCCGCGTGTGCGGGCTGGCCGCGGCGGTGCTCGCCGCGGCCTCGTGCACGTCGACCGGGGCCGAGCCGCTCAACCCCGAGCTCGCGCCGCGCGGCACCGTGCAGACCACGACCAAACCGACCAGGCAGGACCTGTCCAACAAGGTCAGCCTGACCGGCAAGGTCACCATGAACCCGTTGTTCGGGATCGTGTCGCCGGTCGCGGGCCAGGTGCGCTACCTGACCGTGGCCGAGCCGACCAGCACGCCGACCAGGCCGACCCGGATCGCGACGGTCTGGGCGGAGGGCAAGCCCAACAACGTCGACGTGCCCGCGGGCTCCACGTTCGGCGGACGCCTGGTCGACGACCGCGCCACGGTCACCGCGGGCATGCCGATCGCGTCGGCGAAGTACGCGGGCTACGGCATCGTCGCCGAGATCAACGGCGAGCAGGCCTACCAGATCTCCGACGCCGCGCAGGGCACCGTGCAGGCGCAGATCAAGAACGGGCCCGGCCCGTTCCCGTGCGCCCTGCTCGGCACGATCGCGGCCCTGCCGCCGGGCACCGTGCCGCCGCCGCCGCCGCAGCAGCAGCCGGAATCGAATCCCGGCGGGGCGACCGGCGCCAACACGCCCGCGCCGCCACCGCAGCAGCCGCAGGAGCCGGAGAACTCGTCCGAGCCGACCGGTCTGCGCCTGGTGTGCACCGCGCCCGCCGACGTGAAGCTGATCAACGGCGCCGCCGCCACCCTCGAACTGGTCACCGCGTCCGCGCAGAACGCGCTGGTCGTGCCGGTCGAGGCGGTCGCGGGCGGCCAGGGCAAGGGCAAGGTCGACGTGATCGGGTCCGACGGGGTCAAGCAGACCGCGGACGTGGAGCTCGGCCTCACCGACGGCAAGGTGGTGGAGATCAAGTCGGGCCTGACGGGCGAGGAGACCCTGGCCGTGCCCGGCCCGAACCTGCCACCGGGTGAGCCCGCGGGCGAGGGCGAGCCGGGGGCGGGGCGCAAGTGACCACGTCACCCCTGCCGGTGCCGCCACCGGTGGCGGCACCGCCGTTGATCCACCTCACCGGCGTGACCAAGACCCTCAAGGGCCAGGACGAGCCGCGCACCATCCTCGCGGGCGTCGACCTGACCGTGCACCCCGGCGACAGCGTCGCCATCCTCGGCCGCTCCGGCTCGGGCAAGAGCACGCTGCTCAGCCTCATCGGCCTGTTCGACCGGCCCGACGGCGGCCAGTACCTGTTGGGCGACCGGGACATCACCAAGATCCCCGAGCGCAAGGCCGCCGCGTTGCGCAGCGCCGAGTTCGGGTTCGTGTTCCAGCGCTTCTTCCTGCTCAAGCACCTGACCGCGGCGCAGAACGTGGCCATGGCGCTGGTCAACGGCCAGGGCTGGCTGCCCAGGCGCAAGCGCAAGGCGAAGGTGCTGGCCGCGTTGGAGCGCGTGGGCATCGGCCACCTGGCCAAGCACAAGCCGCCGCGCCTGTCCGGCGGTGAGCAGCAACGCGTGGCGATCGCCCGCGCCCTGGTGCGCGAGCCGCGGATCCTGCTGGCCGACGAGCCGACCGGCGCACTGGACACCGACACCGGCAACCTCGTCGTGGAGGTGCTGCGCCAGACCACCGACGTGGGCTGCGGCCTGGTGCTGGTCACCCACGACCACGACCACGCGGCGAAGATGGGCCGGGTGCTGCACCTGTCCGACGGCCTGCTGCGCCCGGCCGGTCAGCGGGTGGTCGCGTGATCAGGCTCTCCGGCCGGTTCCGGGCGTCGCTGATCATCGGCGGCCAGGGCATCAGGGCTCGCAAGCTGCGCACGTTCCTGTCCATGGTCAGCCTGTTCCTCGGCGTGCTCGCGGTGGTCGTCGTGCAGGCGGGCGCGGAGATCGCGAACCGGGCCATGCTCGCCGACGTCGAGCTGTACCAGGGCAAGGACGGCACGCGGCAGATGTACCTGTCGCCGGAGGGGCAGACCGTCCCGGTGGCCCTGGAGGTGCTGGAGGGCCGCACCGACGCGGTGGCCATGACCAGCGCGCGGGCGATCATCGGCGAACCCGGCGTGAAACCGATCAACGAGGGCGGCGGCCCGATCGACCAGCAGGGCGGCTACGGCGGTCCCCGGATGACGTGCGACGAGTCCGGTTGCTACCCCGTGGACGACGGCGACGCGGGCGCGCCCTCGGGGCAGGCGGTGGAGCTGCAACTCGTCGGGTTGACCGGCGACATCCGCCAGTTCCGGCCGTTCCGCCCGTCGCAGGGCCAGTGGCTGGACTTCGGCGGCGAGCCGTCGCTGGCACCGAGGCTCGTGCTCAACGAGGAGGCGGCGAAGGCGTTCACCCGCTACCACGTGCCGGCGGAGATGCGGGTCGACGGCGCCACCGCCAACCCGACGCCGCGGATCATCGGCGTGGTGGACGACGGCGCCGGGCAGCCCACCGCCTACGTCCGCTCCGACGAGCTGATGAACTGGCTGCCGGCGACCAGCATGGGCGACACCGACTCGGGCCCGGGCATGCAGGTGCTGATGACACCGGACGCGGTCGAGGTCGAGCACGTCCTGCGGGCCAGGCTGGTCGCGGCGGGCACGCCGGCGGACCGCATCCACGTCACCACGGTGGAGACGCTGAAGCGGATGTCCACCGAACTGGCGCTGCTGCGCTGGATCTTCCTGGGCATGGCGGCGCTGGTGCTGCTGATCGGCGTGGCGGGCATCCTCAACGTCGGCCTGGCGACCGTGGGCGAGCGCATCGAGGAGTTCGCGTTGCGCCGCGCCGTGGGCACCCCGCGACTGCTGCTGGCGGGCATCGTGCTGGCGGAGACGTTGTTGACCGGTCTGCTCACGGCGACGTTGGCGATCGGCGCGGGCGTGGTGGGGCTGAAGCTGGCGATGACGCTGTTCGGCTCGCGGTTCCCGTCGCTGGAGGGCGTGGCGTTCCCGTGGCAGGCGGGTGTGGCCGGGGTGATCGCGGGCCTGGTGGCGGGCGTCCTGGGCGGCCTCGTCCCCGCGCTGCGGGCGGCGCGCATCCCGATCTCCACGGTGATGCGCGCCTGAGGACGCGGTCTAGGGCGCGGCGGTCCACGGCCGCACACCGAGCTTGCCGGTGCTGCCGAGGTCGAGGGTGATCGGGTCGCCGCGCTCACCGACCGGGGTGAACACCTGCGCCGGCCGGCCGCTCGCGACGGCGAGTTCCAGGTGCTCGCCGACGACCGGCGGCGCGGACGTGTCGGTGTAGGTGTTGCGCCACAGCAACCCCGTCACCGCCGATTCGCCGGGCGCCACCGTGACGGGTCGCGGCTCGGCGTCGAACGCCTCCACCGCGGAGATGCCGAACGACCCGGGCCCGACCGCGACGGGCAGCGGCTCCCGGTCGGCGCCCAGGACGGTGACGGACGGGTAGCCGTCGAGCTCCAACGCCTCCGCGCCGCAGTTGGTCACCTCCAGCGTCAGCACGCGCAGCCCCGAGGCGGCTTCCTCGCCCGTCACCGCGTAGTCCACGCAGTGCGTGGCCGACGGTGGCGGTGATGGCGGAACCGGCGGCGCGGCGGTGCACGCGGACACGGCGAACAACAGCAGGAAAAGAAGTCGGGGCACGCCGTCGATCCTCGCACGACAACTCGAAGTTGCCTGGCCGCGCATTCCCGGGATAAGCTCGGACCCGTGACTGCCGGGTCGGCCTTGGGCCACGAGCGAGAGAGTCACCCGGCCGAGCTTTGATCGCCGGGTGGGCCAGGGGCCCGCCGCACACCAGGGTTTCCCGGGTTTCCGCGCAGGTAGGCGCGATGCACCCGGACCCGTTCAGCACACCAGCGCAGCCGCGCATTCACGCGCGCCCATCGCGGTCCCCGCGCGGGACCGCCCTGCGAGCGCGCCTCCACAAGACCTCCACCGAAAACCACGGCTGAATTCACCCGTGGTGACTCGGTCATGCCCAGAATCAGCATGCCCAGAATCAGGGAGACCAACCACAGATGGATTTCAACCAGCAGGTGATCGACGAGTTCCGCGCCAACGCCGGCCGCGTCGGCGGACCCTTCGAAGGAGGCAGGCTCATCCTGCTGACGACCACCGGCGCCCGGTCCGGCGCCCGGCACACCAACCCCGTGGGCTACCTGCCCGACGGCGACCGGATCGTGATCATCGCGTCGGCGGGCGGCTCGCCGCGCCACCCCGACTGGTTCCACAACCTCGTGGCCGACCCCGTGGTCCAGGTGGAGGACGGCGTCTTCACCTACGACGCCAAGGCCACCGTCCTGGAGGGCGCGGAGCGGGACGAGCTGTGGGCGCGGGCGGTCGAGTCGGACCCGGGGTGGGCCGAGTACCAGGCCAAGACCACCAGGCGGATCCCCGTGGTCGCGCTGACGCAGGTCGCGGGCGGCCCGCCGAACGCGTCGAGCTGGGGCGCGGCGCTCAAGCTGGTGCACGACGCGTTCCGCCGGGAACTCGCGACCATCCGCCGCGAGGTCGCCGGGTCCAAGCCGACCCTGGGCGCGCAGCTCAAGGTCAACTGCCTGACCGCGTGCCAGGGCCTGCGGTTCCACCACACGGTCGAGGACCGCGGCACGTTCCCGATGTTGCGGGACCGGTTCCCGGAGCTCGCGCCCACGCTGGACCGCCTGGGCGAGGAGCACGAGCGCATCGCCGCCCTGCTGGAGCAGCTCCAGCGGACCCTGGAACGGGGTGACGCGGCCACCCTGCGCGCGGACGTGGACCGGTTGATCGGCGAGCTGGAGGACCACCTGACCTTCGAGGAGGAGCAGCTGATCCCCTTCCTCGACGCGTGATGACAACCGGATGGCCGGTCCGGGACATGTGATGGGTAGGTAGGACTACCCGTCTTTGTCCCGCCGGGCGGGGTGCCGGTCGACGTGGCTCGTTCACAGCATGTTGAATGCTCATGTTTTCCATCCACCGAGCAAGGAGATGTCCGTGGGTAGAGCAAGGGGCTTGGGGGCCCTGTTCGCCTCGCTGGTCGCCGCGGCGACCGTGGTGAGCGCGACAGGAGGAGCCACCGCCGCGCCGACGGCCCGCACGACGCTGAACCCGGCGGCGGTCGCGGAGTCCGTGCGGTACCTGGTCGACAACTACGGTGTCAGCGAAGGGGAGGCGCTGCGCCGGCTGGAGCTGCAGGACGAGGCGGTGCGCCTGGACGGCGTGCTGCGCCGGGAGAACCCGGCCGAGTACGGCGGCATGTGGCTCGACCAGACCTCCGGCGAGCTGGTGGTGGCCATGACCGACCCGGCCGCCGCGGACCGGCACCTGGCGGACGTGCCCGACCGGGCGCACGTGCGCACGCAGGCCGTCCGGCACTCGCTGACCGACCTGACCGCCGCCAAGGACCGGATCGCCGCGAAGGTGGGCGCCGGTGCCGACGCGGTGTACCTGCCCGCGGTCGACGAGCGCGACAACGAGGTGGTCCTGTGGGAGCGCGCGTGGGTCGCGCAGGAGAAGGCGTCGGTGGCCGCGTCGTCGGTGGCCCGGGAAGGTGACGCCGCACGTCGGGCGGTCGCCGACGAGGCCGGCGTGGCGGTGCGGACCAAGGTGCTGCCCAAGCCGAACCCGTTGGCGGCGGCGTACCCCGACCAGGGTTACTGCCACCCGCTCAACTGCGGCGGCTACGGGCCCATGCGCGGCGGCCTGCGGCTGGACATGCAGCGCAACGACAACAGCTGGGGTGGCTGCACGGCCGGCTTCAACCTGCGCTCCACCGGCGGTGGCCACCCGGGCAAGGGCTGGGTGCTGACCGCGGGCCACTGCATGGCCGGCAAGACCAAGAACACGCCGACGCAGCACAACGGCGTCCCGGTGCTCCAGCAGCACGGCATCGAGCGGAACTCGTACCCGTACGACTTCGCCGCCCTGCCGTACGTCGACACGGCGGCCCGGAACATGTGGTTGGAGGCCCACACCGGGCGCAACCGGGTGCTGAAGCACTGCCGCAACGGCGGCACGGACAGCAACGCCGACACCCCGTGCGGCGAGCAGGCGGTCTCGGTGGACGAGTACATCACCGGCATCCACCCGCTGACCGAGGTCAAGGCGGGCTGGGTGGTGTGCGCCTCCGGCTCCGCCTCCAGCGTGGCCGACTACCCCGGCGCGGTCGACAGCGGCGCCGGTGCCGGTTACAAGGTCGGCACCCGCTGCGGCCGGGTGCTGTCCACCGACGTCGGCATCAACACCGACATCTGCGCCCGCCCCGGCGACAGCGGCGGTCCGCTGTTCAGCCAGGTCGACCACACCGCGCTCGGCATCCTGGAAGGCAACCAGCAGGCGCGCCTGGGCGCCTGCAAGTCCGGCGAGCTGAACAACTACGTGCCGATCGACACGGCCCTGAACGGGCTCAACACCAGCTTCAAGAGCCTGCGGTCGACGTTCAAGGTGATCACCACGCCGAACGGCTGACCGACGGCGGCCCACCTCCCGTCGCGGGGGTGCTGTCGGCGAACGCGCCCCGTCGGCTTCGGCCGGCGGGGGCGCGTTCGCCGGTCGTGCGTCAGGTGGACCGCTTGCGCAGCCACCACAGCGACAGCGCGATCAACGCCGCGGCCGCCAGGGCGAACAACCCGAACTCGATGAACTGGAACGCCCAGAACCGGCTGCCCGGGTGCACCAGGTTCGCCGTGCCCGTCAGCCCGGAATCGGCCGCGCACTGCACGTAGCGCGCGTCACCGGGTTCGCCCGGTAGCTGCTCGCACCGCGACAGCGCCTCGTACGCGGCCTCTTCGTCCTCGACGAACCGGCCGTCCAGGTCGCTGAACCCCTGTGCGAGGCTCCACCGGCCGGGGTCGATGGAAGCGCTCTGGGCGGGGTCGTCGAACGGGATGGTCGCCACCACCGGGGTCGTGTAGTTCGGCCGCGCGAACATCCGCACCGCGTACACCGCACCCAGCACGCCGACGAGCGTCACCGCCATCGCGGGCAGCGTGCGCCGCAGCAACAACCCCGCCGCGATGCCCAACGCCACCGCGAACAACGTGTACCCGATCAGCGCCACCGGCTGCGCCTCGAAGTACCTGGGCTGCAGGCGCTTCCACACGTCGAGGGGAGCGGCGAGCGACATCGTCGCCCACCACTGCGCCGCGCCGAGCAGGGCCGCGCCGAGCACGGTCGCCGCCAGGACGACCGCCACCCGCGTGGTGAACCACCGCCGCGGGCTGATCGACTGGCTCAGTGCCAGCAGGTGCGTGCGCTGCTCCCACTCCCGCGCGAACATCGGCGCGCCGACGAAGGCGCCCGCGAGCGCGGCGAAGCCGAAGACCGCCGCCCGCGCCAGCTCGTCCAGGTTGAACAACCGGGCGCGCAGGTCCCAGTACCCCTTGGCGTCCTCGCAGAAGCGGTCCGGTGCCTGCCCGAAGCAGGCCGCCACCTCCTCGGCGTCGAGCTGCGAGGCCAGGCGGACGTGCATGAAGACGACCAGCCCGGTGAAGACCACCGCGTACGCGGCCAACGAGAGCAGCACCGCGCGGTGCTGCCGCCAGGCGACCCAGATCACGCCGCCTCCCCGGTCCGCAGGTACGCGACGACCAGCTCGTGCAAGGCGGGCGGGCTCGCCTCGGGCAGGTCGGGTGGACCGGCCAGCCGGAGCAGCGCGGTGACCTGGCGCTCGCCTTCGCGCGCGGTGACCACCTCGTGGTCGCCGAAGTCGGCACCACGCGCCGCGACCACCACCCGGTGGGCGTCGATCAGCTCGTCCACGTCCCCAGCCAGCCGCACACCGCCCCGGTCGAGCAGCAGCAGGTGGTCGCACATGCCGTCCAACTCGGCGATCACGTGGGAGGACAGCACCACGGTCACCCCGGTCTCGGCCACCGCGACCATGAGCGTCCCCGCGGTCGCCTCCCGGGCCACCGGGTCCATTTCGGACAGCGGCTCGTCCAGCAGCAGCACGTCCGGGCGGCGGCCGAGGGCGAGCACGAGCGCCAGCCGGGCGCGGTGGCCGCCGGACAGGCGGCCGACCTTGGCGTCCAAGGGCAACCGGGCCGCGCCGACCAGGTGCTCGGCGTAGTCCTGGTCCCAGGTGAGGTTGGTGGCGCGGCCGAAGCGCAGCGTCTCGGCCACCGTGAACCCGCGGTACAGCGGCTTCTCCTGCGCGACGAACCCCACGTCACCGCGCACCTCGACGGTGCCCTCGGTCGGCCGTCGCAGCCCGGCGGCGAGCACCAGCAGCGTGCTCTTGCCCGCGCCGTTCGCCCCGACCAGCGCGGTCACCGTGCCGGGCGCGAGCTCGAACGAGCAGTCGCGCAACGCCCAAGTGCCGCGGTACCGCATTCCCAGCCGGTTCGCGCGTACGGCGAAACCCACATCCGAACCCAACGCAAAGACCCCCAAGTGTGAAGGAACGCAGATCAGAAGCGCTTGTCGAGGACCGCGCGGAACAACGCCTCGACGTCTTCTCGGCCCATGCCGAGCGCGCGGGCGCGATCCATCCAGTCCAGCAGCTCACCGCGTAACGGCGAGTCCTCGGCCACGCCCGGCGTGACCAGCGAGCGGCGCACGAACGTGCCGAGCCCCGGCATGGGCTCGACCAGTCCCTCGCGCTCCAGCTCGCGGTACGCCTTGAGCACGGTGTTCGGGTTGATCCCGGTCTGCGCGACCACGTCCTTCGCGGTGGGCAGCCGGTCACCGGGCCCGACCAGGCCGAGCCGCAGCGCCTGCTTCACCTGGTGCACCAGCTGCAGGTAGGTGGCCACGCCGGACCGGCGGTCGATCCGGAACTCGATCAACCTTCAACCCTTCCACTAAGTGATTAGTGGAATGACTGTGACGCACGGTGCGGCCTGCTGTCAAACGCATCCGGTGGTCGCTACGCCGACTCCTATGACTGGTCGATCACTCACTTTCGGTGCCGGGTGAAGGCCGCCGATGCGGCGGCCTTCACCCGGCGGGCGTTCAGTAGTGGCGGATGCCCTTGGCCAGCGTCCGCGCCCACGGTGCGTCGACGTCGTCGGCGCTCACCGCCATCACCAGGTGGCACAACATGCCCCTGGCGAAGAAGTCCTGCACCTGGTCCTCGCCGCCGTCGGACATGCCGCGCACGTACTCGACCATCCGGGCCACCCCGCGCTGGACGACCTCGCGCACGGCCGGTTCGGAGATCGCCGCGCACTGGGCGTGCATCTGCACCAGCAGGAGGGTGTTCTCCTCCGCGATCAGGCGCGCGTAGGCGTCGCCCATCGCGTGGAGCACGGCCTCCGGCGTGCTGCCCCTGGCCTCGGCGACCCCGTCGGCGAGGCTCTCCCTGATGCGCGCGAAGCAGTGCTCCACCACGGACAGGAACAGCGCCTCCTTGTCGGGGAAGAGCCGGTAGACGTAGGCCTGCGAGATGCCCGCGGACTTCGCGACCTCGCCGGTGGTGGTGCCGTAGTAGCCGCGGGCGGCGAACGCGCCGAGAGCGGTGCGCAGGACCGTCTCCCGTCGTTCCTCGGCGGTGGAGAGTCGTCGTTCGCTCGGTGCTCCGGCCATGAGTGTAATCCACCACTCACACCTGGGAAAGTCAAGTCGGCACGCTGGGGGGTCGTCGGCGCGGGCTAAGGTCGCCCGCATGTCCCGTGGTGTCTTAGGCGTCCTCGTGCTGCTGGCCGCGTGCTCATCGCCTCCGGTCGCCGCGCCGCCCGACGCCACGGGCACGACCGGCACCACCGCCGCCTCCACGACCGCCGCGGTTCCCGTCGTCACGACCACCACCGCGGCGCCGACCTCGACGACGACCCGGTTCACCCCGCCGCCGGCGGGCAACCCGGGCGGCGGCGCGCCGGTGCCACCGGAGGCCGCCGCCGTGGACACGACCCGCCCGACCCGCGTGATCGGCAACGGCACCCCGGCCAGCTGCACGCCCCAAGCCGTGGTCGCGGCCGTCGCGGCGGGCGGCGTCATCACCTTCGGGTGCGGCCCCGAACCGGTGACCATCACCATGACGGTGACCGCGCAGGTCCGCAACGACGCCGCGCCGGAGGTCGTGCTGGACGGCGGGGGACTGGTCACGCTCAGCGGGGCGGGGCAGCGGCGCATCCTCTACCAGAACACGTGCGACCGGGCGCTGGGCATCACCACGTCCCACTGCCAGGACCAGGACCACCCGCGGCTGACCATCCAGAACCTCACGCTGGCGGACGGCAACGCGGCCGGCGCGGCCGAGGGCGGCGGCGCGGTCTTCGTGCGCGGCGGGCGGGTCAAGGTGGTCAACTCGACGTTCCTGCGCAACGCGTGCGACCGGGACGGGCCGGACCTGGGCGGTGCGGGGATGCGCGTGCTCAGCCAGTCGCAGGGGCGGCCGGTGTTCGTGGTCGGCAGCACGTTCGATGGCGGCACGTGCGCCAACGGCGGTGCGTTGAGCAGCATCGGCGTCTCCTGGGTGGTGCTGAACAGCGTGCTGCGCAACAACTCCGCCGTGGGTCGCGGCGCCAACCCGGCCCGCGCCGGGACACCGGGCGGTGGCAGTGGTGGCGCCATCTACGCGGACGGCAACGGGTTCACGGTCCGCATCGCGGGCAGCATCGTCGAGGACAACAAGGCCAACGAGGGCGGCGGCGCGGTCTTCTTCGTCAGCAACGACCGCACCGGCACGATGTCGGTGGAGTCCTCCACCTTGCGCCGCAACCCGAGCGCCGGCTTCGAGACGCCCGGGTACAAGGGCATCTTCTTCCTCGGCGCGACCGACCCGTCCGTCACCGCCTCGACGATCCAGTAGTCGACCGGCGCGAACCTGCGTCCCACCCGCGCTCGCACCGGAAGAACTCCCGTCGATCGACGGATTGTCGCCACCCTGTCCGGCGCGCACGATGAGTCGCCGGCAGAGGGGCCGGCTGGATAGTTCCCTGCGATCTCGACGTCCGGCCACCCTGCGAGCACGACCCCGGCCGGGCGCGGGAAGGATCAACCTTGCGCAACACCACGAGAAGGATGCTTGCCCTGGCCGCGGGCATCGTCGCCACCCTGGCCGCGTTCGCGGGCCAGGCGGTCGCCGCTCCACCGCCACCGGACGCGGGCAACCCGACGCCGATGGTCGTCGGCGGCACCCAGGCCGCCAAGGGCGAGTTCCCCTGGATGGTCCGCCTGTCCATGGGCTGCGGCGGCTCGATGCTGACCGACCAGCTGGTGCTGACGGCGGCGCACTGCGTCAGCCGCACCGGCAACAACACCTCCATCACCGCCACCTACGGCGTGGTGGACCTGCAGGACACCTCCCGCACCACCCGCACCTCCACCTACGTGCACCGCTCGCCCACCTACCCCACCTCCACCGGCGGTGACTGGGCGATCATCAAGCTGGCGAGCCCGATCACCGGCGCCGCCCTGCTGCCCATCGCCACCACCGCGGCCCACAACACCGGTGTGTTCACCGTGGCCGGTTGGGGCGCCACGAGGGAGGGCGGTGCGGGGTCGCGCTACCTGCTCAAGGCGAACGTCGACTACATCGACGACACCACGTGCAAGAACTCCGACCCGTACTACGCGGACCTGATCCCGGCCGCCGAGCTGTGCGCGGGCAAGCTCGCGGGCGGCGTCGACACCTGCCAGGGCGACTCCGGCGGCCCCATGTTCCGGCGTGACGGCAACGGCGCGTGGATCCAGGTCGGCATCGTCAGCCACGGCAACGGGTGCGCCCGCCCGGAGAACCCCGGCGTCTACACCGAGGTCAGCACGTTCGCGGCGGCCATCACGCAGGCGGCAGCCGACCTCGGCGGCACGCCGCAGCCGCCCGGCAAGGTGTTCGAGAACCTCGACGACGTCACCATCCCGGACGCGGGCACGGCGGTCTTCAGCAACGTGACCGTCACCGGCGTCGCGGGCAACGCGCCGTCCACCCTGAAGGTCGGCGTGGACATCAAGCACAGCTGGAGCGGCGACCTGGTGATCGACCTGGTCGCGCCGGACGGCTCCACCTACCGGCTGAAGGGCTCCAGCAACTCCAGCACGCCCAACGTGGTCACCACCTACACGGTGAACGCGTCCTCCGAGGTCGCCAACGGCACGTGGCGGCTGAAGGTGCAGGACGTCTACAGCCAGGACACCGGCTACGTGGACGCCTGGAGGCTCACCTTCTGACCCGCACTTCCGCGCCACCCCGACAAACCGCGCGTCGAGCACTCGGCGCGCGGTTTGTCATATAGGTGCCAAAAGTCATCCCGGAAAGGCGCTCGAAGTTGCTAATCCCCATTTTCGTCCGGCGCGGGTCTGTGTCTCATCCGTGCAGGTGGCAGCCCCTGTAATTGTCCGAAGGTGATAATTTTCCGGACTTCTCCCCAATGGGTGTTCGGCGGTCTTGCGCAAGTGTTGCGGCGTGGTTAATTTGCCCTTTGCAGCGCGTCTGCGAACCATTCCGACCTTGCCCCCTATCTGCTGGCGTGCGCTCGGCGTCAGGGAGGACGTTCCGTGAGACACACAAGACCAGCCCGCGGGCTGACCAGGCTCGGCGCGGTGTCGACCGCGATCATGGTCGTCGCGGGCCTCGCGATCGGCGTGGGCACGAGTTCGGCCGCACAGGGCGACCTGACCCAGACCTACAGCTGCCCGTTCCCCCTGATCGGCGACCAGACCGTCTCGGTCGACATCAAGACCACCCAGCCCGGCTCGGTCGCGGCGGGCCGGTTCACCCCGAAGCTCGACATCACCGCCGTGTCCAACGCGGGCCCGACCGCCACCCAGGGCCTGCGCCTGGTCGGCGCCGAGACCATCCGCGGCACCGCCCGCGCCACCTCGGAGGTCACCGCGCCGGGCGACCAGGGCACGCTCACCGTGCAGGTCGCCACCATCGTGCCCGACCAGCCGATCCCGGCCGTCGGCAACGACCTCGTGCTCAACGCGGTCGGCTCCGCGCCCGGCCTGCGCTTCGACCAGCCCGGCACGGCCACCGTCGAGGTGACCGACCTGGTGCTGGAGATGACCCCGCTGCGGGCCGACGGCAGCCCGACCGACCTCGGCACGTTCGTCGCCGACTGCACGCCGACGCCCAACCAGGACACCGTGCTGCAGACCTACGACGTCACCGGCACGGCCGTCACACCCGAGACGCCGGCCGGCACGGGCGGCACGCCGCCGCTGCGCCAGGTCTACACCTGCCCGTTCCCGTTGATCGGCAACCAGAACGTCACCGTGGACATCGACACGACCCTGCCGACCGAGGTCGGCGTCGGCGGCTTCACGCCGCAGATCGACATCACCGCCGTGTCCAACGCCGGACCCACCGCGACCCAGGGCCTGCGGCTCGTCGGCGCCGAGACCATCCAGGGCACGGCGGTCGCGACGTCGCTGGTGCGGTCGCCGGGCGGCCACCAGGCCGTGGCCGTGCCGACGAACGTGCCGAACCAGCCGATCCCGGTGAGCGGCGACCTGGTCATCAACGCCGCCGGCGTCGCGCCCGCGCTGCGGTTCGACCAGCCGGGCACGGCGACGCTGTCCGTGCACGACCTCGTGCTCACCATGACCCCGAAGAAGGCCGACGGCAGCGACACCGGGCTCGGCACGTTCGTCGCGGACTGCACGCCGGTCGACGCGGCCCAGCGCACCGTGCTGCACACGTTCACCGTGGTCCCGGCGCCGGACACCGAGGCGCCTGCGGTTCCGGCCGGCCTGACCGCCGGCGAGACCACGCAGACCAGCGTGCCGCTGTCGTGGACCGCGGCCACCGACAACGTCGGCGTGACGGGCTACGACGTGTACAGCGGTGACACGCTCGCGGCCAGTGTCGCGGGCACGAGCGCCACCGTGGACGGTCTGGCGGCCGACACGGAGTACACGTTCACGGTGGTGGCGAAGGACGCGGCGGGCAACCGGTCGTCGGCCAGTGCTCCGGTCACCGCCCGCACCAAGGCGGCCCCGGACACCCAGGCCCCGACCGCGCCCGGCACCCTGACCTCGACCGGTGCGACGCCGACCAGCGCCTCCCTGGCGTGGGCGGCGGCGAGCGACAACGTCGGCGTGACCGGCTACGAGGTGTTCAACGGCACCGCACCGGTCTCCACCACCACCGGCACCACGGCCACGATCGCCGGCCTGAGCCCGGACACCGAGTACACGTTCACGGTCCGGGCGCAGGACGCCGCGGGCAACGTGTCCGACGCGAGCAACGCGGTCACCGTGCGCACGCCCGAAGCGCCGGACACCGAGGGCCCGACCGCGCCCGCGAACCTGCGCTCCACCGGCGCGTCCGCGTCGAGCATCGGCCTGGCCTGGGACGCCGCGACCGACAACGTCGGCGTGACGGGCTACGACGTCTACAGCGGTGACACGCTCGCGGCCACTGTCGAGGGCACGAGCGCCACCGTGGACGGTCTGGCGGCCGACACGGAGTACACGTTCACGGTGGTGGCGAAGGACGCGGCGGGCAACCGCTCCGCGGCCAGTGCCGCGATCACCGCCCGCACCCGGACCGCGCCCGACACCGAGGCGCCGACCACCCCGACCGGTCTCACGGCCACCGGCGTCACGCAGTCCAGCGTCACCCTGAGCTGGGCCGCGTCCACCGACAACGTCGGCGTGACGGGGTACCGGGTGTTCAACGGCAGCACGGCGGCCACGACCGTCGAGGGCACGACGGCCACGGTCGACGGCTTGGCCGCCGGCACCGAGTACAGCTTCACCGTGGTGGCCGAGGACGCGGCGGGCAACCGGTCACCGGCGGGCACCGCCGTCACCGTCCGCACCGACGACGCGCCGGACACCCAGGCGCCCACCGCGCCGAGCGCCCTGCGGTCCACCGGGCAGAGCCGGAACAGCGTCGCGCTGGCCTGGGACGCGTCGACGGACAACGTCGGCGTGACGGGATACGAGGTTTTCAACGGCACGACACCGGTCTCCACCACGACCGCCACCACCGCCACGATCGACGGCCTGACGCCGGACACCGAGTACACGTTCACCGTCGTCGCCGAGGACGCGGCGGGCAACACGTCCGACGTGAGCGCCGCGCTGAAGGTGCGGACCCAGCCGCTGCCCGACACCGAAGCACCCACCGCGCCCGGCAACCTCCGGTCGACCGCGCAGACCGAGAACAGCGTCGCGCTGGCCTGGGACGCGTCCACCGACAACGTCGGCGTGACGGGTTACGAGGTGTTCAACGGCGCCGCGCCGGCCGGGACCACCGCCGGCACCGCGGCCACGGTCGGCGGCTTGGCGCCGGACACCGAGTACGCGTTCACCGTCGTCGCCAAGGACGCGGCGGGCAACACGTCGGCCGCGAGCACCGAGGTGAAGGTCCGGACCAAGGCGGGACAGGGCCCGCCGGTCGTCGAGTACGGCTACGGCCTGACCGGCAGCACCAGGATCAAGGCCGCCAACGGCACGGTCCCCCTCACCGGTGGCATCGCCGCCGTGCTCGACCTGTCCACCGGGGCGTTCCAGGCCGACCTCACCCTCGACCCGACCGTGGGCCGGTTCAAGGCCTTCGGCTTCGTGCCGGTCCAGGCGAAGATCCGGTTCGTGCAGGCGGCCAAGACCACCGGCGCGCTGGCGGGCGGGGTGCTCAGGTCCACGTCGAGCGTGACGGTGAAGCTGCCGCACGTCACCGTGCTCGGCATCCCGGTCAGCACCAGCCCGGATTGCCGGACGAGGACACCGGCGTCGATCCCGCTGGAGTCCAGGCCCGGCTTCGACCCGCTCGGCGGCGGCACGCTGGCCGGCACCTACACCCTGCCCCCGCTGACCGGCTGCGGTCCGCTCAACGGCTTGATCAGCGGGATGACCGCGGGGCCGGGCAACACCATCGAGGTGAAGCTGTCGCCGCGCCCGCGGCGCTGACACCGACATCCGGGACGAGTGGCCCCGCACCGGACACCCGGCGGGGCCACTCGGCCGATGCGCCCGGACGCGGATCGACAGGTTCGCACAGCGGAAGATGCACGGGGCCGGGGAACTGCGCCACAGTCGCCGAATGACGCATGCGGTGGTGATGGGCGCGAGCATGGGCGGGCTGCTGGCGGCACGGGCGCTGGTCGGCTCCTACGATCGGATCACGGTGGTCGACCGGGATCCCTTACCGGCCGACGTCGGGCACCGCCGCGGTGTCCCGCAGGCCAAGCACTTCCACACCATCCTGTTGCGCGGCAAACAGGTGCTCGACGAGATGTTCCCCGGCCTGACCGACGAGCTGGTCGTCGAGGGCGCGATACCGGTCGGCTTCAACGTCGACGCGCGGTTCGTGCTCGCGGGCCACCCCATGGTGCGCGCGGACACCGGCGCGTCGGACATCCAGACGACCCGGCCGATGCTGGAGGGCGCGGTTCGCGCGCGGATCGCCGACTACCCCGGCGTGAAGATCGTGCCCGAGTGCGACGTGGTCGGCCCGGTGTTCGAGCGTGGCCGGGTGACCGGCGTCAAGGTCACCCGCAACGGCGCGGACGAGGTGCTGGACGCCGACCTCGTGATCGACGCGATGGGCCGGTCCGGCCGGGCGCGGTCGTGGTTGGCGTCGTTGGGCCTGCCGACGCCCGCCGAGGACCGGATCGACGTCAACATGGTGTACGCCAGCCGGTTGGTGCGCCCGTCGACGCCGTTCAAGGACAAGCTGGTCCTCGTCGGCCCGGTGCCCGGCCGGCCGACCGGGTTCGCGTTCGCCGCGCAGGAGCACGGCCAGTGGATGGTCACCCAGGTCGGCATGGCGGGCGACCACCCGCCGACCGACGAGGCGGGTTTCCTGGCGTTCCTCAAGCGGTCCGCGCCGCCGGACGTGCTGGACGCCGTGGTCGCCTCCGAACCGCTCACCGAGATCCGCACGCACCGGTTCCCGGCCAGCCTGCGCCGCCGCTACGAACGGCTCCGGCAGTTCCCAACCGGCCTGCTCGTCTTCGGTGACGCGATGTGCAGCTTCAACCCGATCTACGGCCAGGGCATGACCGTCGCGGCGATGGAGTCCGAAGCACTGCGCAAGTGCCTGGCCGACGGCGAGACCGACCTGGCGCGGCGGTTCTTCCGCGCCGCGGGCAAGATCATCGACCCGGTGTGGCAGCTCAACGCGCTGGGCGACCTGGCGCTGCCGGAGATCCCCGGTCACCGGTCGCTGTCCACCAAGGCGTTGAACAAGTACGTCGCCCGGTTGCAGCGCGTCGCCACGCACGACCCGGTGGCCGCCACCGCGTTCATCCGCACCATCGGCCTGCTCCAGCCGCCGACGTCGATCCTGCGCCCCGACGTGCTGGCCCGGGTCGTGGCAGGCGGGATGCGCCGCGACTGAGCCGACGAGCCCGCGTGAACGGCTACCTTGGGCACCATGCTGCTGCCGTCCGCGATCCTCGCGGTGAGCGCGGTCTTCGTGATCGCGGGTGTGATCAGCCGCCGGGTGCAGCCGCACAACCGGATCGGGCTGCTGTTCGTCGGGGTCGGCGCGGGCTGGCTGCTGGAGTACACCGTCGACGAGGGACCCTTCGTACTGATGCTGGTCTCCAGCCTGTGGCCGTCGGTGCTCGGGCACGCGCTGGTGGCGTTCCCGACGGGCAGGCTGCGCACGGTGACCAGGCGCCTGGTCGTGACCGCCGGGTACTTCGAGTCCCTCCTGCTGAGCGTGGCGTTCGAGTTCGAGCGCGAACGGTGGGCCGCCGCGATCATCGGGTCCGAGACGGCGATGACGGCCGTGGTCGGGGGCTCCATGCTGGGCCTGCAACTGCACCGCTGGCGGTGCAGCAGCATGGCGCAACGGCGCACCCTGACCGCGATGCTGGGCGCGACCGCGGTGGCGGTCACCGCGTTCGCCGTGTGGGAGCCGGTGGAACGCGCGGGCCTCGACCCGCCGGTCGTGGTGCTGATGCTGGCGATGAGCGGGATCCCGTTCGCCTACCTCGCCGGGCTGCTGCGCCGCCGGATGGACCGCGGCGAGGTGGCCGACCTGGTGGTGCGGCTCAGCGGCGACAGCAGGCACGCCGGGGTGCAGGAGGCGCTGGCCGCCACGCTGCACGACCCGGGCCTGCGGGTGGCGTACTGGGTGGCTGAGCAGCAGCGGTACGTGGACGCGGACGGCACGCCGGTCGCGCTGGACTCCGCGCACACCAGGGTGGACCGGGGCGGCGCGCCGGTCGCCGTGCTGCTGCACGACCCGGTGCTCGACCTGGAACTGGTGGACGCCGCGTGCGCCGCGGTCGGCCTGGCGCTGGAGAACGAACGGCTCACCGCGGAGCTGCGGGCCAAGGTGCGGCAGCTGGCCGAGTCGCGCGCGAAGGTGTTGCGCGCCGCCGAGGACGAACGCCGTCGGGTGGAGCGCGACCTGCACGACGGCGTCCAGCAGCGGCTGCTGTCGGTGGCGATGACGTTGGGCCTGGCGGAAACCGTGCCGCCGCAACGCGGGCGTGCGCTCGCCGCCGAGGCCAAGCAGGCGGTGCTGGCGACGATCGACGACGTGCGCGCGGTGTGCCACGGCATCCACCCGCCGGTGCTGACCGAGCGTGGCCTGCACGGCGCGGTGCGCGAGCTGACCGCGTTGGCCGAGCCGCGGGTCGACCTGACGCTGGACCTGCCCGACACCGTGCCGCCGCTGGTGGAGACGACCGCGTACTACGTTGTCGCCGAGGCGCTGGCGAACGTGGCCAAGCACGCCGAGGCGTCCCGGACCAAGGTCGTGATCAGCGGTCGGGCCGGGCAGCTGGTCGTGGAGGTCGACGACGACGGGTGCGGGGGAGCGGACCCGGAGCAGGGCACGGGGCTGCGCGGGTTGTGCGATCGGGTGGAAGCGAACGGGGGGACGATGCGGGTGCTCAGCGCGCCGTCGACGGGCACGAGCGTGCGGGTGGTGCTGCCGTGCGGGTAGTGATCGCGGAGGACTCGACGTTGCTGCGCGAAGGGCTGGCCAGGCTGCTCGCCGAGGCGGGCTTCGACGTGGTCGCGGCGGTGGAGGATGCGCCGACGCTGCTGGCGTCGGTGGACGAGCACCGGCCCGACGTGGCCATCGTGGACATCCGGATGCCGCCGACGCACACCGACGAAGGGCTGCGGGCGGCGGTGGTGCTGCGCAGGCAGTACCCGGCGACCGGGGTGCTGGTGCTGTCGCAGTACGTCCGGGTGAGCTACGCGGCGGAGCTGCTGGACGCGGGCGCGGACGGCGTCGGGTACCTGCTCAAGGACCGGGTGTCGGACCTGGCCGAGTTCACCGCCGCGATCCGGCGCGTCGGTGCGGGTGGCTCGGCGTTCGACCCGGACGTGGTGAGCCGGTTGCTGGTGCGGCGGCGCGACGAGAGCGACGACCGGTTGACCGAGCGGGAACGGGCGGTGCTGGCGTTGATGGCGGAGGGCCGAACCAAC
The DNA here is from genome assembly GCF_040673975.1 of Actinosynnema sp. NPDC050801. Classification (NCBI taxonomy): domain Bacteria; kingdom Bacillati; phylum Actinomycetota; class Actinomycetes; order Pseudonocardiales; family Pseudonocardiaceae; genus Actinosynnema; species Actinosynnema sp. NPDC050801. The sequence continues at coordinate 164,190 of NZ_JBFAQZ010000003.1, read as the reverse complement.
CAGGCCATCGCGCAGCGGCTGTTCATCGCGGAGCGGACCGTGGAGAAGCACTGCACGAGCATCTTCACCAAGTTGGACCTGTCCGCGAGCCCGCACGACCACCGTCGCGTGCTCGCGGTGCTGCGATACCTGAACGCGTGACTCGCTGGACCACCGTCGCGGGATCGCCATTCTGCGTCACCCCGACGCGTGACTCGCCCTTGATCGCGTGGTGCGGTTAACCGCACCACGCGGTGGTGCTGGCACGGTTCCGGCGCGCCCCGTCGCGCGGGCAGGCTGGCCCCATGACACTGGGGCGCGACTTGGAAGTTGACCACCTGGCGGGCAGCCCGGCGCCGGCGCGCGGGCGGCCCCGGTCCGGCTTCCGCACGGACCTGATCACGGTGCTGCTGGGCACCTGGTTCTCGATCGGCTTGTTCCTGGACGCGTGGGCGCACTCCAACGTGCCCGAGCTGGAGTCCTTCTTCACGCCGTGGCACGCGGTGTTCTACTCGGGCTTCGCCGCGACCGGCGCGTGGATCCTGTGGGTGCTGTGGCGCAACTACCAGCAGGGCCTGCGCGGGCTGGACGTGGTGCCGGTCGGCTACGGCCCGGCGGTGCTCGCGCTGCCCGCGTTCGCGGCCGCGGGCGTCGGCGACTACCTGTGGCACACGTTCATCGGCATCGAGCAGGGCATCGACATCCTGTTCAGCCCCACCCACCTGGTGCTGATCACGTCCATGATCGTGATCCTCACGACGCCGCTGCGCACGCTGTGGAGCGACCCGGACGTGGTGAGCCCGTCGTTCAAGCAGTTCCTGCCCGCCGGGCTCGCGCTGGCGTTCGCCACCTCGTTGGTGCTGCTGTTCGCCGGCTACGCCGACGCCACCGTGTTCCGCAGCGATCAGGTGATCAGGGCGTTCAGCTTCGACAAGGCCGAGGGCGGCTCGGGCCGGGCGGTGGAGCTCGCCGCCTCGATCATGTTCACCAACCTGATCATGGTCGTGCCGCTGCTGCTGGTCGTGCGCCGGTTCCGGCTGCCGTTCGGCGTCGCGACCCTGCTGGCCTTCGTGGTGATGCTGCTCAGCACGGCCGTCGCCAACTACACCAACATGAGCATCGCGATCGGGTTCGTCGTGGCCGGCGTGGTCATCGACGTGCTGCTGCTGAAGCTGCGCCCCTCCGAGGAGCGGGTCAAGGAGTACCGGATCTTCGCCCTGGCGGCGTCCTTCGTCACGTGGGCGGTGTACTTCGCGGCGGTGATCATCGACAGCGGCACGACGCCGGGCGTCACCGAGATGTGGACCGGCGCGCCGATCATGGCCGCGCTGCACGGTCTGCTGATGGCGGTGGTGCTCGTGCCGACCGCCCGCCGGTGAGGGTGTCGCTGCCGGCCCTCGTGCTGCTGATCGCCACCCTGCTGGTCGCCCCGGCCACCCCGGCCCAGGCGCACGCCGGCGGCCTCACGCCGCAGGACCACCTGAGCCGGGTCACCGGGATCGACCCGCCGCTGCCCGGCGTGACCGCGACGATGGTCAACCACGGCACCGAGCTGGAGATCCGCAACGGGGGCGCGGTCCCGGTCGCCGTCACGAAGACCGCGGGGGGAATCGGTGACGGGGCCGAGGTCGCCGACCACGTGGTCGGGCCGGGCGAGACCTACCGCTTCCGCGACGAGCGCACCGCCGCGCCGCAGTGGGAGGTCCCGCTCGGCACGTCGGTGGTCAGGGGTCGGGTGGACGTCACGCCCGGCCCGAACCCCCTGTGGTGGCTGCTGATCACGCTCGCGCTCGCCGTCGGCGGCTACTTCCTGGGCCGCCGGCGGGCGCTGCTCGCGGCCGGCGTGGTCGTGGTGACGGCCGGGCACGTCTGGCACGCGGTCGGGTCGACGCTCGCCGTGACCGGCCAGTCGTTCGTGCCCCTGCTGCTCGGGGCCAGTGGCGTCGGCCTGGTGGCGTGGCCGCTGACCGCGGTCGCGGTGGTGGCGGCGGTGCGGCGGAAACCGGCGACCGCGTTCGTGGCGGCCGTCGTCGGCGCGATGCTGGTGGTGGCGGGGATACCGGACTTCGACAGCTTCCGGTTCTCCCGACTGCCGTTCGCCGGTCCGGCCGACGTGGACCGGCTGCTCGTGGCACTCACCCTCGGCGGGGGACTCGGCCTCGCCGCGGGCGGATTCGACTACCTGAGAAGGACTGGTTCGACCACATGAGGACCATCTACGCCGTGGCGTTCGCCCTGCTCGTGCTCGCGGGCTGCGCGCCGGCGGCCGAACCCGCACCACCCACCGGACCGCTGCGGCTGGAGCTGTCGGTGGACCAGGCGTCACCGCAGCGGGTGGAGGCGGCCCGCGGGCAGGCCGTCGAGCTGACCGTCACCAGCGAGGAGCCGGTGGACGTGCACGTGCACGGGATCGACGTGCTGGCCAAGGCGGAGCGGGGGAAACCCGCCGTGCTGGCGTTCACCGCGGACCGGACGGGCACCTTCGACGTGGAGGCGCACCCGGACACGTTGTTGGTGCAGCTGGTGGTGCGGTGACGGTCCTGGCGCACGGCGTCGGCGCGCGGCACGACCTGCCGCTGCCGCTGGACCTGGTGCTCCAGGGCGCGGCGGTCGCGCTGCTGGCGTCGTTCCTCGCCCTGGGTCTGCTGTGGACGACACCGCGGTTCGACGCCGCCGAGCCCGGTGCCACCGAGCCCGGTGCCACCGAGCCCGACGCTGCCGAGCCTGGTGCCGCCAAGTCCGGTGCCGCCAGGTCCGGGGCCGCCGAGCCCCGGCCCGAACGGGACTGGTGGCCGGTGCGGCTGCTGGTCGCGGTCGGCCTGCTGTTCGTACCCGCCCAGGCGTGGCCGCACCTGGTGTTCGTGCTCGGCTGGGTCGGCGTGGCGGTGCTGTCGATGCTGTTCGGCCCGGTGTGGCGGGTAGTCAACCCGCTGCGCCTGGCCACCCGCGTCACGCTCGGCCGCACGTACCCCGGGTGGCTGGGCCACTGGCCCGCCGCGCTGGGCCTGCTCGCGTTCACCTGGGTCGAGCTGGTCGAGCCGGCCGCCCTGCCGTGGTTCCTGGTGGCGTACGCGGTGGTGAACCTCGCCGGTGGCGTGGTGTTCGGACCGACGTGGTTCGAGCGGGCCGACGGCTTCGAGGTGTTCTCGACGCTGCTCGGCCGGTTGTCACCACTGCGCGGCAACCCGTTCCGGGCGCTCGTGGCCACACCCGTGCGGCCGGGTCTGGTCGCGGTGGTGGCGGTGCTGCTCGGCTCGACCGCGTTCGACAGCATCGGCTCCACCCCGACCTGGGCACGCCTGGCGGTGCCCGACCCGGTCGGGCTGGTGGCGACCGTGGTCCTGGTCGCGGGCAGCTACCTGCTCGCGAGCCGGTCGCTGGGCGGGCGACTCGCCCACTCGATGGTCCCCATCATCGCCGGGTACGTCGTGGCGCACTACTTCTCGCTGCTCGCCGTGGAGGGCCAACGGGGCGTGGCACTGCTGCTCGGCGTCACCGGCTTCACCCCGGACGACACCCTCGCCGTACCGGTCCTGGTCGCGTCGGTGCAGGTCGGGGCGGTGCTCGCCGGACACCTGCTGGCCGTGGTGGCCGCGCACGACCGCACCTTGCGGCTGCTGCCGCCCCGCCAGCACCTGACCGGTCAGGTGCCGCTGCTGGTGCTCATGGTCGGTTACACCGCCGGTGGGCTGGCACTGCTGTTCGCCGGGTGAACGCCGTGCCGGCGTGTTCGCGACCGTCTGTCGTGACACAAATAACCCCATTGGGCTAACTGGTTAGCTCGTTGAGGTTGATTTCTCCGCATTCCAGCGGTCTTGGCATCGTGATCATGGTGCGGTGCGGCGTGCCCGTCACCTGACAGCCTGGCATTTCCCGGCACACGGATGAACGTCCTTCTCACCGGATCGGGTCTATCACTAGTTTTCGTAGCGTGAAATCGCCAGATCTGTGGAATTCATCCGAGTGACGAAAGGGCGTTGATGAGCATTTATCTCACAGGTCTGCTGTGGGTCGCCGGCGCGGCCGTCGTGGCCGCCGTCATGGCTTACTTGATCCGCAAGTACGGCGAGCTGGAGGGCCGCTCGGCCAACAACGAGGCCGCGGGGCAGGTGTTCACGATCGTGGGCGGCCTGCACGCGGTCCTGGTGGCGTTCGTGCTCATCGCCCTGTTCGACGCCGTCAACCAGGCCAGTGAGGCCTCGTACCGGGAGGCGGACGGGCTGGTCGCCGCCACCTGGGCGAGCGACGCGTTGTCCAAGGAGACCGGCGACGAGGTCCGCGAGATGTCGCGGGTCTACGCCGAGACCGTCATCGGCGACGAGTGGCCCGGGATGGTGGAGGGCACCGACTTCGAGTCGACCGGCTGGTCGCAGCTCGACCGGTTGCGCCAGTTCGTGGCCGAGGCGCCCGCCACCGACGAGTGGCAGGTGGAGCGCAAGACCGAGGCCGCGAACCAGCTCTGGACGGTCTACGAGGCCAGGCAGGAACGGCTGAACGCGGCGGGCGGCGGTGTCAGCTCGGTGGTGTGGTTCGTGCTGATCGCGGGCAGCGTGCTGGCCGTGTGCCTGCCGCTGCTGTTCGGCGGGCCGCGCATCCGCACCCACGTGCTCATCGTGGCCACCCTCGCCGCCACCATCACGCTGCTGCTGTACGCGACCTACCAGCTGCAGAACCCGTTCGGCGGTGGGGCCGGGGTGAGTCCCGCGGCCTTCGAGGCCGCCGTGGAGCGGTTCGGATGATCGAAGCTCTCGCGCAGGTCGTGTGCACCGCCATCCAGGTCGAGGCGGGGGCGCACGGGCCCTCGACCGCCTTCCAGGTGCGGTTCCCGTCCGGCGAGGTGACCCCGCTCAACGCGCTTGACGTGCGGCTGAACGCCATCGGCTTCTCCGCCCGGCAGAACCTCGTCTACGGCCTGGACCCGCAGGGCAGGCTCGTCGCGCTCGACCGGTCGGGCCGGGTGGTCGGCAAGCCGACGCCGCCCTCGCACCTGCTGGGGCACGCGACGGCGGGCGCGGTGGTGGGCGAGCGGCTGGTGGTGCGTGCCGGCCCGTGGCTGCACTCGGTCGACATCGACCCGAAGAGCCCCACGTTCGGGCACGTCGTGCACAAGGCCTGGCTGTGGCCGTCGGAAGGGGTGACCGTCGACGACTTCGACGTCAACCCGGCCGACGGCCTGCTCTACGGCGTCGCCACCCACCACGGCCGCGGCGCGGTGGTGAGCATCGACCCCCGCACCGGCAAGACGACCACCGTGCCCGGCGTCGGTCGGCTGCCCGGCGGCAGCGGGTACGGCGCGGTGACGGTGGCGCCCGACGGCGCGCTCTACACGACCAACAACCGGCACGGCGGCCGCAGCACGTTGTGGCGGGTGGCGTTGGACGGCACGGGCGTGGTCACCGAGATCTCGTCACGGCCGGCGCTGCACACCATCGACTCGACCGGCTGCCTGTCCTCGATCCCCACGCCGACCACGACCACCAAGCCCACCACGACCACGAAACCCACGACGACCACGAAACCCACCACCACGAAACCGACGACCACCACAACCACCACCACAACCACGACCACGACGACCACGACACCCGGCCCGACCCCGACGACCACAACCGCTCCGCCGACGACGACCACTACCACCACCACGAACCCGCCACCGACGACCACCATCGCGCGGTCGACCACCACACCGCGGCCCGTGCCCCTCGTCCCACTGCCCAACCCGCCGCCGCCACCGCTGCACACGCCGCCACCGCCTCCGCCACCACCGCCACCGGTCGACGTGGACATACCCGACCGTCGGGCGGAGACCCTGGCGCCGGCCGACAACACCGTGCGCGACCAGCGCCGCTGGGGCCTGGTGGCGATGATCCTGATCCTGGGCGCGGGTGCGCTCGCCCGCCAGGCCGCGAGCAGGCGGCGGTAGGCCCGGCGGCTCACACGGCCAGCATCCGCCGCACCTCCTCGTCCTGGAGCTCGTCGGTGGAGCCCGCGTGCACGACCTCGCCCGCGTCCATCACCACGAAGCTGTCGGCCAGCCGCACCGCGAAGTCCAGGTACTGCTCGACCAGCAGCACGGTCAGCCCGGCCTCCCGGTGCAGCCGCTCGATCGCGGCCTCGATCTCGTCGATCACCGACGGCTGGACGCCCTCGGTCGGCTCGTCCAGCAGCAGCAGCCGCGGCCGGGTGATCAACGCCCGCGCGATGGCCAACTGCTGGCGCTGCCCGCCGGAGAGGAACCCGGCGGGCCGCTTGAAGAACTGCCGCAGCGCCGGGAACACGTCCAGCGCCCCGTCCACCGCCGCCGGGTCGCGGTGCCCGGTGGCCTCCAGCGTGACCTGGAGGTTCTCCCACACGGTCAGCTGCGGGAACGACACGTGCCCCTGCGGCACGTACCCGATGCCCGCCCGCACCCGCTGGTGCGTCGGCATCCGCGTGATGTCGTGGCCGTCGAACGTGATCCGGCCGGCGGTGGGCGTGAGCGTGCCCATGACGGTCTTGAGCAACGTCGTCTTGCCGACGCCGTTGCGCCCCATCACGCACACCAGCGACCCGGCGGGCACCTCCAGCCCCACGCCGAACAGCACCCGCGCCCGCCCGTAGGCCGCGTCCACCCCGGACACCGACAGCATCACGTCACCGCCTTCCCCTTGGCCCGCCCCAGGTACACCTCGCGCACCTGCGGGTCCTCCTGCACCTCGACCACCGATCCCTCGCGCAGCACGTACCCCTGGTGCATCACGGTCACCTTGCGCGCGTACTTGCGCAGGAACTCCATGTCGTGCTCGACCACGACCACCGTGTGGGTCGACGCGATCCGGTGCAGCAGCTCGCCGGTCCGCTCGCGCTCGGCGCGGCTCATCCCCGCCACCGGCTCGTCCAGCAGCAGCAGCTTCGGCCGCTGCACCAGCAGCATCCCGATCTCCAGCCACTGCCGCTGGCCGTGCGAGAGCACCCCGGCCGGCTTGTCCGCCAACGCGGTCAGCTCCGCCGCCTCCAACGCCGAGGCCACCGCGTCGGACACACCGCGCCGACGCCGAAACAAGGACCGCAGCGGCAGCCGGAAGCTGTCCGCGAGGTCCAGGTTCTCCACCACGGTCAGCTCCTCGAACACGGTGGCGGTCTGGAACGTGCGGCCGACACCCATCCGCACGATGTGGTGCTCCCGCCTGCCCACCAGCTCCCGACCGCCGAACGTGACGCTGCCCGAAGCGGGCCTGGTCAGCCCGGTCACCACGTCGATGAGCGTCGTCTTGCCGGCGCCGTTCGGACCGATCAGGAACCGCAGCTCGCCCTCCTCGACGGTGAGGTCCAGCCCGTCGATCGCGGCGAAGCCGTCGAACACCACGCGCAGCCCGCGCACCTCCAGCAACGCCGTCACGCCGTCACCTCCGCGGGTCGCCGACGGGCGGGCAGCCGGTGCCGCGCGGACTCGACCACGCCCGCCAGGCCCTTCGGCGCGAACACCAGCACCAGCACGAACAGCCCGCCCTGCAGGTACAGCCAGCCCTCGGCGAAGTCCTCGCTGAACAGGGTCTTGGCGTAGTTGACCGCGATCGCGCCCGCGATGGCTCCCGCGAGCACGAACCGCCCGCCGACCGCGACGCCGACCAGCAGCTCCAGCGACGGCACGATGCCGAGCAGCGCGGGGGAGATGATGCCGACGACGGGCACGAACAGGGCACCGGCCAGACCCGCCATCACCGCCGAGACGGTGAACGTGATCGTCTTGACCACGGCCGGGTCGTAGCCGAGGAACCGCACCCGGTCCTCGCCGTCGCGCACCGCCACCAGCAGCCGGCCGAACCGGCTGCGCACCAGCAGCTTCGCCACCAGGAACGTCACGCCGAGCACGACGGCGGCGATCGCGTACACGGCGCGCTGCCCGTTCGGGTCGGTCAGGTCCAGCCCGAAGAACTGGCTGAAGTTGGTCATGCCGTTGGTGCCGCCGGTGAGCCCCTGCTGACCCACCAGCAGGATCACGAACGCCGCCGCCAACGCCTGGGACAGGATGGCGAAGTACGCGCCGCGCACCCGCTGCCGGAACACCAGCAGCCCCAGCAGGAACGCGACCACGCCGGGCACCAGCACCACCGCCGCCAGCGCGAAGACCGGGTTGCCGAACGGCTTCCACAGCGCGGGCAGCTGCTCGACCCCGCTCCACACCATGAAGTCGGGCAACCCGGCCGACCCGGCCTCCTTCAGCTTCAGGTACATGGCCATCGCGTAGCCGCCGAGGCCGAAGAACACGCCCTGGCCCAGCGTCAGCATCCCGCCCTGACCCCAGGCCAGCGCGATGCCGACCGCGACGATCGCGAAGCACAGGTACTTCGCCAGCAACCCGAGGCGGAACGGCGAGAGCGCGAACGGCGCCACCGCCAGCAGCACGACGCACGCCACGAGGGAGATGCGACCCCACGTCATACCAGCGCCCTCCCCTTCAGCACGAACATGCCCTGCGGCCGGACCTGGAGGAACGCGATGATCGCCAGGAACACCAGCACCTTGGCCAGGCTCGCGTCCGTCCAGAACTCCAGGTAGCCGTTGAGGAACCCGAGCGCGACCGCGGCCAGCACCGCGCCGCGCAACTGGCCGAGCCCGCCCGCGACCACGACCAGGAACGCGTCCACGATGTAGAAGGTGCCCAGGCTCGGGCCGACCGGGCCGACGAGCGTCAGCGCGACGCCCGCCACCCCGGCCAGCCCCGAGCCGAGCAGGAACGTGAACCGGTCCACGCGCCCCGTGGCGATGCCGCTGTAGGCGGCCAGCTCCCGGTTCTGCACCACCGCCCGCATCCGACGGCCGGCGGGCAGCCTGGTCAGGTAGAACCACACCCCGACCACGCACAGCACGGCGAGCACGATGATGAACACCCGGTTGTGGGGCAGCCGGACACCGAGCACGTCCACGCCGCCGACGAGCCACGACGGCGCGGTCACCTGCACGTTGGGCGCGCCGAAGACGTCACGTGCGAGCTGTTGCAGCACCAGGCTCACGCCCCAGGTCAACAGCAGCGTGTCCAACGGCCGCCCGTAGAACCGCCGGATCAGCGACCACTCCAGCAGCAGCCCCATCAACCCGGCCACGACGAACGCGACCGGGAGCGCGACGAGGAACGACTGGCCGGCGTCGTCCAGGAACGAGGAGCTCTGCAAGAGGTACGCGGTGTAGGCGCCCGCCATGATGAACTCGCCGTGCGCCATGTTGATCACGCCCATCTGACCGAACGTGAACGTCAGGCCGAGCGCGATGAGCAGCAGCACCGCGGCGATGCTCAGCCCGATGGGCAACTGGTTGGCCAATGCCCCCATGGGTCGACCCCCTTAACCCAGGCCCCCGGCCCAGTCGTAGGACTTGAGGTACGGGTCGGGCTTGATCGGGCCGGGGGAGGACCACACCTCCTTGATCTGGCCGTCCGCCTGGACCAGACCGATCCGGGCGGTCTTGGCCACGTGCTGGTTCTCGCCGTCGATGGTGGTCGTGCCCTCGGGCGCCTCGATCGAGATGCCGCCCGCGGCCTTCTTCACCGCCTCCACCTCGGTCGTGCCCGCCTTCTTCACCGCCTCCGCCCACAGGTGGACCGCGTTGTAACCGGCCTCCATCGGGTCGGACGTCACCTTGTCCGCGCCGTACTTCGCCTTGAACGCCTTGACGAACGCGTCGTTCGCGGGCGTGGTGGTGGTCTGGTAGTAGTTCCACGCCACGAGGTGACCGGCCACGTTCTCCGGGCCGATGCCCTTCACCTCTTCCTCCGCGACGCTCACCGACACCACCGGCGTGGTCTGCGGCGTGATGCCGGAACCGCGCAGCTGCTTGAAGAACGCCACGTTGCTGTCGCCGTTGAGGGTGTTGAACACCGCGTCGGGCTTGGCGTCGGCGATCTTGTTGACCAGCGTGCTGTACTCCGTGTGACCCAGCGGCGTGTACTCCTCGCCCAGGATCTCGATGCCCTTGGCGGCGGCGTACGCCTTGATGATCTTGTTGGCGGTGCGCGGGAACACGTAGTCGCTGCCCACCAGGAACATCTTCTTCTTGCCCTGCCCGGCCAGGTAGTCGAGCGCGGGCACGATCTGCTGGTTGGTCGTCGCGCCGGTGTAGAAGATGTACGGCGAGCTCTCCAGGCCCTCGTACTGCACCGGGTACCACAGCAGCGCCTTGTTGCGCTCGAACACCGGCAGCATCGCCTTGCGGCTGGCCGAGGTCCAGCCGCCGAACACCGCGGCCACCTTGTCCTGCGAGATCAGCTTCTGCGCCTTCTCGGCGAACGTCGGCCAGTCCGACGCGCCGTCCTCGGTGACCGGGACGACCTTCTTGCCCAGCAGGCCACCCTTGGCGTTGATCTCGTCGACGGCCAGCAGCTCGGCGTCGCGCACGGTCACCTCGCTGATGGCCATGGTGCCGCTCAACGAGTGCAGGATCCCGACCTTGATCTCGTCACCGGAGGCGCCCGCACCACCACCGGGTTCGTCGACGCAGGCCGTCACGAGCAGAACGGGCAGCAGGAAGGCGATCAGACCGCGACTGGAGGTTCTGGGACGCACCGGCGGCTCCTTTCGAGCAGGTGGAACCGAGAAGCTATGAACCGCGTGTTGCGTGCCGGGCGCGCGAGGTTACGTTCACGTGGCCAAGTGCGCACGGTATGCACTTGTGACCTTGCGTGTTCACGATCCGCTGCCACCGGGTCATCCGTTCGGCCGAGCCGGTCGTCCGAAGGTGCGACACGACCGCGGACCTTCGGCCGACGATCGACCACCGCCCCTCGCCCTAACGTCGCCTCACGTGAGTTGTTCGGGAGGAGCGACATGGGTGGACGCATCGCGGCGTTGGACGTGCTGCGCGGGGTGGCGATCCTCGGCACGTTGGGGGCCAACGTCTGGATCTTCACGCACCCCGAGGGGGTGATGGGGTTCCTGACCGAGTTCGGCGGGGGTGCGGGCGACACCGCGACCACGTTGCTGCAGATGATCAGCAACGGGAAGTTCCTCGGCCTGCTGTCGATCATGTTCGGCATCGGCCTGGCGATCCAGCACCGCTCGGCGCAACGGCAGGGGCAGCGGTGGCCGGGCTGGTACCTGTGGCGCTCGGCGCTGCTGCTCTTCGAGGGCCTGGCGCACTACGTGCTCATCTTCGAGTTCGACGTGCTGATGTTCTACGCCGTGGTGTCCGTGCTGGTCGCCTACCTGGTCGGGCGCGGCCCGCGGGTCCAGACCGGCTGGATGGTCGCGGCGGGCGTGGTGAACCTGGCCGTCGTCGGCCTGATCACGGCGGCGCTGCTGGCCGAGGGCACGACGGTCGGGGATGCGGGGATCGTCCTGGCCGCGGACAGCTGGTGGGGCGGTGTGCGGGACCGGGTCGAGCACTTCGGGATGTTCCGCGCCGAGGGGTTCCTGGTGCTGCCGCTGAGCACCCTGCTGTTCCTGGGTGGTGCGCGCCTGTTCAAGGCCGGCGCGCTGGAGGACTCAGCGCGGGGCGCGCGGATCCAACGGCGGCTGATGGTGTGGGGCCTGGGTGTCGGCGTGCCGCTGAACGTCGCGGCCACGCTCGCCGGGCCGGAGTGGTTCGCCGTCGAGCGGTACGCGTGCGCGCCGGTGGTCGCGTTCGGGTTGCTCGGCGGGATCACCGCGCTGGTCAACCGGATGCGCGCCGAGCCGGGGCGGCTGCGCCGGGGCGTCACGGCGGTCGGCCGGTCCGCGCTGAGCAGCTACATCGCGCAGAACGTGATCGCGTCCGCGCTCTGCTACCGGTGGGGTCTCGGGCTGACCGAGCGCTGGGGCCACCTCGGCCCGTGGTTCACCGTCGGCATGTGGCTGGTGATCTCGGTCCTGCTGCTGGTCGGCGCGTCGTGGTGGATGCGCCGGTTCCCGCGTGGACCGGTGGAAACGGTGTGGAACCTGGCGTACCGGGCGCCGCAACGGCGACGCGCGGTGCAGCCGACGGGCTGAGGACCGGCGGGTGGGCACCGGTGGATCCCGGTGCCCACCCGGCCGTCACGGGGTGTCCACCAGTGCCTGTCCGCCGTCGCCCAACCCGCTGACGTTCGTGAGGCCCGGGTGCTGCACCGGCCGCAACGCGGGCTTGCCGCTGGACGGGATGCCCAGGTCGGCGGACTGGTTCCAGCCCCACACCCAGAGTCGGCCGGAGGCGTCCAGCACCTGTCCGCCGTGGTAGTGGCTCACGACGTCGACCGCGCCGCCGATGCCCTCGACGCGGGCCGGCACGTTCCTGATGCACTCGTGGCAGTCGGTGCCGTCGCCGAGACCGGCCCACGCGCTCGTGCCCCACGACCAGACCGTGCCGTCGTCGCGCACGGCGTAGCCGTTCTGGTTGTCGCCGTCGACCGCGACGACGCCGGTCAGCCCGGAGACGCGCACCGGGATCCGGGACAGGCCTCCGGTCGTGCCGTCGCCGAGGGTGCCGTTGTGGTTGGAGCCCCACGCCCAGACGTTCCCGTCGGCGGTGACGGCGAACGCGTTGGACGAGCCTGCGGCGATCTCGACGACGCCGGTGAGGCCGCTGACCCGGACCGGCACGTTCGACTCCGGGGCGGTGGACCCGTTGCCGAGCTCGCCGTGCTCGTTCCAGCCCCAGGCCCACACCGTGCCGTCGGCGCGCAACGCGTACCCGGTGCCCCAACCGCCCGCGATCGCGGTGACGCCCGTCAGCCCGGAGACCTGCTGCGGCCACTTCGCCGGCGGCCACACCCCGCCGGTGCCGAGCGCGCCGTAGGCGTCGCCGCCCCAGGACCAGACCGTCCCGTCGGCCCGCAGCGCGTAGTGGGTGTTCGAGAAGCCCGCCCCGTCGGTGTTGGTGACCGCGACGACCCCGGTGAGCCCGGGCACCCGCACCGGGAACGGGACGTGGGCGGTGGCGTTCCAGTCGTCACCGGTGTTGTGGCCGGCGTTGAAGCCCCAGGCCCACGCCGAGCCGTCGGCCAGCGCCGCGGTCCTCGACGCCACCGACACCACACCGGACAACCCGTACAGCGGAGTGGGCAGGGTGTCGCCCGTCCTCGTCCCGATGCCGAGGTAGCCGCCGTTGCCGCCCCACACGTACGCGCAGTCGTGGGTGCACGGCGCGGGCGGCATGGCGAAGTACCCGGCCAGGTCCACGGCGACGTGGGCGTCGCCCGCGTTGTTGTAGGCGTAGAAGCGCCCGCCGTCGACTTCGCCGCTGATCTCGACCACGGCGAGGTTCGCCGCCGTCCGGCCGCGCGTCAGGTTCAGGTTGGACGTCCACGGACCGTGGATGTTGGTGTACTGCCAGGCGGTGACGTGGGTGTCGGCGGTCGGTGCGATCCCGGTGATGTTGACGACCGCGCCGATGGCCTCGTTCGGCACCGCCGCGCCGGGGACGACGCCCCGGTGCTGCGCCTGCCCGATGGGCGTGCGGTTCTGGTCGTGGTTGCCGGTGCCGTCGCGGGTGTCGAAGACCCGCTGCGGTGCCGACGGGGTGAACAAGGCGCCGAACTCCGGTGTGTAGAAGCCCTGGATGTCGACCAGCAGCTCGATGGAACCGGCGTTGTTGTACAGGTTCACCAACCGCCCGGCGCCCAGCGCGACGGTCGTCAGGTTGGGATTGGTGCCACCGGTCGGCACGTTCACCGTCGAGGCGTTGGGCCGGGCGCCGCCGGCGGGCCACGCGGTGACGAACGTGTTCGCGGTCGCGGTCGCGGCGGTCACGTTGAGCGCGACCGCCGTCGCCGACCGCGGCACGGCCCACGAGAGGTCCAGCGTCGTGGTGCTCCCGGCGCCGGCGCGCACGCTCAGCACGCGATTCGGCTGCACCGGCAGGAACCTCGACCCGGTGCCCGTCGAGTAGTACCCGGCGAGGTCGACGACGACATGGGTGCTGCCCGCGTTGTTGTAGAGGTCGAGCACCCGGTCCGCCCCGACGATCACGGTCACCAGGTTCGCCCGCGTCTCACCCGCCCGCAGGTTCAGGTTGGACACCACGGGCCGCGCCTGCCCGTGCGGCCAGGCCGTGACGTACGTGTCCGCGGTCGGCTCGGTCCCCGTCAGGTTGAACACGACCGCGGTGGCCGAGGCCGGGACCCGGCCGGCCAGGTCGACGGTCGTGGTGCCCCCGGCACCGATCGGCCCCCGGCCCGTACGGGTGTCCAGGACCCGCGTGGGCGACAGCGCCGTGTAGGTGGACGCGACGGCCGCCGCGTCCGGTGGTCCGGCCACTGCGGCCGGTGGTCCGGCCGCCGCGGCAGGCCCGGCCGGAACGACCACGACCAGGGCGGCCGCCATCAAGGCAGCGGTGAGAAACCGCATGAGATCCCCCCGTACTTCGAGTCCCCCGACCCGGATTCGAGGCTAACAGCCCACCACCGGACGACCGCGGCTCCGCAGGCGTCGCAGTCGAGGAGAACCCGGGGCGGGCCGGCGCTGCTATCGTCCGGTGGTCGCCACACGAACGACTGGGGGGTTGCCGTGGGGGATGTGTCCGAGCAGTGGTCCGCGGTCCGGGCCGCGCTGCCGGTCGTGACCAGGCGGTTCGCCGAACTCGTCGTCGCCTCGGACCCGGATGCGCGCGCCACGTCCGACTGGACCGTGACCGACACCGCCGCGCACGTCGTCATGATCGCCTCGATCTACACCACGCTCCTGGCGCCCGACGGCGGAGAGGTCGCCGACCCGGCCCTGGCCGAGTTCATCCCCACGGTCACCGTGGACACCGTCGCCGACCTGAACGCCCTGGCGCTGACCCGGTTCACCGAGCGCGACCCGGCGAAGCTCGCGGCCATGCTGCGGTCCATGGTGGCCTCCATCCTGAACCTGACCGCGCAGGCCGATCCCGAGCGGACCGTGCCGTGGTTGGGCGCGTCGAAGGTGCCCATCGGCGGTGTGCTCGCCCACCTCGTCAACGAACTGCTCATCCACGGCTGGGACATCGCCCGTGCCGTCGGCACGCCGTGGTCGATCCCGTCGCGCGAAGCGGCGCCGTTCTTCGACCTGTTCATCATCGGCCTGCTGCGCAACGACGTCGGCAGCCTGCTCGACGGCGCGCCACCCCGCGACCGCCGCATCGCGGTCGCCTTCAGCTCCCGCTACACGACGCCGGTGACGGTCGTCCTGCACCGGGGCCGGGTGACGGTCGAGGAACCGGGTGGTCCGGTCGACGTGCGCCTTGGCTTCGACCCGGCGGTGCTGCACCTGGTGCTGTTCGGCCGGGTCAGCCGGACCCGGGCGGCGTTGACCGGGAAGCTGCGGGTCAGCGGTAAGCGGCCGTGGCTGCTGCCGACGTTCCTGCGCGCGGTCCGGATGCCGACGAACTCCCTGCCGCTGTCCGGGAACTAGCCGCCCGACCGGATCCGGGCCGACCCCAGGCCGAACAGACCCAGGGCGAGCAGACCCAGGGCGAGCGGCTCAGCCGGACAGCAGCCGGCGCAGCGCGGTGGGCGTGTTGCCCAGGTGCTCGCGGACGGTGCGGGTCATGTGGGCCTGGTCGGCGAAACCCAGGTCCACCGCCAGACCCGCCAGGTCGACCTCGCCCGCCTCCAGCCGTTCGACCGCCCGCCCCACCCGCACCCGGTTGCGGAACCTCGTCAGCGACACGCCGACCTCGCGGCTGAACGCCCGGCTCAGCCGGTACGGCGACACGCCGAGCGACTCCGCGAGCGGCACCAGCCCGGCCGACTCGGGCGCGTCCGCCAGCACCGCCTCGCGCGCCGCGGCCACCACCGCGCGGTCCGCCACACCGGGCAGCGGGCGGTCCGAGACGCGGCCCACCGCCGCACCCACCAGCCGGACCAGGTCCTCGGCCACGCCGAACTCCACGTCACGGCCCGCCACGAGCCGGCGGTGCGCCAGCTCCACCGCCGCGTCGACGTAGAACGCGGTCCGCGCCGGCCGGTCCTCACCCGCCACGGACCGCCACAGCGCCGGCCGCACCCACACCGCCGTGCACACGTCACCGCCGGCCGGGTGCGCGAACCGCACCGGCTCGTCCGGCGCGTGCAGGTACGCCGTGCCCGGCCCGGCGTCGAACACCCCGTCCCGCGCCCGCCGCCGGAACCGGCCGCGCCGCACCAGCACGACCAGGTGCCCGGACCCGAGCTCGGCCTCCGACCACCGGGCGTGCGCACCCGTGCAGGTCACCTGGTCGACCGCGAAATCGGCCGACGCCACGAGCGGGGTCTGGGTGAGCACGCCCCGGAACCTACGCCGGGGGTCCGACAAAAAAGTTCAATACCGCCGCCCGGCCGGCCGGAGAAGCTGTCCGCACCGAACCCGGAAGGAACGATCATGCGCTTGGCCACGATCCTGCTCGACAGCGCCGACCCGGCGGAGCTCGCGGAGTTCTACGCCGCCGCGACCGGCTGGCGCTCGACCTACGCCGACGACGACTTCGTGTACCTCGGCAACGGCGGCACGGTGCAGCTGGGGTTCCAGCGCGTCGCCGGCTACCAGGGCCCGAGCTGGCCCGACGACCGCAAGCACGCCCACCTCGACTTCGCCGTGGACGACGTGGGCACGACCGTCGCGGCGCTGCTCGAACTCGGCGCGCGCAAGCCGGACTTCCAGCCCGGCGCGGAGAAGTGGACCGTCCTCACCGACCCCGAGGGCCACCCGTTCTGCGTGATGCCCGCCGGATGACGTGAACCGCCCCGCCGGGACCCGGCGGGGCGGTTCGTCGACCACGCGGTCAAGCGGCGGTCGTCACGGGTAGTTGACGACGTACCGCTGCTGGGTGGCCGTGTTCGCGGCGCCGCCGATGCCGTTCACGACGTTGTCGATCGTGCCGACGCCGCCGAGCGACACGGTCACCAGGTCGTGCAGCCGGACACCCGGCCGGTTGGGCACCTCGAAGCCGTTCGCCGTCCGCACGCTCGGGTCGGCCTGGTTGAAGGCGTACACGCCCATGCCCCAACCCTCGTGCGTGGTGACGTGGTCGGCCACCTTGTACCCGGCCCAGCCCAGCTGGGAGCCGTTCATCCAGGCGGCCTGGTTCGGCGGGTCGTACGGCAGCTCGTTCTGGTAGAAGTACGTGCGACCGCCGTTGCCGTTCCACACCGTGTTGTACTGCTGGTAGTGCTCGACGAACAACCCGTACGCGGTCACGTTGTCACCGTTGACGACGACGCCGTTGCGGCCGGTGTTGGCGGTCCAGCCGGTGGGGCCCGTGCCGTGGTCGGCGCGCCACACCCACGTGTGGTCGACGATCACGTTGTCGCTGTTGATCTCCAGCGAGACCGTCGCCTTGCCCGCCTGGGGACCGCCGACGCGCAGGTACACGTCGTGCATCGAGGTCGGGTTGGTGGCGTGCGAGGCCGACGAGTTCGTCGGGCCGAGCTGGAGCAGCACGGGGGAGTTCTGCACACCGGCGTCCACCAGGAAGCCGGCCAGCTTGACACCGTCCACATCGGACACGGCCAGCGCGGCCTTGCCGGTGTCCGGCGACAACGTCGCCAGACCCAGGCCCAGCACCACGGTGTTCGGCCGGGTCACGTTGATCGTGTCGTTGAGGCGGTGCACACCGGGGGTCAGCAGCAGGTGCTTGCCCTGCGCCAGCGCCGCGTTGGTCGTCGCCACGGGGGTGCCGGGCTTGACGATGAAGAAGTCCGCGAGCGAGATCGACTGGCCGGCGGGCGCGCCGGACTCCCAGCTCGTGCCGCGGGAGTTGTGCCGCAGCGTGGGGACGAACACCTTGTACTCGCCGTTCTCGAAGTGCAGGAACGGCTTCTCGCGCACGACCGGCGTGGTGTCGACCGTGGTGTGCGAGGGGTTCGGGAAGTGCTGCGCGGGCGCGCCCTGCGTGCCGACGAACACCATGTTCCACACCGAACCGTTCCAGCCGCCCGCGAGGTTGCTGTTGCGGGTCAGGAACTGCTGCTGCGAACCGGACACCGTGACGCCGTCGATCTTGCTGTCCACGATCAGGCCGCCGGACGCCCAGCCGTCGCCGCCGTTCCACAGCTGGACCTGGCCGCTGAGGTGCATCCGCCGGTAGGACGCGGCCTGGGAGACGGCCCACCGCTCGATCTGCCCGGCGGGCAGGTTGACGTGCAGGTTCTCCGCCTGGCGCCAGAAGTTCTGGGTCGCGTTGCCCAGGTTGTTCGGGTTGTCGCCCTGCTGCAACCAGTCGGCCTCGACGCGCACGTGGCCGTTGAGCCGCACGTCGTCCGGCCGCAGGCCGAGGCCCGCGACCTGGGTGTAGAAGCGGAGGTTGACGTCCGCGTCGTACACGCCCGGCTTGTACAGCACGGCGTACCGCTCCGAGCCGAACTGGTTGGTCTTCATCTGGGTGGCGATCTGGTCCAACCGGGACTGCATCGCGGCGCGGTCGTAACCGGGGCCGTAGACGAGCACGTTCGGGCCGAAGTCCGGGTTGCGCGGGTCGGTCGGCGGGATGACGATGCCCCCGGTGGTCTCGGTGTTGACCGCCAGCTCCCACAGCGAGTAGCCGTAGCCGGTGGCGCGCGCCGTGCCGTGCACCCTCAGGTAACGGCCGCTGCCGGTCACGGTCAGGGTCTGCACACCGCCCGTGCCGGTGGTGGTGGAGTAGGCGGTGTTCCAAGTGGACGCGTTGTCCGACAGCTGCACCTGGAACGCCCGGCCGTAGGCGGCCTCCCAGGTGAGCGTCACGCGGCACACCTGCTGCGTGGAGCCGAGGTCGACCTGGATCCACTGCGGGTCGGCGAACGCGCTGGACCAGCGGGTGCCGGTGTTGCCGTCGACGGCGGCGGCGGCAGGGGTGCCGCCGTTCTCGACGGACGACGCGGTCGCAGGCCGGTTCAGCGCGGCGTTGGTCGTGCCGCACTCGGCGGCCTGTGCGGACTGGGTGATCACGGGGCTGAGCACCGCGGCGAGGCCGAGTGCCAGCGCGGCGGTCAGGACCCGTGACAGGGAACGGGGAGAGCTCATGGTCCTACCTGACGAGGTAAGGGGCGCGAGATGGCCCGGAGCTGTGCCTCCGTGGCACCGGAGGCGCTGAGAGAGCGCTCTCTCGGAGCGTAACGCCGATGTTGCGAAGACGTCAACGACGGTTCAGGCGGACTCGCGCACGACGAGCGCGGGCTCGAAGATGACCGATTCCGGGCGCAGTCCCGGTTCTTCGACGTGGTCGAGCAGCAACCGGGCCATCCCGGCCGCCATGTCCTCGACCGGTTGGCGCACGGTGGTCAACCGCGGCCGGCAGACCAGGGCGGGACTGCTGTCGTCGAAGCCGATCAGCGCCACATCGTCCGGCACGCGCCGACCGTGCTTGTGCAGCACCGCCAACGCGCCCTGCGCCATCAGGTCGTTCGCCGCGAACACGCCGTCGATCCCGGGGTGCTCGGCCAGCAGCCGTTCCATGGCCACCTCGCCGCTGGCGGCGGTGAACCCGCCCTCGGCGATGGGGACGTACGGGATCCCGTGCCGTGCCACGGCGTCGCGGAACCCGGTCAGCCGGTCCTGCGACGCGGGCACGTCCAGCGGCCCGGTGATCGCCGCCACCCGGCCGCACCCGCGCCGCACCAGGTGGTCGGCGGCGAGCTTCGCCCCCGCCCGGTGGTCGAGGTCGACGTAGCTGATCGGCACCGGGAGGGCGGGCCGCGCGAACAGCACGGCGGGCAGCTCGGCCTCGACCAGCCTGGCGGGCAACGGGTCCTCGGCGTGGGTCGAGACGAGCAGCGCGCCGTCCGCGCTGCCCTGCCGCAGGAACGCCAGCACGTCCTCCCTGGCCCGCTCGGTGTCGGCGACCATGAGCACCGGGTGCACGCCGCGCGTGCGCAGGAAACCCAGCACACCGCTGGCCACCCGGCCGAAGAACGGGTCGGAGAACACCCGCGTGGCGAACGCGTCCTCCTCGCCGGGGTCGCCCGCGCCCGACACCACCAGCGCGATCGTGCCGGACCGCTTGGTCACCAGCGACCGGGCCGCGCGGTTGGGCGCGTACCCGGTCTTGTCGATGGCCGCGCGGACGATCTCCTGGATCTTGCGGTCGACGTTGCGGGTGCCGTTGATGACCCGGGAGACGGTCGCGCGGGACACGCCGGCGACCCGCGCCACGTCCTCCAACGTCGGCGGAGTCGTCGGCGGTCTGCTCATGCGGCCTATTCTGCCACGCGCGGAGAGCGCTCTCCCTGCCTCGCTTCCCCCTTCGCCGCCCACCCGGCCGACCCCTCGGCAACCGGCGGTGCGCACGCGGGACCGGGCCTAGCCGCGGGCGACGCGGGTGGTGAGCGGGGTGGTGCCCGCCGACGGGCCGACCAGCAGCGTGAACTCGCCGGGCTCGGTCGTCCACCCGGCCGCGGTCCAGTGCCGGTACGCGCGCTCGGTCACCTCGACGTCGACCTCGACCGCCTCGCCCGCGCCGGCGGTGATCACAGCCCAGCCGGCCAACCACCGCTCCGGCCGTTCGACCGCGCTGTCCGGCCGCGCCAGGTAGACCTGCACGACCTCGCGCCCGGCGCGGTCGCCGGTGTTGCGCACGCGCACCCGGACACCGGACGCGGTGGCGGTGACCTCCCCGTACGCCCAGGTCGTGTAGCCGAGGCCGTGGCCGAACCAGTAGGCCGGTCGCGCGTCGGACCGGTGCCAGGCGCGGTAGCCGATGTGCAGGCCTTCGTCGTAGCGCAGCACGCCGTCCTCCGGTGCCACGTTCGACACGGGCAGGTCGCGCGCGGTGGCGGCCCACGTCGTGGGCAACCGGCCGCCGGGCTCGCGGACGCCGAACAGCACGTCGGCCAGCCCGTGGCCGGCCTCCTGGCCGGGGAACCAGGTCAGCAGCACCGCGGCCACCTCGTCGCGCCAGGGCAGTTCGACCGGGCCGCCGGAGTTGACCACGACCACCGTCCGGTCGTTCACCGCGCGCACCGCGCGGACCAGCTCGTCCTGGCGTCCGGGCAGGGCCAGCGACGTCCGGTCGAAGCCCTCGCTCTCGATCTCGTCCGTGGTGCCGACCACGACCACGGCGACGTCGCTCGTGCGGGCCAGCTCCACGGCCGCCGCCAGCTCGTCGGCCTCGCTCAGTCGGGGTGGGTCGGCCGCGAGGACGGTCGCCGTGCCGGTGTGTTCGCGCAGCTCACGGCGTGCCACGAGGTCGACGGTCGTGCCCTGGTCGAGGTGCGCGGTGGCCTGCCGGGACGGCGGGGTGAGGTGGATGACGGCCGGGTCGTCGGTGTCGAGCGGGACGTCTTCGTCCACCAGCCGCTCGCCGTCCACGTCGAGGGTGAGGCGGCCGAAACCGGCGACCGAGATCGTCCAGTCGCCGGTGACGTCCACCGTGAGCTTGCCGCGGATCTCCACCGTGCGTGCGCCGTCGACCAGCGGCACTTCAAGGATGCGGCCGAGGAACCGGTGCTCGGCGGTCAGCTCCGCGCCGTCGGCGTCGAGCAGCCGGACCAGCACGCCGGGCTCGCCGTCGTGCGGGTGGCGGGCGTTGGCGGTGGTCAGCGGCGCCGGTCGGTGCCGCGGTCGGACGCCGGCCGTGTGCACGACCTCGGCCACCTCGGCCAGACCGTCCACGAAGGACACGACCGATCCGGGGTAGACGCCCGCGCTGCCACCGCCCTGGATGCGGGCGGTGGCGGCGTTGGGGCCGAGGACGGCGACCTTCGCACCGGGGGACAGGGGGAGGGTGCCGTCGTTGCGCAGCAGCACGGTGCTCGCCGCGACGGCTTCGCGCAGCAGCTCCAGTGGCGATTCGACCCGCGGTTCCCGTGCGGTCGTGCCGTCGAGCGCGCCGACCCTGGCAGCCAGCCGGAGCAGCCGCGCGACCTTCAGGTCCAACGCGCTCTCCGGCACTTCGCCGTTCTCGACGGCGGCGACCAGGTCGTTCCAAGGACTCTCCGGGCCGGGCATGGCAAGGTCCTGGGCGGCGTTGGCGGACGGCGCGGTGGACCGGGTCGCGCCCCAGTCGGAGACGACCAGCCCGTCGAAGCCCCAGGAACCCTTCAGCGGCTCGTCCAGCAGCGGGCTCTCCGACATGGTGGTGCCGTTGACGCCGTTGTAGGCCGACATCACCACCCACACGCCCGCCTCGACGGCGGCCTCGAACGGGACCAGGTAGACCTCGTGCAGGGTGCGGTCGTCCACGTCGGCGTCCAGCGTCATGCGTTCGGTCTCGGAGTCGTTGGCCACGTAGTGCTTGGCGGTGGCCGCCACCCCGCCGCTCTGCACGCCGGTGATGTAGGCGGCGCCGATGCGAGCGGTGAGCAGGGGGTCTTCGGCGTAGCACTCGAAGTGTCGGCCGGCGAACGGCGACCGGTGGAGGTTGAGCGTGGGCGCCAGCAGCACGTCCACGCCCTTGCGGCGCGCCTCCGCCGCCAGCAGCACGCCGAGCCGGCGGACCAGCCCGACGTCCCAGGTGGCGGCCAGCGCGGTGGGGGAGGGCAGGGCCAGCGACGTGCTGCGCTCGTCCCACCCCTGGCCGCGCACCCCGATCGGCCCGTCCGACACCACGATCGACCGCAGCCCGATGTCCGGCTCGTCGTGCGTCCGCCAGACCGAGGCCCCGGTCAGCAGCCGAACCTTGCGCGCCACGTCCAACTTGCCGACCAGCAACCCCAACCCCGGCTCGTCCACACCGACCCCTCACCTCGGAGAGCGCTCTCCCGCCCACCTTCGGCCCCCACCACCCACCGTGTCAACCACCCTGAACGCAGAACTCGGCGCACCTGAACGCAGAACTCGGGGTACCTGAACGTTCGACTCGCCCGACCTGAAGGTAGGACTCGCGCGACCTGAAGGTAGGACACGCGCGACGTGAACGTAGGACTCGCGCGCGTGTCCTACGTTCGGAACGGGTGTGTCCTACGTTCAGGTACCCCGAGTTCAACGTTCAGGTCAGGCGATGTCGGCGCGGGAGGCCGGTTTGCGCGGGTCGGCGGCACGGTCCAGCAGAGCCGCGACGGGCAGGGTGGCGGCACCGACGGCGACCGCGTCCGGACCCAGCCGGCCCAGCTCGATCGAGATCTGCTCGTACGGGTGCCGCAACGCGTGCGCACGCGTCGCCGCCACGATCCGGTCCAGCTGGTGCGAGCCGAGGGCCAACCCGGCCCACCCGCCGAGCACGATCCGCTCCGGGTTGAACAGGTTCACCAGGTTCGCGATGCCCGCCCCCAGGTAACCGGCGGTTTCGTCGAGGACGCGGGCCGCCGTCTTCGACCGGGACGCGGCGTCGATCAACGCGGCCACGGCCGACTGCTCGTCGCCCCCGGGCAGCTCACGCCCCCGCGCCTTGCGGTACCGGTCGAGGATGCCCTCGGCGCCCACGTAGGCCTCCAAGCACCCCGAAGCACCGCACCGGCACGGCCGACCGCCGTACACGATCGTCGTGTGCCCCCACTCGCCGGCCGAACTGGTGGCGCCCCGGTACACACCGCCGTCGGTCACGACCGCCGCACCGACCCCCGACCCGATGAGGGCTATCACCACGTGCCGAGCCCCACGACCGGCGCCGAACCACATCTCCGCCTGGCCCTGCGTCTTCGCCCCGTTCTCCACGTACAACGGCCACGCGGACTCCGACGCCGAGGCCACCAGCTCCTCCAGCCGCACGCCGTCCCACCCGATGGTGGGCGCGTGCACGACCGCCGTCGTCCCCTGCTCGACCGTCCCGGGAACGCCGATCCCGACGCCGAGCACGGTCGATGCCGGGACTCCCGCCGAGGCGACCACGTCCCGGACCGACGACGCGATCAACGACGCGACCGCGGCCGGCGACGACGGCGACAAGGCGTGGTCGAGAGCGGCCAGCTGCGTCAGCGACAGGTCGAACAGCTCGACCTTGATCCCGGTCTCGCCCACGTCCACCCCGACCACGTGCCCGAACGCCGGGTTGACGCGCAGCAGCACCCGTGGCCTGCCGCCGTCCGAGTCGACTGAACCCGCCTCCACCACGAGCCCGTCGTCGACCAGCTCCGCGGTCACGTTCGACACCGTCGCGGCCGACAGCCCGGACAGCCGCGACAGCTCGTACCTGCTCAAAGGCCCGTCGAAGAACAGCGTCGACAGCAGCGTCGACCGGTTCTGCCGACGCAGGTCGCGGACGGTGGTGCGCTTCGGTGCCACGTCCCGGACCTTAGTTTGCGACTTAAAATTAGTCTAAGTTTGTAACCTGTTCGTGATTGACGTGACTTGGCTCACCGGGGTTGAGTCTGCAACGACACGAGGACGCCGACGGCGTCCCAGCCGCGATGGCACCCGCGGCCCGCACTCACGAGCGCTCGCCCTTCCCCCGCCCGACAAGGAGAACCCATGCGACTCAGGCGAACGTCCGCCCTCGCCGTCGCGGCAGCACTGCTGTTCTCGGCCGCCTGTTCCACCACGAACCCCGGTGCGAACAGCACGAACGAAGGCGTGCTGAACGTGGGCATGCCGAACGGCCCGCAGACCGAGAACAACAACCCGTTCCTCAACACGTCGGCGGCCAGCTCGCTCGGCTACCGCCGGCTGATCTTCGAGCCGCTGGCGATGGTCAACGAGACCAACCCCACGGAGAAGCCCAAGCCGTGGCTGGCCACCGAGTGGGAGTGGTCGGACAACTACGGCAAGCTGAGCCTGACCATCCGCGACGGCGCGACGTGGTCGGACGGCAAGCCGCTCACCGCCGAGGACGTGGCGTTCACCTTCGAGCTGCTCAAGAAGAACCCCGGCCTGAACGTCGACTCCGTCCCCTACGACGTGGTCTCCACGTCCGGCAACAAGGTCGACGTCGCCTTCCCGAGGTCGCAGTTCGTCAACCAGAAGAAGATCCTCGAACAGCTGATCGTGCCCAAGCACATCTGGTCGACGATCGCCAACCCGAGCACGGACGCGGTCAAGACCCCCGTCGGCAGCGGCCCGTACACGCTCAAGACGTTCACGTCGCAGACCGTCACGCTGACCGTGCGCGACTCGTACTGGCAGGAGCTGCCGAAGGTCAAGGAGGTCCGCTACACCTCCTACAGCGACAACAACGCGCAGACCACCGCCCTGGCGACCGGCGCGGCCGAGTGGAGCTTCGTGTTCATCCCGAACTACGAGGCCGTCTACACCTCCAAGGACCCCGAGCACTACAAGCTCTACTTCCCGCCGGTGCTCGGTATCCACGGCCTGTGGTTCAACACCAAGGTCAAGCCGTGGGACAACCCGGCCCTGCGCCGCGCGGTCAACATGGTGATCAACCGCGACGACATCTTCGTGCAGGGCGAGGCCGGGTACTTCTACCCGAAGGTCGACAACATCACCGGCATCCCGACGCCCGCCGGTGACTCCTACATCGCGCCCGAGTTCAAGAGCAAGATCGTGAACGTCGACGTCGAGGACGCCAAGAAGGAGCTGACCGCCGCCGGCTTCACCTTCGACGGCGACAAGCTCAAGGACCCGTCGGGCCAGCCCGTCACGCTGAAGATGACCGTGCCGTCCGGCTGGTCGGACTACGTGACGAACCTGGAGATCATCAAGGACAACGTGTCCAAGATCGGCATCGAGGCCACGGTCGACCTGCCGAACGCCGACGCGTGGAGCAAGGCGCTCGACACCGGTGACTTCCAGGCCGCGCTGCACTGGACCAACAACGGTCCGACGCCGTACGACATCTACGAGAACATCATGAACGGCGCGCTGTACAAGCCGATCGGCGAGGGCGGCATCAACGGCAACTACGGCCGTTACGAGAACCCCGAGGCGACCGCGCTGCTCAACGAGTACGCCAACGCCGCCGACGACACCGCCCGCAACGCGGCCCTGCACAAGCTCCAGCAGATCCACGTGCGGGACATGCCGGTCGCCATCACCTCCGCGGCCAACGCGGGCGGCCAGTACAGCACGAAGAACTGGGTGGGCTGGCCCGACCAGGCCAACCCGTACGCGCCCGCCCAGCCCACGCTGGAGAACGCGCTCGACGTCGTCATGCACCTGAAGCCGGCCGCATGACGACCAGCACCGCACCGTCGGCCTCCGGGACCACTCCAAACCCTTCTTCCGGGGTGGTCCTGGAGGCCGATGGCCTGACCAAGCACTTCCCGGTCCGCAAACGCGGGCGCGAGCTGCTGTCCCGGACCGTGCGCTCGGTGCGCGCGGTCGAGGACGTGACGCTCAGGCTGCACCGCGGCCGGGTCACCGCCCTGGTCGGCGAGTCCGGTTCGGGCAAGTCGACGGTGGCCCGGTTGCTGGCGCAGCTCTACCCGCGCACCGCCGGCGCGATCCGGCTGCACGGCGAGGCCGTCGAGGTCAAGGGCGGCAAGCGCTTCCGGGCGTACAGCAAGCGCGTCCAGATGATCTTCCAGGACCCGTTCGCCTCGCTGAACCCCGTGCACACCGTGCGCTACCACCTGACCCGCGCGTTGAAGATCCACGGCAACGCGGGCCGGACGCCGCAGGAGTTGGAGCGGGCGCTGGCCGACCTGCTGACCCGCGTGCAGCTCACCCCGCCCGAGCGGTACGTCGACAAGTTCCCGCACGAGCTGTCCGGAGGTCAACGCCAGCGCGTCGCCATCGCGCGCGCCCTCGGCGCCGACCCCGAGGTGCTGCTGGCCGACGAGCCGGTGTCGATGCTGGACGTCTCCATCCGGCTCGGCGTGCTGAACCTGCTGCGCGACCTCAAGGAACGCCTGCACCTGGCGATCCTCTACATCACCCACGACATCGCGTCGGCCCGCTACTTCGCCGACGAGACGTTCGTGATGTACGCCGGGCGCGTGGTCGAGGGCGGCGACAGCGAGACCGTGACCCAACGGCCCGCGCACCCGTACACGCAGCTGCTGATCGACTCCGCCCCGGACCCCGACCGGCCCGCCGCGCAGGAGAAGGACGGCGGCACGGGGGAGCCGCCGAGCCTGATCAAGCCGCCCGAGGGCTGCCGGTTCAACCCGCGCTGCCCGCACGCCATGCGGGTCTGCGCGGAACGGGTGCCGCCGCGGTTCGCCATCGGCGACGACGGCGCGCGCGGCACCGAGGCGCACTTCGCCGCCTGCTGGCTCTACGGCGACGACCTGTCCGAGGGCGACAAGGTCAAGCTGCGCGTCGTCGAGGTCGGGTCCGGGACGACCGGCGCCGGCCCAGGGGAGGTGCCGTGAGCTACCTCCTCAAGCGGATCGCGTTCTACCTGTTCACCGCGTGGGCCGCGATCACCATCAACTTCTTCATCCCGCGGGTCATCCCCGGCGACCCGGTGCAGGCGCTGATCACCCGCTCGCGCGGCCAGATGACCAGCGAGGCCGTGCAGTCGCTGTACGTGCTGTTCGGGCTGGACAAGGACGCGAGCCTGGTCGAGCAGTACGTCGACTACCTCGGTCAGCTGCTGCGCGGCGACCTCGGCCTGTCGTTCACGCACTTCCCGTCACCGGTGTCGCAGGTGCTCGGCGACGGCCTGCCGTGGACGCTGGGCCTGGTCGGCATCACCACCGTGCTCGGCTTCGGGATCGGCACGGCGCTGGGCACGGTCATCGGCTGGCGGCGCGGCTCGTGGGCCGACGCGCTGATCCCGGTGACCACGTTCGTGTCGTCCATCCCGTACTTCTGGCTCGGCCTCATCGCGATCGCGCTGCTGACCGGCCCGGACAGCTTCTTCCCGGCCTCCGGCGCCTACGACGGCGGCCTGGTGCCCAACCCGGACCTGCAGTTCATCGGCAGCGTGCTGCGGCACGGCATCCTGCCCGCGTTCACCATCCTGATCTCGTCCATGGCGGGCTGGATCCTGTCCATGCGCAACATGATGGTCACGGTGGCCTCCGAGGACTACGTGACCGTCGCGCACGCCAAGGGCCTGTCCGACCGCCGCGTGATGGTGGCCTACGCCGCGCGCAACGCGTTGCTGCCCAACGTCTCCGGGTTCGCGCTGTCGCTGGGCTTCATCGTCGGCGGCACGCTGCTGGTCGAGATCGTGTTCTCCTACCCGGGCCTGGGCCTGCAGCTGTTCCAGGCCGTCGGAGCCAAGGACTACCCGCTCATGCAGGGCATCTTCCTGATCATCACGTTGTCCGTGCTGCTGGCGAACTTCCTCGCCGACGTGGCCTACCTCGCGCTCGACCCGCGCACCCGACGGGAGGGCTGAGCCGTGACCGTGGTTCCCACCACCGGGACGGCCACCCCGGTCGCCGCGCCGGTGAAGCGCCGCCGGCTGCGGTTCGTGGCCAACCCCAAGGCCACCACCGGCCTGGTCATCCTTGGCTTCTTCGCCCTGATCGCGGTCATCGGGCCGTGGATCGCGCCGTACGACCCGTCGGCGCGCGGCAACGACCTGCTCCAAGGACCGTCGGCCGCGCACTGGTTCGGCACCACCCACCTCGGTCAGGACATCTTCAGCCAGATCGTGGTCGGCACGCGCAGCGTCATCGTGGTCGGGTTCGTCGCGGGCCTCGTGGCGACGGTCCTGTCGATCCTGGTCGGCGTCACGTCCGGCTACCTGGCCGGTGCGGGCAGCGAGATGCTCTCCGCGCTGTCGAACGTGTTCCTGGTGCTCCCGGCGCTGCCGCTGATGATCATCATCACGTCGACCCTGCCGGAGACCGGGACGATGACCATCGCGCTGGTCATCGGCCTGACCTCGTGGGCCTGGGGCGCACGCGTGCTGCGGGCGCAGACGCTGTCGTTGCGCGGGCGCGACTACGTGGAGGCCGCGCGGGCCACCGGCGAGAAGACGTGGCGGATCATCCTGTTCGAGATCATGCCCAACCTCACCGCGGTCATCGCCTCCGGCTTCGTCGGCACGGTCATCTTCGCGGTGACGCTGGAGATCACGCTGGCGTTCATCGGCATCGGCGCGGGCGGCGACTGGAACTGGGGCACGGTCCTGTACTGGGCGCAGAGCCAGCAAGCCCTCGGGCAGGGCGCGTGGTGGTGGTTCGTGCCCGCCGGCCTGGCGATCGCGCTGCTGGGCACCGCGCTGTCGCTGGTGAACTTCGGCATCGACGAGTTCGTCAGCCCGCGCCTGCGCGGCAGCGGCAAGACCAACGTCAAGACCGCCGACGGCCACACGGTCCGGATGCGCGTCGGCTTCACGCCGGTGCTCGCCACGACGACTCCGTCCGAGGGAAGGGAGAGGCCGTGACCGACGCGGTGCTGGAGATCCGCGGCCTGAACGTGGACTACGGCCTCGGTGACGAGGCCGTGCACGCCGTCCGCGACGTGGACCTCACCCTCTACCGGGGCGAGGTGCTCGGCCTCGCGGGCGAGAGCGGCAGCGGCAAGTCGACCCTGGCCTACGGCCTGACCAGGCTCCTCCCGCCGCCCGGCGTGATCGCGGGCGGCGAGGTGCTCTACCACCCCGACGGCGGCGACCCGGTCGACGTGCTCCGGATGAACCACCAGGAGCTGCGGTCGTTCCGCTGGGCGGAGGTCGCGATCGTGTTCCAGGGCGCGATGAACTCGCTCAACCCGGTGCACCGGATCTCCGCCCAGCTCACCGACGTGATCAAGGCGCACGACCCGCGCAGCACGCCCGCGTCCCGGCTGGCCCGCGCCCGCGAGCTGCTGCACCTGGTCGGCATCTCCGCCGACCGGCTGGACAGCTACCCGCACCAGCTCTCCGGCGGGATGCGGCAACGCGTGATGATCGGCATGGCGCTGGCGCTGGAGCCGAAGGTCGTCATCATGGACGAGCCGACCACCGCCCTGGACGTGGTGGTGCAGCGGCAGATCCTGCGCCAGCTCGTGGAGCTGCGCGAACGGCTCGGGTTCTCGGTCGTGTTCATCACCCACGACCTGTCCCTGCTGGTCGAGTTCTCCGACCGGATCGCGATCATGTACGGCGGCCGGATCGTGGAGCAGGCGGACTCCGCCGACCTCTACCGCGACCCGCTGCACCCCTACAGCCACGGCCTGCTCAACTCGTTCCCCGCGCTGCGCGGACCGAAGCGCGAGCTGACCGGCATCCCCGGCTCACCACCGGACCTGCGCGCGATGCCTGCGGGCTGCGCGTTCCACCCACGCTGTCCGCACGCAATGGAGCGCTGCGGTGTGGAGGTCCCGGTGCTCGGAACCCCCTCGGCACAAGAGGGCCCGGCCGACCGCACCGTGGCCTGCTGGCTGCACCCCGTTCACGACAACGGGCTCTGACCCCGTTCACGACGACGGGTTCCGACCTCCAGAGGAGTTTCCCCAAGTGGAGAGTTACACCGACACCACGGCGCCGACCGTCGGGCTCGACCCCGCGATCGACACCCTGCCCGCCTCGTTCCGCTGGGGCGTGGCGACCTCCGCGTACCAGATCGAGGGCGCCCACGACGAGGACGGTCGCGGACCGTCCATCTGGGACACGTACTGCCGGACGCCCGGCATGGTGCACAACGGCGACAACGGTGACGTGGCGTGCGACCACTACCACCGCATGCCCGAGGACGTCGCGCTGATCGGCTCCCTCGGCGTGGACACCTACCGCTTCTCCGTCGCCTGGCCGCGCGTGCAGCCGGGCGGCAAGGGCCCGGTCAACGCGCCCGGCATGGCGTTCTACGACCGGCTGGTGGACGAGCTGCTCGGCCAGGGCATCACCCCGTGGGTCACGCTCTACCACTGGGACCTGCCGCAGGAGCTGGAGGACGCGGGCGGCTGGCCCGTCCGCGACACCGCCTACCGGTTCGCCGACTACTCGATGCTCGTGTTCGAGGCCCTGTCCGACCGGGTGCGCCACTGGACCACGCTCAACGAGCCGTGGTGCTCGGCGATGCTCGGCTACTACGAGGGCCGCCAGGCGCCCGGCAGGCAGGACTTCGGGGCGGCCATCCACTCCGTGCACCACCTCCTGCTCGGCCACGGCCTGGCCACGCGGCGGATGCGCGAGGCGGCCACCGTGCCCATGGAGTTCGGCATCACGCTGAACATGAGCCACGCCAGCCCCGCCACCGACAGCCCGGCCGACCACGACGCGGCCCGCCGCGCGGACGGCCTGTCCCGGCGGATCTACCTGGACCCGCTGGTGCGCGGCCGCTACCCGGCCGACGTGGTGGCCGACCTGGCCGCGCGCGGGGTCGGGATCCCCGAGGAGCCGGGCGACCTGGAGATCATCAAGCAGCCCATCGACGTGCTGGGCGTGAACTACTACTCCAGCTCCAAGTTCTCCGGTGTGGACGAGGCGGGCAACACCGAGGACGCCGACGGCGTGCCGGTGTGCCGGGAGGTCCGCTACGGCCGCCCGGTGACCGCGATGGACTGGGAGATCGTGCCCGAGGGCTTCACCAACCTGCTGGTGCAGATCGGCGAGGACTACCCGGGCGTGCCGATGGTCATCACGGAGAACGGCGCGGCGTTCGACGACAAGGCCGACGAGGGCGGCTTCGTCCGCGACGACGACCGCACCGCCTACCTGGACTCGCACATCGCGGCGGTGGCCAAGGCCCGCACGGCCGGCGCCGACGTGCGCGGGTACTTCGCGTGGTCCCTGATGGACAACTTCGAGTGGTCCTACGGCTACGACAAGCGGTTCGGCCTGGTGCACGTCGACTACGACACGCAGGTCCGCACCCTGAAGAGCAGCGCGTTGTGGTACCGGGACACGATCCGCCGCGTTCGCGGCAGCTGACCGGGCGGAAGAGGGGCGTGCCGCGGGGCACGCCCCTCGCTCGCGCGTCGCCGCCGCAGTGGCCGCGCTCGGCGGTGCGATGGTCGAAGGGCCGGAGGGACGTGTTCCCTCCGGCGCCTCACCGTGCCGCGTCAGCGCCGGTAGACGCCGAGTTCGTAGAGCGAGTAGCCCCACCCGGTGCCGCGCTGGGTGGCGTGCAGCCGCACGTACCGGGCGGTCGCCGTGACGTCGATCGAGTCGACGCCCCCGTTGCCGCTCGTCGTGCCGTACACGGGGCGCCAACCGGTGCCGTCGTCGGACACCTGGATCTCGTACGCCCGGCCGTACGCGCCCTCCCACACCAGCTGCACGTGCTGGAACGTGGTCACCGCGCCGAGGTCGACCCGCAACCACTGCGGGTCGGACCAGTCGGTGGCCCAGCGGGTGCCCGCGTTGCCGTCGACGGCGTTGGCCGGCGGGAACGGCGCGCCGTCACCCACCTGCTGGTGGGACGATGCCGTGGTCGGCCTGTCCTGCGCCACGTTCACGCCCGCGGGTCGCGGCGCGACCACCCGCACCGACCTGGTCTCGATGCCGATGTTGCCGCGGCCGTCCTCGGCCGTCACGTACACCTTCCACACGCCGAGCCGGTCGGGTGCGGTGACGGTCAGCCGGTTGCCGTCGACCTGCACGGGCGTGAACGCCAGACCGCCGCTGTTGTCGACGTACTTGCTGTTGAACGCCGCGGACCAGGTGATCGGGTCGCCGTCCGGGTCGCTCGCGGCCACGTCGACGTCCAGCCGCGCGCCCGCCGGGACGCTGGTCGGCAGGGTCATGCCGGTGATCACCGGCGGGGTGTTGGCCGGTGTCGCGCCGCCGAACGCCCGCTGCACCGCGTAGAACGACAGCCGCTTCTTGCCCGCCGGGGTCAGGTTGAACCACACCGCGCCGAAGTCGTACTCGGTGCCGTAGTGGAACAGCGTGCCGCCGAACGACACGCCGGTGTGCCCGGTGATGCAGTTCCACGCCCGCGTGTAGCCGTCCCGCTTCTGCACGTCCGTCGGCTCGCTCGGCACGCCGTTGACGTCGTCGGGCACCTCCCACTCGCCGGCCGGACCGGCCTCGGTGAGGATGTACGGCTTGGTGTGGCCGCCGTCGACCCAGTCCTGCCGGACCTGGCACACGTTGCCGTAGGAGTTGACCGAGTAGAGGTCGAGGTCGGGGGCGTGGGCCTTGAGGTAGACCCAGGCGCCGGTCCACGCGTCGGTGTTGGTGACCGGGTGGTTGCTGTCGATGGCGTGGATCGCGCGCGCGGCCTCGTTGACGTACTTGGCGTACGCGACGCGCTGGTTCTCCAGCACCGTGCCCGAGTAGCAGTTCTGCAAGCCCAGGATGGACTCGTTGCCCACGTTCCACATGAGCACGCCGGGGTGGTCCTTGTAGGTGGTCACCCACTGCCGGATGGTGTTGAGCATGTCGTTCTTGTAGGTGGTGTCGGTGACGTAGTCGACGCAGCCGCCGGAACCGGGGCCGCCGCCGGGCTGCAACCAGAAGCCGTTCATCACCCTGAGGCCGTTGGCCGCCGCCGCGTCCAGCAGCGGTCGCGTCGAGCCGTCGGTGCCCCAGGTGCGCAAGGTGTTGACGCCCATGGACTTCAGCTCCGGCATGTACCGGGCCGCGTCGGCCGCCGGCGGGCCCCAGGTGAGGCCCTTCACCGTCCACGGCCGACCGTCCACCACGAGCTGCCAGTTGCCCTGGGACCCGGTGACGTGCACGCCCGTACCGGGCGTGGGAGTGTCGCCCTGGGTGCCGTAGACGCGGAACTCCCACAAGGAGTAGCCGTAGCCGTTGGCGCGCTGCGTGCCGAGCACGCGCACGTACCGGCCGGCACCAGTGACGTCGAAGCCCTGCCTGCCACCGGTGCCGGACGTCGTGGTGTGGACGGTGGTCCAGGCGTTGCCGTCGGGGGAGACCTGGAGCTGGAACGAGGTGGCGTGCGCGGCCTCCCAGTCGAGCTCGACGCGGTCGAGGGTCGAGGTGGCGCCGAGGTCCACCCGCAGCCACTGCGGGTCGCTCCACGCGCTGGCCCAGCGGGTGCCCGCGTTGCCGTCGACGGCCGCCGACGCGGGCGTGCCCGTCCCCTCGGTCGAGGAGGCGGTGGCGGGCTTGCCCTGCGAGAGCAGCACGGGCGCGGCGCTCGCCGTGCCCGGGACCACGGCGAGTCCGATGAGCAGGGCGAACCCCAGGACGGTGGCCGACACCGTGCCGGCGGATCGGAGGCGGTACATGGCGTCTCCAGGGGGATTGTCGGGTCGAGGTGCGGGAGAGCGCTCTCTCAACCCTGCCCGAAGTGTCGCGAACCGTTCGTGGATCTGTCAACGAGGTGCCCCTTGACACCTGGGTGGGCGAGCGGGCAACCTCAGTCGGGAGAGCGCTCTCCCAGCCACGTTCCGCACGTCGGCAGGAGGACAGAGGTGTCCCGAAAACTCCGCGCACTGGCCGCTACCGCCGCGGCCGGCCTGTTCGCGGCCGTCCTGGCGGTCGCCACCCAACCGGCCCAGGCCGACGAGCTGGTCACGCACCACGAGTTCCAGGCCAACTGCTCGGTCACCACGCACCGGCCGGACGACCCGATCGTGTTCCCCGGGTTGCCCGGCGCGTCCCACATGCACACGTTCCTGGGCAACAACTCCACCAACGCGGGCAGCACCGACGCCTCCCTCAAGGCGGGGCAGACCAACTGCCGGACCCCGGACGACAAGTCGGCCTACTGGTTCCCCTCGCTGGAGTTCAAGATCGCGTTCCCGGTCTCGGGCGACATGTCGCGGGTGCGGCTGTCCAGCGGGCGCGGGTACACCTGGCACTACGACTTCATGAACGCGTGGGACGGCCCCACGTTGCAGGCGCTGGTCAGCCACTGCGTCAACGGAGGCCTCCAGTGCGACCCGCGCGGGTACGACCAGTACAAGCCGCACCGGGGCGCCGCCCTCGGGCCGGACCACCGGTTGCCGCGGTGAGGATCTTCCCGGCCACCCCGGGGCGCCTCCGGGTGCTCTGGGGCGCCACCCTGCTCGCGCTGGCGGCGTGCACGCAGGCCCCGGCGCCCGAACCGCCGTCGGCGTCGCCGTTCAACACCACCGACACCGCGTGGATCCAGTTGATGATCCCGATGAACGAACAGCTGCTGCCCGCCCTGGATCTCGCACCGCCGCCGCTGGCGCCGTTCGCGGCGGAGCTGAGGGCCTCGCACGAGCAGGAGTTGGCTCGGCTCAGGCTGTTGCGCGACCGCGCCGGGCTGTCGGACGACAACCCGCACACCGGCCACCAGATGCCCGGCCTGGTGTCGGAGGTGGACCTCGCGGCCCTGCGCCTGGACCCGTCCGGCCTGCCCGCGAAGCTGCGCGAGCACCTGGAGCAGGGCGCGTTGCTGTCCCGCGGCGAGCAGGACAGCGGCGCGGACCAGGAGACCCGCGACCTGGCCGCGTCGATCGGCACGGCCCGTGCCGCGCAGGTGGCGCGACTCGGGGCGGTGTCGCCCTAGCCGCGCACGACCGGATCAGGCCGAGGGCAGCCGTTGCAGCGCGAGCCCGGCCAGGGACTCCGCCGCGGGGCAGGGTTCCTCGCCGCCGACCACCGACAGCTCCAGCACCGGCAGGTCGTCCGCGTCCTCGACCGGTGGCCGGAGCAGGACCCT
This sequence comes from Actinosynnema sp. NPDC050801, assembly GCF_040673975.1. Classification (NCBI taxonomy): domain Bacteria; kingdom Bacillati; phylum Actinomycetota; class Actinomycetes; order Pseudonocardiales; family Pseudonocardiaceae; genus Actinosynnema; species Actinosynnema sp. NPDC050801. The sequence continues at coordinate 129,113 of NZ_JBFAQZ010000003.1, read as the reverse complement.
GAGCACGCAGACGTCGCCACCGCCCTTGCGCCGCGCGGGATGCCCGTCCACGGCGGTCGGTTCACCCAGCCACACGGGCGTCTTCGGCGTGTGGAGCACCACGCCGGCCGCCGGGCGGCCCTGTTCGTCGGTGGCGCCGCTGATCGGCCACGCGCACTTCGTCGGCCCGGTCGCGGTGCCCTCCAGCACCTCCACGCCCAGGGCCTCGCCGATCTCCGCGCCGGTGAGCAGCTCGCACAGGTCCTCGGCCGGCACGGTCCGCTTGGCCCGGTCGACCTCCTCGGCCCACATGGCCGCCACCTCGGGTGGCAGGGACGGCGGAACGGTGCGCGTGGACGACTGCGGGGGCGTGGTGGTGGGTCCGGTGGGCGCGGCGGAGCAGCCCGCCACGAAGGCGAGGGCCACCAGCGCCGCTGCCGAAGCCGAACGGGCGGCGTGGCGGGTCACGAGCGGCACCTTATCCGAGCCCCGGCACCGGTGGCGCCGACGAACCGGAGGGAGCGGCACGACCGTGAGGCACGGCGGATCACGTGTGCCGGAAGCGCGGCCCGCGTTGGGCAACACCGGAGAAATGCGGCGACTCCCCGCCCGGCGGACTCGGGCGTAGCGTCGTGACCATGAGTGCTGCGGAACGCGGACGGGTGCGGGTGGAGACCGGGACCAAGCGGGTTCGGGCCTACCTGGCGGGCGAACTGGTCGTGGACACCACGCGGCCGGCGTTGGTGTGGGAGAAGCCGTACTACCCGACCTACTACTTCCCGGCGGAGGACGTCCGGGCGACCTTGGTGGCCACCGGCGAGGTGAAGCGCTCGCCCAGTCGGGGCAACGGCCAGGTGTTCGACGTGAAGACCGGCGCCGCCACCGCGGCGGGCGCGGGGCTGCGCTACCCGGACTCGCCGCTGGAGCCGCTGCGCGACCTGGTCCGGCTGGACTGGGACGCGATGGACGAGTGGTTCGAGGAGGACGAGCCGGTCTACGTGCACCCGCGCGACCCGTACACCAGGGTCGACGCGTTGCCGAGCAGCAGGCACATCCGGGTGGAGGTGGGCGGCGTCGAGGTGGCGAACTCGCACCACCCGGTGATCCTGTTCGAGACCGGTCTCCCGGCCCGCTACTACCTGCCGATGACCGACGTCCGGATGGACCTGCTGCGGCCCACCGACCTGCGCACGAGCTGCCCGTACAAGGGCACCGCCGAGTACTGGTCGGTCGTCGTCGGCGACGAGACGCACGAGAACGTCGTCTGGGGCTACCGCACGCCGCTGCCGGAGAGCAGGCAGGTCACCGGCCTGGTGGCGTTCTACAACGAGAAGGTCGACACCTACGTCGACGGGGTCCTCGAAGGGCGGCCCCGCACCCACGTCGGTTAGCCCCCACGTCGACGCGGTGCGACCGCGCGGTCACCGGTGCCGCCCGTACGGCGGATGGCCGGGCCTGATCACTCCGGGGACGCTTGCCAACCATGAACGTCTTCCCCTCCACCCCGAGGGCACACCGGAACCCCGTGGTCGTCGCTCGGAAGATGGCTCTGCTCAAAGCGCCGCACCTGGCGAAGTTGACGGAGTTCGCCCAGCGCGTCGCCACCGAGCGCAAGGTCGACGTGCCGCTGTTCGACCCGGCGAGCGGCGGCGTGAACTCGAAGGTCCTCCTGCTGCTGGAGTCACCCGGGCCCGCCTCGGCGGGCTCGGGCCTGAACTCGCTCGACAACGACGACCCGACCGCCGCCAACGTGTTCGCCGCGATGGCCGAGGCCGGGCTGTCGCGGCAGGTGTGCCTGAGCTGGAACGTGGTGCCCTGGTACCTGTCCAACCGCGAGCCGACGCCCGCGGAGCTGCGCGCGGCGGTGCCGTACCTGGTGGAGCTGCTCCGGATGCTGACCGCGCTCAAGGCGGTCGTGGTGCTCGGCCGGCCGGCGGGCACCGGCTGGACGCTCTCCGGCCGCGGCCACAAGCTGAAGGTGTTCAACGCACCCCACCCGTCCCCGCTGTCCATCAACCGCGACCGGGCGGCCCGGTGGCCGCAGCTCGTGGAAGCCTTCCGGCAGGCGGCGAAGGCGGTCGAGTGAGCGCACCCGCCGCCGGGCGGCGCGGGAACCGTCATGCGGACCGCGGCGAGCCTTCCTAGGCTGGGGTGCATGGCTCACGTGGCGATGCGACGACCCCTGGCCGGACTCGCGGTGTTCGCCGCCGCCGTCGCCGCGACCGCGGTGATCGGCTCGCTGGCCGCCGTCTCCTCCGCGGCCGAGTACCAGCAGTTGCGCACACCGTCGTGGGCGCCGCCGTCCTGGCTGTTCGGCCCGGTGTGGACGACGCTGTACGTGATGATCGCGCTGTCCGGCTGGCTGTTCTGGAAGCGGCACGGCGCGAGCCGGGAACTGGTCCTGTTCGCGGTCCAGCTGGTCCTCAACGCGGCGTGGACGCCGCTCTTCTTCGCCGCGGGCCGGTACGGGGCGGCCCTGGTCGACATCATCGCGCTGCTCGTGTCGATCATCGCCCTGATCGTGGTGTTCGGCCGCAAGCACCGGGTCGCCGCGCTGCTGCTCGTGCCCTACCTGGCCTGGGTGGGCTTCGCGACCGCGCTGAACGCGAGCATCGTCGGCCTGAACTGATCGTCGGTCTGGACTGATCTTCGGTCTGGACTGGTCTTCGGCCTGGACTGGGCGTCAACCCGACCCGACCGCGCGCCCGATCCGGCCGTGCAGCTCGCGCAGGTGCGCCACCAGCTCGGGCGGCTCGTGCACCTCGAACTCGCAGCCCAGTTGCAGCAGGTGGAACGCCAGGTACTCGACCGTGTCGCCGAGGTCGCTCACCCGGCAGGTCCGCTCGTCCACGACCTCGACCGTCATGCCGGGGAAGCGGGCGCGCACGTCACGGGCGGGTAGCCGGACCGTCGCCACCGCCGCGTAGGTCGGCGCCCGGCTGAGCATGTGCTCCGCCAGGTAGGTCGCCGGGTCGTCGGCGGGCAGCGCCCGCGGCGGGAACCGCGCACCGGTGGGCGTCAACGCGGTCATCCGGTCGACCCGGAAGAACCGCCAGTCGTCGCGTTCCGGGTCGAACGCCACCAGGTACCACCGCCGGCCCGACGGCACCAGGTGCAGCGGCTCGACATGCCGCCTGGTCTCCGCGCCGTCCGCCGCCGAGTAGCGGAACCGCAGCCGTTCCCGGTTCGCGATGGCGGACGCCAGCGTGGTCAGGTGCTCGGGGTCCACGGTCACCCCGTCCGCGCCGAGCACCACCGGCACGGTCGCCGCGCCCAACGCGGCCACCCGTCGCCGCAGCCTCGACGGCAGCACCTGCTCCAGCTTCGCCATGGCCCGCACGGACGCCTCCTCGATGCCCGCCACGGCCTGCCGCGCCGCCGTGCGCAAGCCGACCGCGATCGCCACGGCCTCCTCGTCGTCGAGCAGCAACGGCGGCATGGCCGTGCCCGCGACCAGCCGGTACCCGCCGTCGGCGCCCATCGTCGCCTCGACCGGGTAGCCCAGCTCCCGTAGCCGGTCGACGTCGCGGCGGATCGTGCGCGGGCTGACGTCGAGCCGTCGCGCCAACTCGCTGCCGGGCCACTCGCGCGGCATCTGGAGCAGGGACAACAGGGAGAGCAGCCGGCCCGCGGTGTCGGTCACGCCGACCAGCATGACCGACGTCCAGGACGGTTCGTGACCTACTTGCCCGGCTCAGCCTGCTCGGCCTGCCCGCCCCGCTGGTCCTGCTCGCCCGGCTCAGCCTGCCGGTCCTGCCGGTCCTGCCCGCCCGGCTCGGCCTGCTTGCCCGGCTTCGCCCGGCTGGGCGCCACGCGCGGCGGCTCGTTGGGCATCTTCGGGTAGACCGGCGGCCAGGGCGCGTCCATCAGCCCGGCCGCCATGTCCCGCTCCGACAGCTCCAGCAGCGGCAGCAACGACTGCGGCTCGTCCGCCATCGCCTCCCACGGGTCACCGCGACCCGGCACGGTGGCGATGGTGAGCTCGTCCGGGTCCACGGTGGCCAGCTCGTCCCAGCCGACCGGCGTCGACACCTGCGCGCCCACCCGCGGCCGGACGCACCACGCCCCGAACACCGTCTTGTGCGGGGCGTTCTGGTTGAAGTCCACGAACACGCGCGCGCCGCGCTCCTCCTTCCACCACCGAGCGGTGATCAGCTCCGGGTGCCTGCGCTCCAGCTCGCGCGCCAGCGCCACCGCCGCCGCCCGCACCTGGTAGCCGTCCCACCTCGGTTGCAACGCCACGTACACGTGCAGCCCGCGCGAGCCGGTCGTCTTCACGTAGGCCCGGATGCCCAGCTCGTCCAACAGCCCGCGCACGAGCACCGCCGCCTCCCGCACCTGCGGGAACCCCACGCCCGGCGACGGGTCGAGGTCGATCCGCAGCTCGTCGGTGACCTCGGGCGCGGACGCCCGGACCGGCCACACGTGGAAGCCGAGGCACCCCAGGTTCACCGCCCACAGCACGTGCCGGATGTCGGCGGCGACCAACGCCTCGCTGGTCGTGCCGTTCGGCGTGGACACCACGGTCGTCCGCAACCACTCCGGTGGCGACTTCGGCACCCGCTTCTGGAAGAACGACTTGCCGCCCGCGCCCTCCGGGTACCGCTCCATCAGCAGCGGCCGGTCGCGCATCGTGCGCAGCAACGGCCCGGCGACGGCCGCGTAGTACCGCGCCAGGTCGAGCTTGGTCTCACCCCGCCTGCTGAAGAACACCTTGTCCGGGTTGGTGATCGGCACGCCCTCGACCTCGATCACGGGCTGAACACGTCCCTCAGCTCCGCCGGCGCGACCTCTTCGAGCTGCGCGTACGTGCACGACTCCGGCGTGCGGTCCGGCCGGAAGCGGACGAGCCTGCTCGTGTGCCGGAACCGCCGCGACTGGAGGTGCTCGTACCGCACCTCGGCGACCAGCTCCGGCCGCACCGGCTCCCAGGACAACGTCTTGGTCGGTGCCCACCGGCTCTGCGCACCCGGCGTGGCCGCGTCCATCCCGGCCCACTCCGCCCACGGGTGCCCCGCCAGCGCGTCCTCCCGGTACGGCGCCAGCTCCTCCAGCAGCTCACGGCGACGCGCGGCGGTGAAGCTGCTGGCCACGCCCACGTGGTGCAGCACGCCCGCGTCGTCGAACAGGCCGAGCAGCAGGGAGCCGACGCCCTCGCCGTCCTTGTGCGGCCGGAAGCCGGCCACCACGCAGTCGGCGGTGCGCTCGTGCTTGACCTTCCACATGACCCGCTTGTCCTGCTCGTACGGCAGGTCGGTGCGCTTGGCCACCACCCCGTCGAACCCCGCGCCCTCGAACCGGGTGAACCAGTCCTCGGCCCGGTCCGGGTCGTCGGTGGCGGGCGTCAGGTACAGCCCGGGCACGTCGCCGAGCACGTCCGCCAGCAGCCGGCGGCGTTCACCGAAGGGCGTCGCGGTGAGGTCCCGGTCGTCCAGCGCGAGCAGGTCGAACGCGACGAACCCGGCGGGCGTCTCGACGGCGAGCTTGCGCACCCGTGACGCGGCCGGGTGCAGCCGCAGCTGCAACAGGTCGAAGCTCAACCCCTCCGGCGTGACGATGACGATCTCGCCGTCCACCACGCACCGGGGCGGCAGCCCGGCCAGCAGCACGTCGACCACCTCGGGGAAGTACCTGGTCAACGGCCGGTCGTTGCGCGAGCCGAGTTCCAGCTCGGCGCCGTCGCGGAACACGACGCACCGGAACCCGTCCCACTTCGGCTCGTAGACGAGCCCTGGCTCGCGCGGCACCGAGTGCACGGCCTTGGCGAGCATCGGCCGCACGGGTGGCATCACGGGGAGGTCCACGCCGCCGAGCGTAAGTCCAGCCGGACGTGTTCACCGCAGATCCGAATAGAGGACGGGAGTTGTCCGCAATCGTTCGTAGCGTGGGCAGCACACCGAACGGAAGGCAGAAACACTGATGAGCACCACGGCGATCGCCTCGGCCGAAGTCACCGACCTGCTGGCCACCCTGGCCAAGCACCGCGGTTTCCTCCTCTTCACCGTGCGCGGGCTCGCCGACGAGCAGGCGAGGCTCACGCCGACCGCCAGCGAGCTCTCCCTCGGTGGCCTGATCAAGCACGTCCGCACCGTCGAGGAGTCGTGGATGCGGTTCGCGGTCGGCGGCGCGGAGCTGATGGAGAGCGTGCCGCACGACTGGGTGAACGGTTTCCGGATGCTGCCGGACGAGACCCTGGACGAGCTGCTCGCCGCCTTTGAGGAGACCGCCGCCAAGACCGACCGGCTGCTCCAGGAGCTGGACCTGGACACCTCCCACGCGCTGCCGGAGGCGCCGTGGTTCGAGCCGGGCGTCCGCTGGAGCGTCCGCCGGGTCGCGCTGCACCTCATCGGTGAGATCTCCCAGCACGCGGGCCACGCCGACATCCTGCGCGAGAGCATCGACGGCCAGAAGACGATGGGCTGACCGGCGCCCGGTCTCGGGCGCCCGATGCCGGGCGCCCGGTCCTAGAGCCGGCAGAGCCGGCGCACCGCGTCGGCGTGCGAGGGGTAGCGCGGGGCGAGGGTGTCGGCCGCACCGAAGGTGACCACGTCATCGGTGTAGGGCGGCACCACCACCGTGCCGACCAGCGACCACGCGCCGTCCGGCTCACTGGCCTGCCACACGCCCGCGGGCACCACCACCTGCGGCCGCTGACCAGCCGCGAGGTCCGGACCGAGCACCGGCGTGGTCACCTCGCCGTCCGGGTGCAGCAGCAGCATCCGCAACGGCGCGCCGCAGTGGTAGGCGTAGATCTCCACGTGGTCCAGCTTGTGCACGCCGGAGAACTCGCCCGCGCGCAGCAGGTAGTAGATCGCGGACACCTCGGGCGACCGCCACGACTGCCCGAACCACCCGCCCTCCACCGGCAGCTCGACCAGCCCCAGCGCCGCGATGGCCTCGTCCGCGTCCACGGCTACCCCGTCCCCTTCACGACAGCTCGGCTTCCACCGAACCGTGCACCACGACCATGCCCTTGCCCAGCCGCTTGGCCGTGTACATCGCCGCGTCGGCCGTGCCGAGCAGGTCGTCGGCGGTCAACGACGGGTCGAACGCGTCGCGGTGCGAGATCCCGATCGACGCGCGGATCACGTGCGAGCCGTTCTCGGTCCGGTGCGGCGCGTCCAGCGCCCGCAGCACCCGCCTGCCGATCTCCTCCGGCGGCTGCGGGTAGCCGTCGACCAGCACGCCGAACTCGTCACCGCCCAGCCGGGCCACCACGTCCTGGGACCGCACGCACCCCTGCAACCGCGACGCCACGATCCGCAGCACCGCGTCGCCCTCGGCGTGGCCGAAGTTGTCGTTGACGTCCTTGAACCCGTCCACGTCGATGAACAGCACCACCACCGGCGACGCGCCGGCCAGCGCCGCGTCCAACCGTTCCCGGAACAGCGCCCGGTTCGGCACCCCGGTCAGCGGGTCGTGGTAGGCCTGGTGCCGCAGCCGCTCCCGGCTCTCCCGCAGCTGGTCCAGCAGCCGGACGTTGTCGATCAGCGTCAGCAGCTGCCGTGCGATCACCAGCAGCACCACGCCGAGCCCGACGTAGATCTCCAGCGGGTTGAGCCGCACGCCGGTCGCCGTCCCGACCACGATGAACAGGCCCGTGACGAGCATCGGCAGGTACGGCACGAGCAGGTGCAGCAGCTCGCCCGCGCGCAGCCGCGCCGCGCCGGCCCGCTCCCGCCCACCGCCGCCCGGCGCGATCGAGCTGAGGAAGAACAACGCCGGGCAGACCATGAAGCCGATGTCGGCGGCCGTCGGGATGGCGGTGGCGCCGTTGCTGACCATGTAGGCGAACACCCAGCCGGACGACGACTGCGCCAGGCCCGCCAGCGCGATGAACAGCACCGGCAGCTGCCGCACCGAGCGGTGCGTCCACGACGACACCAGCAGCACGACCAGCATCACCAGGTAGGCCGCCGGGTGCGCCACGACGGTCGCGAAGCCCGGACCGGAGGTGGCCCACGCGCGGACCATCGACTCCAGCAGCGATACCCACGTGAGCACGAACAGCGAGCCGACCACGATCAACCCGTCCAGCGCGACCACGAGTTTGCTGCGGTGGCCGGGCAACTTGCCCGACCCGCCGTGCGCCAGCACCAGGACCGCGCACAGCGTGAGGCCGGGCACGAGCATGAAGCCCAGCGGCGCCAGCGTGGACGAGGGCAGCGACACCCCGAGGAACACCTGGCCCCAGATCCACGCGGCCAGGCCGACGACCAGGCTCGCCATCGCCGCGGCCATCCACAGCCGCCAGCGCCGCGCCACACCCTGCCGCAGCCGTGCCGCCCGCCAGTACGACACCATCGCGGCGGTCGAGGCGAGCAGTTGGGTGAACTTGTCGATGGCCACGGACGTGGGTCGGTCGAGCACGCCGGAGACGACGAGGAAGACGATGCCGAAGACCAGAGCACAGACGGCACCGGAGACGATGCCGAACCGCCTCAGGGTCATGGCACCCCGCTCATGCCGCCACTGTGAGTCGATCAGTTGACCGAGCCACTGTAGTGACCTCGTGACGCTGTGTCGATCGCGGGGTGTCTGTTCGTCACCGTGCGCGTGTCATCCGGGGCGGTGGCCGTGATCAAGGTCTAAGGTTTCGAACTGGTGTTCGTCGGCGGTTGAGGGGACCAGCGTGCGCGTGTTCGGAGTCGACCCCGGCTTGACCCGGTGCGGGTTCGGGGTGGTCGACGGCGGTGCGGGCCGCACCGTGCGACCGGTGGCCGTGGACGTGGTGCGCACACCGGCGGACTTGGACCTGGCGCTGCGGCTGCTCCAGCTGTCCGACGCGGTCGAGCAGTGGCTGGACCACTACCAGCCGCAGGTGGTGGCCATCGAGCGGGTGTTCAGCCAGCACAACGTGCGCACCGCCATGGGCACCGCGCAGGCGGGCGGCGTGGTCGCGCTGTCGGCCGCGCGCCGGGGCCTGCCGGTCGTGTTCCACACGCCGAGCGAGGTCAAGGCGGCCGTCACGGGCTCCGGTCGGGCGGACAAGGCCCAGGTCACCGCCATGGTGACCAAGCTGCTCGGCCTCAAGACCGCCCCGAAACCCGCCGACGCCGCCGACGCGCTGGCCCTGGCCATCTGCCACCTGTGGCGGGCGCCGATGCGGTCGCGCTTGGAGGAAGCTCAGGCGAGGGCCGCCGAGATCGCCCGAACGCACCGCGCGAAACTGGCGCAGGCCGGCGCGCGGACCTCGACCACCTCGACCACCTCGACGACCACCCGACGACCGACGTCCCAGGTCAAGGTCGCTGCCACCCCGGCCAGGACCACCCCAGCCAAGACCGCACCGGCCACAACCGGGCAGGTCAAGGCCGCACCGGCCACAACCGGGCAGGTCAAGGCCGCACCGGCCAAAGCCGGGCAGGCCAAGGTCGGGCAGGCCAAGGTCGGGCAGGCCAAGACCACCTCGACCGAACCTCGACCGGCCACGACGGCCAAGACCCAGGCCGCGCCTGCGTCGGCGAAGGCCGGATTGGCCGCGTCGGCGAAGACCCGGGCGGCACCGGGCGGGTCCGTACCAGGCGGGTCGGTACCAGGCCAGGCGGTACCGGGCGAGGGCGTGCCGGACGCGGCGGCCAAGATGGGGGTCCTGTCGGCGGCGACCGAAGTCGCGCCGGCCAAGGCTGCGAAGACCGGAGGTAGGAGCCAGTGATCTCGTCACTGCGCGGGCAGGTGCTGTCGATCGGGCTCGACCACGTCGTCGTCGAGGTCGGCGGTGTCGGCTACGCCGTGCAGGCCACCCCCGCCACGCTGGCCACGCTGCGGCGCGGTGAGGAGACCCAGCTGGCCACGTCGCTGGTGGTGCGCGAGGACTCGCTGACCCTCTTCGGCTTCGCCGACACCGAGGCCCGCGAGCTGTTCGGCCTCCTCCAGACCGTGTCCGGGATCGGGCCGCGGCTGGCGTTGGCGACGCTGGCCGTGCTGGAACCGGACAAGCTGCGCGCCGCGCTCGCCGAGGGCAACATCACCGTGCTCACCCAGGTGCCCGGCATCGGCCGCAAGGGCGCCGAACGGCTGATCATCGAACTGCGCGACAAGGTCGGCCAACTCGCACCCGCCCCGACCTCGGGCGGCGGCACCGGCCAGGTGCGCACCCAGGTCACCGAGGCGCTGCTCGGCCTCGGCTTCCCGGCCAAGCAGGCCGAACAGGCCGTGGACGCCGTGCTGGCCGCCGACGGCTCGCTGGGCACCTCCGAAGTCCTCCGCCGCTCCCTGGCCACGCTGGGCCGCAAGCGATGACCCCCGAAGGCCACCCGGACGGCCACGCGGACGACTACCCCGACGACTACGCCGACGACACGCTCAACCCGCTGCCCGACGTGGGCGAGCAGGACGTCGAGTCCACCCTGCGACCCAAGGACCTGCACGAGTTCGTCGGCCAACCGAAGGTCCGCGAACAGCTCGAACTCGTCCTCCAGGGCGCGATGCAACGCGGCTCGCCGCCCGACCACGTGCTGCTGTCCGGCCCGCCCGGCCTGGGCAAGACCAGCCTCGCCATGATCATCGCCGCCGAGCTGGGCGCGTCGCTGCGCATCACCTCCGGCCCCGCCCTCGAACGCGCGGGCGACCTGGCCGCGATGCTGTCGAACCTGGTCGAGGGCGACGTGCTGTTCATCGACGAGATCCACCGGATGGCCCGCCCCGCCGAGGAGATGCTGTACCTGGCGATGGAGGACTTCCGGGTCGACGTGGTCGTCGGCAAGGGACCGGGCGCGACCAGCATCCCGCTCGACATCGCCCCGTTCACCCTGGTCGGCGCCACCACCCGGTCCGGCGCGCTGACCGGCCCGCTGCGCGACCGGTTCGGCTTCACCGGGCACATGGAGTTCTACAGCCCCGAGGAGTTGGAGCTGATCGTCCGCCGGTCCGCCAAGATCCTCGGCGTCGACCTGCGCGACGACGGCGGCCGGGAGATCGCGGGACGCTCCCGCGGCACGCCCCGCATCGCGAACCGCCTGCTGCGCCGCGTCCGGGACTACGCGGAGGTGCGCGCGGACGGCGCGGTCACCCTCCAGGTCGCCCGGGACGCCCTGAAGGTCTACGACGTGGACGAACTGGGCCTGGACCGGCTGGACCGGGCGGTGCTGGGCGCGCTGGTCCGGTCGTTCGGCGGCGGCCCCGTCGGCGTCTCCACGCTGGCCGTCGCGGTGGGTGAGGAGCCGACCACGGTCGAGGAGGTCTGCGAGCCCTACCTGGTGCGCGCGGGCATGCTGGCGCGCACTCCGCGTGGTCGGGTCGCCACCGCCACGGCATGGCTGCACCTCGGGTTGCAACCGCCGCCGCAGGCGCCCGGCGAGGCCACCCGGTCCCTGTTCGACGACGCCACCGAGTGATCGGGATTACTCACCTGGCACAATCGGCACCGGCACCCCAGAAATTCGGACGTTCCGGGCGCTCATCGCGTCCGCCCGTCCGGTTGATCGGAGAATGATGGACCTGTCTTCCTTGATGTTCCCGCTGCTGCTCGTGCTGCTCGCGGTGCCGCTGTTCCTCAGCGCCCGCAAGCAGAAGCGGGCCGTCGCCGCACAGCAGGCGCTGCTGAACTCCCTGGAGCCGGGCGACCGGGTCATGACCACCTCCGGGCTGTACGCGACGGTTGCCGACGTGAACGACGAAGACAACACGATCGATCTCGAGATCGCCGACGGCGTGGTCACCACTTGGCTTCGCCAGGCCATTCGCGAGAAGGTTGTGGTGGACACCGAGACCGACGCGGTCGTCGACGACGTCGACGATGTCGCCGACGGGACCGTGGACGTCGAGCCCGCACAGCAGGAGAGCAAGAAGTAACCCGAAGCACCCCCGCGGACCCCTGGGCCTGGAGCCGGCAACTGTCAACGTGCCGACTCCAGGCAGTGACGCGCAGCTCACACCATCAGGGGTACGCTCCCGCTTCGCTGACCTTGTCAACTATCAGGAGACGGACGGACCGTGGCACCTCCGGCCGGGCAAATCCGCCCCGCGAAGTACCTGGGCGCATTTGTCCTCATCGTGGTCGCGCTGTACTCCCTGGTGTTCTTCACCGGGAACGGCAAGGCGACCCCCAAGCTCGGTATCGACCTCCAGGGTGGCACCCGTGTCACGTTGACCGCCCGGGCTCCTGATGGGAAAGCGCCGTCGGAAGAGTCGCTCGACCAGGCCCGCGCGCTCATCGAGACGCGGGTCAACGGTCTGGGCGTCGCCGGGCCCGAGGTCGTCCGCGACGGCACCAACCTGGTGATCACGGTCCCCGGTTCCGACAGCGAGGGCGCCAAGCGCCTCGGCCAGACCGCGAAGCTGAACTTCCGCAAGGTCATCGGCTCGCCGGTGCCCAACGCGCCGGAGCCCGCGCCGTCCGAGAGCAGCACGCCACCGTCCACGTCCGGCTCCGCCCCTCCCGGCGCCTCGACCACGCCGCCCGCGAGCGGCGACAAGGAGCCGACGGAGACCGCGAACTCCGCCGCGCCGACCACGACCGCACAGGGTCGCCCGGCGCCGGCGTTCGAGGGCCAGCCGGCGACCACCACGCCGCCGGCGGATCCGAACGCCACGCCCCCCGCGGACCCGAACGCACCACCTTCGGACCCGAACGCGCCGCCCGCCGAGTCGCAGGTCGACTGCCGCGCGGTGTTCGGCGGCGTGTACTCGGAGGACCCGACCAAGGCCATCGAGGAATCCCGCACCTGCCGGCAGGACCCGCAGCTGACCACCCTGGACGCGCAGACCGTGTCCCAGGCGCTCGGCGCGTTCACCTGCCCGAAGGTCGACCCGCTGATCGGCAACGACGACCCCTCGCTGCCGCTGCTGACCTGCGACCGGAACAACACCGAGAAGTACGTGCTGGCGCCGGTCACCCCGCCGACCGACGGCAGCGTGAAGGACGACGACTTCAGCCTGTACTCGCGGCTGACCGGTGAGGACATCGACAACGCGGTGTCCGGCACCGACCCGCAGGGCGCGGGCTTCGTGGTCGACCTGACGTTCAAGGGCGAGGGCGGCAAGAAGTGGGGCCAGTTCACCTCGGCCAACGTGCAGCAGCAGGTCGCGGTCGTGCTGGACAGCCAGGTCGTGTCCGCGCCGAACATCAACGAGGCCATCCTCGGCGGTTCGACGCAGATCAGCGGCAAGTTCTCCCAGGCTGAGGCCACCAGCCTCGCCAACGTGCTCAAGTACGGCTCGCTGCCGCTGTCGTTCGAGGCCTCCGAGGCCGAGACGGTGTCGGCGACGCTCGGCCTGGCCTCGCTGCAGGCCGGCCTGATCGCCGGTGGCATCGGCCTGCTGCTGGTGTTCGTCTACTGCCTGTTCTACTACCGCCTGCTCGGCGTGCTGACGATCCTGTCGCTGGCCCTGTCCGGCGTGGTCGTCTACGCGGTGCTGGTGCTGCTGGGCCGCTGGATCGGGTTCACCCTCGACCTCGCGGGCATCGCCGGTTTCATCGTGTCGATCGGTATCACCGCGGACTCGTTCGTGGTGTTCTTCGAACGGCTCAAGGACGAGATGCGCGAGGGCCGGTCGTTCCGGTCCGCGGTGCCGCGCGCCTGGGTCCGCTCGCGTCGCACGATCCTGTCCGCGGACATGGTCAGCTTCCTCGCCGCGGCCATCCTGTACGTGCTGGCCGTCGGCCAGGTGAAGGGCTTCGCGTTCACCCTCGGCATGTCGACCGTGCTCGACCTCGTCGTGGTCTTCCTGGTCACGCACCCGCTGGTCAGCATGATCTCCAAGTCGAAGCGCCTGTCCAACCCGAAGCTCTCGGGCCTGGGCGGCGCCGTCCAGGCCGCTGCCGACGACCGCGTGCCGTCTGGTGCGAAGAGCACCGCTGTGAAGGAGGTCTGACGTGGCCGAGACGAAGAAGCGCAACGTTTTCCAGCGGCTCTACGTCGGCAACGGCGCGTTCGACATCATCGGCAAGCGCAAGCGCTGGTACGTGATCTTCGGCGTCATCCTGCTGATCTGCGTCCTGTCGATCGTGTTCAAGGGCTTCAACCGGGGCATCGACTTCACCGGCGGCACGCGCGTCCAGCTGCCCGCGGTCAGCTCCTCCGGCCCGATCAGCGTCGAGGCGGCCAAGGAGTCGTTCGAGAAGGCGCTCGGCAAGGAACCCGCCGCGACGCAGACCGTCGGCACGGGTGACGCGGCGACCATCCAGATCCGGTCGGAGACGCTGAGCGCCGACGAGGTGTTCAAGCTCAAGAACACGCTCAACGACGACCTCAAGCCCAACGGCGGCACCGACGCGATCAGCGACAGCGCCGTGTCCGCCTCCTGGGGCGGTGAGATCACCAGTCAGGCGTTGATCGCGCTCCTGGTGTTCTTCATCGCCGTGATGATCTTCCTGGCGTTGTACTTCGAGCTGTCGATGGCGATTGCCGCGCTCGTCGCGGTGATCCACGACGTGGTGATCACGGCGGGCGTGTACTCGATCGTCGGCTTCGAGGTCTCGCCGGCGACGGTCATCGGCCTGCTCACGATCCTCGGCTTCTCGCTGTACGACACGGTGGTCGTGTTCGACAAGGTCAGGGAGAACACCCGCGGCCTGCTCGGCCTCACCCGCCGCACCTACGGCGAGGCCGCGAACCTCGCGGTCAACCAGACGCTGATGCGCTCGATCAACACCTCGTTGATCGCGGTGCTGCCGGTGCTGGGCCTGCTGGCGATCGGCGTGGGCCTGCTCGGCGTCGGCACGCTGAAGGACCTGGCCCTGGTGCAGCTCACCGGTATCCTCATCGGCGCGCTGTCCTCGATCTACATCGCGACCCCGGTCGCGGTGGACCTGAAGATGCGCGACGCCAAGTTCAAGGCGCAGGCCGCCCGGGTGCAGGCCCGTCGCGACAACCTGGCCCGCAAGGCCGCCGCCGGTGAGGCCGCGGTGGAGGCCGGTGGCGACGTCGTGGAGTCGACCGACGACGAGTCGTTGCAGGCTGAACTGCGCAAGGAGAAGGCCATGGCGGCCGCGGCGGGCGTGCCCGCGCGGACCGGCAAGGCAGGCGACGCGCGGCGCCGCCCGACGGGCAAGAAGCACCGTTGAAGCTGGACCGCGCCCTAGGGCTGCTGCGTGAGGTCCCGGACTTCCCCCTCCCGGGGGTCGTCTTCCGGGACCTCACGCCGGTCCTCGCCGACCCGGACGCGCTGCGCGCCGTGGTCGACGCACTCCAGGACAAGATCCACCCGGACACCCAGGTCGTGGCCGCGATCGAGTCGCGCGGCTTCCTGCTCGGTGCCGCGCTCGGCTACGGCTGGCGCTACGGCGTCGTGCCGCTGCGCAAGCCGGGCAAGCTGCCCTCCGTCGCGCACCGCGTGTCGTACGACCTTGAGTACGGGACGGCCACGCTGGAACTGCCCACCGACGCCGTCGCGCCCGGTCAGCACGTGGTCGTGGTGGACGACGTGCTGGCGACCGGAGGCACGGCGGCGGCGGCGTGCGAGCTGGTCGAACGCGCGGGCGGCATCGTCACGGGCGTCTCGGTGGTGCTGGAGATCCCGGGTCTGGGTGGCCGCGAGCGGCTGGCGGGCCGCGAGGTCAACGCCCTGCTCACGGTCTGACCACTGCTCGGTCTGACCACTGCTCGGTCTGACGACTGGTCGGTGCGACCACTGCTCGGTCTGGCAGCTCCCCGGTCCGACCACGACCGGGCGCGACCCCTGCCCGGTCCGACTACCACTCGGCCAGGCCGAAGTCGCCGACCCTGAGCAGGTCCGGTGCGGGTGGCTCGGTGGCGGAGTGCACGGCGTCCTGGAGCACCGTCACCTCCCGCACGAGTTCGTCCGCGCCGACGCCGGCGAAGTCGTCAACGGCCCGCTTGAAGCAGAGCAGCGCCGCCTCGCGGTCCCCTTGCGCCAACCGCGCCCGCCCGAGCAGCACCCGGCACTCGCCGCGCTCCTCGGCCAGCTCGCCGTCGTGGTCGTCGCACTCGGCGTAGAGCTCGGCGGCCCGGGTCAGCTGGACGACCGCGTGGTCCGGATCGCCCGACAGCAGCGCCTGCGCGCCGAGCTCGCGCACCGCCCACGCCACCCCGGCGGGGTTCCCGCACTCGAAGTGCATCTCGACCAGCTGCACCAGGCACTCCGTGACGGCGTCCGTCATCCCGCGTGCCCGGAAGATGCTCGCCAGCAGGTCCAGGGCGTACGCGTGCTCGCCGAGCCGGTCCTCGGTCGCCGATTCGAGGCAGCGCGCCCGCCTGGCCTCCACCGCCAGCTCCGCCAACCGCGTCGCGGCCGGCAGCCGCCCCAACCGGGCGTAGACCTGGGCGGCCACCTCCAGCGGCTCGGCCGCCTCGTCCTCGTTCACGTTCATGCCTGCCACCCTATTGTTTGCGACTAGCAAAACCCCGGTAAGCAATCGAGTGAACTCTGCGTGCGGGTCGACTACGGACAGTGGTTAGGGTGATCGTCATGGCGGTAGGAACCACGCGTGCCAAGCGAAGGCTCGGCCGACACGTCAAGCCGATCGTGGAACGGGCCGGGCTCAAGCCGGCCGAGGTCGCGGCCCTGGTCAAGACGTCGAAGGACACGGTCAACCGACTGCTGTCCGGCGACCACCTGCCGCGCTACCCGACGTTCCTGGCGATCATGACCGTGCTCAAGGCGACCGAGGAGGAACTGGACGAGGGCACGTCGCTCTGGGAACGCGCGAACGTGGACGCGGTCGTGGTGGAGCACGCGTCGGCTCTCTCGCCGGGCTACCTGCGCTTCAGGATGGACGAGGGCGAGGCGACCAAGGAGCGCTCGCTCGACCCGACGGTGATTCCGGGCATCCTCCAGCTCGGCGGCTACGCCGACGCGTTGGGTCGATGTGCTCCGGCGCTGACCGCGGGCAAGGGGTGGACCGCTCAGGCGGCGGCCGAGCGCCACGATCGGCAAGGGCTGCTCTCGCGTGGGTCCGACCCGCTCCACCTGCACGCACTGATCGACGAGGCGGCGCTGCACCGCGTGGTAGGCAGTCGTGAGCTGATGGTCGAGCAGTTGACGCACCTGCTCGCGGTCGCCAAGCAGGACAACGTCACCCTCCAGGTCGTCTCCTTCGACGCGGGCGCCTATGGCCCCCAGTTCGGCGCGTTGACCCTGCTCGACTACCCCGAGCCCGAAGAACCGCTCTCGGTCTACGTCGAAGGGCACAACGGGATCAAGGTCGTGGAGAATGACCGGATGGTGGGCAAGCTGGTCGCGGCCTGGGGTGACGTGGCCCGGCTGGCGCTCGATCCGAAGCAGTCCACGAAGCGCATCCGAGACGTGAGGGACACCAGGTATGCCTGACCAGCAGAGGCAGTGGCGCACATCGACCTACAGCTCCAGCCAGCCGGACTGCGTCGAGCTGTCGGTCGCCGCCGAGGCGACCGCGGTGAGGGACAGCAAGCAGCCGGCCGCGGGGGAGCTGAGCTTCCCGCGGAAGAGTTTCACCGCGTTCCTGGTGGCCCTCAAGAGCCACTAGACGCACGTTCAGCCTGGTGAAAGCCGATTGGTCGGGCTGAACTGCGGGTGCTGCTCGTCGTGTGAACCGCACCGCTCATCGGCTCGGCGCCGAGGTCGGCACCGCAACGGAGTTATCCTCGGTTCCTAGACCCGAGGAGCGTGGTTGAGCCAGGACACCGAACCCGCGCAGACGACGCAGCCCGTGCCCGCACGGCCGCCGTCCGCGACGAGGCGCGTGCGCGCACGGCTGGCACGCCGCATCACCGCCCAGCGCGCCGCGCCGGTCAAGCAGGTGCTCGAACCGCTGGCCGCCGTCCACCGCGACCTGCACCCCAAGGCGGACCTGGCGCTGCTCCAGCACGCCTACGACGTGGCGGAGGAGAAGCACCGGCCGCAGCGGCGCAAGTCCGGCGACCCGTACATCACGCACCCGCTCGCGGTGGCGACGATCCTCGCCGAGCTGGGCATGGACACGACCACGCTGGTCGCCGCCCTGCTGCACGACACGGTGGAGGACACCGACTACTCGCTGGACCAGCTGCGCGTCGACTTCGGCAACGAGGTCGCCCTCCTGGTCGACGGCGTGACCAAGCTCGACAAGGTCAAGCTGGGCGCGGCGGCGGAGGCCGAGACCATCCGCAAGATGGTCATCGCCATGGCCAAGGACCCCCGGGTGCTGGTCATCAAGCTCGCCGACCGGCTGCACAACATGCGCACCATGCGGTTCCTGCCGCCGGAGAAGCAGGCCCGCAAGGCCCGCGAGACGCTGGAGGTGCTGGCCCCGCTGGCGCACCGGCTGGGCATGGCGACGGTGAAGTGGGAGCTGGAGGACCTGGCGTTCGCCATCCTCCAGCCCAAGAAGTACGACGAGATCGTGCGCCTGGTGGCCAACCGCGCGCCGTCGCGCGACACCTACCTCGGCGGCGTCATCACGGAGCTGTCCCAGCAGATGGCCGGCGCCCAGATCACGGCCAAGGTCGAGGGCAGGCCCAAGCACTACTACTCGATCCACCAGAAGATGATCGTGCGCGGCCGGGACTTCGACGACATCCACGACCTGGTCGGCGTGCGCATCCAGGTGGACGAGGTCCGCGACTGCTACGCCGCCATGGGCGTGGTGCACGCGCTGTGGCAGCCCATGCCCGGCCGGTTCAAGGACTACATCGCCCAGCCCCGGTTCGGCGTCTACCAGTCGTTGCACACGACGGTCATCGGGCCGGACGGCAAGCCGCTGGAAGTGCAGATCCGCACCTACGACATGCACCGGACCGCCGAGTACGGCATCGCGGCGCACTGGCGGTACAAGGAGACGCGCGGGACGCACACCGGCAGGGGCGTCGAGGTCGACGAGATGGCCTGGATGCGGCAGCTGCTGGACTGGCAGAAGGAGGCCGCCGACCCCGGCGAGTTCCTGGAGTCCCTGCGGTTCGACCTGGCCGCGCGGGAGATCTTCGTCTTCACGCCGAAGGGTGAGGTCATCACGCTGCCCACCGGCTCCACGCCGGTGGACTTCGCGTACGCCGTGCACACCGAGGTGGGTCACCGGTGCATCGGCGCACGGGTGAACGGACGGCTCGTCGCGCTGGAGCGCAAGCTCGAGAACGGCGAGGTCATCGAGATCTTCACGTCGAAGGCCGAGGGCGCGGGCCCGTCCCGCGACTGGCTGTCCTTCGCGGCCTCGCCGCGCGCCAAGGCGAAGATCAAGCAGTGGTTCGCCAAGGAGCGCAAGGAAGAGGCCATCGAGGTCGGCAAGGACGCCATCACCAAGGAGGTCCGCCGCGTCGGGCTGCCGTTGCAGCGGCTGGTCTCCGCCGACTCGATGGGCGCGCTGTCGAAGGAACTGCACTACCCCGACGTGTCGGCGCTGTACGCGGCCGTGGGGGAGGGGCACACCTCCGCCCGGCACGTGGTGCAGCGGCTGGTCGCGCAGCTCGGCGGCGTGGAGCACGCCGAGGAGGAGCTGGCGGAGCGGTCCACGCCGTCCACCGTGGCGCGGCGGCGGGTCACCGGTGACGCCGGTGTCGTCGTCAAGGACGCGGCCGACGTGTGGGTCAAGCTGGCGCGCTGCTGCACGCCCGTGCCCGGTGACGACATCCTCGGCTTCGTGACCCGCGGCGGTGGGGTGTCGGTGCACCGGACCGACTGCACCAACGCGGACGAGCTGCTCAGGACGCCCGAGCGGTTGCTGGACGTCGAGTGGGCGCCGTCGTCGTCCTCGGTGTTCCTGGTGGCGATCCAGGTGGAGGCGCTCGACCGGCACCGGCTGCTGTCCGACGTCACGAAGGTGCTGGCCGACGAGAAGGTCAACATCCTGTCGGCGTCGGTGACCACCTCGCGCGACCGGGTGGCGGTGAGCCGGTTCTCGTTCGAGATGGGCGACCCGAAGCACCTCGGTCACGTGCTGAAGGCCGTGCGCAGCGTGGAGGGCGTGTACGACGTGTACCGGGTGACCTCGGCGTCGTGACCAGCCGGCTGTGACCGGCAGGCTGTGATCGGCTGACCGTGGGGTTCACCGCGGTCGTGCGGTGCTACTTGGGTCCGCTCTGCCGGGCGGCCCTCAGGGAACGCACGGCGTACACGATCGCGCCCAGGACGAGCAGGACCCCGATGCCCTGGAGCCCCGGCGAGTCGTCGGCTCCCCCCAACACGACGGCGGCGATCCCGAGCACGATCACGAACCCAGCGACCAGAAACGTCATGTATCGAGTGTCGCTCATTACCTATCGAGTTTCAATAGGTACGGGCGAGGTCGCCGGCGTGGACGCGTCAGCGAAACGTCATCGCGTGATGCGAACATCCGGCATGTCGGCCCTCGTCGGTCGACGGGGAAGACGCAGGGGCCCGGCACTCCTCTCCCGAGTGCCGGGCCCCTGCGTGTTCGTCCGGTCGGGTCAGGCGACGCTGACCGACTCGAACTTCACTTCCTTGTTCGGCTTGCCGCCACCGGGCGACGGGTCGAACGAGCCGTCGTGGCCTGCCCGCGCCACCTCGTCGATCAGCTTCAGCCCGGCCTCGTCGAGGCTGCCGAAGACCGTGTAGTCGGGCGACAGCTGGGCATCGCCGTAGACGATGAAGAACTGGCTGCCGTTGGTGCCCTTCTGGGTCTCCTGGTCGGCACCGGCGTTCGCCATGGCCAGGTAGCCGCGACCGTAGGTCAGCTCGGGCCAGGTCTCGTTGTCGAACGTGTACCCGGGGCCGCCGGTGCCGGTGCCGGTCGGGTCACCGCACTGCAGCATCTGCAGGCCTTCGGTGCCGATGCGGTGGCACGTGCTGCCGTCGTAGTAGCCCTGCTTGACCAGGCTGACGAAGCTGTTCACCGCGCACGGCGCCAGCGCGCGGTCCAGGGTCAGCTTCAGCTCGCCGACGTTGGACTTGATGGTGGCGGTCGCGGTGCCGGTCGCCGGGGCGCTGCCCTCGGGGGCCTTCGTGCCCTCCTTGGACGCGGGCTCCTTCGACGGCCGGTACTCGCACGTGGCCGGGTCCGCGATCGGGGTCGGCCGCGTCGGCAGCGGCTTGACCTCGCTCGGGATCTCGATCGGGGCGGGCGCGCTCGAACTGGCGGCCGCGGCGTCGTCCCCGGTGTTGCCGAAGTCGGCCGTGGCGAGGAAGTACACACCGCCCGCGACCACGACGACGGTGACCGCGGTCGCGACCACGGCGATCACCCGGCGCCGCTTCGCGCGCTCCGCCCTGCGGACGAGCTGGCGTTCCAGCTTCCGCTTGGCCTGCTCGCGGCGCTGCACGTTGGTCGGCACCTGCAACCTCCCTGATCTCTGCGTCGACGGCGACGATCGGTCAGCAGTCTAGGGGGCAGGTATGTGACTGGTGTATGCCGGATAGGCTGCTTGCCGGGGTCCACAGCGATCCGTTGTCGATCCGTTGCCGTCGAGAGGTGATCCCGTGCTGGTGATCGGCTTCCCGGCCGGTGCCCTTCAGGCCAACTGCTTCGTGCTGGCCACCGGCGCCGGCGAGCCCTGCGTGGTGGTCGATCCCGGCCAGGACGCGGCCGAACCGATCGCCGAGGTGCTGCGCGAGCACCGGCTCTCCCCGGTCGCCGTGCTGCTGACGCACGGGCACTTCGACCACACCTTCTCCGTCGCGCCCGTCTGCGACGGCAACGACATCCCGGCGTGGATCCACCCCGCCGACCGCGAGCTGCTGTCCGACCCGCTCAAGGGCATCAGCACCGAGTCACGGGCCTTCTTCGGCGGCGACCTCGAACTGCGGGAACCGCGCGAGGTGCGCGAACTCGCCGACGGCGCCGAGCTCGACCTGGCCGGTCTCCGGCTGACCGTCGACCACACACCGGGCCATACCGGCGGGTCGGTGATGTTCCGCGCCGGCACCGAGGAGGGCGGTCGGCTCGTGCTGGCCGGGGACACCCTCTTCGCTGGCTCCATCGGACGCACCGACCTGCCGGGCGGCAACCACCGCGAGATGCTGACGTCGCTGCGCACCAAGGTGCTGACGTTGGCCGACGACACGGTGGTGCTGCCCGGCCACGGGCCGACGACGACCATCGGCCGCGAACGCGTGAGCAACCCGTTCCTGCTGGAGCTGGACTCACCCGACGACGCGCCGGCCGCACCGCACCGAGGACTGTAGAGAACAGTGACGACCCCTTTCACCGCGCCCAAGGGTGTACCCGACTACTTCCCGCCCACCTCGTCGTCGTTCGTGGCGGTGCGCGACACCCTCGTGGAGTCCGCGCGCCGCGCCGGTTACGGCTACATCGAGCTGCCCGTCTTCGAGGACACCGCGTTGTTCGCGCGCGGCGTCGGCGAGTCGACCGACGTGGTCAGCAAGGAGATGTACTCGTTCACCGATCGCGGCGGCCGGTCCATCACGTTGCGGCCCGAGGGCACGGCCGGCGTGATGCGCGCGGTCATCGAGCACGGCCTCGACCGCGGCCAGCTGCCGGTGAAGCTCGCGTACGCCGGGCAGTTCTTCCGCGCCGAGCAGCCCCAGGCGGGGCGCTACCGGCAGTTCCACCAGGTCGGCATCGAGGCGATCGGCGTGGACGACCCCGCGTTGGACGCGGAGGTCATCGCGGTGGCCGACGCCGGGTTCCGCGCGCTCGGCCTGACCGGCTTCCGGTTGGAGCTGACGTCGTTGGGCGACCACACGTGCCGCCCGCAGTACCGGGAGAAGCTCCAGGCGTTCCTGGCGGAGCTGCCGCTGGACGAGGAGACGCGACGGCGGGCGGAGCTCAACCCGTTGCGGGTGCTGGACGACAAGCGGCCCGAGGTGCGCGAGCTGGTCGCCGACGCGCCCCTGATGGTGGACAACCTGTCGGCCGAGTCGCTGGCGCACTACGAGCAGGTCAAGGGTTACCTGAACGAGCTGGGCGTGAAGTTCGTGGAGAACCCGCGGATGGTGCGCGGCCTGGACTACTACACGAAGACGACGTTCGAGTTCGTGCACGACGGGCTGGGCGCGCAGTCCGGCATCGGCGGCGGCGGGCGTTACGACGGGTTGATGGAGCAGCTGGGCGGGCAGCCGTTGTCCGGGGTCGGGTTCGGCCTCGGCGTGGACCGGGCGCTGCTGGCGTGCCAGGTCGAGGGCGTGTCGCCGGGCGACGTGACGCGGTGCGACGTGTACGGCGTGCCGCTGGGCGAGGCGGCGAAGTCGCGGCTGGTCGCGTTGTCCGCGCCGCTGCGGGCGGCAGGCGTGCGGTTCGACCTGTCCTATGGTGGTAGGGGTTTGAAGGGCGCGATGAAGGGTGCCGACCGGTCGGGTGCGCGGTTCGCGCTCGTGCTGGGCGAGCGCGACATCGAGGCCGGTGTGGTGCAGCTGAAGGAGTTGGCGTCGGGCGACCAGCGCGAGGTGCCGCTGGCGGACGTGGTGATCTCTGTGCTGGAGGCGTTGGGCCGGTGAGCGAGCGGATTGCCCTTGACCTGCTTGACCCGAAGGCCGTGCGCAAGCGCGCGCGGACGGTCGGCATCGGCGCGTTGATCGTCGCCGCCGCGTTCGGCGGGTTGCTCGGGTTGCTCGCGGGGCGGACCGCGGGTCTGGTGACGGCGGCGGTGTTCGCCGTGCCGTTGTTGCTGTTGGCGTGGTCGGAGGCGCGGCGGCGGGTGTGGCTGGAGGGCCACGTGCTGTCCGTGCGCGCCTTCGGCACGCGTTCGGTGGATCTGCGTGCGGCCGACCAGTTGGACCTGCTGGTGACGGACATGCGAGGCACGCGGACGGTGGGGCTGTTCGTGCGCGGTGGTGGCAAGGCGATCAACCTGGCGTTGGCGATCTACGCGGGTACCGGTGGTCGCGAGCAGGGGGTGCTCCCGTTGCGCAAGCTGGCCGACGTGCTGGCCGGTCGGGGTGACGCGCCCGGGTTGGTGTTCTCCGAGTTGCTGGTCGCCCAGCTCCGTGCCGAGGCTCGTGGGCTGGCCGCGGCGGACCGCCCGCTCTACCAGCTCGGCTCGTTGGCACCGGCGGGCCGCCTGGCGCAGAAGCTGACCCCCGAAGCCATCTCCCGCTTCGTCTCCACTCTTGACCAATCCTGACCCACCGGCGCGTGTCCTACGTTCGCGTCGCGCGTGTCCTACGTTCGGAACGCGCGTGTCCTACGTTCAGAACGCGCGTGTCCTACGTTCGGAACGGGCGTGTCCTACGTTCGGAACGGGCGTGTCCTACGTTCAGAACGCGCGTGTCCTACGTTCAGGTCGCGCGAGTCGTACGTTCAGGTCGCGCGAGTCGTACGTTCGGGACCCCTGAGTTCAACGCTCAGGACAAGATTAAAGATCAAGAGCGTCCTCGCCGGACGGGCAGATCAGCAGGATGACGGGTCCTCGCGGTCCGGTGCGGCTGTGTGGGGGGGTCGGGTTTCGTGTCATCCCGCCGACCTCCACAAGGGCAACCACACGCGTCAAGGGGGCAGTTCCAGCCCAAAGTGCGGTAGGGCCGGAAGCGCCCCCTTGACACGCGCGGTTGGGCGTTGCCAGGTCGGCGGGATGACACGAAACCCTTTGTTTGGGGAAGGGCGGTGAAGTGTCGGGGGGTCAGTCGTCCGGGAGGCCCCACGTGCCCTTTGGTGGTGGGGGTGACTGGGTGGCGGTGGCGTCCGTGGTGGGAGGGGTCCCGCCGATGAAGCGGGTCAGGGAGTCGTCGTGTTCGACGCGGCCGGGGAAGGGGTCGCCGGCGGTCAGCCTGGTCAACGTGGCGACGGGCAGTTCCGCGTGTGAGCCGACGAGTACGAAGTTGCCGAACCGCCTGCCGCGGAAGACGCCCGGCTCGGCCAGTACGCAGACGTGCGGGAACACGGCGCGGACGGTGGCGGCTTGGGCCTTGGCGAACGCCAGCTTGCCGCCGTCGCCGATGTTGGCCGCGTAGACCCCACCGGGGCGCAGGGTGCGTGACGCCAGCGCCACGAACTCGACCGACGTCAGGTGCGCGGGCGTCCGGGCACCGGCGAACACGTCGGTCACGACCAGGTCGAACGACTCTTCCGGCGCCTTCGCCAGGACGGCCCGGGCGTCGCCGTTGCGGATCCGCAGTCGCCAGTTCCGGTCCAGCGGCAGGACGCCGCGCACCAGGTCGATCAACGCCGCGTCGATCTCCACCACCTGCTGGCTGGAACGCGGGCGCGTCACCGCGATGTACCGGGGCAACGTGAACGCGCCGCCGCCCAGGTGCAGCGCCCGGATCGGCTCGCTGCCCGGGGCGACCAGGTCGGCCACGTGACCCAGCCTGCGCAGGTACTCGAACTCCAGGTGGGTCGGGTCGTCCAGGTCGACGTGCGACTGCGGCGTGCCGTTCAGGCGCAGCGTCCACGCCCGCGACACGTCGGGGTCGGGGGTCAGTTCCGCGATGCCCGAGTCGACCTCCCTGCTGATGGTCTCGTCGGCTCTCCGGATCCGTCCCACCCGGCGATTATCCCGGTAACGCCCGCGCTGCCCCGCAACGGCACGGGTGTGGCGGTACGGTACCGATCCGTGCAGCTCGCCGCAGACGTACTCACCGCACTCGTCGCGGCCATCCACCTCTACATCGTCGTGCTGGAGATGTTCCTCTGGAACACCCCGCGCGGCCGTGCCACGTTCGGCACCACGCCGGAGTTCGCCGCCGAGTCGAAGGTGCTGGCCGCCAACCAGGGCCTCTACAACGGGTTCCTGGCCGCCGGTCTGATCTTCGCCCTGGTCGCGCGCGGCACGACGGGGTTCGCGTTCGCCGTGTTCTTCCTGGTCTGCGTGATCGTGGCCGGCCTGTACGGCGCGGCGACGGTCAGTCGTCGGATCCTGGTCGTGCAGTCCGTGCCCGCCGCGATCGCGTTGCTGCTGGTCCTGCTGGCGCGGTAGCCGGGCGGCGCCACGGGCCCTTGGCGGGGTCGTAGCCGGTGCGCAGGTCGCCGGTGACGCGGGTGCGCCGCCGCGGGTCGCCGGTGGCCGGCTCGGGTGAGGCCTCGGGTGGCGTGGGAGCGGGCTCGGGTGCGGTGGGAGCGGGCTCGCGGCCGGCGACGAAGGCCGCCAGCGCGGTGGTGATCGGCACGGCGGCGACCAGGCCGATGCTGCCCACCAGGGTCCGCACGACCTCCTGCGCCACCTCCTGGGCGGTGAGGATCTCGCCCAGCGTCCGCCCGGACAGGGAGAACGCCAGCAGCAACGGCAGCGCGGCACCCGCGTAGGCCATGACCAGCGTGTTCACCACGGACGACAGGTGGTCGCGGCCGATCCGCGACCCCGCCGCGTACAGCTCGCGGAACCCCAGCGCCGGGTTGGCCCGGCGCAGCTCCCACACCGCGCTGGTCTGCGTCACGGTCACGTCGTCCAGCACGCCGAGCGCGCCGATGAGCGTGCCCGCCAGCAGCAGCCCCCGCGTGTCGATGCCGTGCCCGAGCAGCGACACCAGGTTCGCCGTGTCCTGGTCCAGCCCGGTCAGCTTGCCGAACGCGGAGAACACCGCGCCGAGCAGGCCGATCAACGCCAGGCTCACCAACGTGCCCAGCACCGCCGTGGACGTCCGCGCGGACAACCCGTGCGTCACGTACAGCACGATGAACATGATCAGCCCCGCGCCGACCACGGCCACGGCCAACGGGTTCTCCCCGGCCAGGATCGCGGGCAGCACGAACAGCGCCAGCACCACGAAGCTCAACGCCAGCGCACCCAGCGCCGCCAGCCCCTGCCAACGGCCCAGCAGCAGCACGGCCGCCGCGAACAGCACCGCGAGCAGCAGCAGCGGCACGCCGCGCTGGAAGTCCGCCAGCTGGTAGGACGTGCTGTCGTTCGGGTTGCCCCCGCCGTAGGACAGCACCACGGCGTCGCCCACGGTGAACGTCGGCGTGCCCGGCTGGTCCGGCACCGGGACCTGGATGTCCCGACCGGCCGCCGCGCCGTCGCTCATCCGCACGGTCACCAGCACGCACCCCGAGGCGCCGGGCTCGGCCAACTCCGGACCGCACCCACCCCGGGCCACAGCCGTGACGTCGCCGCGCACGGGCACCTGGGCCAACCCGGCCTCGGCGCCGGTGCGCTGCTCGTGCCCGAACGGGTACAGCAGCAGCGTGCCGACCACGGTCGCCAGCACGAACGGCAGCAGCAGGACCAGCAGGAGCTTCCGAACCGGTGTGGACGAGGGTTCGGCGGGGCCGTGCCCGTGGCCGTGTCCATGGGCGGCGATCAGGTCCTTGGCGCGCACGCGCACATACTGCCCGTCCACCCCGAACGTCCGCATGTCGGACGGTTCGGTGCGAAGTTCGACGTGACCCCTTAACGCCGGCGCCGGGCGGTGCCAGGCTCGCCGCGTGACCACGAACTGGACACCCGTCCACGGCCGGGACTTCGCGCCCGTGCCGTACCGACCGGCCCGGATGCCGGTCGACGAATCCCTGCGCGCGGCCGCCGAGCTGCGCGCCCGCATGCAGGAGCGCCGCACGGTGCGCATGTTCTCCGGCGAGCCCGTGCCCGAACAGGTGGTGCTCGACGCCATCGCGGTCGCGTCCACCGCGCCCAGCGGCGCCCACCAGCAGCCCTGGACGTTCGTGCTCGTGCAGGACCCCGCGGTGCGCCGCCGCATCCGGGAGGCCGCCGAGCGGGAGGAACGCGTCTCGTACGCGGGCAGGCTCGGCGACGAGTGGCTGGCCGCCCTGCGCCCGCTCGGCACCGACGACGTCAAGCCGCACCTGACCGACGCGCCCGAACTGCTGGTCGTGTTCCAGCAGCGGTACTACGTGGAGCCCGACGGCACCCGCCGCAAGCACTACTACGTGGACGAGTCGGTGGGCATCGCGGTCGGCATGCTGCTGACCGCGCTGCACCTGGCCAGGCTCGCCGCCCTGACCCACACGCCGTCGCCGATGGGGTTCCTCGGCGAGGTGCTGGGCCGCCCGCGCAACGAGAAGGCGTTCGCGGTCATCCCGATCGGCTACCCGGCCGACGGCTGCGTGGTGCCCGACCTGGTCCGCAAGTCCCTGGATCAGGTGCTGGTGACGGTCTGAGGCCCGAGCGGGTCGGCGAACCGGAAGTGCGCGGCCACCGCCTCGTCGCAGGCCGCCAGGGCTTGCCGCAGCCGCTGGTCCGGCGATCCCGTGACCAGCCGCCACGGCACGCCCCGCGCGGCCAGACCCGCCTGGAACTCCGCGGTCATCCACGCGCGCAGGTGCTCGCCGTCCCGCCACCCGTCCTGCTCGAACGGCACGCCGACGTGGTCGGTCAGCAGGTAGAGGGCGGGGCGGTGGGCGTCCGGCGCGATGTCCGGGTGCGGCGCGCCGAGGTAGCGGTGACCCCACACGGTCGCCGCCCACGGGTCGTTGTCGCACACCAGGACGGGGCCCACCACGGCGGCGTCGGCCAGCTCCCGCTGCCTGCGGGCCACGTCCTGGAAGTCGCCGACCGTCCACACGAGATCGTCGACGGTCGCGCCGGGGTCGAACGCGCGGGCCGCCGCCAGCTTCAGCTCCGTGTGCTCCCGGCCGTACTCGGGCACCCACGGTGCGCCCAGCGCCTCGGCGAGGTCGCGCGACAGGGTCGTGGTGCCGGTGCTCTCCGCCCCGAGCACCACGATCCGCGCGCACAGCCCGATGCGGGTCGCCGAGGCGAGGTGCGCCCACTGGCCGCGCGGGTCGGCCCGGACCGCCGTGCCCGACACCGGGAACGCGGCGCGGTCGAGGTCGACCAGCACGTGCCGGGCACCGAGCCGCTTGGCCATCTCGTCGCCGTAGTGCTCGCTGGAGAACACCGCGTCGACCGCCGCCGACGCGGGATCGCCGTCCAGGATGGCCCGTCGCGCGAGCACCGCCCGTGCCACGCCCATGTGCAGTTCCCACGTGGTGTCGCTGTGGAAGTCCATCTCGTGGTCGTCCACGTCGCCGAGCACGACCAGGCCGGGCGTGCCGGCGTGCTCGGCGCGCAGCCACGCCACCCGGTCGGCGACCGGGATGGACTCCGCGCTCGACGCCAGCACGGTCACGGTGGTGCGCCTGCTGCGCGCGGCGGCGGTGCGGATGAGGTGGTGGTGACCGGCGTGCGGGGGGTAGAACTTGCCGAGCACCAACGCGTGGTCGAAGTCGGTCACGCGGCGACCAACTCGTCCTGGCGCAACGCCTTGGTCCAGTTGCGCAGACCGAGCACGCACAGAGCCATGAACCCGACGTACAGGATCGCGGTCAACCACAGGCCCTTGTAGGCGTACAACGGGACGTAGATCACGTCCGCGGCGATCCACAGCCACCAGCACTCGACCTTCTTGCGGGTCTGGCCCCAGGTGGCCAGCAGCGAGAGGACGGTGGTCACGGAGTCGGCCCACGGCACGGTCGAGTTGCTGAACGTGGTCAGCACCCACACCAGCAGCAGGGTGCCCGCCACGCCGGTCGCGAGCAGCCACCACCACTGCGCGCGGGTGGTGCGGCCGACGGGCAGCGGGGTGCGCTCGGCGCCGCCCCGCAGCCACGCCCACCAGCCGTACAGCGCGAGTGCCACGTAGACGACCTGGAGGCCCGAGTCCGCGTACAGGCCGCTGGTCGCGAACAGGACGAGGAAGGCGAGGTTGTTGAGGATGCCGATCGGCCAGCTCGACACGTTCTGCCGGGCCACCAGCCACACGCACAGCGCGCCGGTGATGAAACCGACCACCTCGCCCCAACTCGTGGCGACGCCGGCGAACGTGAAGGCGGTGGTGTCGAAGGGCCACAGGATGACGTCCAGCACTGACACAGGTACTCCGTTTGACCGTGGTTCGAACACGTGTTCGAATGTGGACATGCGATGGGACGGGCAGAAGGACGGGGCGGACCGACAGCAGGCTCTGCCGGGTTTGCCGGGGCTGGTGCGCAGCGTACGAACTCCCGACTTCGCCGACGTCGTGTTCCACGAGGTGAACGCCAAGTCGGTGCTGAACAAGGTGCCCGGTGGCGGGCTGCCGTTCGGCTGGACCGTCAACCCCTACCGCGGCTGCACGCACGGCTGCACGTACTGCCTGACCGGTGACACGCCCGTGCTGCTGGCCGACGGCCGCACCAAGCCCATCGCCGAGCTGTCGGTGGGGGAGGAGGTGTTCGGCACCGCCCGCGGCCGGTTCGTGGTCACCCGCGTGCGGGCGCACTGGAAGACCTCCAAGCCCGCCTACCGGCTGACGTTGAGCGACGGCACGCAGGTCGTGGCCGGCGGCGACCACCGGTTCCTCACCGACGAGGGCTGGAAGCACGTCACGCCCGGTCGGTGCGACGACTTCGAGGAGCGGCCGTTCCTGGTCAAGGGCGCGCAGCTGGTCGGCACGGGTCGGTTCGCCGCGCCGCCCGCGCAGGCCGAGGAGTACCGCGAGGGCTACCTGTGGGGCGTGGTGCGCGGCGGCCTGCCCAGCCTGCCGGACGTGCTGGCGCGGGTGCGCGCGTTCGCGGGCGGGCGGGTGCCGCGGGAGGACGAGCTGGTCGAGTGGCCGACCACGCCGGGGGAGGAGTGGTCGAAGGGGTTCCTGGCCGGGTTGTTCGACGCGCGCGGCAGCTCCACCGGCGGCGAGCTGGTGATGTCCAGTTCGGACAGCGCGGTGTTCGAGGCGGCGGTGCTGGCGTTGACGCGGCTGCGCGTGTCGCACGTGGTCGAGGTGCGGGGTGTGCGCATCGTCGGCGGCCTGGCCGAGCGGCTGCGGTTCCTGCACCTGGTGGCTCCGGCGACACCGCGCGGCAACGCGATCGAGGGAATGGAGGTGCCCGTCACGTCCCGGCTGGCGGTGGTGTCGGTGGAGTCGCTCGGCGTGACGCGGACGTTGTACGACATCACGACGGGCACGGGTGACTTCGTGGCCAACGGTCTGGTCAGCCACAACTGCTTCGCCCGCAACACGCACACCTACCTCGACCTGGACGCCGGGCGCGACTTCGACACCCAGGTGGTGGTGAAGGTCAACGCGGTGGAGGTGCTGCGCGCCCAGCTGCGGTCCAAGCGCTGGCGGCGCGAGCACGTGGCGATGGGCACGAACACCGACCCGTACCAGCGGGCCGAGGGTCGCTACGCGTTGATGCCCGGCATCATCGGGGCGCTGGCCGACTCGGGCACGCCGTTCTCGATCCTCACCAAGGGCACCGTGCTGTCGCGGGACATCCCCCTGCTGGCGAAGGCCGCGTCGTCGGTGCCGGTGGGCATCGGCGTGTCCCTGGCGCTGCTGGACCGGGAGCTCCAAGCCGGGCTGGAACCGGGCACGCCGAGTCCGGGGGCGAGGTTGGAGCTGGTGCGCCGGGTGCGTGACGCGGGGTTGCCGTGCGGGGTGTTCGTCGCGCCGGTGCTGCCGGAGCTGACCGACTCGGAGGAGCAGCTGGACGCGCTGCTGGCCTCGATCGCGTCGGCCGGGGCGACGGGCGTGACGGTCCTGCCGCTGCACCTGAGGCCGGGCGCGCGCGAGTGGTTCGCCCGGTGGCTGGTGCGGACCCGGCCGGACCTGGTCGACGACTACCGGAGGCTGTACGCGCACGGGTCCTATGTGGACGCGCGGTACCGCCGGTGGCTCGACGCGCGCATCCGACCGTTGTTGCGGCGACACGGCTTGGACGCGCAGGGGAAGCGGGACGCGGTCGGCGTGCCCGGCGACGACGAGGGCCTGTGGCCGGAGGGCAGCCTGCCCGCCCAGGTCCCGGCGGCGCCGGTCGTCCAGGAGCAGTTGACCCTGCTCTGACCCGTCAACGCACCGCCTGGGGGAACGCCAGCACGCGGTCCGGGTCGTAGCGGCGGGCCACGGCGCGCAGCCGGCGCAGGTTGTGCCGGTACGAGGTGGCCGCCCAGTCCTCCTGCTCCGGGTCCAGGTAGTTGATGTAGGTGCCGGCGCCGATCAGGTCCGCCAACGCCGACTGGGCGTCGTCCACCTCGCGCGTCACCCGCTCGACCGGCAGGTCGCCGACCGTGCCGAAGACCTCGACGGACGTCGGCGCGCCGCGGTGCGGGTAGGCCGTGTCGGTCGGGCTCGGCCGGTCGATCGCACCGCCGAGCGCGCCGACGATGAGCAGCGCGCTGCTCTTGCCCCGCACCGTGTCCGCCACCGCCGCCGGGTCGTCCCACAGGCCGTCGGACACGCGTGACGACGCGCGGAAGGCGTTGCGGGACGGGTGGCCGGCGGTCATGATCGCCGTCGCGGTCGGGTAGTCGACCTCGGCGTGCTCCAGCGGGCCGTCGAGGCCCAGTCGGGCCAGCTCGCCGAGCAACGCGGCCTGCGGCCCGATCGAGCAGCCGATGAGGTCGGTCGAACCGTCTGGCAGCACCACGCAGGTGCTGGACAGGTGCTCGGGTGCCGAGGCGCTCCAGGGCTGCCAGGCGCCGAGCACGTCCGCCGCCGACCCGGCCGGGAACCTCAGCCGGAACACGGTCAGCACCTCCGGTCGGGGCGCGGTGGCGAACTCGAACGAGGTGACCACGCCGAAGTTGCCGCCGCCACCGCCGCGCAGCGCCCAGAACAGGTCGGGTTCGCGGTCCTCCGACGCGGTGACGACGCGGCTGTCCACGGTGACCACGCGAGCGGCGCGCAACCAGTCGCACGTGAGGCCGTAGGTGCGTTGCACCCAGCCGAGGCCGCCACCCATCGTCAGGCCGGCGATGCCGACGGACGGGCAGTTGCCCAGCGGCAGGCACCGACCGGCGGCGGCGAGTGCCGCGTACACGTCACCGAGACGGGCGCCCGCGCCGACCACGGCCGTGCCGTCCGGCCGCACCTCGACGCCGTTCATCGGCCCCAGGTCGACCACCAGGCCGTCGTGCGGGGTGGAGTAGGCGGCGTAGCTGTGCCCGCCGCCGCGCGCGGCCACCCGGACACCGGATCGGCGGGCCTCCTCCAGGCACCGCTGCACGTCCTCGGCACGCACGCAGCGGGCGATCGCGGCCGGCCGGTGGTGGTCGAACAGCGAGTTGAACGGCAGCCGTGCCGTGTCGTAGCCGTCGTCGCCGGGGAGCAGCAGGTCACCGGCCAGGTGCGCGCGCAGCCGCGCCCAGCGCACCGGCCGCGTCTGCGCGGCCATCCCTCCGGCGGCCACCGCCACGCCCGCCCACCGCATCAAGTCACGCCGCGAAACCGCCACACCGACCTCCCGGCCTCTCATCAAACAAGGCTCCGGATCGAGGGAGAACCGCTGTTCGGACGCGCTCCGCCCAGGCTGACGTACGGCGTACGGTACACTGTACGACATGAGTGCCGTGGCGGGGAGTGGAGCGGGGTTCGTGCCGACCGACGACGATGTGGCGGGCGTGCTCGCGTGGTTCGAGCAGTGGGACGCCTTGGCGACGGCCAAGGACGTCGAGGCGATGGCCGACATGGCGTTGTTCCCGGTCAACGCGGTGACGGACGGGTCGGCGCAGTCGTGGGACCGGGCGCGGTTCCTCCACGACATGGCGGCGTCCCTGGGTGACGGTGACGTGCGGATGGAGTCCGTCCGCACCCCCGTCTTCGTCAACGCCGACCTGGTCTTCGTGATCACCGACGCGACCATCACCGCCGGTGACTTCTCGCAGGTCGTGCGGTACGGCGACCTGCTGGTCAAGACCGGCGGCAGGTGGCTGTTCCAGACGATGGCCCAGGGCGGGTGGTAACCGGGTAGCGGTCCGCGCCGATTAACAATCAGTCTTGACTGTTTGTTAGTCGGCGCGGAACACTCGGTCCCATGTCCACCGACCCCGTGCCCGCCGACACGGTTCAGCGGGAGAGCAGGCGCCAGGCCGACCGCAGTCGTGAGACCAGGCGCAAGCTCATGGAGGCGACCGTCGAGTGCCTGGTCGAGCGCGGCTGGTCGGGCACCACGACGACGGTGGTGGCCGAGCGCGCGGGTGTGTCCCGCGGCGCTCAGCTGCACCACTTCCGCACCCGCGGCGAGCTGGTCGCCGCGGCGGTCGAGCACCTGGGCGCGGAGAGCGTCCTCGACCTGAAAGAGCGCGCCCGGCAGGTCACCGGCAGCACGGTCGCCGTGGTCGAGCTGATCGCCGACTTCTACGCCAGCGACCTGTTCACCGCCGCGCTCGAACTGTGGGTCGCCGCGCGCACCGACCCCGAGCTCAAGACCGTGGTGGTGCCGCTGGAGGTCCGGCTGGGCCGGGAGACGCACCGCCTCGCCGTCGAGCTGCTCGACGCCGACGAGAGCAAGCCGGGCGTCCGCGAGAGCGTGCAGCTCACCCTGGACCTGGTGCGCGGCCTCGCGCTGGCCAACCAGCTCACCGACGACGGCAAGCGGCGCAGCCGGGTCGTCCGGCACTGGGCGCACCTGCTGGAGGAGTCCCTCGGAAGGCGGGCACCGTGATCACCGAACTGCTGGACGACCTGCGGGCGGAGAGCCAGGTGCTGGACGACCTGGTCGCGCCGCTGTCCGACTGGACCGTCCCGACGCCCGCCGAGGGCTGGACGATCGCCAACCAGATCAGCCACCTGTGCTGGACCGACCGCGCGGCCGTGCTCGCCGCGCGCGACCCCGCCGCGTTCACCGAGGCCCTGAAGCAGGCCAGGCCGGACATGGTGGACGAGGGCGCGCGGGAGCCGATCACGTTGGCGCGGTGGCGGGCGGGTCGGGCCGAGCTGGCCGAGGCACTCGCGGCGCTGCCGCCGGGCGTGAAGGTGCCGTGGTTCGGGCCGCCGATGAGCCCGACGTCCATGGCCACCGCCCGGCTGATGGAGACGTGGGCGCACGGCCAGGACGTCGCCGACGCGCTCGGCGTGACCCGCGCCCCCACGCACCGGCTCAAGCACGTCGCGCACATCGCGGTCCGCACGTTCGGCTGGTCGTTCCTGGTCCACGGGCAGCCCGCGCCGCAGGTGCCGGTCCGGGTCGAGCTGGTCGGGCCGAACGGCGAGCAGTGGGCGTGGGGCCCGCCGGACGCCGCGGACCGGATCACCGGGCCCGCGTTGGACTTCTGCCTGCTGGCCACCCAGCGGCGGCACCGCGACGACCTGGCCGTGACCGCCGTCGGCGACGCGGCCAACGCCTGGCTGCCCGTCGCGCAGGCGTTCGCCGGTGCCCCCGGCCGGGGCCGCGACAAGGGGCGGCCGTGATCCGCATCGGCAACGCCTCCGGCTTCTACGGCGACCGGTTCTCCGCCGTCCGCGAGATGCTGACCGGCGGTGACCTCGACGTCCTCACGGGCGACTACCTGGCCGAGCTGACCATGCTCATCCTGGGCCGGGACCGGGTGAAGGACGCGAGCCTCGGCTACGCCCGCACGTTCCTGCGCCAGCTGGAGGAGAACCTGGCCGACGCGCTGGCCCGCGGCGTGAAGATCGTCTCCAACGCGGGCGGGCTGAACCCGGAGGGCCTGGCCGAGGCGATCGACCGGCTCGGGCTCGGCGCGAAGGTCGCCCACGTGACCGGTGACGACGTGCGCGACCGGTTCCCGGAGGCGTTGACCGCCAACGCCTACCTGGGCGCCTGGGGCATCGCCGAGTGCCTGAACGCCGGGGCGGACGTCGTGGTCACCGGCCGCGTCACCGACGCGTCGCTGGTCGTCGGACCGGCCGCCGCGCACTTCGGCTGGGGCAGGCGGGACTGGGACGCGCTGGCGGGTGCCACGGTCGCCGGTCACGTGCTGGAGTGCGGCGCGCAGGCCACCGGCGGCAACTACTCGTTCTTCACCTCGATCGACGTGACCAGGCCCGGTTTCCCCATCGCGGAGGTCGAGGCGGACGGCTCGTCGGTCATCACCAAGCACGACGGCACGGGCGGCGCGGTCACCGTCGACACCGTCACCGCGCAACTGCTCTACGAGATCGGCCCGCCCGCCTACCCCGGCCCGGACGTGGTCAGCCACTTCGACACCATCCGGCTCGACCCGCACGACCGCGGTGTGCGGATCTCCGGCGTGCGCGGCTCGCCGCCGCCGGACACGCTCAAGGTCTGCCTCAACACCCTGGGCGGGTTCCGCAACTCCACCACGTTCGTACTCACCGGGCTGGACGTCGCGGCGAAGGCGAACCTGGTCCGCCACCAGCTCGAACAGGCCGTCGGCGCGGACGGCCTCACGTGGACCCTGGCCCGCACCGACCGCGCCGACGCGGACACCGAGGAGACGGCGAGCGCGTTGCTGCACGTCACCGTCAAGACGGCGGACCCGAAGCGGGCCAAGGCGTTCTCGCGCGCGGCCGTCGAGCTGGCGTTGGCGTCCTACCCGGGCTTCCACGTCACCGCGCCGCCCGGCGACGGCACGCCGTTCGGCGTCTACCGGGCCGCGTACGTGCCGCGGACGTCGGTGCGGCACCGGGCCGTGCTGCCCGGCGGGAAGGTGGTCGACGTATGAGTGCGCCAGTGCGCCGGGTCCCGCTGGGCACGATCGCGGGCGCGCGTTCCGGTGACAAGGGCGGTGACGCCAACCTCGGGGTGTGGGTGCGCACCGACGCGCAGTACGAGTGGTTGCGCGCGGAGCTCACGGTCGAGCGGCTGAAGGAGCTGCTGCCCGAGGCGGGCGAGGTGGACCGGTACGAGCTGCCGAACCTCAGGGCGCTGAACTTCGTGCTGCACGGCCTGCTCGGCGACGGCGTCGCCTCGTCCACCCGCTTCGACCCGCAGGCCAAGGCGTTGGGGGAGTGGCTGCGCTCCCGGCACGTCGACATCCCGGAGGCGCTGCTGTGACCACGTCCGAGCTGTTCGAGACGCCGGAGCGCCGCGACCTCCGCGCCACCGTGCGCAGGTTCACCGAACGGGAGGTCGTGCCGCACCTGTCCGACTGGGAACGCGACGGCGAGCTGCCCCGCGAGCTGCACCGCACGGCGGCGGCGATCGGGTTGCTGGGCCTGGGCTTCCCCGAGGACGTCGGCGGCGCGGGCGACCTGCTGGACACCGTGGTGGCGACCGAGGAGCTGATCCAGGCCGGTGGTTCGTCGGGGCTGGTCGCCGGGCTGCTCACGCACGGTATCGCGCTGCCGCACATCGTGGACTCCGGCGACCAAGGGCTGATCGACCGGTTCGTCCGGCCCACGCTGGCGGGCGAGCTGATCGGGTCGCTCGCGATCACCGAACCGGGTGGTGGCTCGGACGTGGCGGCCCTGCGCACCACGGCCCGCCGTGACGGTGACTGCTATGTGGTGAACGGGACCAAGGCGTTCATCACTTCGGGTGATCGGGCGGATTTCGTCACCACGGCGGTGCGGACGGGTGGTCCCGGTTACCCAGGCGTGAGCCTGCTGGTGGTCGAGAAGGGCACGCCCGGGTTCGCGGTGGACCGCAGGCTGGAGAAGATGGGCTGGCACTGCTCGGACACCGCCGACCTGTCCTTCGTGGACGCACGGGTGCCGGTGGCGAACCTGGTCGGCGCGGAGAACGCCGGGTTCGCGCTGATCATGCGCCAGTTCCAGGTGGAGCGGATCTCGTTGGCGGTGCAGGCCTACGCGACCGCTCAGCGCTGCCTCGACCTGACGCTGGCCCACACGCGGCGGCGCGAGACGTTCGGCAAGCCGCTCATCGCGCGCCAGGTCGTCAGCCACCGGTTGGTGGAGATGGCGCAACGCATCGACCTCGTGCGCACCTACACGCGTGAGGTGGCGGTGCGGGTGTCGCGGGGGGAGGAAGTCGTGGCGCAGGTGTGCTTCGCGAAGAACGCGGCGGTGGAGGCGTGCTCCTTCGTCGTGGACGCGGCGGTGCAGCTGCACGGCGGCGCTGGTTATCTCCGCGATACAGAGGTCGAGCGACACTACCGGGACGCGCGCATCCTCGGCATCGGGGGCGGCGCGACCGAGGTGATGACGGAGCTGGCGGCACGACGATTGGGGTACACGGCATGACCGCGTTGCGCACGGCGGTGGACGTCCGGTCGCCCGGGTACGCCGCGAACCGGGAGGCGTTGCTGGCCCGGCTCGCCGAGCTGGACGCCGAGCAGGCCAAGGCGCTCGCGGGCGGCGGCCCGAAGTACACCGAGCGGCACCACCGGCGCGGCAAGCTGCTCGCGCGTGAGCGGATCGAGCTGCTGGTCGACCCCGACAGCCCGTTCCTGGAGCTGTCGCCGCTGGCCGCCTGGGGCACCGACTACCCGGTGGGCGCGAGCGTGGTCACCGGCATCGGGGTGGTCGAGGGCGTCGAGTGCGTGGTCGTGGCCAACGACCCGACCGTGCGCGGCGGCGCGAGCAACCCGTGGACGTTGCGCAAGACGTTCCGGGCCAACGACATCGCGTTGCAGAACCGGCTGCCGCTGATCGGGCTGGTCGAGTCCGGTGGCGCGGACCTGCCGAGCCAGAGCGAGATCTTCATCCCCGGCGGGCGGGCGTTCCGCGACCTGACCCGGCTGTCGGCGGCGGGTGTGCCGACGATCAGCACGGTCTTCGGCAACGCCACCGCCGGCGGGGCTTACGTGCCGGGG
Organism: Actinosynnema sp. NPDC050801; assembly: GCF_040673975.1. Classification (NCBI taxonomy): domain Bacteria; kingdom Bacillati; phylum Actinomycetota; class Actinomycetes; order Pseudonocardiales; family Pseudonocardiaceae; genus Actinosynnema; species Actinosynnema sp. NPDC050801. The sequence continues at coordinate 91,014 of NZ_JBFAQZ010000003.1, read as the reverse complement.
ATGTCTGACTACGTGGTGATGATCGAGGAGCGGTCGAAGGTGTTCCTCGGCGGGCCGCCGCTGGTGAAGATGGCCACCGGCGAGGAGTCCGACGACGAGTCGCTCGGCGGCGCGCGGATGCACGGCGCCACGTCCGGGCTGGCCGACTTCGTGGCCGCGGACGAGGTGGACGCGATCCGGCTCACCCGGCGCGTGGTCGCCCGGCTGAACCGGCGCAAGCTCGGCCCCGCGCCGAAGGCGGTCGAGCCGCCGTTGCACGACGAGGAAGACCTGCTCGGGCTGGTGCCGACGGACCTGCGCGTGCCGTTCGACCCGCGGGAGGTGATCGCCCGGATCGTGGACGGGTCGCGGTTCGACGAGTTCAAGCCCGACTACGGCGGCAGCCTCGTGACCGGGTGGGCCGACCTGCACGGCTACCCGATCGGTGTGCTGGCCAACGCGCGCGGCGTGCTGTTCAGCGAGGAAGCGCAGAAGGCGACCCAGTTCATCCAGCTGGCGAACGCGAGCGACACGCCGCTGCTGTTCCTGCAGAACACCACCGGGTACATGGTCGGCGCGCAGTACGAGCAGGGCGGCATCATCAAGCACGGCGCGATGATGATCAACGCGGTGTCGAACAGCCGGGTGCCGCACCTGACCGTGGTCATGGGCGCGTCCTACGGCGCGGGCAACTACGGCATGTGCGGGCGGGCCTACGACCCCCGGTTCCTGTTCACCTGGCCCAACGCCAAGTCGGCCGTGATGGGGCCCAAGCAGCTCGCCGGCGTGCTGTCGATCGTGGCCCGGCAGGCCGCCGCCGCGAAGGGGCAGCACTACGACGACGAGCACGACGCGGCCATGCGGCAGATGGTGGAGGGGCAGATCGAGCAGCAGTCGACGGCCGCCTTCCTGTCCGGCCGGCTCTACGACGACGGCGTGATCGACCCGCGCGACACCCGCACGGTGCTCGGCCTGTGCCTGTCGGCGATCCACAGTGGACCGATCAAGGGCGCCGAGGGCTACGGCGTCTTCCGGATGTGAGGACGCCATGATCCGCAAGCTGTTGATCGCCAACCGCGGCGAGACCGCGCGGCGGGTGATCCGGACGTGCCGCGAGGTCGGCGTGTCGCCGGTCGCCGTGTTCTCCGACCCCGACGCGGACTCGCCGCACGTGCGGGAGGCCGACGCCGCCGTGCGGCTGCCCGGCGCCACCCCCGGTGAGACCTACCTGCGTGCCGACGCGCTGGTCGGCGCCGCGCTCGCGGCCGGCGCGGACGCCGTGCACCCCGGGTACGGGTTCCTGTCCGAGAACGCCTCCTTCGCGCGTGCCGTGCTGGCCGCCGGGCTGACGTGGGTCGGCCCGGACCCCGAGGTCATCGACGCGATGGGCTCGAAGGTCGCGGCGAAGAAGAGGATGGCCGCGGCGGGCGTGCCCGTGCTGCCGGAGCTCGACCCGGACTCGGCCACCGCGTTCCCGGTGCTGGTCAAGGCCTCCGCCGGGGGCGGCGGTCGCGGTATGCGGGTGGTGCGGTCGGCCGCCGAGCTGGCCGGGCAGGTCGCCGCCGCGCGCCGCGAGGCCGAGTCCGCGTTCGGCGACGGCACGGTGTTCTGCGAGCCGCTGCTGGAGCACGTCCGCCACGTCGAGGTCCAGGTCCTCGCCGACGCGCACGGCACGGTCTGGGCGCTGGGCGAGCGGGAGTGCTCCATCCAGCGCCGGCACCAGAAGATCATCGAGGAGACGCCGAGCCCGGCCGTGACGCCGCAGGCCCGCGAGCGCCTGTTCGACGCCGCCACCAAGGCCGCCGCGGCCATCGGGTACGTCGGCGCGGGCACGGTCGAGTTCCTCTACACCGACGACGGCTCGTTCCACTTCCTGGAGGTCAACACCCGGCTGCAGGTGGAGCACCCGGTCACCGAGGAGGTGTTCGGCCTCGACCTGGTCGCCTGGCAGCTCGCCATCGCCGAGGGCGCCCGGCTACCGGCCGAACCGCCCGCGCCGAACGGCCACGCCGTCGAGGCCCGCCTGTACGCCGAAGACCCCGCGCACGACTGGCGGCCCGCGAGCGGCACCCTGCACCGGTTCGCCGTACCGGACGGCGTGCGGGTGGACAGCGGCGTGGAGGACGGCAGCGAGGTGGGCGTGCACTACGACCCCATGCTGGCCAAGGTGATCGCGTGGGCGCCGACCCGGTCCGCCGCCATCCGCAAGCTGGCCGCCGCCCTCGCCCGCGCCGAGGTGCACGGTTTGGTCACCAACCGCGACCTGCTGGTGCGCACCCTGCGGCACCCGGAGTTCGCCGCGGGCAACACCCACACCGCCTTCCTGGACCGGCACGACCTCACCACCCCGGAACCGGTCGACGTGCGGCCCGCGGCCCTCGCGGCCGCCCTCGCGCTGGCCGAACGGCGGCGCACCACCCTGCCGCTGGGCTGGCGCAACCTGCCCTCCCAGCCCCAGCGCACCGCCTTCGACCACGGCGACGACACGGTCGAGGTCGACTACCTGCACACCCGCGCGGGCGTGCGGACGAGCCTGGGCCTGGCGGTCGTCAAGGCCTCGCCGCACGAGGTGACCTTCGAGCGGGACGGGGTGCGCACGACGTACCCGGTCGCCGTGCACGGGGACCGGGTGGAGGTCGGCCCGGTGGATTCCGGCACGGCGGGGTCGGGCGCGGTGTCGCTGAGGCTGCGGCCCCGGTTCCCCGAGCCGGGGGTCAAGGTCGCCGAGGGCGCCACCGTCGCGCCGATGCCCGGCACGGTGGTCCGGGTCGCGGTCGAGCCGGGGCAGCGCGTCGAGGCGGGCGCGGAGCTGCTGGTGCTGGAAGCGATGAAGATGGAGCACCGGGTGTTGGTCGCCACCGGCGGCGAGGTCGCGGAAGTGCTCGTTCAGGCAGGTCGGCAGGTCGATGCGGGCGACGTGCTCGCGGTAGTAGTGGAGGACGGGTCGTGACGATCAACTTCACCGAGAGCGAAGAGCGGCAGGCGTTGCGCAAGGCCGTCGCGGCCCTGGCCGGCAAGTACGGCCACGAGTACTTCATCGCCAAGGCGCGGGCGGGGGAGAAGACCCACGAGCTGTGGTCGGACGTGGGCAGGCTCGGCTACCTGGGTGTGGCCGTGCCCGAGGAGTACGGAGGCGGTGGCGGCGGCATCGGCGACCTGGCCGCGGTGTGCGAGGAACTGGCCGCGGCCGGCTGCCCGCTGCTGCTGACCGTCGTCTCGCCCGCGATCTGCGCCACGATCATCGCCCGGTTCGGCACCGAGGAGCAGAAGCGGTGGTGGCTGCCCGGGTTCGCCGACGGCACCACCAAGATGGCGTTCGCCATCACCGAGCCGGATGCGGGCTCCAACTCGCACAAGCTCACCACCGCCATCCACCGCGACGGCGACGAGTGGGTCCTCAACGGCGGCAAGTACTACATCTCCGGCGTGGACGAGGTCGAGGCCGTCATGGTGGTGGCGCGCCACGTCGACGCCACCGGCCAACGGCTGCTCCCCTCGCTGGTGATCGTGCCCACGGACGCGCCCGGCTTCACCTACCAGCACATCCCGATGGACGTGCTGTCGCCCGAGAAGCAGTTCACCTGCTTCTTCGACGACGTGCGCCTGCCCCTGGACGCGCTGGTCGGCTCGGCGGACGCCGGCTTGTCCCAGCTGTTCGCCGGGTTGAACCCCGAGCGGATCATGGCGGCGTCGCTCGCCACCGGCACGGCCCGCCGCGCACTCGACCAGGCGAGCGAGTACGCCCGCACCAGGACCGTCTGGGACACGCCGATCGGCGCGCACCAGGGCATCGCGCACCCGCTGGCGCAGTGCGCGATCCAGGTCGAGCTGGCGAGGCTGATGACCCAGAAAGCCGCGGCTCTCTACGACGCTGGGGAGGACCGGGCTGCTGGTGAGGCGGCCAACATGGCCAAGTACGCGGCGGGGGAGGCGGTGGCGGGGGCGGTGGACCAGGCCATCCAGGTCCACGGCGGCAACGGGCTGTCGTCCGAGTACGGACTGGGCGCCATGCTGGCCGCGTCCCGGTTGTCCCGCATCGCCCCGGTCAGCCGGGAGATGATCCTGAACTTCGTGGCGCAGCACACCTTGAGGTTGCCGCGCTCCTACTGAGTCAGGCCCATTCCCAGCGCAAGCCGACCACGCCGGGACCGAAGTCGAGCGCGACCGCGTACGCGTAGCCCCACGTGTCCACCGGGGTCTCGCGCACGTCGGTGGGGTCTCCACCGGTCAAACCGGTCGTGAACTGTTCACAGCGCGCGGGCCGGCACCGTGAGTCGTACCGGACCTCCAAGACGTACTCGCGGACGGGGTGGCGGAACCGTCGCGAGTGCGTGTTGTCGAACGTCGGGTGGTGCGGTGCCACGTGGATCAGCTCGTACTCGACGGCGGTCCGCTCGCCCCGGCGCAGCGGGCGGTCGAGCAGGAGTTCGGCGACCATCAGACCGTTGCGCGGGTCGGCGGAAACCCGCCCAAGTCTGCACGACCGCAGCGTGCCGATGACCGGCAGCGGATCGCCCGGCAGCCGGGTGTCGTAGCCCAGCAGCACGCGGTCGACGCCGGAGCGCTCGGCCCGCAGCACCTGGCGCGAGCGCACCCGGCGGGTGCTGCCGTCCATCGCGAGCTCCACCTGGTCACGCAGGCTGAGCCGGGTGAGGTCCTGGTCGGTGCTGGTGTCGACGTCGGCCAGCAGCTCCGCGATGGACGCGTAGTCGTTCTCGCCGACCCAGCCCTCGGGGCCGGACACGCGCGTCCGGGGTCGTGCCTTGCCGCGTGGCCGCGGTGGTCCGAGCAGCGAGCTCAACCCGCCCGGGCCCGCGTCCAGGATCTCCTCCAGGTGGCTGACGGCGGTGAGCGAGTCCGGTCGCTCCGGTCGCCTGCGGCCCGACTGCCAGTAGCTCAGCGCGGCGATGCTGACCGCGACGCCCCGTGCCCGCAGCTTGTGCTGGATGCGTTCCAGGCTGAGCCCTTTGGCGCGGATCGCCGCACGCAATGCGTCCGCGAAGGGGTCGGCCCCCGTGTCGATCCGTCGGGGATCGCGTGTCCGCGATTCCGGTCCGACGACTGGCGTAGGCATCTTCGCTCCGTTCTCCCAAGGACAAGGCGAGCGACGTTATCGTGCGAAATCGCCGGCGCGGTACAGCCGATCGGGTTTCCCGCCGTGAATTTAACCAATCGGCGGGCAGAATCCGGGCGGCTGTGGAATGTTTGAATTCTCATTAACAGTAGGGGTTGTGAAGATCCCGGTACGTGCGATCGCCGCATCGCGCTCGGACGTCCGGCCCCTTCCCGGTACGCGAACCGGCCCACCGTCCCGGCTGCTCGGGTGACGTGCGGCACAGTCGCGCGTCGGTGGCCACCGGACGAGTTGTCGAACGGTATCGACAATCGTTCCCCGGCAAGAACGGAAACCCCTATGTGCAAGCTCACGTTGACTGTCGCGGGTGATACCTTGGTGTGAGGTGTTCGCGCTGGTGGTGGTGCTGTTAGGGGTGGTTCGGGCGCCATGCGCCCCCGGGCGCCGCGGCGGCGCACCCAACAGATGCATAGTTGCCCTGGAGAACTTCTCCGCAACCGCGCGGAGACGCCCGCTTCCTGTTTCGGCGACACCGCCGGCGATATTTTCTCCACAGCGTTGAATCGCTTCTCAATCACGCTGTGCGGCACCCGCCGGCAAGCGCCGGAGCCCACCGGTGCGGACTGCGCCGGGTGGACCAGCGCGACCCGCGCCGCCGCGGCGAACCGACTCTTTCGCCGGGTACCCACCGCCCGAGCGCAGTCGGCACACTGGCAGACCCGCGCGTGATCCGCGCCGGGTCCCCTCACCCTGCAGAGGAAAGCCGTATGCGCAAGCTCTTACCGTGCCTCGCGGTGGCCGCGTCGACCGTCGCCCTGCTCGCCGCGCCCGCCCACGCCGAGGGCGCCGTCCTGCACGCGGGCTCGCCCACCGCCGTGCCGGGCAGCTACATCGTCAAGCTCAAGGACCACACCGCGGCCGGCGCCGTGGAGCACGGGCTGGCCGGGCAGGTGACCAGGAGGTTCGCCGCGTTCGGCGGCTTCGCCGCGGCGCTCACCCCGGGGCAGGCCCGCCGGCTCGCCGCCGACCCGGCGGTGGCCTACGTCGAGCAGGACCAGGTCGTGCACGCCAACGCGACGCAGACCGGCGCGCCGTGGGGCCTGGACCGGATCGACCAGCGCACCCCGGCGCTGAGCACCACCTACAGCTACACCTCCACCGGCGCGGGCGTCACCGCGTACGTGATCGACACGGGCATCCGGGTCACGCACGTGGAGTTCGGCGGTCGGGCCGTGCACGGCTACGACGCGGTCGACAACGACTTCGTCGCCCAGGACGACAACGGGCACGGCACGCACGTCGCGGGCATCATCGCCGGCAGCACGTACGGCGTGGCCAAGGGCGTGCGGGTGGCCGGCGTGCGCGTGCTCAACGCCCAGGGCAGCGGCACGATCGCCGGTGTCATCGCGGGCGTGGACTGGGTGCGGCTCAACGCGAGCCGTCCCGCCGTGGCGAACTTCAGCCTCAGCGGCTCGGCGTCGGTCGCGCTGGACGACGCGGTGCGGCGGCTGGTCGCCTCGGGCGTCACCGCGTCCGTCACCGCCGGCAGCAGCGGCGGCGGCGTCGCCAACACCTCGCCCGCCCGGGTGGTCGAGGCGCTCACCTCGGGCGCCACCACCCAGACCGACGCCAGGGCGTCGTACTCCAATTTCGGCCCCGGCGTGGACCTGTACGCGCCGGGCATGAACATCAAGTCGGCGTGGCACACGAGCGACACCGCCACCAACACGATCAGCGGCACGTCCATGGCGACCGGGTTCGTCAGCGGTGTCGCCGTCCGGCTCCTCCAGTTCACCCCCTCGGCCACGCCGGCCCAGGTGCACGCCGAGATCGTGCGCGAGGCGACGCCGCTGCCGTGGGGCGGTCGGCTCCTGTACTGGTCGCCCACGAGGTAGCCCGCAGTAGCCCGCGGTAGCACCAGTCGGCCACCCACCGCCCGGCGCGTGATCGGAGCCGGGCGCCCTCCCCGTGAAGGAACCCTGCCATGCGAACACTGCTGTCCGGCCTGGGCGTCGCCGCCCTCGCCGCCGTCACCCTGACCACCCCGGCCCACGCCGAAGGCGCGGTGCTGCACGCGGGCTCGGCCACCGCCGTGCCCGGCAGCTACATCGTCAAGCTCAAGGACCTCGCGGCCGCCGACGCGGTCGTCGCCCGGTTCGGCGGGCAGGTCACCCGGACGTTCCCGTCGTTGCACGGCTTCTCGGCCACGTTGACCGAGCAGCAGGCCCGCCGGCTCGCCGCCGACCCGGCGGTGGCCTACGTCGAGCAGGACCAGGTCGTGCGGGCGCACACCACCCAGTTGAACGCGCCGTTCGGCCTCGACCGGATCGACCAGCGCGCGCTCGGCGACGGCCGGTACAACTACACCTCGACCGGGTTGCGCACCCGCGCCTACGTGATCGACACGGGCATCCGGACCACGCACGCCGAGTTCGCGGGCCGCACGTGCGCCGGGTACGACGCGGTCGACAACGACGCCACGCCCCAGGACGACAACGGCCACGGCACCGCGGTCGCGTCCCTCATCGCGGGCCGCGTGAACGGCGTCGCGAAGCAAGCCCTGGTGTGCGGCGTCCGGGTGCTCAACGGCTCGGGCAGCGGCACGACCGCGGGCGTGATCGCGGGCATCGACTGGGTGGCGCGCAACCACGTCAAGCCCGCCTCGGCCAACCTCAGCCTCGGCGGCGGCGTGTCGACCGCGATCGACGACGCGGTGCGGCGGCTGATCGCGGCCGGCGTCACGGCGTCGGTCACGGCGGGCGGCAGCAACGCCGACGCGGTCAACTTCTCACCGGCCCGCGTGCGGGAGGCGCTCACGTCGGGCGCCTCCACCAGGACCGACACCCGGGCCACGTTCTCCAACTACGGCGCGGTGGTCGACGTCTACGCGTACGGCACGAACATCACCGTGGCGTGGCACACCGGCGACACCGCCACGAACACGCTCAGCGGCACGTCGTTGTCCACGGCGTACGTCACCGGCGTGACCTTGCGGTTCCTCCAGCTGAACCCGGCGGCCACGCCCGCGCAGGTGCACTCGGCGATCGTCACCGAGGCCACGCCGCTGTCGTGGGGTCGACTGCTGTACTGGTCGCCGACCCGCTGACCTACTGGTCGGCGAGGTGGGCCGACGGGACGAGCACGTGGCGCATCACGTGCTCGCCGTTGTCCACCTCGCCGGTGTCGGTGAAGCCGAACGCCGCGTACAGGCCGCGGGCGACCGCGTTGCCCGGCACGACGCTGAGCTCCAGCTCGGTGCGGCCCTCGGCGCGCGCCACGTCCGCGATCGCGGCCAGGCCCTTGCGCCCGAGCCCGCGGCCCTGGGCCCGCCGGTCGATCATGAACCGCACGATGTGCAGCACCGCCGGCCGATCGCGTTCGAGCAGCGTGAAGCCGACCAGCTCCTCTCCGCTGAACAGCGCAAGCGGCTGCATCCTCGGGCGGTAGATCCAGGCGTCCGCGATCGACTTGAGGTTCGTCGCGACGAACGCCCGCTGCTCCTCGTGGACCTCCAGGCCGATGACGGCCCGGTAGTTGTCCTCGGTGACCGGTTCCAAACGCATGTCCGGACGGTAGCGCCGTCGTCACGCACGTGCTCCCGAATTATGGGAAGCCGCAGGTCAAGCGGTTTCTTGACGCTGGAGGTTTAACTGGCAATTGTTCACACTTCCGAGTTAACGTCCTGGTTGCCTACGTTGGTGACTGTCAGCGAGGGCAAGGTGGCCCAATGTCACCCCCGAGCCCTGCAAAGCTCCTCGGGGTGGGTTGGGGTCACCGTTCGAAGAACGGAATCCGCATGCGACAGTCACGACAGGTCCGGTTCCTGGCCGGGGTCGGGGCGACGGCGCTCGCCGTCACCGCGTCCTCCCTGTTGGCCGCCCCGGCGCAGGCCGCCGAGGGCGAGATCCGCGCCGCCGACGCCGCGAACAAGGTCCAGAACCACTTCATCGTCAAGCTCAAGGACGGCTCGGCCGCGTCCGCGGAGAGCCTGGCGAACCAGTACGGCGGCCAGGTCGACACGGTGTACCGCAGCGCCCTGAACGGCTTCGCCGTGTCGCTGCCGGAGAAGGCCGCCAAGCGGCTCGCGGCCAATCCGGCCGTCGAGTACGTCGAGCAGGACCAGATCTTCACCATCCAGGCCACGCAGACCAACCCGCCGTCGTGGGGCATCAACCGGATCGACCAGCGCAACCTGCCGCTGGACACGTCCTACAGCTACACCTCCACCGGCTCGGGCGTGAACGTCTACGTCATCGACACCGGTGTCCGGATCAGCCACAGCACGTTCGGCGGCCGCGCCCGCAACGGCCGTGACGCGGTCGACAACGACAACGTCGCGCAGGACGGCAACGGCCACGGCACGCACGTCGCCGGCACCATCGCGGGCAGCCAGTACGGCGTCGCCAAGGGCGCCACGATCTACGGCGTGCGCGTGCTCAACAACGCCGGCAGCGGCACCCTCGCCGACGTGATCGAGGGCATCGACTGGGTGACCTCGAACCACGTCAAGCCGGCCGTGGCGAACATGAGCCTCGGTGGCGGCGTGTCCACCACCATCGACGCGGCCGTGCGCCGGTCGGTCGCGGCGGGCGTCACCTACGCCGTCGCGGCGGGCAACAGCAACGCCAACGCGTCGAACTACTCCCCGGCCCGCGTGGCCGAGGCCATCACGGTGGGCGCGACGACCAACACCGACGCCCGCGCCAGCTACTCGAACTACGGTTCGATCCTGGACATCTTCGCGCCGGGCTCCTCGATCACCTCGGCCTGGCACACCAGTGACACGGCCACCAACACCATCAGCGGCACCTCGATGGCGACCCCGCACGTCGCCGGCGCCGCGGCCCGCTACCTCCAGGGCAGCCGCGCGGCGACCCCGGCCCAGGTGGCCGGCTACCTGATCGGCCAGTCGACGCCGAGCAAGGTGACCAACCCGGGCACCGGCTCGCCGAACCGCCTGCTCTACCTGGCGCCCAGCGCCTGATCTCGCACCGCACGTCGACTGGGGCCGTCCTCCGGGGCGGCCCCAGTCGCATGTCCGGACGAACGGGTGTCGGGGCACTCGGTGGTCCCCGGGACGCGCGTCGGGAAACCTGGTGGCGCCGCCCACCAGGTCGTTGGCTAGCCTTGACGCCCAGTCGTCAATTGAGCTACTTCGTCAGTCGAGCTACCCCCGAGGAGAGCAGTTCCCGTGATGCGCACGCACGAGGCCGGGAAGCTCCGCGCCGAGCACGCCGGGCAGTCCGTCACCCTGACCGGGTGGGTGGCCCGCCGGCGCGATCACGGTGGCGTGATCTTCATCGACCTCCGGGACGCCTCCGGCGTGGCGCAGGTCGTGTTCCGCGAGGGCGAGATGGCCGAGCGCGCGCACAAGCTGCGCTCGGAGTTCGTGGTCAAGGTCGTCGGTGAGGTCACCCGCCGGCCCGAGGGCAGCGAGAACCCGGACCTGCCCACCGGTGACGTCGAGGTCTACGTCAGCGAGCTGGAGGTCCTCAACGAGGCCGCGCCGCTGCCGTTCCAGCTCGACGAGCACCTGGAGGTCGGCGAGGAGGCGCGGCTGCGCCACCGCTACCTCGACCTGCGCCGCAGCGGCCCGGCCAAGGCCATGCGGCTGCGCAGCGAGGCCAACCGGATCGCCCGCGAGGTGCTCCACGCGGAGGACTTCGTCGAGGTCGAGACCCCGACGCTGACCCGGTCCACGCCGGAGGGCGCGCGCGACTTCCTGGTGCCCGCGCGGCTGCGCCCCGGTTCCTGGTACGCGCTGCCGCAGTCGCCGCAGCTGTTCAAGCAGCTGCTGATGGTCGGCGGCCTGGAGCGGTACTACCAGATCGCCCGCTGCTACCGCGACGAGGACTTCCGGGCCGACCGGCAGCCCGAGTTCACCCAGCTCGACATCGAGATGAGCTTCGTCGAGCAGGACGACGTGATCGCGCTCGGCGAGAAGATCGTCTCCGCGCTGTGGCAGGGCCTGGCCGACCACGAGATCGCGCGGCCGTTCCGCCGCATCTCCTACGCCGAGGCGATGGCCAAGTACGGCACCGACAAGCCGGACCTGCGCTTCGACCTCGAGCTGACCGAGCTGACCGAGTACTTCAAGGACACGCCGTTCCGCGTGTTCCAGGCGGCGTACGTGGGCGCGGTCGTGATGCCGGGCGGCGCTTCGCAGCCCCGCCGCACGCTCGACGCCTGGCAGGACTGGGCCAAGCAGCGCGGCGCACGCGGTCTGGCGTACGTGCTGGTCAACGAGGACGGCACGCTCGGCGGCCCGGTCGCCAAGAACCTGTCCGACGCCGAGCGCGACGGCCTGGCCAAGGCCGTGGGCGCCAACCCCGGCGACTGCGTGTTCTTCGGCGCGGGCGAGCCGGACGGCGCGCGGGCGCTGCTCGGCGCGGCCCGGGTGGAGATCGCGCACCGGGTCGGCCTGATCGACGAGAACGCCTGGTCGTTCGTGTGGGTCGTGGACTTCCCGATGTTCGAGGCGGTCGACAAGATCGGCGACGACGTCGCGGTCGGCAGCGGCAAGTGGACCGCGCTGCACCACGCGTTCACCTCGCCGACGCCGGAGTGGATCGACCGGTTCGAGGAGGACCCGGGCAACGCCCTGGCCTACGCCTACGACATCGTCTGCAACGGCAACGAGATCGGCGGCGGGTCGATCCGTATCCACCGGGCCGACGTGCAGCAGCGGGCGTTCCAGGTCATGGGCATCTCGCCCGAGGAGGCGCAGGAGAAGTTCGGCTTCCTGCTCGACGCGTTCTCCTACGGCGCGCCGCCGCACGGCGGCATCGCGTTCGGCTGGGACCGCATCGCCATGCTGCTCGGCGGGTACGACTCGATCCGCGAGGTCATCGCGTTCCCAAAGAGCGGCGGCGGCTACGACCCGCTGACCGCCGCGCCCGCGCCGATCACCGCGCAGCAGCGCAAGGAGGCGGGCGTGGACTTCAAGCCCGCGCCGGGGAAGACCGGCACCGACAAGACCGGCCCGGGACAGTCCGGCGCCGAGAAGGCGGGCGCCGAGAAGGCGGGCGCCGACAAGACCGGCGCCGAGAAGGCGGGCGCCGAGAAGTCCGGCCCGGCCGAGCAAGCCCCGTAGCACCGTGCTGCACCTGCGGGCCATCTGCCCGGTCGAGCGCACCGACGACGTGCTGGCCGCGCTCACGCAGCACCCCGGCGTCACGCACGTCGTGCTGCTGCGCGGCGCGGCCGTCGCCCCGGTGGGCGACGTGGTGGAAGCCGACGTCGCCAGGGAGGCCACCGACGCGGTGGTGGCCTCCCTGTGCGCGCTGGGCGTCGACCGGGACGGCGGCGTCACGCTGGAGCAGATCGACACCGCCCTGTCCGACGCGGCCGACCGCGCCGAGGAGGCCGCGCCCGGTGACGGCGCGGACGCCGTGGTGTGGGAGGAGCTGCTGGCCCGCACCGGCGAGGAGTCGCGGCTCAACGTCACGTTCCTGTCGTTCCTGGCCATCGCCTGCCTGCTGACCGCGGTCGCCGTGGTCACCGACTCGCCCGTCACGCTGGTCGGCGCGATGGTCGTCGGACCGGAGTTCGGGCCGCTGGCCGCCATCTCCGTCGGCCTGGTGCTGCGCCGCTGGGACCTGGTGCGGCGGGCCGGCCTGGCGCTGGCCGTCGGTTTCCCGATCGCGATGGTGATCACCGCGTTCGGCACGTGGCTCGGCTCGCGCACGGGTCTGTTCGAGCCCGGTCTCGCGCTGGCCGGGCACGAGCTCGACTTCGTCTTCGAGGTCGGGCCGTTCTCGTTGATCGTGGCGCTGCTCGCGGGCGCGGCCGGGATGCTGTCGATGACGTCGGCCAAGTCCGCGGCGCTCGTCGGGGTGTTCATTTCGGTCACCACCGTGCCCGCCGCGGGCTACGCCGCGGTCGCCGCGGTTCTCGCCCAGTGGGACATATGCCTCCAGTCGATCGCCCAACTCGCGGTGAACCTCGTCGGCGTCGTGGTGGCGGCGGCGCTGGTCCTGGCGTTGCGCAACCGCCGGGGGCAGGCCCGTGACCTGGGACGACCGCTCGCCAACGGTTGACCGGGCGGCGATTTCGACGAAGGGTGGTACCCGGCGGCTCGTGAGCACTACCGTCACGGTGCCCGGACGGGTTCTGTCAGGTCGGTGGCCACCGGGAGTAGGGTCGGAGGGGATGAGCGTGGAGATCACCGCCGGCCCGCAGGACATCGACGACGCTGCCCCTACCGAGCTGGACGACGCGGTGGCAGCGGCCGAGTCGGTGTTGAGCAGCAGGTTCGGCGCACCGGTTCGGCTGGCCGACCCCGAGGACCTCGGGGGTGCGGGCCGGTCGGTGGTCGCGCGCGTCCGGGTCGCCCACACCCCGTTCTCACTGCCCCGCACGCTGGTGGTCAAGCGCTACCCGTCGCGGGTGGCCGACCGCGACCCGTTCGCGCACGAGGTGGTGAGCCACAAGCTGCTCACCGCGCTGCCGTCCGAGGAGCGCCTCACCCCCGAGCTGGTGGCGCAGGACAACGTCAAGCGGCTGGTGGTGCTGGAAGACCTCGGCAAGGCGCCGCGGCTGGCGGAGAAGCTGCTGGGTTCCGACGCGCGGGCCGCCGAACGCGGGCTGCTGTCGTGGGCGCACGCCATGGGGCGGCTGCACGCGACGACCGCCGGGCGGGACGCGGACTTCGACGCGTTGATGCGCCGCCAGGGCTCGCAGTGCTGCGCCGACCCCATCGTGGTGGACGTGCACACGGCGCTGGCCGGGCTGCCGGAGCTGTTGGTTGAATCGTTGGAAGTCGACACGCCCGAGTCCGTGCGGACGTTCGCCGAGCAGGCCGTGCGGGGGTTCGTCACGTCCCGCCGGCGTGCCTTCAGCCCGTCCACGTCGTGCCCGGACAACCACCTCGTGACCAGCAAGGGCGTCCGGTTCCTCGACTTCGAGGGCGGGTGCGTGCGCGACATCGTGTTCGACGCGGCGTGCCTGCGGGTGCCGTTCCCGTCGTGCTGGTGCGCCTACGGGCTGCCCGCCGGCATGTCGGAGGCGATGGTCGCGGCGTGGCGGGCCGAGGTGTCGTCGGTGTGGCCGGACCTGGACGACGACGCGGTGTTCCTGCCCCGGCTGCTGGAGGCGCAGCTGCTGTGGGTGTGGCTGGGTACGTGGCGCGGCCTGCCGGGCCTCGGCTCGGCGCTGCCGTCCGGGCACCGGCCGCTGGACTCGCCGCCCCGCGTGGTGGTGCTGACGGCGCGGTGGGCGCGGCTGCGGTCGGAGGCGTTGGCGTTGGGCGCGACGCACGTCGCCGCGCACGCCGAGGACGTCCTCTCGGCGCTGGTGTCGCGGTACGGGGCGAAGGCCGCGGAACTGCCGCTGTACCCGGCATTCCGGTAGCGTTCCGCTGTTCGTCCTCGGCGCGTCACGTCGTTGCGCCAGGGTCTGCGGTGTGGCCAAGACGGTGCGCAGCCTGGTGGTCCTGGGCGACTCGACGACGGTGGGCGTGGGCGATCCCGTGCCCGGTGGGTGGCGGGGCGTCGGTCCGCTGCTCGCGGCGGCGATGCCGCACGCGCGGTACCTGAACGTCTCGTTCACCGGCGCGCGGGTGACGTCGGTGCGGCACGAGCAGTTGCCGCGGGCCCTGCGCGCGCGGCCGGACGCGGCCGTGTTGCTGGTGGGGATGAACGACACCCTGCGGTCCGATTTCGACGCACGCCGGCTCCACAACGACCTGGACGCGATCGTGGGCGCCTTGGTGTCGGCCGGTTCCGCCGTGGTCACGGTGCGGTTCCACGACCACAGCCGGGTGTTCCGGCTGCCGGGCGCGTTGCGGCGGGCGTTGCGGGCGCGGATCGCGGAGTTGAACGACGTCATCGACGCGGTGGTGCGGCGGCACGGCGTCGAGTGCGTCGACCTCGACCTGATGGACGGCGCGTACTCCCTGGAGACGTGGGCGGTGGACCGGCTGCACCCGTCCGAGGCGGGGCACCGGAAGCTGGCGGCGTCGTTCGCGGCGCGGTTGGCGCGGGCGGGCTGCGAGGTGCCGGGCAGGGTGTCGCCGGTCTGCACGGGTGGCCTGAAGGTGACGCCGCTGCACCACGTGGGCTGGCTGGTGGTGAAGGGCGTCCCGTGGCTCTGGCGCCGGGGCCGCGACCTGCTCCCGTACGCCGCCACGATCATGTACCGCTCGTGGGCGGGCTACCCGGAACCACGGCGGCACGTCGTCGACCACTCCGGCGGCGAGGCGGTGGTCACGCCGACCACCGCCTCCACCGGGTGACGTCAGCCGAGTTCGTACACGGTCGACTCGCCGATCTCCACGGCCTCGTAGTTCGCCTCGACCCACTCGCTGATCTCGTTGCCGCCGCCCATCCCGCCCATGCCGCCGCCGGAGACGAAGTAGCCGATCCGGCCGTCGGCCACGTACTGCTTGAACGCGGCCAACGTGGGCGCGGGGTCGCCGCCGCTCCAGCCGCCGATCCCGATCACGGCCTTGCCCGAGCCCAGCGCCAGGTTCGCCGCGCTCTGCGCGCTCAGCGTCGCCGCCGCCCACGTGCCGGTGGTGCCCTTGAGCAGGTCGATCAGCTCGTCGGAGGTCGCGCCCATCGGGCCGCCGCCCATGTCGGCCGTGTAGGACGCGGGACCGGACATCGGGATGGAACCGGCGTGCGGGGTGGCGGCGGTGGCCACGCCGAAGGCCGCGGTGGAGAGCACCGACGTGGCCAACGCCAGCGCGGCCACCCGGCGCACACCCATCACGATCGCCGTGGCCACCAGCACGGTGAGCGCTGCCACGACCCAGCGCAGCGCGGGCATCCACTCGCCGAACCGCTGGAGCAGCGCGAAGCCCCAGAACCCGGCCGCGGCGACCATCACCGCCAGCGCCACCCGCACCGGCAGGTGCTCGCGGCCGCGCCACATCTCCCGCCCGGCGATGGCGACGAGCGCGGCGACGCCCGGCGCGACGGCCACCGTGTAGTAGGGGTGCGTGATGCCGGTCATGAAGCTGAACACGATCCCGTTGCCCAGCACCCACAGGCCCCACAGCACGAGGGCCGCCCGGGTCCGGTCGGTGCGCGGCAGGCGGCGGGTGAACCACAGCCCGGCCAGCAGCCCGATGAGCGCGGCGGGCAGCAGCCACGAGATCTCGCCGCCCATGCTCGCCCCGAACAACCTGCCGATGCCGGTCTCGCCGCCGAAGCCGATGTTGGCGTTGCCGCCGCCCGCGACGATGCCGCCGCCACCGCGGCCGCTGAAGATCCGGCCCAGGCCGTTGTAGCCCATGGCCAACTCCCACAAGGAGTCGTTGGACGACCCGCCGATGTACGGGCGGGATTCGGTCGGCCACAGCTCGACCAGCGCGATGAACCACCCGGCGGACACGACGACGGCGAGCCCCGCGCCGAGCAGGTGCAGGAAGCGCTTGAGCAGCGTGGTGGGCGCGGCCAGCAGGTAGGCGGCGGCCAGTGCGGGCAGCACCAGGAACGCCTGCCCCATCTTGGCCAGGAAGGCGAACCCGATCGCCACCCCCGCCAGCGCGAGCCACCGGCCGGAGCCCTTCTCCAACGCCCGCACGGTGCAGTAGGCCCCGGCGACCATCAGCAGCACCAGCAACGCGTCGGGCAGGTTGAACCGGAACATCAGCACGGCGACCGGGGTCACCGCGAGCGCCGCGCCCGCCACCAACCCGGCGACCGCGCCGGACGTGCGCTTCACCGTGGCGTACAACAACCACACGGCCAGCACGCCCTCGACGGCCTGCGGCGCCAGCACGGTCCAGCTGGAGAACCCGAAGACCCGCGCGAACAATCCGCTCACCCACAGCGCGGCGGGCGGTTTGTCCACCGTGATCACGCCGCCGGCGTCGAGCCCGCCGAACAGCCACGCGGTCCAGCTCTGCGCGCCGGCCTGGGTGGCGGCGGCGTAGTAGCCGTTGCCCCAGCCGGACGCGGTGATGTTCCACAGGTACAGGACCGCGGTGCCGGCCAGCAGCACGACCAGCGCGGGCGTGGTCAGGTTCCGGCCCGACGGTGGCGCGGCGGAGGTGGGTGCGGGTGCCGTCAGGGTTGCGGTGGTCATGGAAGGGGTCCCTGGGGTCGGAGTGGGTGTGGTCATCAGGTGGCCTCCGCGGTGCGGCGCGACCGGAAGACCCAGTTGCGCAGCAGCAGGAAGCGCAGCACGGTGGCGAGGAGGTTGGCCCCGACGACCGCGACCAACTCGGCCGGGCCGCCGGGCGCGGCGAACAGGTGCAGCAGGGCCAGCGAACCGCTGGTCAGCGCGAGGCCGAGGCCGAAGACGAGCAGGCCCTCGAACTGGTGCCGCCCCGCGCCGCGCCGACCGCGCACCCCGAAGGTGAACCGGCGGTTGGCCGCGGTGTTGGCGATCGCGGTGACCAGCAGCGCCACCAGGTTCGCGCCCTGCGCGCCCAGGCCGGCGCGCAGCGACACGAACAGCAGCAGGTAGGCCAGCGTGCTGATCACGCCGACCGCGGCGAACCGGACCAGCTGCTTGAACAACCCGGCGGGCACGCCCGGCGTCTGCGGTGCCAACGGTTCCCTCCCCAGCTGGGCGCGGAGTTCGCCGATCGGGATCCGCCCGGTCACCAGGCCGCGCGCCACCCGGGCGACGCCCTTGAGGTCGGCCACCGCGGTCGACACGATGTCGACCCGGCTGTCCGGGTCGTCCACCCAGTCCACCGGCACCTCGTGGATCCGCGCGCCCGCGCGTTCGGCGAGGACGAGCAGCTCGGTGTCGAAGAACCACCCGGTGTCCTCGACGTGCGGCAGCAGCCGCCGGGCGACGTCGGCCCGGATCGCCTTGAACCCGCACTGCGCGTCGGTGAACCGGGTCGCCAGCGTGCCGCGCAGGATCAGGTTGTAGCAGCGGGAGACGAACTCGCGCTTCGGTCCGCGCACCACCCGTGCGCCGCGGGCCAACCGGCTGCCGATCGCCAGGTCGGAGTGCCCGGAGATCAACGACGCGACCAGCGGCGCGAGGGCGGCCAGGTCGGTGGACAGGTCGACGTCCATGTACGCCAGCACGGCGGCGTCCGACTCGGTCCACACCGCCTTCAGCGCTCGGCCGCGCCCCTTCTCCGCCAGGTGCACCGCGGCCACGGCGGGCAGTTCGCGGGCCAGCCCGTCGGCGACGGCACGCGTGCCGTCCGTGCTCGCGTTGTTCGCGATGGTGATCCGGAACGTGTAGGGGAAGGTCTGCGCGAGGTCCGCGTGCAGCTTGCGCACGCAGGGCGCGAGGTCGCGTTCTTCGTTGTACACGGGCACCACCACGTCGAGCACGGTGGTCGTCGTAGCCGTGGTGAAGGTCATGAGCCCACCCTCGGGCGCTTGACTGGGCGGCTCGTGTGTCATGGCTGTGCGCCGGCTGTGAGGTCGTAGACGTCCACGCCGTCCACGGTCGTCGCGGTGAACGTCCCGGCCACCCACTCGGCGATCCGCTGCGACGCGTCGCTGCCGGTCTCGGCGGGCATCCCGGCGCCGCCGAGGAAGTAGTGGACCAGTCCACTTCGGACCATGTCCTGGAACTCCTGGAGCGTGGGCGCCGGATCGGTGCCGTTGAAGCCGCCGACGGCCATGACCGGCTCACCGCTGCCGAGCTGGTACCCGGCCGCGTTGTTCGACCCCACGGCCGCCGCCGCCCAGGTGAAGCCCTCGCTGTCGCGCAGCAGCGCCACCAGCTCGTCACCCGGCGTGGGCGCGTGCAGCAGACCGCCGACGCCGCCACCGGTGGTGGTCGCGTTCCCGCCCGGACCCATGAGGAACATCCCACCGGGCCGGTCGGTCCGGGCGGGTCCGGCGCTGGGTATCGCGCCGGAGTGCGGTGTCGCGGCGGTGGCCACGGAGTAGGCGCCCGGCCCGAGCAGCGCGGCGACGACGGCGACCGGCACGACCACCGCGGCGGGCGCGACCGAGGCGAGGAACAAGCCCACCGCGCCGATCAGGCCGAGGACGAGCACGACCGCGGCGAACGCGGTGGACCAGTCCAGCAGCAGCAGGTAGCACTGGAGCGAGGTCACGGCCAGCGCGCCGGACAGCGCCGCCGCCGCGCCTGCTTCCTGCCGCCTGCGCCACAGCGCGACCGCGCCGATCCCGATCAACGCGCCGATGGCCGGGGCCAACGCCACCGTGTAGTAGGCGTGGATGATGCCGTTCATGTAGCTGAACACCACGGCGGTGATCACCAGCCAGCCGCCCCACAGCGCGAGCCCCACCCGTTCGGCGGTCCGGCCGGCCCACCAGCCCGCGATCAGCAGCACCAGCGCGGTGGGCAGCAACCAGGCGATCTGGCCGCCCATCTCCTCGCCGAGCAGCCTGCTCCACCCGGCCGAACCCCAACCGCCGCCACCGACGCTGCCGACCTCCTCGCCGGTCAGCCGGCCGAGCCCGTTGTAGCCCAGGGCCAGCTCCAGCACGCTGTTGCGCTGCGAGCCGCCGATGTAGGGCCGCGCGTCGGCGGGCACGAGCTCCACCGCCAGCACCCACCAACCGCCGGCGACGACCACGGCGCCCAGCGCCGCGCCCAGGTGCCACACCCGGCGCGCCAACGGGGCCGGGGCGAACGCCAGGTACACCAGCCCGAACGCGGGCAGCACCAGGAACGCCTGGAGCATCTTCGCCAGGAACGCGAACCCCACGGCCGCGCCGGCGAGCACGAGCCACCCCACCGAGGCCTTCCCGGTGGCGCGGACCGTGGCGTACGCGCCCGCCACGAGCAGCAGCACCAGCAACGCGTCGGGGTTGTTGAACCGGAACATCAGCACCGCGACCGGCGTCAGCGCCAGCACCGCGCCCGCGATCAGACCGGCGGCCCCACCGGCGGTCCGGCGCACCGCCGCGTGGAGCAGCCACACGCTCGCCACGCCCATGAGCGCCTGGGGTACCAGGATGCTCCAGGCGTTGACGCCGAACAGCCGGGCGGACAACCCCATGACCCAGGTGGCCGCGGGTGTCTTGTCGACGGTGATGGCGCCCGAGGGGTCGGTCGCGCCGAAGAACCACGCGTGCCAGCTCTCGGCACCGGCCTGGGCGGCGGCGGAGTAGTAGGCGTTGGCCCAGCCGGAGTCGCCCAACCGCCACAGGTACAACACCGCCGTCCCGGCCAACAGCAGCAACAGGGGGAGTCTCGCTCGCATGGGGTCGAGCCTGTCGGCGAACCCTGGGCGGCCCTTGTGCACCGCCTGTGAGCCGGCTGTGCGCGCGACCGGGGACTCGGCCGGGTGCGGTGCCGGCCGGGTCAGCGCGGCAGGTGGACGGTGAACGTGGTCCGGCCGGGCCCGCTCGCCAGCCGCACGGAACCGTTGTGGGAGGCCACGACGGCGGCCACGATCGACAGGCCGAGCCCGGTGCTCCCGGCCGCGCGGGACCGCGACACCTCGCCCCGGCTGAACCGCTCGAACACCTCGCCCTGCAGTCCGGCGGGGATGCCGGGACCGTTGTCGCTCACCGCCACGCGCACCCCTCCCTCCACAGTGGACAGGGATGTGGTGACCGTCGTGCCCGGCGGCGTGTGCGTGCGCGCGTTGGACAGCAGGTTCGCCAGCACCTGGTGCAGCTTGTCGGCGTCACCGGTCACCTGGACGGCGTCGGGCGGCAGCTCCAGCCGCCACTCGTGGTCCGGTCCGGCGATGCGGGCGTCGCTGACCGTGTCGACCACCAGCCGCGACAGCTCGACCGGCTCCCGCGCCAGCGGACGCCCGGCGTCCAGCCGGGCCAGCAGCAGCAGGTCCTCCACCAGCGACGTCATCCGCACCGCCTCGGACTCCACCCGCCGCATCGCGTGCGCGATCTGCGGCGGCACCTCGTCGGACGAGCGGCGGGTCAGCTCGGCGTAGCCGCGGATCGCGGCCAGGGGGGTGCGCAGCTCGTGGCTCGCGTCGGCGAGGAACTGCCGGACCCGCGTCTCGCTGGCGTGCCGGGCCTCCAACGCGCTGCCGACGTGGCCGATCATCCGGTTCAGCGCGAGGCCCACCTGGCCGACCTCGGTGTCGGGGTCGGCGTACTCGTCGGGCACCCGTTCGGCCAGCGCCACCTCGCCCTGGTGCAACGGCAGCTCGGCCACCCGGCTCGCGGTCGCGGCGACCCGCTCCAGCGGGCGCAGGGTGCGGCGCACGATCAGCGCGCCCGCCAGGCTCACCCCGACCAGCCCGGCCAGCGCCACGCCGCCGAGGATCCACCCCATCCGCCACACCGTGCTGTCGACGTCGGCCATCGGCAGCCCGGTGATCACCTTCATGCCGGTCGGCGTGGTGGTCGCGATGATCCGGTGGTCGCCCAGCTCGTCGCCCAGCCACACCGTGCGCGGCCTGCCGTCCGCGGCGGCCGCCTCGGCCCGCGCCGCCACGTCGGTCGACAGCCCGGCCCGGTCACCGCTGTCCGGTGTGATCCGCTCGGCGTTGGTGCCGCCGTTGGGGTGCTTGATCAGCACCAGCGTGCCCGGCCCGAACCCGGGTCCGTCCAGCGGGTTGTCGAACCGGCCCGGGAACGGCGGTGGCGGTACCTCGCGCCCCACCCTGGCCGCGGTCTCGACCAGCTGGTCGTCCAACCGGGCGATCAGGGTGTCCCGCAGCGCGAACCCGGTCGCCACACCGATGATCGCGCACACGACCGCCAGCAGGACCACCTGGGCCACCACCAGCCTGGTCCGCAGCGGCCAGCTCCTGCTCTGCGAGGGGTGCTCAGGACGAGGGCTTGAGGACATAGCCCGCGCCCCGCATCGTGTGGATCATCGGCGTCCTGCCCGCGTCGATCTTCTTGCGCAGGTAGGAGATGTACAGCTCGACGATGTTGGCCTGGCCGCCGAAGTCGTAGCTCCACACCCGGTCCAGGATCTGCGCCTTCGACAGCACCCGCTTGGGGTTGCGCATCAGGAACCGCAGCAGTTCGAACTCGGTCGCGGTGAGGTCGATCGCGGTGTCGCCGCGACGCACCTCGCGCGTCTCCTCGTCCAGCATCAGGTCGCCCACCACCAGCTCGGTGCCCGCGCCCGCCTCGGTGACGCCGGTGCGCCGCAGCAGGCCGCGCAGCCGCAGCACGACCTCCTCCAGGCTGAACGGCTTGGTCACGTAGTCGTCGCCGCCCGCGGTGAGCCCGGCGATCCGGTCCTCCACCGCGTCCTTGGCGGTGAGGAACAGCACCGGCAGGCCGGGCAGGTCCGCCCGCATCCGGCGCAGCACCTCCAGCCCGTCGAAGTCGGGCAGCATCACGTCCAGCACCACCACGTCCGGCCGGAACTCGCGCGCGGTCCGCACGGCCGACGTGCCGTCCAGCGCGGTGCGGACCTCCCAGCGCTCCATCCGCAGCGCCATGGACATCAGTTCGGCCAACGTGGACTCGTCGTCCACCACGAGGACGCGCACCGGACTGCCGTCCGGGCGGCGGAGCTCAGGGGAGGATCCCGAAGCGGACACTGGGCGCATGCTCCGATCCTGAACCCGGCCCTTGAGCCGGACCTGTGCCGATCCTGTGTACCACCTGTGAACCCGACCGGCCGGGTGTGGCACACGCACAGCCACCGCCCAAGGGGCGCACAGCCCGTTCACAGGCTCGCCCGAGACCGTGGTCGCCATGACTACCGACACCGAGCAGCACCCGACCTGGGGTGAAGAGCCGCCGCCGCAGGCCGCCGCTCCCGGAACCGGCTGGAACGGCCGCAAGACCATCGCCGCGGTCGCGATCGCGGTCGGCATCGCCGCCGTCGGCGGCGGTGTCATCTACGCCGCGAGCACCTCCGACGCCGCGCAGGGCATGGGCGGCCCCGGCGGTTACCGCAGGGGCAACGGCGGCCTGGTGATCATGGGCGGGCCGTTCGGCGACACCCAGCACGGCGAGTTCCAGAACGGGCAGGTCACCGAGGTCAGCGAGTCCTCCATCACGGTGCGGAGCACCGACGGGTTCAGCGGTACCTACAAGCTCGACGGCGACACGCAGGTCAACGGCGGGCACGGCGACCTGGACGACATCGCCGAGGGCGACGTCGTGACGATCATCGCCGGCCAGGGGGACGACGGCGGCGAGGCGACTGTCGACAGCATCATGGAGGGCGACATGCAGCGCGGCCCCCAGCAGAAGCAGGGCAACGGCCAGCCGCCCGCGAAACCGGACTCGACCGGTGGGCAGGACGCACCCCCGACCCGGTAGAACTAGTCGCCATGACCCGACTGGCGCTCTCGGCACTCCTGGCCACGCTCACCCTGTTCGGGGTGGCGCCCCAGGCGCTCGCCCACACCGACCTGGTGTCCAGCGACCCGGCGAACGGCGCGTCGGTGCCGCAGCGCCCCACCCGGCTCACGCTGACGTTCACCGAGCCGGTGCCCGCCGAGAGCGCCACGGTCACCGTCACCGGCCCGGACGGCAGCACGTGGCCGTTGGGCGAGGTGGTGGCGGACGGGGCGACGTTGACCATCGCGGTGCGCGAGTCGGGGTCGCCCGCCGGTCCGCACACGGTGGCCTGGATGGTCGAGTCGCTGGACGGCGACTTCGTCGACGGCACGTTCGCCTTCACGCTGACCGCGCCACCCGCCGCACCGGCCCCGACCACCACGCCCGCGATCACCGCGCCCGCCGCGACCTCGACGAACGGCGCCGTCGTCACGAGCACGAGCGCTGAGCCGGCCGGCACGCTCACCCTGGAGGCCACCACGCCGACCTCCACGTCGTCCACCTCGACCGCCACGGTAAAGGTGGACGACGACGGCCCGCCGCTGTGGGTGTGGATCCTGATCGCGGCGGTGCTCTGCGCGATCGGCATCGCGATCGGCGTCGCCCTGCGCCGCCGCGCCGCCCGTGCCGAGACCACCGAGGGCACCGACGGGCCGTCCGAGTAGCCGGTCCCGCGCGTCGGTGGGGCGGACCTCCCCGCCCCACCAGCCCGTCAGATGTGCGGCAGTTCCACCCCGACCGTGCGGCCGTTCAGCGGCTGCACCGGGCGCGCGTTGCCCTCGTGGAACAGGGCCTGGAAGCGGGAGACGGTGGCCTGGCCGACCGTCTTCTCGCCCATCAGGAACCACTGCACGCCCTCGGTGAACGGCGCGGTGGTGAGCGAGCCGGTGTAGCGGGCCGTGGCGCGGTTCACCGGCAGCAGGGTGTTCAGGTCGATGTCCGCGAGGTGCACCTCCTCACCGCACTCCGGCGCGAGGTGCTCCAGCACCCTGTCCACCGTGGACGGTGCGCCGACCCGCAGCGGCACGCCGACCACCAGCAGGGAACCCGCGGCGCTGCGGTGCACCAGGTGCATCTCCAGCGGGTCGGCGTGGCCCGCGAACCGGTGCTCCGACGGGGTGTGGAAGTGGAACTGCACGAGGTCGTACCGGACGCCGGAGAGCATCACGTGCCCGGCGCCGGGCTCGACCTCGAACTCCTCGGTCTCCTCGTGGTCGCGCACGGTGCAGCCGTCGGCCGCCGCGGTGTCCTTGCGGACGTAGTGGAGGTCGCCGGCGGCGTGGTGGGCGTAGGAGATCTGGAGCTGGGGGAGGTGCGGGTCGAAGCGGATCGCCGAGGGCGTGATGTCGATCGGGCTCTGCATCGGCACCTGCGATCGGGCCGGGGCGACGCCGGCGGTCAGCAGCGCGCTGAGGACGACGGGGACGGCTACGGCGACGATGTTCTTCCTTGCCACGGGGGTGGAGCCCTTCTCGGAACCTGAGCCCGGCCGAGGATCGACCCGCCGGGCGGGACGGCGTCATCCTTCACCCGTTCAGGCGGCGGCCAGAAGATCCAGAAATCACCCGAAAGCACCAGAAGCGGCAGAACAAGCTGTGCAATCCGTCACAGGGTGATCACTGAAGAGCGAAGAATTCGATACCTAACGCACTAATGGGCAGAAATCGCCCGTGGTTCGCGTGACGGCGGGCGAACGATCTCGCGCGGCCCGCGCACACCGGCGAACCCGCCCAGTGGTCAACGGTCAATGGCTACGGTCGCCCCATGACCGGATCTCCCTTGCACCGCCGCGCCCTGCTCGCCGGCGGCGCGGCGGCCGTGCTCGCCGCCGCCGGGTTCCGCACCACCGCCCACGCGGCCGACCGGACCGGGGGACGGCGGTTCACGCTCACCGTCCTCGGCACCACGGACCTGCACGGCAACGTCTTCAACTGGGACTACTTCGCCGACCGGGAGTTCGACGACGCCGCGCACAACGACGTCGGCCTGGCGAAGCTGTCCACCCTGGTCAAGGCGGTCCGCCAGGAACGCGGCGCGCACCGCACCCTGCTCATCGACGCGGGCGACACCATCCAGGGCACGCCGCTGGCCTACTACTACGCCAAGGTGGAGCCCATCGGCCGCCGTCACGTGCACCCGATGGCCGCCGCGATGAACGAGCTCGGCTACGACGCCGCCGCGCTCGGCAACCACGAGTTCAACTACGGCATCCCCCTGCTGCGGGCGTTCGAGCAGCAACTGGACTTCCCGCTGCTCGCCGCGAACGCGGTGGACTCGGCCACCGGCGAACCCGCGTTCCGCCCGTACGTGATCAAGACCGTGTGGCGCACCGGCGCCGCGCCGCTGCGGGTCGGTATCCTCGGCCTGACCAACCCGGGCATCGCGATCTGGGACAAGGCGCACGTCGAAGGCAGGATGACGTTCCCCGGCGTGCTGGAGCAGGCCCGCGAGTGGGTGCCGAGGGTGCGCCGGGCCGGTGCGGACCTCGTGGTGGTCGCGGCGCACTCCGGCGCGGACCTGTCGTCGTCGCTGGGCGACCTGCTGCCGTTCCCGGAGAACTGCTCCGCGCTGGTCGCCGAGGAGGTGCCGGGCATCGACGCGATCCTGGTCGGGCACGCGCACACCGAGATCGCGCAGCGGTTCGTCACCAACAAGGCCACCGGCAAGCAGGTGCTGCTGACCGAGCCGCTGTTCTGGGGCAAGCGGCTGAGCCTGATGGAGTTCGACCTGGCGTGGACGCCGGGGCGGGGCTGGCGCGCCGAGGCGTCCCGCGCGCAGGTGCTCGACACCACCACGGTGCCTGAGGACCCGGTCATCGTGCGCGGCCTGCGCGACGACCACGACAAGGTCGTGGCCTACGTCAACGCCAGGATCGGCACGTCGAAGTCCGCCATGTCGGCCGCCACCGCGCGTTACGAGGACACCGCCGCCCTCGACTTCGTCAACGTGGTGCAGGGCGAGGCGTTGAAGGCGGACCTGACCGGGTCGCTGCCCGTGCTGTCGCTGGCCTCGCCGTTCAACAAGGCCGCCGGCATCCCGGCGGGCGACGTGTCGTTGCGCGACGTGGCCGGGCTCTACCCGTTCGACAACACCCTGGTCGGCGTGCGGCTCACCGGCGCGCAGCTCAAGGACTACCTGGAGCGGTCCGCGAGCTACTTCAAGGCGGTGAGCACGCCCGGACCGCACCAGCCGGACGCGCTGACCAACGCGGGCGGCACACCGGACTACCTCTACGACGTGGCCGCCGGTGTCGACGCGCCGCTGACCTACGACATCGACCTGGCGCGGCCGGTGGGGCAGCGGATCACCGGCCTGGCGCACGACGGCGTGGCGGTGACCGCGGACCAGGCGTTCGCGGTGGCGGTCAACAACTACCGGCAGGCGGGCGGCGGCAACTTCCCGCACATCACCACCGCGCCGGTGCTGCACAACCGGCAGTGGGAGATCCGGCAGCTGATCCTCGACCGGGTGCGGGAGCGGGGCGAGATCGACCCCACCGCGTTCCACCGCGTCGACTGGCGACTGGTGGTCGACGGTGCGCCGGTGGTGGTCGGGTGAGCCTGCCGGACATCGTCGAGCCGGGATTGGACGTGCTGTTCTGCGGCATCAACCCCGGCCTGCTGTCGGCCGCCAAGGGGCAGCACTTCGCCCGGCCGGGCAACCGGTTCTGGCCGGCGCTGCACCTGTCCGGCTTCACGCCGCGCCGGCTGACCCCCGCCGAGCAGGGCGAGCTGCCGCGCTACGGGCTCGGCATCACCAACCTGGTCGCGCGGCCGACCGCGCGGGCCGACGAGCTGACGCCCGAGGAGCTGCGCGCGGGCGGGGCGAGGTTGACCGCGCTGGCCGAGCGGTACCGGCCGAAGGTGGTGGCGGTCGTCGGCGTGACGGCCTACCGGGCGGCGTTCGGTCGCAAGGCGGCGAAGATCGGCCCGCAGGACGAGTCGATCGCGTCCTCCCGGCTGTGGGTGCTGCCGAACCCCAGCGGCCTGAACGCCCACTACCAACTGCCCGCCCTGGCCGACGTCTTCGGCCGACTGCGCTCAGCGCTCCCACAACCCGACTAGCACCCCCCGGCCGACCTCCCCGTCACAGGTTCCGCAGGCCCACCAAAACCCGTTCCAGCAGCGAGAAGTCGGCTCCCTCGGGCGCGGCGGCGTTGTCGTGCACCGCGACCACGCCCATCCCGATGAGGTCGCTGAGCAGCACCCGCACCACGCCCAGCGGCACGGCCAGCAGCGCGGAGACCTCGGCGACCGAACGGGGGTTGGCGCACATCTCCACGATCGACCGCTGTTCGGCGGTGGTGTCGCGCATGGCGATCGCGATGCCGTTCTCCTCCAGCGAGACCAGGGTCTCCAGCCTCAGGTCGTAGTGGGAGGCCGTGCGGCCGCCCGTCCACGCGTAGGGGCGGACCAGCGG
Source organism: Actinosynnema sp. NPDC050801 (assembly GCF_040673975.1). NCBI lineage: Bacteria > Bacillati > Actinomycetota > Actinomycetes > Pseudonocardiales > Pseudonocardiaceae > Actinosynnema > Actinosynnema sp. NPDC050801. The sequence goes on along the minus strand of NZ_JBFAQZ010000003.1, from coordinate 63,414 downwards.
ACCGGAGAACTCCTCGACGTCCGGCTCGCGATCCGGCCACGGTTCCGGCTCGCGCCCGACCGGCACGGACGGTGGGTCGACGTAGTCGTAGGGCGCCTCGAACGGCGCGGTGTCCTCCAGCCGGTCCTCCGGCTCCTCGTCCAGGCTCCGGCGCAGCGCGGCCGAGCCGAACCTGGCGCCGGTGGCACCGACCTCACCCCGGAGGGACCTCCGCCGTCGCGGCGGTTTGGGGCCTTCCGTAGGCTCTTCTTCGAGACTGCGACGCAGCGAGGGGGAGCCGAACCGGGCGCCGGTCGTGCCGACTTCCCCGCGCAGGGACCGGCGGCGTCTGCGCTCGCCGCCGGTCGGCTCCGGGTCAGAGCTGCCTGTGCTCACATTCCGGGAACCGTAGACCGAACCACGTGCGGATGATGTCGTGCGTGTTTCGAGTCCGTGCAATCCTCGTTAACCAGCGGCACGTGCGGGCGCACGTGCACGTTGGAGGATGATGGGACGATGCACATCCGTGAGGTCGAGATCTCCGACGACATGATCAGGCTGGGCCAGTTCCTCAAGCTGGCGGGCTTGGCCGACAACGGTGCGCACGCCCGTGAGCTGGTCGAATCCGACGAGGTGACGGTGAACGGCCGGCTGGAGACGCGGCGCGGGGCCCAGCTGCACGAGGGCGACGTGGTCGCCGTCGGCGACGAGAAGGCCCGCTTGGTTACCGGACGTTAGCCCACTCGTCCGCCTGCTGTCCGCAGTTCTGCGTTGTGCCCGGGATGGGCACCGACTGGGGTGTTGGCTTGGGTGACGTGAGCTCGGTGAGCCAAACCGGTGAAGCGTCCGGCGGTGCGACCTTCTACCAGGCCGGCCGGGACGTCACGCTGAAGGCCGCGCCGGCGGTGCCGGTGATGGAGGAGCTGCCGGCCGGGTCGTGGGTCGGGCGCGTGCCGGTGGTGCCTGGGTCGTTCGTCGGTCGGACCGCGGAGTTGGCGCGGTTGGACACTGCCGTCGCCGGCTCCGGTGGACGTGCCGCGGTGGTGGCCGTGCACGGGGTTGGGCGGGGTCGGCAAGAGCACCCTGGCGGCCCGGTTCGCCGAGTCGGGCGCCGAGCACTTCGCGCCCGTGTGGTGGATTACCGCCGACTCACCCGCCGCACTGGACACCGGTCTGGCGGATCTGGCGGTCGCCCTCGCGCCGCAGACCGCGGAGCTGACGCTGGAACAGCGGGTCGAGCTGGCCGTGCGGTGGCTGGCTTCCCACGAGGGCTGGCTGCACGTGCTCGACAACCTCACCGGCCCGACCGACGCGGCGGGGTTGTTGGCGCGGGTGCGCACCGGCACGGTCGTGATCACGTCCCGACAGGCGGGCGGTTGGCGTGGCGCGACGGTGGCGGTGGACGTCCTGCCACCGGTCGAGGCGGTGGAGCTGCTGACCCGGATCGTGGGGGACCAGTGGCCCGGGGCCGACCTGACCGACGCCTCGCGGCTGTGCGAGGAGCTGGGCCGGCTGCCGCTGGCCATCGAGCAAGCCGGCGCCTACCTCGCCCAGGCCCGCATCACCCCGACCGCCTACCTCGACCTGCTGCGCCGGTACCCGGCCCGGATGTTCACCGCGACCGCCGAGGGCGGCGACGCCCAACGCACCGCGGCCCGCGTCTGGCACGTCACCCTCGACCGGCTCGCCGACACCCCACTGGCGGGTGACCTGCTCCGTCGACTGGCCTGGTACGCACCCGACGACATCCCCCGCCACCTGATCGCGGGTGACGAGCCGGAGCCCGACGTGGTGCACGCCCTGGGCAGGCTCGCCGCCTACAGCATGATCACCCTCACCGCCGACACGATCAGCGTGCACCGACTGGTCCAAGCCGTCACCCGAACCCCTGACGCCGACGACCCCCACCGCCAACCCGACGACATCACCCGCGCCTGCGACACCGCCGCCTCCCTCCTCGTGCGGGCTGTGGCCGGAGCCGATCCCAACCTGCCCGCAGACTGGCCTGCCTTCCAGTCGGTGCTACCCCACGGACAGGCGCTGGACCACACCGACCGCGATACCGACGATCTCGGCGTGCTCGCCAACGAACTCGGCCGATACGTGCAAGACCAAGGCGACGCGACCACCGCAATTGCACTCCACACTCGCGCCGAGCGCGGCTACGGACGCCTTCACGGCCGTGATCACCTGTACACCCTGACAGCGCGGAACAACCTCGCCTACGCCTACACGGCGGCAGGTGACCTCGAACGAGCGATCCGGCTCTACCAGGCGACGCTCGCCGACGCCGAGCGGGTGCTCGGCCCCGACCACCCCAAGACCGTGATGATCCGCACCAACCTCAAGCGCACCATCAACGACCGCCCCTGACCCGTACCGGGGCGTGGCGTGGCGGGCTCACCGTGGCGGGCAGCCCTGGCGGCGGTAGGCCCACTCCTCGTGCCAGCAGTGCGGGTAGACGCCGCGTTGGAAGTAGGCGCCCACGCCGTCGATCGGGGCAGCCTCACGGTCGTGATAGAGCAGCCAGTACGGCAGCACGGTGGCCACGACCCAGTTCACCAGCACCAGCGGCAGGTAGAGCGGGCCGAACAGCCGTGCCTGGAGCACGTGCACGGCCTCGTGGTCGTCGACGCCCATCGCGATGCCGGCCTGCACCGGCCCGACCGTGGTGGCGAAGCCCTTGATCACCCCGTCGCGCAGCCCGAGCGTGCCCCGGTGCCTGCTGAACTCCGCATCCACCCGGTTGCCGCGCGCCAGCGCCCAGGCCAGGAACGCCGCGCCGGCGATCGTGTTCGGCAGGCTCCACGTGGCGTCCACCACTGCGAGCGCGACGCCGCGCGGACCGCGCGGGTACAGCCGGATGCGCCACGCCCAAGCGCCGTGGAACGCGCCCAGCAGCCCGCCGATCACCCACACGACGACCACGCGACCATTGTGGTCCGAAGAGTGGCAATCGTCACTCCCGATCGACAGGCCGGGGTGAAATGGCGCGGCCCGGTGCGCCGAAGCGCCGTGTCGTTGCGCCGAATAGCTGCTACCGGTCTGTGAAAGGGTGATGGCCGACCGCCACGATGCGGTCGGCCCGGTTGGGTGGCAAGTCCTTTTCGGGGCATTTCCGGGTCAGATTCGACCGCCGTCGAAAACCCGCTGTAACGGAAGCCGTCCCAAATTCGATGGACGTGTCCACGTGCCTGCGCGGGGCCCACCGGACACTGTGGACGGCGGCGTCCCGGCGGGTGGGCACGCCTTTCACAGGGGCGTTGTCGGTAACCCGAAGTCACACCGCGACCCGTCTGGGTGCGCGCCGAGTGTCCCACCGAGGAATGGCGCTCGGCCGAAGCTCACTGTGTGTGTAACGCATCCCGTCGGTGCGACGAATCACCGATTGGCCGCCCGAGAAATCGCCGGCCCACATTTGCCGTACACCGCGCGGGTCCGTCGGGGATGTCCTGCGAACGAGCACGTCCGAACCGGACCAACCGGGGAGTACCACGATGAGCGAGCAGGTCCAGCCCACACGACACAGACCGGTCGCGGGGGTCGCCACCACCAACCGCACCACAAGTCCCATCGTCGGCAGCTGGGAACCCGCCTACCGCTACGGCGTGATCGTCGCCGACATCCTCTGCACGGTCGTGGTCGTCCTGCTCGCGGGACTCGTGCTGTCCTCCCGCCACGCCTCGGTCGGGCCGCTGCCCCTGATCGCGCTCGAAGCGGTCACGGTCGCGGTGATCGTCGGCTCGCTGTTCCTGAGCCGGGTGTGGAACCCCGTGGTGCTCGGCCAGGGCGCGGAGGAGTTCCGCCGCCTCGGCCGCGGTCTGCTCGCCTCCGTCGTCGCGCTGGGCCTGGGCGCGCTGGCGGCCGACCTGCCCGGCGCCCGCCTGTGGGTCTTCGTGGTCGGACCGGCTGTCGCGCTGGTCGCCTTCCCGGTCCGCTACCTGCTGCGCCGCCCGCTGCACCGCGCCCGCGGCGAGGGCCGCTGCCTGCTGCCGGTGCTCGCCGCGGGCAACACCGACACCGTCACCGACCTGATCAGCCGCACCCGCCGCGCCCCGCACCTGGGCTGGCGCGTGGACGCGGTCTGCACGGTGGACGGTCGCGCCGAGATCGGCGTCGAACTGGAGGGCGTGCCCGTCGTCGGCCGGTTCGGCGAGCTCGCCGAGCAGGTCCGCCGCGGCGGCTACCGGATCGTCGCGGTCACCGCCGACGCCTACTGGACGCCGCGCAGGCTCCAGCAGCTGGCCTGGGACCTGGAGGGCACCGGCACCGAGATGGTCGTCGCGCCCACGCTGATGGACTTCGCCGGACCCCGGCTGCACGTCACCGGCGTGTTGGGGATGCCGCTGCTGCGGGTGAGCGAGCCGTCGTTCAACGGCTTCCGCCGCGTGGTCAAGACGGCCGTGGACAAGATCGGCTCGATGGTGCTGGTGGCGCTGCTGAGCCCGGTGCTGCTGGCCGTCGCGGTGGCGATCATGGTCGACACCAGGGGGCCGGTGCTCTACCGGCAGCGCCGGGTGGGCAAGGACGGCACGCCGTTCACCATCCTGAAGTTCCGCACCATGGTCACCAACGCCGACGCGCTGCGCGCCAAGCTGCAAGCGGTGAACGAGGGCGCGGGCGTGCTGTTCAAGATGCGCCGCGACCCCCGCGTCACCTCCGTCGGCCGGTTCCTGCGGCGCTACTCGCTGGACGAGCTGCCGCAGCTGTTCAACGTCCTCGCCGGTGCCATGTCGCTGGTCGGCCCGCGGCCGCCGCTGCCGGAGGAGAGCGCCAAGTACGGCCCCGCCATGCGGCGCCGGTTGCTGGTCAAGCCGGGCCTGACGGGGTTGTGGCAGGTCTCCGGGCGCAGCGACCTGTCGTGGGAGGAGTCCGTGCGGCTCGACCTCCGGTACGTGGAGGAGTGGTCGCTCGCGCTCGACGCACTGATCTTGTGGAAGACCTTCCGCGCCGTCTTCGGCGGCCAAGGCGCCTACTGAGATGACCAGCCGACACGCGCCTCCCAGCGGAGGCGGAAATTGGGGGAGCGAGATGGACCAGCCGATCGGCATCGCCGTGATCGGCGCCGGCTACTGGGGGCCGAACCTGGTGCGCAACGCCCAGGCCACCCCGGGGCTGAAGCTGCGCTACCTGTGCGACCTGGACGTGGAGCGGGCCCGGCGGGTGCTGGGCGACTACTCCACCGTCCGGGTGTCCGGCTCGCTGGACGACGTGCTCGCCGACCCGGCGGTCGACGCGGTCGCCATCGCCACCCCGGCCGCCACGCACCTGCCGGTCGCCCTGGCGGCGTTGCGGGCGGGCAAGCACGTGCTGGTGGAGAAGCCGCTGGCGGCGAACTACGCGGACGGCCTGGAGCTGGTCCGCGAGGCCGACCGGCGCGGCCTCACGCTGATGCTCGACCACACCTTCGTCTACACGCCGACCGTGCAGCACCTGCGGCACCTCGTGCGCGACGGCGAGATCGGCACCGTGCAGTACCTGGACTCGGTGCGGGTCAACCTCGGTCTCGTGCAGCCCGACGTGGACGTGTTCTGGGACCTCGCGCCGCACGACCTGTCGATCTTCGACGCGATCCTGCCCGACGACGTGCACGTGACGCGGGTCGCCGCGCACGGCTCCGACCCGATCGGCGCGGGCCGCGCGTGCGTCGGCCACCTGACGCTGGAGCTGTCCGACGGCGTGCTGGCCCACGTGCACGTGAACTGGCTGTCGCCGACCAAGATCCGCACCATGATCGTCGGCGGCTCCCGCCGCACGGTCGTGTGGGACGACGTCAACGCCGTGCAGCGCCTGTCGGTGCACGACCGGGGCGCGGACCGCATCGAGGACGACGAGGACCGCCGCCAGGCGATCATCTCCTACCGGCGCGGCGACACCGTCGCACCGGCGCTGCCGGAGAAGGAGGCGTTGCGCGGGATGATGGCCGAGTTCGCCGCCGCCATCACCGAGAAGCGCGCGCCGCTGACCGACGGCTGGTCCGGCCTGCGGGTGCTGGCCACCCTGGAAGCCGCCTCCGCCAGCCTCGCCGCGGGCGGTGCGTTCGTCACCGTCACCCGGGTCGACCGGCCGGACCTCGTCCAGCTCGCCACCACCAGTTGACGCACCACCACGTGACCTACCACCAGTTGACGCACCACCGCGTGACCAACCACCAGCACGACCGCACGGAAGGAACCAGCACCATGTCGGACGCGGCTCAGCCGATCACCGGCCAACGGGCCCTCGTCACCGGAGGGGCGGGCACCATCGGCTCCGCGGTGGTGGACCAGTTGCTCGCCGCCGGAGCCGCCGAGGTGGTCGTGCTGGACAACTTCGTCCGCGGCCGCCGGGAGAACCTGGCCGACGCCGTCGCGGTGGCGGGCGACCGGCTCACCGTGGTCGAGGGCGACATCAACGACCGGGCGCTGCTGGCCGAGCTGAGCCGGGGCACCGACCTGGTGTTCCACCTCGCCGCCATCCGGATCACGCAGTGCGCCGAGGAACCGCGGCTCGCGCTGGAGTGCCTGGTCGACGGCACGTTCACGGTGGTCGAGGCCGCCGCGGCGGCGGGTGTGAAGAAGGTGGTCGCGTCGTCGTCGGCGTCGGTCTACGGCCTGGCCGAGCAGTTCCCCACCACCGAGCGGCACCACCCGTACAACAACGACACGTTCTACGGCGCGGCCAAGGCGTTCAACGAGGGCATGCTGCGCAGCTTCCACGCCATGTACGGGCTGGACTACGTCGCGCTGCGCTACTTCAACGTCTACGGGCCGCGGATGGACGCGCACGGCAAGTACACCGAGGTGCTGATCCGCTGGATGGAGCGCATCGCCGACGGCAAGCCGCCGCTGATCTTCGGCGACGGCGCGCAGACCATGGACTTCGTGCACGTGCACGACATCGCCCGGGCCAACGTCCTCGCCGCGAAGTCGCCCGTCACCGACGACGTCTACAACATCGCCAGCGCCCAGGAGACCAGCCTCAAGGACCTGGCACTGGCCCTGCTCGCCGCGATGGACTCCGACCTGCCGCTGGAGCACGGCCCGGAACGCGCGGTCAACGGCGTCACGCGCCGGCTGGCCGACATCTCCGCCGCCGCGCGCGACCTCGGCTGGAAGCCCGACATCGAGCTGGTGGACGGCCTGCGCGGCCTCGTGTCGTGGTGGCAGGCCGCCATGGCCGCCGGGACCGGGGTGTCGCGGTGATCCCCGTGATGAAGCCGTGGCTCGGCGCGGAGGAGGCCGAGGCCGCGTCCGCCGCCGTGCTGTCCGGCTGGGTCGCGCAGGGGCCGAAGGTCGCCGCGTTCGAGGACGCCTTCGCCCGCCGCGTCGCCGCGGTGCACGCGGTGGCCATGTCGTCGTGCACGACCGCCCTGCACGTCGCGCTGCACCTGCTCGACGTGGGGCCGGGTGACGAGGTCGTGGTGCCGTCGTTGTCGTTCATCGCCACGGCCAACGCGGTCCGCTACTGCGGCGCCACGCCGGTGTTCGCCGACGTGGAGCCGGAGACCGGCAACCTGTCCGCGGCCACCGTCGAAGCGGTGCTCACCGGGCGCACCCGCGCGGTGATCCTGGTGCACCAGGCCGGTGTGCCCGCCGACGTCGACCCGATCCGCGCCCTGTGCGGGCCGCGCGGCGTCACCGTGGTGGAGGACGCCGCCTGCGCCGCCGGGTCGACCTACCGGGGTGTGCCGGTCGGCGCGGACGCCGAGATGTCGGCCTGGTCGTTCCACCCCCGCAAGCTCATCACCACGGGCGAGGGCGGGATGCTCACCACGAACCGCGACGAGTGGGCGCGCCGGGCCAAGCGGCTGCGCGAGCACGGCATGAGCGTCAGCGCGGCCGAGCGGCACAGCGGTGGCGGCGCGGTCGTGGAGAGCTACCTGGAGACCGCGTTCAACTACCGGATGACCGACATCCAGGCCGCCGTCGGCCTGGTCCAGCTGTCCAAACTGGACGCGATCGTGCAGCGCCGGCGCGAGCTGGCGGCCCGTTACCGGGAGTCGCTCGCCGACGTCCCGGGGTTGCGGGCGGTGCGGGACCCGGAGCACGGCACGACGAACTACCAGTCGTTCTGGGTCATGCTGCCGGACGACACCGCCGTGTCGCGCAACGACGTCCTGGCCCGGCTGGCCGAGCGGGGCGTGTCGGCGCGACGGGGAATCATGGCCGCGCACCTGGAACCGGCCTACGCCGGACACCCGCACGTCGACCTCCCGGTGACCGAGGCGTTCACCGAGCGGTCGTTGATCCTCCCGCTCTACCACGACCTCACGGCCGCCGACCAGGACACCGTGGTCGAGGAGCTCAAGGCGGCGCTGCGCCTCTCGATCCCCACGCACTAGCGGGAGCGCACGAAACAGCACCGGGCACAGCCGGCGTTCGGCGGTACGGATCCTTCCGTTGTGGTGTAACGCGAAGCTCGGTTCCAGCGACGATCGGAGCAACAGGGCTCCGCTGGTCGACGTAGTGCACGCGCGATCACCACCCGTCACGACCGCTTGTGTTCGAAAGGTGAACCCATGACCGCCGACCGGAAGCGGCCCCGACCCGCTCTCGCGGTACTACTGCTGCGCCTGACGGTCGTGGCCGCTCTGGTGGCGTCGACGATCGCGGTCGTGGGTCTGCTGCGCGCGCCGGAGGCCACCGCCGCCCCGTGCGACGCACCCGTGGTCAACAAGGTGGCGTGCGAGAACACCAAGGCGGGCACGCCGGACTGGCAGGTGTCGTACCGGGACGACGGGATCCTCGGCTACACCACCGACATCAGCGCCACCCCCGGCGGCCGGGTCGACTTCAAGATGCTCACCAGCGCGTCGTCCTACTACATCGACATCTACCGGCTCGGCTACTACGGCGGCGTCGGCGCGCGGTTCCAGGAGCGGATCACCCGCAACTCCTCGCAGAACCAGCCGCCGTGCCTGCGCGGCACCGACGGCAGCGCGTTGATCGACTGCGGCAACTGGGCGGTCTCGCTGGGCTGGAACGTGCCGCCCACCGCCGTGTCTGGCCTGTACTACGCGCGCACGCACCGCAACGACAACGGCGCCGAGAACGAGATCGTGTTCGTCGTCCGCGACGACGCGAGCACCTCGAAGGTCCTGTTCCAGACCTCCGACTCGACCTGGGTGGCCTACAACCGCTACGGCGGCAACAGCCTCTACTTCGGCGACGGCCCCGGCCAGGGCGGCCAGGCCTACAAGGTCAGCTACAACCGCCCGTACACCGGTGGTGACGGCGACGACAACTTCATCTTCAACGCCGAGTACCCGATGCTGCGCTTCATGGAGGCCAACGGGTACGACGTCAGCTACACCACCGACGCCGACTCGGCCCGCCGCGGCCACCTGATCAAGAACCACCAGGTGTTCATGGCCGTCGGCCACGACGAGTACTGGTCCGAGGAGCAGCGCGCCAACGTGGAGGCCGCCCGGGACGCGGGCGTGCACATGGCGTTCCTCACCGGCAACGAGATCTTCTGGAAGCACCGGTGGGAGAAGAGCATCGACTCCTCCCGCACCGACTGGCGCACCATCGCCTGCTACAAGGAGACCAAGGGCACCCAGAACGACGGCCTGAGCGACTGGACCGGCACCTGGCGCGACCCGCGCTACGCCGACCAGGACGGCGGCAGGCCGGAGAACGCGCTGCTGGGCAACATCTTCACGGTCAACGGCCGGCGCGAGGACTCGCTCCAGGTCCCCGCCGCCTACGGCAAGATGCGGCTGTGGCGGCACACGTCGTTGAAGGACCTGGCCGTCAACACCACCTACACCTTCCAGCCGGGCACGCTCGGTTACGAGTGGAACTCGGTGGAGGACAACGGCTTCCAGCCGCCCGGCGTGGCACAGCTGTCCCGGACCACGGTGACCATGCCCGACGGCCCGTACGTGCTGCAGAACCACGGCGACCTCTACACCCCCGACACCAAGACCCACGCCATCACCTACTACAAGCACCCGAGCGGGTCGCTGGTGTTCGGCGCGGGCACGGTGCAGTGGGCGTGGGGCGTGGACGACGAGCACGCGTTCATGACCAACACGCCGACCTCCGACCTGCGGATGAAGCAGGCCACGGTCAACTTCCTGGCCGACATGGGCGTGCAGGCGACCACGTTGCAGGCCGGTCTGACGCAGGCGACCAAGAGCACCGACACCCAGGCGCCGACGGTCGCGTTCACCAGCGTGCCGCCGCTGTCGAGCGTGGGCGCCGCGTACACGTTCTCCGGGACGGTGGCCGACGTCGGCGGCCAGGTCGGCGGGATCGAGGTGTCCACCGACGGCGGCACCCGCTGGCACCCGGCGGTGTGGCAGGCCGGTCAGACGGCGTGGAGCTACACCTACACCCCGTCCAAGTCGGGTCCGGCGAGCCTGCGCGTGCGCGCCGTGGACGACTCGGCGAACCTGTCCACCCCGGTCGTGGCCACGCCGGGGGTCAACCCGCGCACCTGCCCGTGCGGCCTGTGGACCAACGCGAACACCCCGGACGTGCCCGACAGCGGTGACGCCTCGCCGCTGGAGCTGGGCGTCAAGTGGCGTGCGAACGGCGACGGCTACGTGCGCGGCGTGCGGTTCTACAAGGGGCCCGGCAACACGGGCACGCACACCGGCACGTTGTGGGACAAGTCTGGCAACCCGATGGCCACCGGCACGTTCACCAACGAGACCGCGGGCGGCTGGCAGACGCTGGTCTTCGCCCAGCCCGTGCAGGTGTCCGCCGGCACCACGTACGTCGTGTCGTACTTCGCGCCCAACGGGCACTACTCCTACGACCTGGAGTACTTCTTCCAGCAGCCCCGCTACCTCGAACCGCTCACCGGCCTGAAGAACGGCGAGGACGGCACGAACGGCCTGTTCCGGTTCGGCGGGCCGGGCTTCCCGACCCAGTCCCACTGGGGCAGCAACTACTGGGTGGACGTGGTGTGGGCGCCGGACCCCGGCCCGGACCAGCGCGCGCCGCTGCTCGTGTCGACCACGCCGGTCAACGGCGAGGGCACCGTCGCGCTCACCCCGGTCGTCTCCGCCACCTACGACGAGGCCGTCGCCCCCGGCTCCGCCCAGTTCACCGTGACCGGCCCGAACGGCGCGGTGTCCGGCTCGTCGGCGCTGTCGAGCGAGAACAAGACCGTCACCTTCACCCCCAGCCAGGCGCTCACCCAGAACACCGGGTACACGGCCACGTTGCGCGTGTTGGACGCGGCGGGCAACCAGACCTCGCAGTCGGCGTGGTCGTTCACCACCGGCGCCACCCGGCCCGCCACCTGCCCGTGCACGATCTGGGACGACTTCGCCCGGCCCGCGGTGTACGCGGCGAACGACGCCACGCCGATCGAGGTCGGCACCAAGGTCCGCTTCAACGGCAAGGGCGAGGTGCTGGGCGTCCGGTTCTTCAAGGGCACCGGGAACACCGGCACGCACACCGGCTCGCTGTGGTCGTCCACCGGCCTGCTCCTGGCCACCGGCACGTTCACCAACGAGACCTCCAGCGGCTGGCAGAAGCTGACCTTCGCCTCGCCGGTGGTCGTGCAGGCGAACACCACCTACATCGTGTCCTACCACGCGCCCAACGGCCGTTACCCGGTCACCAGCGGGTACTTCTCCGGCCAGGGCGCGAGCTACGCGGGCCTGCGGGCGCTCGCCGACGGCGTCGACGGGACGAACGGCGTGTACCGCTACGGCACCGGCGGCTTCGCACCCACCTCGTCCTACAACGCGACGAACTACTGGGTCGACGTCGTCTTCCGCAACGGGCTCAACGGCGACACCACCCCGCCGACGCTGACCAACCGCGCACCGGCCGTCGACGCGACGAACGTCGTCGCCACCAGCCCGGTGACCGCGACGTTCAGCGAGCCGGTCGACCCGGCCAGCGCGCAGATCTGGCTGACCGACCCGCGTGGCACGCAGTTGACCGGTTCGGTGTCGCTGTCCGGCGACCAGCGGACCGTCACCTGGACGCCGTCGGGCAAGCTCGCGCCGAACACCCGCTACACCGCGAGCGTGCTGATCGCCGACGTCAACGGCAACCCGATGCCGAACCCGGTGACGTGGTCGTTCACCACCAGCGCGGACGTGATCTGCCCGTGCTCGCTGTTCAGCGCGGCGACCGTGCCCACGGTCACCTCGGCCCCCGACAGCGGCGCCTACGAGCTGGGCGTCCGGTTCACCCCGACCGCGGGCGGCCGGATCACCGGCGTCAAGTTCTACAAGGGCGCGGGCAACACCGGCACGCACACCGGCACGCTGTGGTCGCCGAGCGGCCAGCAGTTGGCGACCGGCACGTTCACCGGCGAGACCACGGCCGGCTGGCAGACCCTGACCTTCGCCGCACCCGTGTTCGTGGCCGCGGGCCAGACCTACACCGCGTCCTACACCACGACCACCGGTCACTACTCGGTCGACGAGGGGTACTTCAACGGCTACTCGGTGACCAGCGGGCCGCTGACCGCGCCGTCGGGCCTGGACGGCGGCAACGGCGTCTACCGCGGCGGCGCGGGCTTCCCGACGAACTCCTACGCGGGCGGCAACTACTGGGTCGACGTCGTCTACCTGCCCAACGAGGACAACACCCCGCCGGTCGTCAACGGGCGCACGCCGCTCGACGGCGCCGGTGAGGTGTCCCGCACCTCGCCGCTGACCGCGTCGTTCGACGAGCCGGTCGACCTCGGCACGGCCCAGTTCGCGCTCGCCGACTCCGGCGGCGCGAAGATCGCGGGCACGTTGTCGCTGTCGGCCAACCAGCAGCAGGTCACGTGGACGCCGGCGGCGCCGCTGGGCGGTGGCATGACCTACACCGCGAGCCTTCGCATCGCGGACGTCTACGGCAACGCGATGGCCGCGCCCACGACGTGGTCGTTCACCACGACCACCGACGGGGACTGCCCGTGCTCGCTGTTCAGCTCGGCGACCGTGCCCACGGTGACGTCGGCCGACGACACCGGCTCCTACGAGCTCGGCGTCCGGTTCGTGCCGTCGGTGAACGGCTCCGTCACCGGGGTCAGGTTCTACAAGGGCGCGGGCAACACCGGCACGCACACCGGCACGTTGTGGGACGCGGCGGGCAATGCGCTGGCCACCGGCACGTTCACCGGCGAGACGGCCACCGGCTGGCAGACGCTGACCTTCGCCTCGCCGGTGACCGTGAGCGCCGGGACGAGCTACGTGGCGTCCTACCACGCGCCCAACGGCCGGTACTCCGTGGACACCGGGTACTTCATGGGCAACGCCGTGACCAGTCCGCCGCTGAGCGCCCCGGCCACCGCCGACGGCACCCGCAACGGCGTCTACCGGTCCGGTCCCGGGTTCCCGGAGTCGTCCTACGCGGGCAGCAACTACTGGGTCGACGTCGTGTTCACCACCGGATGAGCGAGGCTGTCCAAATGAACGGACCCGGATGAACGGACCCAGGCCACTGCTGCTGGTGGGTGGGGGCGGACTGGCCCGCGAAGTCCTCGCGGCCGTCCGCCTCACCCCCGGGCTGTGGCGACCGGTGGGCGCGCTGGACGACGACCCCTCGCGGCACGGTGCGGACCTCGACGGCCTGCCCGTGCTGGGCGGGACGGAGCTGGTGCACTCGACGGACGCGGCGGTCGTGGTGTGCGTGGCCAACGCGCACCGACCGCGCGGCCGGCTCGGCCTGGTGGCCAGGCTCGACCTGCCGGAGGACCGGTGGGCGACCGTGGTGCACCCGGCGGCCTCGGTGGCCGTCGGCGCGGTGGTGGGGCCGGGCACGGTCCTGCTGGCCGGTGCGGTGGTGACGACGCCGTTGCGCCTGGGGGCGCACGTCGTGGCCATGCCGCACGTGCTGATCACCCACGACGACGAGGTCGGCGACGGTGTCACGTTCGCCGGCCGGGCGTCGCTGGGCGGGTCGGTGCGGGTGGGGGAGGGCGCGTACCTCGGGCAGGGCAGTGCGGTCCGGGAAGGCGTGTCGATCGGGGCGGGCGCGGTGGTGGGCATGGGTTCGGTGGTGCTCGTCGACGTCCCCGCGGGTGAGGTCTGGGCGGGCAACCCCGCCCGGCGACTGCGAGAGGGGAACGGTTCGTGATCGACATCCCGCTGGTGGACCTGCGTGCCCAGCACGAGCAGGTGGCCGACGAGGTCGCCGACGGCTGGGCCGAGGTGCTCAAGAACACCGCCTTCGTCGGCGGGCGGCAGGTCGCCGAGTTCGAGGCCGAGTTCGCCGCGTACCAGGAGGTGCCGCACTGCGTCGCGGTCGGCAACGGCACCGACGCCATCGAGTTGGCGTTGCGCGCCCTGGACATCGGGCCGGGCGACGAGTGCGTGCTGCCCGCCAACACCTTCATCGCCACGGCGGGTGCCGTGGCGCGGACCGGCGCGACGCCGGTGCTGGTGGACTGCGTGGCCGGGACCGGGCTGATCGACGTGTCGCAGGTCGCGGAGGTCGTCACGCCGCGCACCAAGGCGTTGCTGCCGGTGCACCTGTACGGGCAGGCCGCGCCGGTCGAGGAGCTGCGGTCGCTCGGCGTGCCGATCGTCGAGGACGCGGCGCAGGCCCAGGGCGCGCGACGGCACGGGGTGGCCGTCGGCGGGCTCGGCGACATCGCCGCGACCAGCTTCTACCCGGGCAAGAACCTCGGCGCGTACGGCGACGGCGGTGCGGTGCTCACCACGTCCGCGGAGTTCGCCTCGGCGGTGCGGTTGCTGCGGGAGCACGGATCGCCGCGCAAGTACGAGCACTCGGTGATCGGCTTCAACAGCCGGCTGGACACGTTGCAGGCCGTGGTGCTGTCGGCGAAGCTGCGGCGGCTGGAGCGGTGGAACGAGCTGCGCCGGGCGGCGGCGGACCGCTACTCGTCGCTGCTGGCCGACGTGCCGGGCGTGACGCCGCCGGTGGTGCTGGAGGGCAACGTGCCGGTGTGGCACCTGTACGTCGTGCGGGTGGCGTCGCGCGACCGCGTGCTGGCGTCGTTGCACGAGGCGGGGATCGGCGCGGGCATCCACTACCCGACCCCGGTGCACCTGACGGGCGCGTACGCGCACCTCGGCCACGTCCCGGGCGACTTCCCGGTCAGCGAGGCGGCGGCGGGGGAGATCCTGTCGCTGCCGCTGTTCCCGGAGATCACCGCCGTGCAGCAGGAACGCGTGGTGGCGGCTCTGGCGGAGGCCGTGCGATGAGCGTCTACGTCCACCCGAACGGCCTGTGCGAGAGCACCGACGTGGGCTCCGGCACACGTGTGTGGGCGTTCGCGCACGTGCTGCCGGGCGCGCGGGTCGGCCGGGACTGCAACATCTGCGACGGCGCGTTCGTGGAGAGCCGGGCGGTGCTGGGTGACCGGGTGACGGTGAAGAACGGCACCCTCGTGTTCGACGGCGTGGTGTGCGAGGACGAGGTGTTCCTCGGCCCGAACGTGCTGTTCACCAACGACCTCCGGCCCCGTGCCGCGATCAAGCGCACCGGCGACGCCCTGCTGTCCACCCTCGTCCGCCGCGGTGCGACCCTGGGTGCGGGCACGGTCGTGGTCTGCGGTGTCGAGATCGGCGAGCACGCCTTCGCAGCCGCCGGCTCGGTGATCACCAAGAACGTCCCGGCGCACGCGTTCATCGCCGGCAACCCGGCCACCCACAAGGGCTGGGTCTGCACGTGCGGCCAACGCCTGGACGCGGGCCTCATCTGCCCCGACTGCCACAGCGCCTACACCGAAACCGACAAGGGCCTGACCCCAACCCCCTAACCCCACCCCCACCTCCCACCCACCTCTCGGCGTCCCCGACGCCGAGAGCCCAACCCACCCCCGCGCGCGTGTCCCACCCCCACTCGCGCGTGTCCTACGTTCAGACCGCGCGTGTCCTACGTTCGCGTCGCGCGTGTCCTACGTTCAGAACGCGCGAGTCCTACGTTCAGGACCCCCGAGTTCAACGCTCAGAACGGGCGACCTGCGGTTTCACGCCTCCCGGGTCGCCGGTTCCGCAGCCGCACGCCGGCGCTCCTCCTTGGCCACCCGCAGCAACGCCCCCGACGCACCGATCATGGTGAACACCAGCCCGGTCGCCACGCCGAACCCCAGCAGGTCGAACGTGACCGACGCGATCCCACCCGACACCACGGCCGCCACCAGCGCGCTCGCCAGGCTCCGCAACTGCTCGTCCTTGCTGATCATCCGCACCCGGATCGCCGCGAACGCCGCCGCCAGGAACATCCCGATCAACGCGAACAGCCCCAGGTAGCCGTTCTCGATCAACGTCAGCAGGAACTGGTTGTCCAGGATCGTGTACTTCGTCGGCAGGTACGTGCCGAAACCCCGCCCCAGCAACGGGTTCAGGTCGATCTGCTCCCACGCCGCCTCGTAGTCCGCCGTACGGGCCTTCACGCTCGGGTCGTCCTCGATGTTGGAGAACATCCCGCGCAACGTCCCGAACAGCCCCGGCACCACCACGCTCGCGCCGAGGAACGACCCACCGCCCACCACCGCCGTGGCGATCTTGCGCGGCCGCGGCAACGTGATGATCATGATCACCGCGCCCACCGCCATGCACAGCAGCGCCGTCCGCGACAACGACAGCAGCGCGCCGAGCCCGACCAGCGCCAGGCACACGAACCAGCGCACGTGCGGCGTGCCGTCGTCCCGAGCCTTGAACACGTAGTGCACGCCCAGCGGCACGGCCATGGCGCACACCAGGCCGAACTCGATCGGGTGGTTCGTGGTGCCCGTCGGCCGGCGGAAGATCGACCGCGCCTCCATCGCCGAGTACCCGTTGTCCTGCACGCGCAGCCCCGGCAGCGACACGTACGACGCCAGGTCGACGCCCAGCCCGAACTGCACCAGCCCGACGAACGCGATCACCGCCGCGGAGCCCAGCAGCAGCTTGAGCACCCGGTCCAGCCGCTCCTTCGTGCGCACGGCGTCGCACACGAACACCGCGACCGCGATCATCGACGTGATCCGGATGATGCTGCTGTCGGCCACGGTCAGCTCGTCGGTGGGCAGCCACCGCCGGGTCGCCACGCCGTAGGTCGCCAGCTGCGACGCCAGGTACAGCGCCAAGGCCGTGCGCACGAGGTTGCGCCCCTTGCCCATGCCGACGTCGTCGACCATCTGCCCGGACACCCACAGCACGCCCAGCAGCAACGCCACCACCAGCGCGGGCGGCAGCGTCATCGGCACGAACGACAGCACCAGCCGGGCCGGGATGATCAGCAGCGCCAGCAGGAACAGGCTCACCAGCGTGGCGCCGTCCGCCCGCCGCCGCACGGGTTGCTCCGGCAGGAACCGCTCGGCCACGGTCAGGGTTTGTCTTCGCTGGTCGGCCACGCGGGCGCGCCCGGTTTGCCGACGTTGCGCGGACCAGGCGCGGCGATCTTCACCGTCTGCTCGCTGGCCGTCGGCTGCGGACGGCGGACCGGCGGGCCCGGGGGTCGGCGGGACGCGCCGTTGAGCGGCGGCGGCACGGGCGGGTTCGCGTTCTGAGAGCCCTGAGAGCCCTGAGAGCCCGGAGCGGCAGGACCGACCGGACCGGCCGACGCGGCCTGAGCGGTCGGCGGAGGCGTCACGGCGGCGTCCTCCGGCGCGGCGTCCCCGTCCTTGCCCTCACGCGACTCACGGCGGCGGCGCAGGTGGTTCAGGACGCTGTCGCCGCCGAACGTGGCCACCGTCGTCAACAACATCAGCAGCACGAACGCCGCGCCCGCGTACCGGACCTTGCCGCCGATCTGCGCCTCCGCCGTCGTCGGGTTCACGATCACCTGCGAGGTGATGAACGTCGACTCCGGCGCCTTCAGCGCGACCTGTTGCTTGTCCAGCTCCTTGGCGGCGAACTCCATCACCGTGGTGACCAGCCGCTCGGCCGCCTCCGGGGTGCTGCCGTCCGCGGTCACGAACAGGAACGGGCCACCCATGCCGCCACCGGCCGCGGTGAAGTTCTCCGTCGCGTCCTTGTCGAGCCCGAGCGACTCCTTGCGGGTCTTCGGGTCGGCCAGGATCTGCGAGATGATCTGCGCGGTGGTTGTCAGGCTGCCGTCGAACGACAGCAGCGGGTTTACCCGCACCGCGTCCTCGGGCGAGATGTTCTCCGAGAACGAGCCGCCGGCCGACGGCGACGTGAACACCATGACCCCGGAGGACTGGTAGCGCGTCGGGATGGACAGGAACACGCCGACGGCCACGGCGACAGCAGTGATCGCCGCGGGCAGGGCGATGTACCACCGCCTGCGCAGCGTTCGCACGGCGCCCCAGAAGTCCATCCGCTCCCCGATCCACGTTTACCCTGCGTGCGTGCGCGCAGGGTGTTGTTACTCTGAAATCGGCCGACTCGCGCCTAGTCGTTACAGGTGGTGATGGACTTGGGCTACCGGCGCGTGGTGTTCGCCGTCGCGGCCATCGTACTGGTCGTCGGCGGCGCGGTGGCGTATGTGACGTCGGTCGTGCGCGACGCCTCACCTGTGCCGGTGGCCTCGGTCGACGGCGACCTGATGTTCGTGGCCCTGGCCGACGGGCGCGGGCGGGTCGAGCAGGTGCGCCTGGCCGATCCCACCGCCCGCGGCGCGACCCCGTTGACGTGCCGGCGGGTGTACCGGGACGGCGGCACGACGGTGTGCCTGACGCTGGCCGGACCCGGCCCGACGTTCGCCGCCGAGGTGTCGCGGGACGGCGCCGTGACGCGGACCGTGCCGCTGCCGGGCGTGCCGAGCCGGGCGAAGGTGTCGGCCTCGGGGCAGGTGGTCACGTGGACGTCGTTCGTGACCGGCGACTCGTACGCGGTGCCCGGCGGGTTCTCCACCCGCACGGGGTTCCTCGACCTGCGCACCGGCGAGGCGGTGGAGTCCCTGGAGGGCTTCACGGCGGTGGTCGACGGTCGACCGCACACCGCGCAGGACGTCAACTACTGGGGCCTGACCGTGGCCGCGGACGACCGCACGTTCTACGCGACCCTGGCCTCGGCCGGCTACACCTATCTGGTCAAGGGCGACCTGGTGGACCGTCGCCTGGAGTCGTTGCGGCGTGACGCGGAGTGCCCGTCCCTGTCGCCGGACGGCACGAAGGTCGCCTACAAGAAGCGCATCGGCCGGCTCGGCCCGTGGGAGCTGGCCGTGCTCGACCTGAAGACCGGTGAGGAGCGCAGGTTGCCCGGCACCGCAGGGGTGGACGACCAGGCCACCTGGCTGGACGACGACCGGCTCGCGTTCGCCGCCGTGCCGAAGGACGCCAAGCTCGCCTCGATCCACGTGGTGCCCGCCGACGGCTCTGCCGACGCGGTGCTCCTGATCTCCGACGCCTCCTCGCCGTCCCCGATCTGATCTTCGGCCGACGCCGCCCGATCTTCGGCTAACACCGCTCCGCGACACCGCGATCTCCTTGTGTCACAACGGGAACGCGGTGCATCGGAGGCTGAAGTTGTTATTCCTGGCCAGAAGTGAATACCTCTCCGCAAGAATCGTATTACCTGACAGGGGATGCGGGCACGTCGACCACGGCTCGACGGACACGGCTCCGCTCCGATGACCAGCGCGCCGACCCCGTCCCCACCGCCGACCGCATCCCCATCGCCGACTCCATCCCCGCCGCCGATCTCGACCTCACCGCCGACCTCGACCCCGCCGCCCCCGGTCCGGTTGCCGTCCCTCACCGGCCTGCGCTTCCCGGCCGCGTTCGTGGTCTTCGGCTTCCACCTGCACGCGGGCGGGATGTTCGACGGCACCGGGGCGGAGGGCGTGCTGGAGGCGCTGTTCGGGCAGGGGGCGACCGGTGTCGGCTTCTTCTTCCTGCTGTCCGGGTTCGTGCTCACCTGGTCCGCGCGCGAAGGCGTCCCCGCGGGCGTCGCCCGCAGGCGGAGGGCGGCCAGGATCCTGCCCAACCACGTGGTGGTCTGGGTCGTCGCGTTCGCCGGTCTGGCGGTGACGGGCGGTGTGTCCGTGGTCGCGGGCGTGGTGGGGCTGTTCCTGCTCCAGGCCTGGGTGCCGGTGCAGTCGATCTACTTCGGCGTGAACACGCCGTCGTGGTCGCTGTCGTGCGAGGCGGCCTTCTACGCGGCGTTCTCGTGGCTGCTGGCGCTGGTGGACCGGGTGCCGGGACGGCGACTGTGGGCGTGCGCGATCGGCCTCATGGCCGCCGTCATCCTCGTCCCGGTGGTCGCCCTGCCGCTGCCGGGTGCGCTGGAGTACTGGTTCGTCTACGTCTTCCCGGTGACCCGGGCGCTGGAGTTCGTGCTGGGCATGGTGCTGGCGCGGATCGTGCGCGCGGGCCTGTGGGTGCGGCTGCGCCTGTGGCAGGCGGGGGTGCTGGCGGTGATCGGCTACGTCGCCTCCGGCTACCTGCCGGGCACGTTCGGCTACGTCGCCGGCACGGTGGTCCCGCTGGCGCTGCTCATCCCGGCCGTCGCGGTTGCCGACATCACCGGCACGCGGTCGCCGTGGCGCGGCCGCACGGCGGTGTTCCTCGGCGAGATCTCGTTCGCCTTCTACCTGGTGCACCAGGTGGTCATCCGGGTCGTCGAGGCCAGGCTCGGCCCGCACGAGGTGGACCTGGCCGGGGCGATCGGGCTCTCGGTCGCCCTGCTCGGCGCCTCGGTGGGGCTGGCGTGGCTGCTGCACCGGCTCGTCGAACGGCCGGCGCAGCGACGCCTGTCGAGACCCCGGCCGGTCAGGCCGAGAGCTCCCGCCTGAGCACCTTCTCCAGCTCGTGCCCGGCCGCGTCCCACGACCGGCCGGACACGCCGGCGGACGCGGCCCTGGCCACCGCGTCGAAGTCCGGCAGGGTGACCACGTCCGACAGCGCGCGGGCCAGGTCGTGCGGTGTCGCCGGGGCGTACCGGACGTGGTCGTTGTCCAGCACGACCCGGTTGTGCACGGCGTCGTTGACGACCGGCACGCAACCGGCGGCCAACATCTCGTGCGGCACCAGCGAGACGTTCGTCATCGACAGCGTGAGGCCCGCGTAGCACCGGTTGTAGATGTCGTTGAGCCGGTCGGGGGTCACCAGGCCGTGGTCGACGTGCCGGGGGCCCAGCGAGCCGATCTTCTCCCCGTACGTGTGGATCGCGATGTCCGGGTGCCGTTCGGCGAAGAGCTCCAGCGCCAGCAACCCGATCTCGATCGCCCGCCGGGGCGCCAGCCGGCGCGCGTAGAACACCACGCCGTCCCGCCGCACGCCCTCGCGCAGGTGGTAGCGGTCGGTGTCGCAGCCGAAGTCGAAGGAGTCGGCCGCCATGCCCATCTCGGCCCGCACCTTCTCGGCCAGGAACCGGCCGGCGGTGAAGCCGTGCATCTCCATCCGGTAGGTGTTCTCCGCCAGCGCCGACAGCCCGCCGACGGGGAAGAACCACGGCTCGTAGTCCTGCACCAGGTAGAACCGCTTCCCCGCGCAGGGGTCGTTGAACACCGGGTACGCCGTCATCCACGCGGTGGCGAACACCGCGTGCGCGTCGGCCATCCCGTCCCCAACGTCGTGCACCGACCCGCGGAAACCGGGGTACGCCGACCGGATCACCGGCTCGTGGTCCGCCGCACGGCTGCCGTACACGTCGTACAGGTACAGCCGGCACGTGTGGCCGAGCGACTCCAGGTGCTCGATCAGCCGGAACATGGTGGTGTGCCCGCCCGAGCCCGGTGACGGCGGCGTGCTGACCCAGTTGACGGTGAGCTTCCCGTCGGCGGGCACGGGCGGCACGACGACCGGCCGCGGCGCGCCGATGTCCGCCGCCCGCACGTCCTCCAGGCGCACGGGGAACACCTCGGCGTCCGCACCGAACCGCCGTGCCGCCCGGCCGAGCGCACGGGCGCCGACCTGGCGCACACCCTGTTCGCGCACGATGCGCGTCACCTGGTGCGCCCGCCGCCGCAACTGCTGCACGACCCTCACGCGCCACTCCTCCGCAACAGTCCCAGCACCTCGTGGCGCAGGGGGAACACCACGGCCGCGTACGCCAGCGACGCCAACGCGCCACCGACCAGCAGCCGCACCAAGGCGCCGTCGAGCCACCACTGCACGCCCGACGCCACCACGACCATCACCACACCGCCGAGCGCGGGCCGTGCGACGGCCGCACCCAGCGCCCGCGCCCGCAGCCCGTAGGGCCGGAACGCGATCAGGTACGCGGGCACGATCACCACCAGCACGACCACGCTCTGCGCCAGCGCCACACCCCTGATGCCGTCCAGGTGCGCGCCCAGCGCCAGCAGCGGCACGAGCGCGGCCAGCCACACCAGGTGGATCACCAGGATGGCCCGTGACCGCCCGGCGCTGGCCAGGTAGTCGTACCCCAGCTCCAACGCCACCCGCAGCGCGCCGAGCAGCACCAGCAGCGCCAGCGCCTGCGCGGCCGGAGCCCACCGCTCGCCGTAGACCGTGCGCACCAACGGGTCGGCCAACGCCGCCAGCAGCACGCACGAGGGCACGGTCACCAGCGCGAGCAGCCGCAACGCGCGCGCGAACGTTCGGGCGAACAGCTCCGGATCATCTCTGACCTGCGAGAACGCCGCCAGCGAGACGCTGCGCACCGGCTGCGAGAACGCGCCGACCGGCCAGTTCGCCAGGTTGAACGCGAGCAGGTAGAAGCCGAGCGGCACCGTGCCCAGGACGCTGCCGACGATGATGTAGTCGACGTTGAGCACCCCGAACACCAGCAGGCTCGCGCCCGCCAGCGGCAGCCCGAACGCCAGCAGCCCCCGCGCCTCGGCCGCGTCGAACCCCGGCCGGTAGCGCTGCTTGGTGTACGCGAACATGACCACGGCGGCAACCAGGTTGGTCGCGATCCGCGACCACGCCAGGCTCCACGCGCCGAAGCCCATCAGCGCCAGCACGACCACCACGGCCGTGCCGATGACGAACGCCGACGTGTCCGCGACGAACTTGTGGTCCTGCCGGAACTCGCGTTGCAGCAACGCCCCCGGCACCGCCGACGCGCCCGCGATCACCAGCGAGAGCGACATCAGCTGGATCACGCCCGTCGCCTGCGGTGTGCCCATCGCCTCGGCGAACCACGGCGCGCCGAGCACGCACAGCAGCGCCAACAGGGCGCCGGACGCGATCGACAGCGTGGTCACCGTGGGCGCGAGCTCCTCGACCGGCCGTTCGGTGCGCACCAAGGCGACGCTCACGCCCATCTCGCTGATGCTCATGACGATGTTGAGCACCACCAGGGCGACCGCGAACACGCCGAACTGCTCGGGCGCGATGAGCCGGGCGAGCAGGACGCCCACGCCGACCTGGCTGAACCGCTGCACCAGGCTGTTGATCGCGCTCCACCGGATCGCCGAGGTGACCTTGCGCCGCAGCTCCGGCCGCTCGGTCCCCGCCGGTTCGGTCCCCGCCGGTTCGGCCCGCGTCGTCCCGGTTTGCGTCGGTTCGGCCTGCGTCGGCTCGGTTTGCGCCGGCTCGGTTCCTGCTGGCCCGGTGCGCGTCGCCCCGGTCCCCGCCGGTTCGGTCCCCGGCGGCTCCACGGCGGTCACTGGCCGCGCCACTTCCAGACCTGCTTGCCCACCAGGCCGGCGCCGCGCTTGGCCAGGTGGCTGCCCACGAACAGCTGCGTGCGGCTGCACGCCCTCGGGCCCAGCGCCCGCCGCCGTCGCAACGCCCGGTGCTCGGGCAGTCGCGCCGCGTCGGGGTACACCCGTCGGGCGAACGCCTCCAGCTCGTCCACCGGGATCTCGTCCAGCTTGTCCCGGTCGTAGGCGCGCACCGCCCGCCACAACGCGTCCTTGGCGATCGACCGGTTGGCCAGCGACCGCAGCCGCGCGGGCAGGTCGGGGTGCTCGGCGAAGAACCGCTCGAACACCGCCTGCCGCTGCTCCAGGTCGGCGAACAGCGAGGAGAACTGCGTGCGCATCATGCTCTGCTGGTGCACCCGGTAGTACGCCGCGGGCTTGCCGCGCACGTACCCGATGTCGGACACCGCGGCGATGCGCATCCACATCTCCAGGTCACCCGCGTGCGGCAGGTCCGGCCGGTAGCCGCCGACCTGCTGCTGCACCGACGTGCGCACCACGGCCTCGGGCGAGGACAGCACGTTCTGCCCGGTGCGGCAGCGCCCCTCGATCCAGTCGACCCCGGACCACACCGCGGTGCCGGCCGGGGGAGTGATCACGGACGGCAGATCGTCGTGGTCGGAGTAATAAACAACACGTCCGTACACCATGCCGACGTTCGGGTTCGCCTCGAACACCTCGGCGGCACGGGCCAGCGCACCCGGCGCCAGGAGGTCGTCGGCGGACAGCAGCACGGTGTAGTCGGCCTTGGCCCACTCCAGCAGGCCCTCGTTGTAGGTGGCGATGTGGCCCTGGTTGACCTCGTGCCTGCGGCCCTCTACCCGCGGGTCCCGCACGAGTTCGGCCATGACCTCGGGCGTCTCGTCGCTCGACGTGTCGTCGATGATCAGTACCCGCACGTCCACGCCGGGCTGGTCGAGCACGCTCTTCACGCATGCACGCAGGAACCGCGCGTAGTTGTAGCAGGGGACGACGACGTCGACCGTTGGTCGTGCCGGGGGCTCAGTCACGCTCTACTCATCGTGTTCGACCGCGGATCGTTAACGGCGCGGCCCCGATCCCGATGTACGGGACACGAGGGGAAGGGGTTCCATGGACCACGTCGTGCTGACGCGTTTCAACCTGCCGTCCGTCGGCGCGGAGAGCGTCGTGCGGGCGCGGGAGGGGTGGTTGACCGAACGCGTCGGGTTGTTCGAGCGGTACTGCCTGCCCTCGGTGGCGGCGCAGACCTCCCCGAACTTCCGGTGGCTCATCTACTTCGACCCGGAGAGCCCGCAGTGGCTGAAGGACCGCATCGAGGCCCACGGCGACGCCTACACCCCGGTGTTCCGCACGCAGGTCGACCGTGAGGAGCTGGTGGAGGACATCTCGAAGCTCTTCCCGGTCAAGGGCGACGAGCTGATCACCACCAACCTCGACAACGACGACGGCCTGGCCGCCGACTTCGTGGCCCGCCTGCAAGCGGAACGCCCCACCGGCCGCCGCACCGCCCTCTACCTGGCGAACGGGCTGGTCAAGAGCCCGGCGGGGTTGTTCTCCCACCACGACCGCGACAACGCGTTCGCCTCGATGCGGGAGAGCTGGGACGCGCCGGTGACCTGCTGGGCCGACTGGCACAACCGGCTGCACCGGCACGCCGAGGTGGTGTCGCTGGGCGGAGCGCCCGGCTGGCTGCAGGTGGTGCACGGCGGGAACGTGAGCAATCGCACTCGCGGCAGGCTGGTCGCGCCCGCGCCGTACCGGCGGCTGTTCGGCGCCGCGCTCGACGACGTGCCGGAGCCCGCCGGCGGCGTGCTGGTCCGCGACCGGTTCGTCGGTCGACCCCTGCGGTCGACCCGGGACGGTGCCCGCTACCTGGCCAAGACGACGGCGCTGCGACTGCTCGGCCCGGGTGGCTTCGAGAAGGCGAAGCAGGTGCTGGCCGCGCGCGGGCGGGTCCGGGCGCCGAGGTGAACAGGACCGCGGTGGCGGTGGTGCTCGGCCTCGCCCTGACCGCGTGCACGGCCGGGGTGCCGCGGCCCGACCCGCCGGCCGCCTCCGTGGCCGCTCCCGCGCTCGCCGGTCCGTCCGTCGACTACTACAAGAGGTGGGCCAACGGACCGAACCCCACCGGCGACCCGAACGTGTTCCCGATCACGGTGTGGATGCAGGACCCGTCCGGCATCGAGAACGGCGAGAAGCTCGGCCGGGCGTTCCCGAAGATCGGCATCGACGTCGGCATCGGGCTGTGGGAGGACGAGTGGTGGTACCTGCGGCAGGAGGGCCTCCACGAGACCGACTGGCGCGTGTACGTGGACGGCACGCGCGTCGACGCGGTCCTGGCCGACACCGCGCACGCCCGCAACTACGTCGGCTACCTGATCGCGGACGAGCCGGACATGACCAAGGTCTACGGCGACGTGTTCCACCCGGACATGCAGCCGTCGGCGATCCTGAAGGCCGCCGACGCGGTGCGCGCGAAGGACCCGTCGCGGCCGACGTACCTCAACTTCAGCCCGTGGATGGGCACGCCGACCGGCGAGGTCGGCTACGGCTACATCGAGGAGTCGTACGAAGAGGACATGCGCACGTACTGCTCGGCGGCGGACATCGCGTCGGCCGACTACTACGGCTGGACGCACCCCGACCGCAACCACACCGTCGGCGCGTACAGCTACGGCCAGGTGATCGACACCATGCGCAAGTGGTGCGGCCCCGACAAGCCGCTGTACGGGTTCGTGGAGACCGGCCACCCGCACGACCGCGGTGAGATCATCCAGCCCGACCAGCTCGAATCGGCGGTGTGGAACACCGTGCTGCACGGCGCGACCGGCATCAACTACTTCGCGCACAGCTTCTACACCGACGGCACCGGCGAGTACTCCAGCGTGCTGACCCGACCGGAGATCACCGCGCGGGTGGCGGCGGTCAACGCGCGGCTGAAGTCGCTGGCGCCGGTGCTCAACGCACCCAACGCGCCGGGCGTCACGGCGCGCGCCGACAACGGCATCCCGGTGTCGGCGTTGTTCAAGGAGGTGGGTGGCGCGCGGTGGGTGCTGGCGCAGACCGACGGCACCAAGGAGCACCCGCGCAGCCGCGCCGCTCGCGTCACGGTGGACGTGCCGGTGTCGTCGGGCACCGCCACGGTGGTGGACGAGGACCGGACCGTGCCGATCGTGGACGGGAGGATCGTGGACGACTTCGGTCCGTACCAGGTCCACGTGTACCGGTTCTGATCGGCTAACGGCGCAGCCCCCGGCCGCGATTGGGGCAGTGCGGGACCCAATCGACGGAGGCCGACAGTGCTGCTGCCCAGACAGATCCGCAAGGTGCCCGCCACGTGCGGCGCGATCGCTTTGGGAGCAGCGCTGCTGCTCGTGCCGCCGGGGACGGCGACCGCCCAGGGCCCGGTGCGCGTGCTCGGCTACGTCGCCAACAACGGTGGCGGTGTGTCCGTGCTGGACACCGCCACGAACGCGGTCACCACCACGCTCATCGACTCCACGGGCGACTCGCCCTACGGCGTCGGCGTCGCGTTCGACGGCACGCGCGGGTACGTGACGAACGTCCGTGACGACACGTTGACCGTCATCGACACGCCGACCAACACCGTGGACGCGGCGGTTCCGGTCGGTGACGGACCCGCCGGTGTCGTGGTCTCGCCATCGGGTGGTCACGTGTACGTGTCGAACTACCTGGCCGGCACGGTGTCCGTGGTCGACGCGGCGACGCTGGCGACCACCGAGACCATCCCGGTCGGACCGAACGCGGACGGCATCGCGATCACGCCGAACGGCAAGCGGCTGTACGTGGCGCACGACGTCGCGGGACCGGGCACCGTGTCCGTGGTGGACACCGCGACGAACACCGAGATCGCCGAGATCCCGACCGGCTACACGCCGACCGCGCTGGCCGTGACGCCGAACGGCGCCAAGGTGGTCGTGGTCAACAAGCTCTCGAACAACGTGGCCGTGATCGACACCGCGACCGACACCGTGCTCGGCACGATCCCGGTGAGCTTCATCCCGCACGGCGTGGCGATCTCGCCGGACGGCAAGCGTGCGTTCGTGACCAACAGCGAGGGCCACAGCCTGTCCGTCGTGGACATCGACGCGTTGGCGCCGGTGGCGCAGATCCCCGTGGGCAGCAGGCCGATCAGCGTGGCGCTGACCCCGGATGGCGCGAAGGCGTACGTGACGAACTTCAACAGCGGAACGGTGTCCATCGTCGACACCGCCACCCTGGCGGTCGTGGGCGCGGTCCCGGTGGGCGTGAACCCGGTGGGGATCGCGGTCCACGCCGTCCCGCCGGCGTCGACCAAGCTCACGGCGGGGTACGCGCAGCTGCAACTGCGCCTGCTCGGTTTCGCCGCGCGCGGGCTGGACGCCACGCTCGTCGAGTCGCACACGGGCAAGCCGGTGGCGGGCAAGCTGATCGCGTTCCGCACGATCAAGGGCCACCCGCTGTGCACGGCCACCACGAACGCGTACGGCAAGGCGCAGTGTGACGCCAACGTCCCCTTGCTGGTGGGCTTGGCCACGCTGCTCCAGGGCTACACGGCCGCCCACGCGGGCGACCTGACCCACGGCCGTTCCGTGGCGCACGGTTCGACCGGCCTGCTCTGATCACGTGTAGCCCTCCGAGCTGACGGGCACCCCCAGGAGGACCGAGCACACCTCCTGGGGGAGTGACCATGCGCCTGCGCTCCGGTAGCGATCTTGAGCTGGCCGAGGAATCGGACCGCGACAACTTCCCGACCGAGCGGTCGCGGCGCCGGGCCATCGGCTTCGACCGCTGGTCGGGCAGGCACCCGGTGCTGATCACGCTGCTGACGGGCGCGGGCCTGGGCTCGCTGGCGTGGTTGGCCCTGCTGAGCACGCCCCCGGACAAGTTCGTCTTCCGCCTGGTCGTCTACAGCGCGTTCGTGGTCGGCGCGATGGTCCAGATCGCCTGGATGGCGCTGAGGGCCCGGAAGAAGTACTACCGAAGCGGTACTACCGCGGCTGAGCGTTGAGCCGCCACGCCACCAGCACCGCGACCAGCAGTGAGCCGATCGCCGCCCACACGGCCGTGCCGAAGGCGGCGAACTGGAGCAGGAAGCCGAACGCCACGGACGACACCAGCCGGGTCAGCGCTTGTCCCGTCTGCACCACCGCCAGCCCGGACGCCCGCAACGACTCCGGGACCAGGGTGCTCGCCCGAGCGGACAGCACGCCGTCCGTGGCGGCGTAGAACAGGCCGTGCAGCAACAGCGCCGCGCCGACCCCGAAGTAACCGGTGCCGGGGGCGAGCAGCAGCAGGTACACCGCGAGCAGCAGCACGTGCCCGCCGAGGAACACCGGCCACCGGCCGATCCGGTCCGCGAGCCGTCCCAGGGGCGCGGCGGCCACGAGGAACACCAGCGCCGTGCCCAACGGCAGCAGCGGCAGCAGGTGCAGGGGCGCGTCGGTCGCCTTCTGCACCAGGATGAACACGAAGGCGTCCGACAACGTCCCCAGGCCCAGCACGGCCGACGCCAGCGCCAGCCTCCGGTACCCGGCCTCCCGCAGCAACGCCAACCCGGCCCGCACCGACGGGCGCGGTCCGGTCAGCGCCGGGCGCGGGTTCTCCCGCACGAACGCCACCAGCACGATCAGCCCCACCGCCGCGAAGCACGCGCTGACCACGAACACCGGACCCGCCACCGTGCCGATGGTGTACAGCAGCAGGAACGTCACCAGCGGCCCGAGCAACGCGCCCACCGTGTCCATGCTGCGGTGCAGCCCGAACGCCGCGCCCAACCGGTCCGGCGGCGTGGCCAGCGAGATCAACGCGTCGCGCGGCGCGGTGCGCAGGCCCTTGCCCGCGCGGTCCGCGGCCATGGTCGCGCCGATGCCGAACGCCGACGCGCCGACGAGCGGGAAGATGAGCTTCGTCACCGCCGACAGCCCGTAACCGACCGCAGCGACCGCCTTGTGCCGGTGCGTGCGGTCCGACACGTGACCGCCCACGAGCCGCAGCACGGCCGTCGCACCCGTGTAGAGACCGTCCAGGACGCCGAACTGCGCGTAGCTCATGTTGAGCGTGAACAGCAGGTAGACCGGCATGAACGCGGTGACCATCTCGGCCGAGACGTCGGTCAGCAGGCTCACCGCACCCAGTGCCACCACTGTGCCGGGAACCCTGCCCCTGACCCGCTCGCTGGGCCGGACGGACGCAACGTACATGCCCCCGATATCGGTCACGTGCGGTAACCGTTACCGGCGTCGGGCCCGGTCGTAACGGGGACGATCCCGAACCCGATGACGCGGGTATGCCGGAGATCCCGCAGACCCGCGTCCGCGTGGGCGCCGTCGACGTGTGGTCCGTCCGCGAATCCGGTGTCGCCGACCACGTCGCCGGAGCGTGGCGACGGGCCGAGGGCGGCGCGATCGTCACGGCCAACGTGGACATCGTGCGCGCGGCGACCCGACGTCCCGAACTGGCCGCGTTGATCGCCGAGTCCGAACTGGTCGTCGCCGACGGCATGCCGGTGGTCTGGGCGGGCAGGCTCGCGGGCGTCCCGGTGCCCGAACGCGTGACCGGGTCGTCACTGGTGTTCACCCTGGCCGAGGCCGCCGCCCGGGAGGGCCGCTCGATCTACCTGCTCGGCGGCGACCCGGGCGTGCCGGAGAAGGCCGCCGACGTGCTGTGCGCCAAGTACCCCGGGTTGCGCGTCGCGGGCACGGACTCGCCGCCGTTCGGGTTCGACACCTCCGCCGAGGCCACCGCGGAGACCGCGGCCAAGGTCGTGCGGGCCAAGCCGGACCTCGTCCTGGTCGGCCTCGGCTTCCCCAAGCAGGAACGCCTCATCCGACTCCTGCGCGCGGACCTGCCGCAGGCGTGGTTCCTGGGCTGCGGCGCGGGCATCCCGATGGCCGCGGGCGAGTTCCGGCGCGCCTCGGGCGTGGTGCAGAAGCTGGGCGCGGAGTGGCTGCACCGCCTCGCGCTCGAACCCCGCCGCCTGGCCAAGCGCTACCTGCGCGACGACCTGCCGTTCGCGTTCCGCCTGCTCGGGGGCGCGCTGCGCACCCGCTTCCGCCGCTCGACCGCCGTCGGCACTCAGAGCACCGCCGGCGAAGTCGGCAATCAGAGCACCGCCGGCCAAGTCGGCACTCAGATCGGGGAGTAGAAGTGCCGCTTGCCGTCGTCGTCGTGACCTACCACAGCGCCGAGGTGGTCGAGGACTGCCTCAACTCGGTCGCCGTCGCGCTGAAGTCCATTCCGGACAGTCGAGTCGTGGTCGTGGACAACGCTTCCACGGACGACACGCTGGCGATCGTGGCACGGGTCGCGCCGCACGCGCAGGTCGTGGCGCGCGCCGCCAACGACGGCTTCGGGGCGGGCGTCAACGCCGGGTTCGCCGCCGCGCCGGACTGCGACGTGCTGGTGCTCAACCCGGACGTCCGGCTCCACCGGGACGCCGTCACGCTGCTGCGCGCCGCCTTGGCGTTGCCCGGCACCGGTATCGCGGTGCCCCGCCTGGCCGGCGTCGACGGCGCGCCCCAGCCGTCCTTGCGGCGCGCGCCGAACCCGTTGCGCGCATTGGGCGAGGCGATCCTGGGCGGCACGCGGGCGGGCCGGTCCGAGGCGCTCGGCGAACTGGTGGTCGACCCCATCCGGTACGAGACGGCGGGCACGGCGGACTGGGCGACCGGCGCGGCGTGGCTGATCTCCCGCGAGGCGCGCGAGGCGACCGGCGTGCTGGAGGAGCGGTACTTCCTGTACTCGGAGGAGACCGAGTACATGTTGCGGGCGGGCAAGCGCGGTTACGCCGTCCGCTACGAGCCGCGGGCGCGTGCCGTGCACATCGGCGGCGAGCAGTCGACGTCACCGGTGCTGTGGTCGATGGCCACCACGAACCGGGTGCGGATGGTCCGCGAGCGCCACGGCCGCCTGGCCGCGTTCGCGATGTGGTGGGCCGTGCTGCTCAACGAGCTGCTCCGCGTGCCGCGCGGCGCCAAGCACCGCAAGGCCGTCGACGACCTGCTGCGCTGGCGGCGGTGGCCGCGACGCCCCGGCGCGGGCGCCGAACCCGGCTGGGTGTGCTTCTCCGCGCAGGACTGGTGGTACCACAACCGGGCGCACTCGGACTTCCAGCTGATGCGGTCGATGTCGGCGCACCGCCGGGTGCTGGTGGTCAACAGCATCGGCATGCGGATGCCGACCCAGGGCAACAGCACGCACGTGTCCCGGCGCATCCTGCGCAAGCTGCGCAGCGTGGCCAAGTTCGTGCGCAGGCCGATGCCCGAGTTCTACGTGATGTCGCCGCTGCCGCTGCCGTTCTACGGCTCGCCGCTGCTGCGCAGGGTCAACGCGGTCCTGGTCCGCTCCCAGGTGCGCCTGGTGGCGCGGTTCCTGGGCCTGCGCACGCCGGTGATCATGGTGACGATCCCCACCGCGTGGGACGTCGTGGCCCCGATGCGCCGGCGCAGCCTGGTGTTCAACCGCTCGGACCGGCACTCCGACTTCCCCGAGGCCGACCGCGCGTCCATCGAGGCGTTGGAGAACCAGCTCCTGGCCAACGCCGACCACGTGGTGTACGTGAGCCACGCGCTGATGGACGAGGAGCGGCCGCGGACCGGCGCGCGTGCCCACTTCCTCGACCACGGCGTGGACGTCGACCACTTCACCGCCCGGCCGCAGCACGAGTGGCCGGACGACGTGCGCGCGATCCCCGGCCCCCGCGTCGGCTTCTTCGGGGCTCTGGACGACTTCGTGGTCGACTTCGACCTGCTGGAACGCGTCGCCGCCGAGCTGCCGCAGGCGTCGCTGGTGCTGATCGGGGACGCGACGTACCCGATGGAGCGCTTCGACAAGTACCCGAACGTGCACTGGCTGGGCTTCCGCCCGTACTCCACCATCCCGGCCTACGGCTCGGCGTTCGACGTGGCGATCATGCCGTGGCAGGACAACGACTGGATCAAGCGGTCCAACCCGATCAAGCTCAAGGAGTACCTGGCGCTGGGCCTCCCGGTGGTCAGCACGGACTTCGCCGAGCTGGCCTCCTACACCGACCGCGTCCGCGCGACCCGCACCCACGCGGCTTTCGTCGACGCCCTCCGCGCCACCCTCACCGCCGGCCCCCTCCTCCCACCGGCCACCCTCCGCGCCTCGGTCCAACCCCACTCCTGGCACGCCCGCGCCCACACCCTCCGAACCCTGACCACCCCCTAACCCCCCCCACCCCCTGACCTCGCCTGACCTCGCGAGTCCTACCTCCAACCCCCGCGAGTCCTACCTCCAGAACGCGCGTGTCCTACGTTCGGAACGTGCGTGTCCTACGTTCAGGACCCCCGAATTCAACGCTCAGGGCGCGGCGACCGGTCCTGAGGCACCCTCGACTGCGCGACCGCACCCGAGGTTGCGTCGTTGTGGCCTGCGCCGCGAACCTCGCCGTCTTGCCCAACCGGGGTGGCCGGCGCATCTAGTGTGGGTGTCGTGCAGCCACTGCCCCCGAACGCCCCGCCGCGGATCGGCGACTACACGCTGCTCGCCGCCCTCGGTCGCGGCGCGATGGGATCGGTCTACCTGGCCCGTTCACGCGGCGGGCGGCCGATCGCGGTCAAGGTCTCCCGTGCCGAGCTGGCCGACAACCCGGAGTTCCGCGAGCGCTTCCGCCGCGAGGTCGAGATGGCACGGGCGGTCGGCGGCTTCTGGACCGCCACCGTGGTCGACGCCGACCCGGACGCCGAACGGCCGTGGATGGCCACCGAGTACATCCCCGGCCCCAGCCTCCAGCAGGCCGTCCAGGACCACGGACCACTGCCGGAACGCGCGGTGCGCCGCCTCGCCGGCGGCCTGGCCGAAGCGCTGGTCGCGATCCACGGCGCCGGCCTCGTGCACCGCGACCTCAAGCCGTCGAACGTGCTGCTGGCCGACGACGGCCCCCGCGTCATCGACTTCGGCATCGCCCGCGCCCTGGAGCACTCCGCGCTCACCGAAGCGGGCATCGTGTTCGGCACCCCCGGCTACCTGTCACCCGAGCAGGTGGTCGGGCAGAAGATCACCACCCAGAGTGACGTGTTCGCGCTCGGCTCGGTGCTGGTCTACGCCGCGACCGGCGGTGGGCCGTTCGGCGAGGGTGCCACGTCCGCGCTGGTCTACCGCGTGGTCCACCAGGAACCGGACCTCACCCGCGTCCCGCCGAGCCTGGTGCCGCTGATCGTCCCGTGCCTGGTCCGCGAACCCGCGAACCGCCCCACGCCCGCACGCCTGCTGGAGCTGATCGGCCCACCGTCGGCCGAACCGTCCTGGCTGCCCGCCCGCGTCCGCACCATGGTCGAGCAGCGGCACACCGAGCTGAGCAAGCTGCCCGCCAAGCCGCCGACCAGGGTGATGGTGGACGACCCACCGCCCAAGCCACCGACCCTCGTCGGCCCCGCGCCCACCAACGTCCCGGCACCGACCAACAAGCCCGCTCCCGTCCGGATCGACCCCGAACGCAAGGACGTCCGCGCCACCGGCCTCCGGTTCAAGACCTCCCGCGCCGTCGGCCTGAGCTGGGCCGGCGCGAACGTGCTGGCAGCCATCGTGACCGGCTCGATCGCCGACCCGGCCGCGGGTGCGCCGTCGGCCGTGCGCCTGGCCGCGTTCATCGCGTTCCTGGCGTTCGCGGTGGCCGCGATCCGGCTCCTGGTCGGCGTCGCGCGCTCGCCGCTCACCCTGGACGTCGGCCCCGACGGCATCACGCTGTCCAACGGCGCCGAGTCGCGCCGCCTCCCGTGGTACGCGATCGCGCGCGTCAAGGTGGAGGCCCACCACGCCCGCCCGTGGCTCGTGGTCTGGCTGGTCGGCGCCGCCAAGACACCGGACACCCTGGGACGCGGCAGCTTCACCCAGCACAAGGGCGCTCTGCGCGTCTACCCGATCTCGCACGAGCGCTACCGCAAGCGCCGCGACCGCGACGTGGTCGAGCTGCGCTCCGCGCTGGCCTGGTACGGCTCCGCCGCCTACGACCCCCGGTAGGGGAGGCCCGGCGGATCAGCGACCGCTGAACGTCGCCTTGCCGGGCCCGTCGGCCAGGAACGACCGCACCGCGCCGCGCAGGTCCTCGCTGTCGAACAGCTCGGCCGCGATCTCGGTGACGTGCTCGTTCGCCTCGGCCACGCCGCCGCTCTCGAAGTGCGCCAACACCCGCTTGGTCGCCGCGTGCGCCAACGTGGGCCCGGTGGCCAACCCGTGCGTGAACTCCAGCGCCGCGTCGTCGAAGCCCTCGTCCGGCAGCACCCGGTTCACCACGCCCCACCGTTCCAGCGTGGCCGCGTCGTAGCGCTCCCCGGTCATCACGAACTCCTTGGCCCGCCCCACGCCCGCCCGTGCGGCCAGCCGCTGCGTGCCGCCCATGGTCGGGGTCAGCCCGACGACCTTCTCCACCAAGCCGAACGTGGCCCGCCGCGCGGCCAGGACGATGTCGCACGCCATCGCGACCTCGAACGCCCAGGTCAGGCACAGCCCGTGCGCGGCGAAGACGGTCGGGAACGGCAGCGCGGCCACCCGTTCGGGCAGCTCCAGCATCTGGTCGAACAGGGCCTTGGCCTGCGCGGACGTCTTCTGCGCGGCGAACAGCCCCACGTCGACGCCGCCGCTGACGACCTTGCCCTCGAAGCGGATCAGCAACGCCCGCGCGGGCCGTTCCTCCAGGTCCTCGACCGCCGCCTCCAGCAGGTCCTGCAACTCGGCGGTGTACAGGTTCAACGGCGGTGCGTCGACGGTGAGCACGGCGAGCCCGACCGCGTCCCGCTCGAGGCGGAGGAGTTGCGCTGCCACGGGCGAGGACTTTACACGCGTCCGGAATGCCGAAAAGCACGTGGCCAAATGGCCCAGTGCGACCGCGCAGTCGGTTCTCCGCGGGCCGCCGTGACGGCCCCGTGCGAGGATGTGTCGGGTTACGCGCGGTGTCCGCGAAACGGCGGGAACCGCAGAGGATGATCGTCTTCGCGGGGCACGGGCAGGCGACGGCCCCGCGGTCGGGTCGACGCGGCCGCTGTCTCGATTGGCGCTGCGGCCATTCGCCTCGGCACCCGTACTGACCTGGCCGAAGTACGAGCGCTGTGCGTCCGGGACGGCTACCGTGAGGTGTCCGCGTTCAGCGACGACCGCTGTGCGGACCACTGCTTCGAAAAGCGGCTATGAGGGTCATTGGGTTCCCATATCACCGTTGTGATGTGTCTCACTTGACACTGAATAAACGTCACAGTTGAGTATGTGGCGAAAGTCGGCCGCGGAATGAAATGGGGATCAGTCCAGTGGCTTTCGCCGTTGAGTTGACATTTCGTGATGCGCGCCAGGTGCGGAGATCCATTCATCTCGCACACCGGGAATATTGGCGTCCGCTTGCCGAGCAGGGTGTGCTCGTCGGAACCGGCCCCTGGGCCGATGGTTCCGGCGTGCTGCTCATCGTGCAGGTGCCCGACGACGCCGCTGCCCGGGACCTGGTGCGCGGTGATCCGTACGTGCGATCGCAGTCGATCGCAGAGGTGCGCATACGCCAGTGGCACGTGCTGCTGGGTGTGCCGGAAGGTGAGCGCGTGCCGGGCATCGTCCGACCACGCGATGGGCAGAGCGCCGAAGCGCGCTCGCGCGAGCCGTTGACGCCGCACGAGCACCGGATCGCGCTGATGATGTTGGAGGGCATGACGAACCGGCAGATCGCCGAGCACTTCTCGGTGTCGACCCGGGCCGTCGAACTCCACATCACCCGCATCTACCGCAAGCTCGACATCGGCCGGCGGGCCCAGCTCGCCGCGGCGATGCCGTGGGGCCAGCGGTCGTACCTCTAGTCGCACGTACCGGTCGGGCGTACTGCGAAGACCGGCGGAGCACTCCGCCGGTCCTCGTGGCAGTGCTGCGCGTGGCACCCCGGGCTCCGGGCGTCGAATCGTTCGGTGAGAACTCTCCGTGTGACGTGACCGAGTTATAGGGCTGTTCGGGTGGTGAACGTGGTCGGACGGGTACGGATGTGCCGGTCGAAAGTTCACCGACCGTGCGGTATGTCACATGATTAGGCAATACGGGTGACTTCTGTCAATACTCCTTACCGGTCGGTAACGTGAGTGGTGGGAGTCCCCGTTGGTGCGCAACTTCGTCGTCGGATCCGCCGTGCTCGCACTGCTGGCCGCCGGGTGCGGCGCCGAGGAGCAGGCGCCGATCAAGGCCGGCCCCGGCGTCACCGGCGACACCATCTCGCTCGGCGTGCTCACCGACATGACGGGCCCGTTCTCGGCCACGTCGCTCATCCGGATCAAGGGCTACGAGCTGTTCCTGGGCGAGCTCAACGAGCGCGGCGGGATCTGCGGGCGCAAGGTCGAGCTCAAGCAGGCCGACCACGGCTACGACGTCGACCGGGCGTTGCAGGCCTACTTCGAGCTGGAACCCCAGGTGCTCGGGTTCATGGACGTCACCGGCGCGCCGATGACCGAGGCCATCGAGCCGGACCTGATGCAGACCCGCGCCATCGCCGCGCCCGCGTCCTGGTCGGCGAGCCTGCTCGGCAACCCGCACATGATGATCGTCGGCACCACCTACGACCTCGACGTGATCAACGGGCTGGACCACCTGAAGCGGTCGGGCGCGATCCGTGACGGCGACACGATCGGGCACGTCCACGTCGACAGCGACTACGGGCGCAACGCCCTCGAAGGCAGCACGTTCGCCGCCGAGAAGTGGGGCATGCGCCTCGTCGCCAAGGCCGTGCCGGAGACCGCCGACGTGGCCGCGCAGGTGGGCGAGCTGCGTGCGGCGGGCGCGAAGGCGGTGTTCCTGAGCACGTCGCCGCAGCAGACCGCGACCGCCGTGGCCACCGCCGAGCGGCTCGGCTGGGACGTGCCGTTCCTGGTCAACGCGGCGGGTTACGACCCGTTGATCCTGGAGTCGCCCGCGGCGGCGGCCGTGGTGAAGCGGGTGCAGGTGGTGTCGCCGATCGCGCCGTTCGCCACGGACCTGCCGGGGCCGCGCGCGGTGGCCGAGGCGTTCACGCGCAAGTACCCGGACCTGGAGCCGACGGGTTCGGTCGACCACGGTTACGTGATCGGCGTGGCGTTCGCGGCGATCCTGGGGAAGGCGTGCGCCGAGCGCGACCTGACCCGTGACGGCGTGCTGCGGGCGTTCCAGGACACCAACATGGTCGACACGAACAGCCTCACCGGTCAGCTGCGGTTCTCGCTCGTGGGACGGCCGTCGGCGACGCAGTCCTACATCGCGAAGCCGGACCCGGCGACACCCGGCGGGTTGGCCGTGGTCGCCAACCTGTTCGAGTCCGAGTTGGTCAAGCTGAAGGGCACCCGGGCGAAGTAACCCTGGCGGGTTGTTTCCACCGGTCCGCCCGGGGAATCCGAGGCGCATGATCGAGGTGCGCTGGGCGGTGCCCACGTCGGTGGAGCGGGTGTTCGCGGTGCTGGCCGACGGCTGGTCCTACGCGGGCTGGGTGGTGGGCGCGGCGCACATCCGCGAGGTCGACGCGGGGTGGCCGGGTACCGGCACGCGGATCCACCACAGCGTCGGCGCGTGGCCGTTGGCGGTGAAGGACGTGACCACGGTGCTGAACGTCGATCCTCCCCGGATGCTGGAACTTGAGGCGCGCATGTGGCCGTTGGGCGCCGCCAGGATCCGCTTCGAGCTGAAGCCGACGTCCGACGGCTGTGAGGTCACCATGCGGGAGCAGGCTGTCAAGGGTCCCCTCTCCCTGCTCCCCGAGCGGGCCCAGACCCTCTACCTGACCCCTCGCAACCGCGAATCCCTCCGCCGCCTGGCCGACCAAGCCACCCGCAAACCCACCCCCTGACCCGCGCGAGTCGAACCCTCACGTCCCGCGAGTCGAACGCTCAGGCCCCGCGAGTCGAACCCTCGCGTCCCGCGAGTCGAACGCTCAGGACCCTCGAACTCCACGCTCGGGTCTCCTCTGGGCCAAACCCGAACGTAGAACTCAGGGGTCCTGGAGGTTCGACTCGCCGGACCTGGAGGTTCGACACGCGGGACGCGAAGGTTCGACTCGCGGGTTAGTAGAGGGTGCGGTGGAGGGTCTGCAGGAGGAGGCGGTAGGCGTCGCCGGTCAGGGCGTTGCGGGAGAGGGCGGCACGGGCGGCGTTGGCACCGGCGGCGCCGTGCACGCCGCCGCCCGGGTGGGCCGACGCCGAGGTCAGGTACAGGCGGTCGACGGGGGTGTCGGCACGGGCCAGGCCGGGGGTGGGGCGGAAGACCAGCTGCTGGTGGATGGCGGCCGTGCCGGAGTTGATCGAACCGGCGACCAGGCTGGGGTTGCGGGCCTCCAGGTCGTCCGGGCCGTGGACCACGCGGGCACGGATCAGGTCGCGGAACCCCGGCGCGTGCTGCTCGATCAGCTGCTCGATCCGGTCGGCACGGCGGCGCAAGCGGTCGTGGGACCACCGCTCACCCCGCGGCACGTGCGTGTACGCCCAAGCGGTCTCCGTGCCCTCCGGCGACCGGGTCGGGTCGGTCGTCGTCATCTGCCCCATGATCACGAACGGCGTGCGCGGCACCCGGCCGCACGCGATCTCGGTGCTGGACATGGCCAGCCCGTTGAAGTCCCCTCCCAAGTGGACGGTCCCCGCGCCGCGCACCGAAGCCGCCGTCCACGGCACGGCCCCGTTCAACGCCCAGTCCACCTTGATCGTCGCGTCGTCCCACTCGAACGAGGCCAGGTCCGACACCAACCGCGCCGGCAGGTGCTCCTCCCCGACCAACCCGAGGTACAACGCCGGCGCGGGCACGTCCGCCAGCACCGCCTTCCGCGCCCGTACGTACCCACCGGCCGCGTCACGCACCCCCAACGCGCGCCCGCCGGCCACCACCACCCCCGACACCGGCCGACCGCACTCCACCACACCACCCAGCCGCCGCACCAAAGCCTGCGTCAACGCACCGGCGCCACCCTCCGGCACCGGGTAGCCCACGTCCTGCCCGAGCATCGACAGCAACCACCCGAACGCCGCCCCGCCCGCCTGGTCCGGTCCCAGGTCGGTGTGCATCGCGTTGCCCGCCAACAACAACGGCGCGCCCTCACCCGAGAACCGCTCGTCCCCGAACGCCCGCACCGACTGCACGAACGACCGCGCGAACCGCAACGCCTCGCCCGGTCCCAACGCACCGAGCAACCCGGCACCGGCCCGCACCGGCGGGAACGGCCGCATCAACGCCTCGATCAACTCCGACCGGACCCGCTGCCACCGCGCGAACTCCGCCCGCCACGCGTCGCCGTCACCCGCGCCGAACGCCTCCACCGACGCGGCGGTCCGGTCCACGTCCTGCGACAGCACCACGGCCCGGTCGTCGGGGAACACGTGCGCCAGCACCTCCGGCGCCCGCCGCCACCGCAACCCGTGCCGGGCCAGGTCCAACCCGGCGATCACCGGCGACGCCGCACCCAGCGGGTAGAACGCGCTGAACAGGTCGTGCCGGAACCCGGGCTCGGTCAGCTCGGCCGTGCGCACCGCGCCGCCGGGTTCGTCGGCGGCCTCCAGCACCAGCACGTCCCACCCGGCGTCGGCGAGCAGGTTCGCCGCCACCAGCCCGTTGGGCCCCGATCCGATGACCACCGCGTCCACGACATCGCTCAACGCACGTCTCCCTGGCTCTGATGCACCGGTCTACCCGAACCCAACCCGCGCCACCGTCCCGCACCACGCGGCGCGAGCGGACCCCACGTGCCGCGTCCTTCCGCGACGGCGGCCACGAACGCCGACAACGCCTCCCGCGGCTCGTGCACCGGCGACCACCCCAACGCCCGCAGCCGCGAGCAGTCCACGAGGGACGCCTGATCGGCCAACCGCAACCAGCCGGGGTGCACGGGCTGCAACCCGAGCCGCCACGTCGGCCAGGCCACCGCGCGCAGCAGCGCCAACGGGACCGGCACGCGGAACCCGCCGAGCACCGCCGCCAACTCGCGCGCGCTCAACGGCGGGTCCGCGGCGACGTTGAACGGACCGAGCGCACCCCGCGCCAGGATCAGCCGGATCGCCCGCGCCACGTCCTGCGCGTGCACGACCTGCGCCCGCAACCCGGGCCACAACGGCACCGGCAGCCACCGCCGCCCCAGCACCGCGGGCGGGATCAACGGGCTCAGCACCCACCGCTCCAGCTCAGCGCCCGCGTCCGGCTGCACGATCGCGCACGGCCGCACCACCGACACCCCGCGACGCCCGAGCAGCATGCGTTCCAGCTCGGCCTTCTGCGCGCTGTAGGCGCTGCCCGGCACCCCGCCGCACGGCCAGTCCTCGGTCACCGGCCGGGACGCCGGCGTGTACGCCGCGACCGACGACGCGACCACGACGTGCCGCACACCCGCGCGTTCCGCTGCACGCAGCACGTGCGCGCTACCGGTGATGTTGGTCCGCCGCATGTCGGGCTCACCCGGCGTCGGCTGTATCGCCCACGCCAGGTGAACCACCGCGTCCGCCCCGGCGAACGCCCTGCTCAACACCGCTTCGGCGGCCGGCGCACCCAGGTCGCAACTCACCCACCCGGGTGAACCGACCGGTATCCGCCGCGCGACGCCGACCACCGAGTCGCCCGCGTCGGCGAGCACCCGGCGCAGGGCCGTCCCCACGTTGCCGCTGGCACCCGTGACGACGACCCTCATGGCCAGCCGGGTACCCCTATCGGGCGCCGCCAAGCCCCGCGCGCCGCAGCGCCTCGGCCATCGCGCCGTTCGCCGGCGGGCGCTCCTGCTGACGGGGCTTGCCGCCACCGCCACCGCCGCCGCGCTGGCCGCCGCGTTGACCCCCACCGCGCCTGCCGTCGTCGCCCCGGCCGTCGCGCTGCTGCTCACGGGTCGGCTTGCGACCCGGCTCGTCCTCCAGCCGCAGCGTCAACCCGATCCGCTTGCGCGGGATGTCGACCTCCAGCACCTTCACCCGCACCACGTCACCCGACTTCACCACGTCCCGCGGGTCCTTGACGTAGGTGTTGGACAGCGCCGAGATGTGCACCAGGCCGTCCTGGTGCACGCCGATGTCCACGAACGCGCCGAACGCGGCCACGTTGGTCACCACGCCCTCCAGCACCATGCCGGGCTTGAGGTCGGCGATCTTCTCCACCCCGTCGGCGAACGTGGCGGTCTTGAACGCCGGTCGCGGGTCGCGGCCGGGCTTCTCCAGCTCGCGCAGGATGTCGGTCACGGTCGGCAGGCCGAACGTGTCGTCCACGAAGTCCTGCGGCCGCAGCGACTTCAGCACCGCGGTGTTGCCGATCAGCTGATCCGAGCCCGCGCGCTCCTGCATCCGGCGCACCACCGGGTACGCCTCGGGGTGCACGGCCGAGCCGTCCAGCGGGTCGTCGCCGTTGGGGATGCGCAGGAAGCCAGCGCACTGCTCGAAGGCCTTCGGACCCAACCGCGCCACGTCCTTCAGCGCACGCCGCGAGCGGAACGGGCCGTTGCCGTCGCGGTGCAGCACGATGTTCTCGGCCAGGCCCGCGGTGATGCCGGAGACCCGGGTCAGCAGCGGCACGGACGCGGTGTTCAGGTCGACGCCGACCGCGTTCACGCAGTCCTCGACCACCGCGTCCAACGACTTCGACAGCTTCGTCTCGGACAGGTCGTGCTGGTACTGGCCGACGCCGATCGACTTCGGGTCGATCTTCACCAGCTCGGCCAGCGGGTCCTGCAACCGGCGGGCGATGGACACCGCGCCGCGCAGCGACACGTCCATCCCGGGCAGCTCGGCCGACGCGAACGCGGACGCCGAGTACACCGACGCGCCCGCCTCCGACACCACGGCCTTGGTCAGCTTCAGCTCGGGGTGCCGCTTGAGCAGGTCGACGGCCAGCTTGTCGGTCTCCCGCGACGCGGTGCCGTTGCCGATCGCGATGAGCTCGACGGAGTGCTTGGCGGCCAGCACGGCCAGCTTGGCGATCGACTCGTCCCACCGGTTCGCGGGCACGTGCGGGTAGATCACGTCGGTGTCGACGACCTTGCCGGTCGCGTCCACCACGGCCACCTTCACGCCGGTCCGGAAACCGGGGTCCAGGCCCATCGTGGCGCGCGTGCCCGCGGGCGCGGCCAGCAGCAGGTCGCGCAGGTTCGACGCGAACACCTTCACGGCCTCGTCCTCGGCGAACGCCCGCAGCCGCGACCGCAGGTCGATGCCCAGGTGCACCAGGATCCGGGTCCGCCACGCCCAGCGGACGGTGTCGCCGAGCCACCGGTCGGCCGGTCGGCCCCGGTCGTCCACGCCGAACCGGGACGCGATGCGCGCCTCGTAGCCGGTGGGCTCGTCGTCGTCGGCCGGGTCGAACTGGAGGTCGAGCACCTCTTCCTTCTCACCGCGCAGCAGCGCGAGGATCCGGTGCGAGGGCAGCTTGGTGAACGGCTCGGAGAAGTCGAAGTAGTC
Source organism: Actinosynnema sp. NPDC050801 (assembly GCF_040673975.1). Taxonomy (NCBI): domain Bacteria; kingdom Bacillati; phylum Actinomycetota; class Actinomycetes; order Pseudonocardiales; family Pseudonocardiaceae; genus Actinosynnema; species Actinosynnema sp. NPDC050801. The sequence continues at coordinate 20,675 of NZ_JBFAQZ010000003.1, read as the reverse complement.
GGAGAACTTCGCCCCGTCCTCCTCCTTGCCCTCGCGGACCTTCGACGCGACCCGCCCCTGGGTCCACATGCGCTCACGCAGCTCACCGATGAGGTCGCCGTCCTCGCCGAACCGCTCGACCAGGATCGCCCGCGCGCCCTGCAACGCGGCGGCGACGTCGGCGACCTCCTCGGTCACGAACGCCTTCGCCACCTCCTGCGGGTCCTGCGTCGGGTCGCCCAGCAGGCCGTCGGCGAGCGGTTCGAGGCCCTGCTCGCGCGCGATCTGCGCCTTGGTCCGCCGCTTCGGCTTGTAGGGCAGGTAGAGGTCCTCCAGCCGGGCCTTGGAGTCGGCGGCCAGGATCGAGGCCTCCAGCGCCTCGTCCAGCTTGCCCTGCGACCGGATGGACTCCAGCACAGCCGCTCGGCGTTCCTCCAGCTCGCGCAGGTAGCCCAGCCGCTCCTCCAGGGTGCGGAGCTGGGTGTCGTCGAGCGCACCGGTCGCTTCCTTGCGGTAGCGGGCGATGAAGGGAACGGTGGAACCACCGTCGAGCAGGTCGACGGCGGCGCTGACCTGCCCGGCCCGCACCCCGAGCTCGTCGGCGATCCTCTGGTGAATGGCTGTGGTCACAGCGAGCCATTGTGCCCTGCCCGCCGAGCCACGTTCGGGCACCCCGACCCCGGTGAGCCCGCCCCGACGCCACGGGGGCGCGGCGGGCTCACCGCCGTTCTCCGTCACGGCACCAGCGTGGTGAGCACCGCGACGTCCGACTCGTCGTGCGGCAGGTACTTGACCCGGACCACCATGCCGCGCTGCACCTGCGGGATCGACGCCGGGGGCAGCTTCTTGTCCTGGGTGACGTCGAACGTGGTGCCGTCCGGGCGGGTCACGCGCAGGCTCAGGCGCAACGCCGACCGGCCGTCGGGGAGCTGCCCGACCGGGACCATGTCCAGCACGATGGCACCGGCGTCCACGCCCTGCTCGGCGATGCGCAGCTGGTGCGGGGTCATGAAGCCCTTGGCCACCTGCACGCGGTCGAGGGCGGCTTGCAGCTCGTGCGGCGGGGCGTCGGTGGCCAGCACCGCGCGGCCGTCGGGCAGGTAGCGGACCGGCAGGATCGCGCCCGGTTGCACGACGGACAGCTCGGTGATGTCCACGATCTGCCGCGCGGTGGCCGGGAACGTGCGGCCGTCCGCGGTGTCGACCTGCAGCCGGATGTCCAGTTGCGGCTGGTCGTTGACGCTCAGACCGGTCCGCGCGACGCCGACGACCGTGCCCATGCCGATCGGGGCGCCCCGGAACGCCTTGGGCACACCGCCGGTGAGCGCGGCCAGGCCACCACCGAAGACCTTGTCCAGCGAGAACAGGGTCGGCATGACGAACAGCAGGAGGATCGGGCCGACCAGCCAGCCGTTCAGCCAGTCGAGGGTGTCGTCGCCCGCCAGCCCGCCCGCGAGCCAGGCGGCGGTGAGGGCGAGTCCGGCGGTGAGGCCGAGCCAGGTGAGCACCTTCATGGTGTCGTCCTTTCGAGGGGGAGGGTTCGAGGAGGGCGGTCAGCGGTGGGAACCGAAGAAGTCGGCCAGGCCGACGTGGAGGGGCACGACCCGGCCGTCACCGCGGGCCGCGGCGAGCAACTCGCCCGCCGCGACCGCCGTGACGCCGTCGGGCCCGACGAGGGCCCGGTCGACCCGGGAGTCGACCGCCAGCGTGGCGGTGACCTGCCCGGTGGCCAGCGAGACCAGGCTCAACGCGACGCCGGGGTCGTTCACCGAGCGCTGGTGCTCGACCAGCACGTGCCCGGTGGCGGCGGCGACCGCGGTCACGCCGTCGACCACCAGCCGGGCGCCCTGGAACGCGGTCGCGCCCACCGGGATCTCCCGGCCGTCGGCCGTGACCCGCACCAGCACGCTGCCCGGCGCGCCACTCGGCGCCTGCCGCAGCACGATCCGCTCGGTCCCGGCGTTCAAGGTGGCCTCGACACCGGTCGCGCTGGTCGGGGCGCCGGGGCCGCGTTCGACCGAGAGCCGATCGGACCAGGTCGCGGCGGTCTGCCGGTCGACCGGTGCGGCCACCACCTCGTCCAGCCCGACCGCCAACACCCCTCCGGTGGCGGTCATGGCCATCACGCGGCGGTTCTCCGGGTCGTAGGCGTAGGCGGTGCGCACCGAGGCGAACGCGTTGCCGAGCCCCTGGACCCCCGCGCCCTCGGCGACCACCGCCCCGTCGGCCAGTGCGACCACGACGAGCCCCGAGTCGGTGGCCAGGTAGGCGTAGCGCTGACCGGCGGCCAGCACCGACGCCTCCCAGAGCAGCCCTTCGGCCAGGTGCGTGTCCCACAGCACCTCGCCGGTGGCCGGGTCGGTGGCCGCGAGCCGCACCTGGAACAGGTCCTGCGTCATCATCTGGAACATGCCGCGCACGCCGTGCCGCGAGTAGGGCGCCAGCACCACGTCCCGTCCGTCGATCTCGGCGAACGCGAACCCGGCCTGCATCTCGACCTCCGGCTCCGGTGAGGCCGCGTAGGACCCGCCGAAGAACAGCAGGGCGATCAGGACCGGCGGAAAGAGCAGCAGCGGCAGGAGGCGACGGCGAGGAGGGGTCGGAGTCTCGTAGGGCGGCAACGGCGAGTACTGCGACGGTGTCTGGTACATCGGTTCCCCCGTTCGGTGGTGATGGGAGGAGCTTCGGCCGCACACCTCGCCTACCGGTCCCAGGAACGGGGTGCGCGAGTCCGCCACCAGCGGTGATCCGGTTCGTCTAGGCTCGGGCCGGTGAGCACCGCCCGAGCCGTCACGGCGACGCTTCCGCGCGGTTCGCTGGTCGCGCGGGCGTGGGCCGGGCTGGGTGACGCGGTCGCGCCGCTGAGCAACCCGGCGGGTCGCCCGCTGACCCGCACGGTGAAGCTGATCCTCGACCCGCTGGTGCTGCGGCCCGTGCTGAACCCGGAGTTCGCCGCGGGCGCGGTCGCCGCCGAGCACGCAGACGCCCTGGTGTCCCGGATCACCGACGCCGGTCCGGTGCTGGCCGCGACCGCGAGCTGGTTCGTGGTGCTGAAGAAGGAACGCCGCCGCCGGTGGATCACCGACGGCAACCCGCAGGACCTCTACTTCCAACGCTGCTTCGAGTTGGCGACGGCGCACGGCGAACCCGGCCCGGACGCCGCCGACGTCGCCGCGGCCGTGCTGGAGGAGGTCCACGAGCGGGAAGGACCGACCGTCGCCGCGCTGCGCGACCACCTGACCGACCCGGTCAACGCGGATGAGCTGACCGGGTTGCTGGAGGTGACGTGGGCCGCTGCCCGGCCGTTCGCTCCGGCCTCGCCCGTGGCCGGTTCGTCCGCGGTCGCCTCGTCCGCTCCCGCCTCGTCCGCGGCCGGTTCGCCCGCTCCGACGACCGCCCGATTCCTGGCCACCTGTGCCGTCGCGCCCGACCGCGACCTGTTCCGCGCGCTGGTCACGGGCCTGGCCGGCACCGCGGGCGCGACCGACCACGACCGGCCCGGCGTGGCGCTGGCCCAGGGGCTCACCGCGCGTGACGTGCCCGTGCGACCTGAGCTCGGGCGTGCCGCGTCGAAGGCGAACCTGCCCAAGCCGTTCGACCGGTCGATCCTGGAACGCCTGTTCGCGCCCCTGACCAACGCGTTCCAGCGGGCCGGGCTGGTGGACGTGCCGACGTTGGTGCGCCGGGAGATCGCCCGGTCGGCCGGGCCGTGGCAGCTCGCCGACGAGGAGAGCCGGTTGGTCCTGGTCCTCGGCCGCGACGCGTCGGCCGACCTCGCCGGCGCGTCCGCGGGTGGGCCGGGTTCCGCCGCGGCCAGGTTGCGGTCGAGGTGGGAGCGCGAGGCGTACGTGCACCGCGTGCTGAGGATGTCGACGGCCGTGCCGCCGGAGGTCCGCGCGGACGTGCGCGGCGTGCGCGAGGCGTACCTGCGGCGGCTGTGGGTCCGCCTGCACGGCCGCGAGCTGCGCCACGACACCGTGACCTTCGACCAGGTCTGGGACGTGCTGGACGGCGTGCTGCGGTCGGTGATCCTGGACCAGCGCGACCGGTTGCGCTCGGTGCTGGAGCGGGAGGCGGTGGCATGAGGGTGACGCGCGGTACCGACATCGTCGTCGGCGACTGGCCCACGTCGCCCGAGGTGGTGGCGGTGCTCGAGTGCTCGGGTGCGCTGCTCGCGTGGGACGTCCTGGCCGACGCCGCCGTGCCCGCCGCACGTGTGCACGACCCGGAACGTGCGTCCGAGTGGCTCTGGGAGGTGTACGGCGAGGCGGCGGACCGGATCCTCGGCGGTGCCGCGGAGGTGGAGGTGTCCGGTCCCGCTGATGGGCGGGTCCGCGACGCGTGCCGCCGGGCAGCACAGCTGAACTGGGCGGAGGCGTGGTGGCCCGCGTCGGTGACGGCGGGCGTGCCGCCACTGGATCCCGTTCTGCTGCACGCGGAACTCGCCGTCGCTTTGTCCACTGTGGAGCACTTGCTGGACGATCCGGACGCGGTCGAGCGGGCGCTGCGGTCGGTCGTGCCACTCGACGTGCCGACGTCCGATCCCGACCTGGACGCGTTGGCCGAGCAGGTCACCGCGCTGGCCGAGGACTACGGGGTGGCGTCGGCGCCCGCCGAGGTGCCGAGCCGGGCCGGGTTCGCCCTGGCCGCCGGAGGCGTCGGCCTCGCCGGCACGACGGCCCTGTCCGGCACGTCCACCGTGGACTGGACGTTGGTGCCGCACGGTGTGGTGGACGCCGCCGCGCCCGCCAGGTGGGCCGTCGTGCGGCGGCAGGGGAGCACGGTGTTGGAGGTCTCCGTCGTCCCTGGTCCGAGGCCGGGCGCACGGTTGGCGGCCCGGTTCGACCAGGTCGAGGTGGCGCTGGACGGTGTCGACGAGGCGGGCTGGATCACCGGGTCCGCGCCGGTGTCGGCGGCGGTGCTGCTGCTGCTGCCACCGCAGCGGCGCGTGCTGACGGTGTACGCGCCGGACTTCGCCGACCCGGCCGCGCTCGACCCGACCGCACCCGACCCTGGCGCCGAACCGCGTCGTGCCGCGATCATCTCCTACGCCCGGTCCAGGACCACCTCGCCGGCCGCGACCCTCACCGAGCGGAGGGCGCGGTGAGCGACTGGTCGGAGCTGAACGACGAGGGCGTCCGGCTCGCCGGCTCCGGTGACGTGGTCGGTGCGCGGGCGGCGCTCGAGGCCGCACTCGCCGCGTCGTCCCCGGACGACCGGGCGCGGGTCCTGGTGAACCTGGCGCACGTGGTCGATCTGTCGGGTGAACGGCAGCACGCCGTGGACCTGCTGACCGAGGCGATCGCGACGGTGACGGGGCCGCTCAGGGCCGTGGCCGTCGCGTCCCGCGCGGACCTGCTGCCGTGGCTGGACCGGTGGGACGAGGCGTGGCGGGACGTCGAGGCGGCGCTGGCGGAGGCCGGGCCCGCGCAGCAGGTGGTGCTGCGCAACACCCGTGTCGGGCTGCTGATGATGGCGGGCCGCCTCGCGGAGGCGGAAGCGGACGCCACCGATGCGGTCGACCTGGCCGCGCGGCACGCGCCGGAGTACCTGGAGAACCTGTACACCAACCTGGCGCTCCTCGCCGACGAAGCAGGCGACGAGCGGCGTGCGGCGACGTACCGGGTGCTGTCCGACAATCCGGGCAGGCAACCCCTCGGCCCCCGGTGGCGGCGGTTCGTGGAGCTGAACGCCGAGGGCGCGGTCCTGCTGGCGGCAGGCGACCGAGCCGCCGCCAAGGCGGCCTTCGAAGCCGCCTACCGTGAAACCGTCACACAACCCGAGCCGGCCCTGCCCTCCCAACCGGAGTCCGACGAGGACGACGTGGAGGCCCTGGTGTGCCGCGCGGGCGTCGCGGGCAACCTCGCCGGAGTCGCCGACCACCCCGAGGACGCCGCGCGCTGGAGCACCGAAGCGATCGAGGCGGAGAGGGCCGCGTTGACGGTCGTCGGTGACGCCTACGGCTCGGCCACGGTGCTGGTGAACGCGTTGGTGTCCCGTGCCGCGGCGCACCACGCGCAGACGCGGCTGCCCGAAGCGCTGGCGGACCTGGACGAGGCCATCGGCATCGTGACGGCGGCCGAGGACGGCGAGTCGTTCGAGGCCACCGTCCGCGCCACCCGTGCCCGCGTGCTCGCCACCGGCGGGTGGTTCGCCGAGGCGGCCGACGAAGCGCGGATCGCCCTGGACCTCGCCTACTCCGCCGCGCCCGAGCTGGCCGCGTCCGTCCACCTCACGGCGGCCGAGATCACCAGCGCGACCGGCGACCTGCCCGGCGCCACCGAACACCTCGCCCTGGCCCGCGACCTCAGCGCGGCCACCGGTGACGTCGCAGGCGTTGTCACCGCCCTGCTCAGCTCCGCACGCCTGGCCTACCTGGCCTCGGACGGCGACCGCGCCGACGCGCTGTACGACGAAGCGGAAGCCCTGCTCGCCGACGACCCCCGCCGCCTGGCGGTGTGCCTGCACGGTCGTGCGGCCGTCGCCGTCCTGCGGGGTCGGCCACGAGAAGCCCTCGCGTTGTCGGACCGCGCCCTCACACTGCTCGACACCGCATCCCCGCTGGAAACGCTGGCGTTGCACCAGGTGCGCGGATCGGCGTTCGAGGCGGCACAGGACTTCGTCGCGGCCGAGTCCTGCTACGCCGAGGCGGCCGAGGTGTGCGAGTCGGCCGGGCTGTGGCACGTCGCCCTGGGCATGGCGTGGTGGCGCGCGGACGCCTTGGTGCGCCGAGCCGCGGCGGCGACCGGCGACGAACGCCACCAGCTCGGCCGCAGGGCGCTGGACCTCGCGCTACCCGCCGCACTGGCGTCGGAAGCCGTGCGGCAACGGTTCCCGCACGGCCCCCTGCGGGAACGCTGGGTGGCCCTGGCCTCCGCGCCCGCCACCCGCTCGGCGTTCCTCGCCATCCGGGCGGTGCAGGACACGAACCTGGCCGCCGAGTACGTCGACCACATCGCGGGCGCGGTGTCGTTGCACGCCGAGGGCACCATCCCCGTCGCGCTGGAACGCGGTGAGCTGGTGATGTTGCCCCAGCCCCAGCCTCTGGTTGCCGCGAACCACCTGCCCCACGCCGCCGCCGGCCTCGCCACGGGCACCGACCCGGCCTTCCCCGTCACCGGCTTCGCACTGCCGCCGAGGGTCCGGGTCGACCCGACCGCGCGAACCGCGCTGGACGCCTGGATCGACCTGGCCGAGCAGCGCTACGGCTTCCCGGTGCGATCGGATCGGGCGGTGGCGTCGTGGTGACCGTGCAGCTCAAACTCGTGGACGCGGGCGACCTCTACGTGTCGTGGCGGTGGGAGCACGAACCGGCCGAACCGCGTGTGGTGGTCGTACCGCGCGAACTCGTGCAGGGCACGCTGGACGAGTGGGCCGCCGCGGTGCCGTCGCCGTTGCCGGGGGAGACCTCCGACGAGGCCCTGCGGCGCTCGCTCACCCACGGCCCACTGGTCGACCCCGAACGCGAACCGGACCTGGCGACCCGGATGGCACGGGCGCTGATCCCGCACCGGCTGGCCGTCGAGCTGAACTCCTTCCTCGCCCAGGGCCTCCGCCCGCACCTGCGCGTGCAGCCCTCCCCGTCGACCGCCCTGGTGCCGTGGGAAGCGCTGCGGATCGACGAACGCCGACGCGCGGGGCACGACACCACCATCTCCGTGCTGCCACCGGCCACCGTCGGCAACGCCGAAACCCGCCACGTGACCCCGTTCGATCCACAAGGGACGGTCGTCGGCGTGCTGGACCCCGTGGTGCCGGGGTTCGCCGACAACTCCGGCCTGGGCTCCGTCCTGGGCCACCCCACCCCGGAACTGGCCGCGCTCGGCGGTGGCGTGCGCCGCGACGACATCGACCGCGACCACCTCGAACGAGCCCTGGCGACCGCCTCGCGCCTGCTGTACGTCGGCCACGTCACCACCGGCGGCCACGGGCTGGACGCACGCCTGCACCTGTCCTGCACCGGCGGCACCACCGGCCGGGCCGCACCGCTGGGCGCGCACCGCCCGCTGACCGCCGCCGACATCGTGCTGGGCCACCGCCCGGGTCCGGTGCGCCCGTGGCGGATACCCGCCCGGGTGGCCCTGGTGGCGTGCGAGAGCGGCGGCGACGTCCGGTTCGCCGAACCATCCGGACTGGTCACGGCCATGGTGCACGGCGGCGCGGAGCACGTGACGGCGACGAGGTGGACGCTGCCGACCGACGAGGGGTTGCGCCGGCTGGTCCCCGGCTTCCCGCCGACCCCCGTCCTCGCGCCCACCGTGCTGGCCATCGACGCCGCCCACCGCGCCGTCGACCCGGTGACCGCGCTCAACGACTGGCAATGCGCCGCCGCCACCCGGTGGGAGGACACGGGCGATCCCACCTGCTCGCCGCTGGTGTGGGCCGCGTTCACCACCACCTGGGCGCCACCTCGCCGTCGGGTCGGGAACCGGTAGCGCGTCGGGCGGCTCATAACGTCGTCGAGCAAACGGGGGTGTGGACGTGGCCGTGCCGCGGGACGAAGCGTCGAACGATGAGGCGCTGTACGCGAGGGTGCAGGAGCTGGAGGGCCGCGTCGAGCAGCTGAGCGCCCTGGTGGGCAGGCTCGCCGACGACAGGGAGCGGTACGCGTGGCCGCACGAGCGCGGGATCGGCCTGCCCCGCTTCCAGGCCGCGCTGGACACCGTCTACCAGGCCACCACGTTCGGTTACGTGGCCGTGTACTTCGTCACCGGGCGCACGGCACGGGTGCGGCTGCTCGTCGGACCGGAGAGCCCGCCCACGACGAGCGTCGGTTACGTCAGCTCCTACGGCTACGTGGGAGGCGTCGTGCGACCCGGCGAGTTCTGGATGGCCGCCACTCACAAACCGGGTTTGAGAACCGGTTACGAGTGTGTCTTCACGCCAATGTCCTGAGGGACGGACGCGGGTTGAAACCGGTACCCCGGTACAGGCTTACCGTGGCCTCATGAGCACAGAGGAACCCCTGAAGGCGTGGGCGCCGGCGGCGTGCACCCTGCCGACCGCCGCACGCCCGCTGCGGGAGGCGGAGTTCGACGAGCTGTTCGCCACGTCGCAGGGCGTGGCCCGGCCGGCCCCGACCCACCTGCGCGTCGCGCTCGACGCGACGCCGGAAGCGGCGGCACGGGCGGCGGCGCTGGCCGTGCGCGAGACCCGGTGCTGCTCGTTCTTCACCTTCGCCGTCGTGGCCGGGTCGGGCCACGTGGAGTTGGACGTGACCGTCGCGGACACGCACGTCGACGTGCTCGACGCACTGCAGGTCCGGGCCGGTGGCGCGGCATGACCGGGATGCGCAGCGGCGAACTCGCCGAGGCCGCCGGGGTCAACCACCAGACGTTGCGCTACTACGAACGGCGGGGGCTGCTGTCCGAGCCGGAGCGGACGCCGGGCGGCCACCGGCTCTACCCGCCGGAAGCGCTCACCGTCCTGCGGATGATCAAGACCGCGCAACGGCTCGGGTTCTCGCTGGACGAGATCTCCGACCTGCTCGACGCGGGCCGCCAACGGCGCGGCTCGCGCCGCGAGGCGGGGTTGCAGGCCAGGGTGGAGGTCAAGCTCGCCGAGGTGGAGGCCAGGATCGCCGACTTGGGCCTCGTCCGCGACGCCCTGCGCACCGCGCTCGACTTCGGCTGCGAAGACCTCGTCACCTGCGTGTACGAGCCGTCCTGCCCGCTCCCGTTCGCCAACGCGAGCCGCTGGCCGCGCTGATCCGCGTTGAGCGGTCGTGCGGCACGGGACCTGCGCCCCACGGAGGGCGCTTGAGTGCCTGAAGGGGTGGAGCCCGCCGGCTCGGAGAGTTAGGGAGCGGCCGGGTGCCGGTCACTAACCGGTGGGAGAACCGCGACAACTGATGAACCCTCCCGTTGGCCGGGACGTCGGGGCGGAGCAGCGTGTTCGATGGGAGGACGAGTTTCCGCCGCCCAGAGGGGACCGTCCTGGTGAACGTCCGAGCGCACGACCGCGAGGCCGTGCCGAGCTGCCCTTTCCGCCACGACGAGGCCTTGGCGCCCGACCCGTTCATGACCCGGATGCGGGTCGAGGCACCGGTCGCCAAGGTCCGCCTGCCGTACGGGGAGGGCGAGGCCTGGCTCGTGACGCGCTACGACTACGTCCGGGCGGTCACGTCGGACCGGAGGTTCAGCCGGGCGGCGCTGATCGGGCGGGACTTCCCGCGCATCACCCCGGCGCCCATCGCCCAGCGGGAGGCGATCAACCTGATGGACCCGCCCGCGCTCAACCGGGTCCGCCGGCTGGTCGCCAAGGCGTTCTCCACACCCCAGGTCGAGGCGCTGCGACCGTGGACGCGGCGGACCGTGGACACCCTGCTCGACACCATGGTCGAGCAGGGCCCGCCGGCGGACGTGGTCGAGCACCTGGCGGACCGGCTGCCCCTGATGACGATCTGCGAGCTGCTGGAGATCCCCGAGCCGGACCGGCCGCTGGTGCGGCGGTGGGCGACGGCCATGATGTCCATGAGCGCCGACGACCGGACCACCGCCGCCGAGGCCAAGGCCGGGATGCGCGCCTACTTCGACCGGCTCACCGCCGAACGCCGCCACGACCCCGGCGACGACCTGGTCAGCGCTCTCGCCACCGCCCGTGCGGGTGACGACGTGCTCACCGACGCGGAGCTGTCCGTGCTGGCCATGCTCCTCGCGGTCACCGGCCACGACACCACGACCTACCAGATCGGTGACATCACCTACACGCTGCTCACCCACCCGGAGCAACTGGAGCGGTTGCGGGCCGAGCCGGAGTCGCTGCCCCGGGCCGTCGAGGAACTGCTGCGGTTCATCCCGTTCCGCCAGGGCGTCGGCATCCCGCGCGTCGCGCTGGAGGACGTGGAGCTGGGCGGCGTGACGATCAAGGAGGGTGACGCGGTCCACGTGTCCTACCTGACGGCCAACCGCGACCCGCTGGTCTACGAACGCCCCGACGAGCTCGACTTCGACCGCGAGGACCCCGTGCCGCACCTGGCGTTCGGCCACGGCGTCCACACCTGCCTGGGCTCCCACCTGGCCCGCATGGTGCTCCAAGTGGCCGTCGGCGGCCTCCTCACCCGGTTCCCGACCCTGCGGTTGGCCGTGCCGGCGGAGGAGGTGCGGTGGAACACCGTCTCGATCTGGCGGTACCCGCTCGCCCTGCCCGTCACCTGGTGAGGGCGGGACGTGGCCACGCTGTGCCGGCCCGCCATCGCGGTACCCGAGCACGTCATCACCCGCGAGCAGACCCTGGAACTGGCCCGGGTGCTGCACCGCGACCACCCGCAACTCGGCCTCGCGCTGCGGCTCATCGGCAACACCGGCGTCCGGACCAGGCACATCCTCCAGCCGATCGAGGACACCCTCGAACACCGCGGCTTCACCGCGCGCAACGCCCTCTACGAGAAGGAGGCCAAGTCCAGGGTGCCGGACGTGGTGCGGCGGGCGTTGCGGCACGCCGACCTGACGGCCCGCGACATCGACCTGATCGTGTACGTCTCGTGCACCGGTTTCACGATGCCGTCGATGACGGCCTGGCTCATCAACACGATGGGGTTCCGGTCGTCCACCCGGCAACTGCCGATCGCGCAGCTCGGCTGCGCCGCCGGCGGTGCGGCCATCAACCGCGCGCACGACTTCTGCACCGCCTACCCGGGCGCCAACGTGCTGATCGTGGCGTGCGAGTTCTGCTCGCTGCTGTACCAGCCGACGGACCTCGGGGTCGGGAACCTGTTGTCCAACGGGCTCTTCGGCGACGCGCTGGCCGCGGCGGTGATGCGGGGCGAAGGCGGCGCGGGCGTGCGGGTCGAGCAGAACAGCTCGCGCCTGGTCCGCGGCACCGAGGACTGGATCGCCTACGAGGTCCGGGACACCGGCTTCCACTTCCTGCTCGACAAGCGGGTGCCCGGCACGATGTCCGTGCTCGCGCCCGCCATGCGGGAGGTGGCCGAACCGCACGGCTGGGACATCGCCGGCCTCGACTTCTACATCGTGCACGCGGGCGGGCCCCGGATCCTGGACGACCTGGGCAGGTACCTGCGCCTGCCGCGGGAGACGTTCCGCTACAGCAGGACCACGCTCGCCGAGCGCGGCAACGTGGCCAGCGTCGTCGTCTTCGACGCCCTGGAACGGCTCTTCGCCGACGGCGGCGTCGCGCAGGGCGCCCGCGGTGTCATCGCCGGCTTCGGCCCCGGCATCACCGCGGAGATCGCCCTCGGCACGTGGTCCGCCACGACCACCGTGCCGCCGCACGAGCGGGCCGGGCGCGGTGACGACCGGACGCGGGTGGCCACCGGACCGGCGGCGTCCGTGTGAGCGGCGCAGGTGTGCGACGCTGCACCCATGCGTTGCGGGATCGTGCTTCCGTTCTTCGACGCGGCGGACGTCGCGTCGTGCGCGTCGTCGGCCGAGGAGTGCGGCTGGGACGGCGTGTTCCTCGCCGAGGCCGTGTGGGGCGTGGACGCCTGGGTCGCGCTGACCGCCGCGGCGATGCGCACCTCGTCGGTGCGGCTGGGGACGATGCTGACGCCGTTGGCCCGGTTCAAGCCGTGGGACGTGGCGTCCAAGGTGGCGACGCTGGACCGGCTGTCCGGCGGGCGGGTGCAGCTGTCGGTCGGGCTCGGCGCGCTGCACCCGGGGTGGACGGCGTTCGAGCGCGAGACCAGCCGGGCCGAACGGGCGCTGCTGCTCGACGAAGGCCTCGCGGTGTACGACGGGCTGATGCGCGGCCAGCCGTTCTCGTTCCGCGGTCGGCGCTACGACGTGCGGGAAACCGACTTCTTCCCACCCCCGCCGCCCGTGCAGCGGCCCCGCGTGCCGGTGTGGGTGGTGGGCGCCTTCGGACGTCCGGTCTCGATGCGGCGGGCGGTGGCCTGGGACGGGTTGCTGCCCAACGTGATCGAGGGTGGTGAGGCGCGCGGGGTGGCGGACCCGGCTGAGCTGGCGGCGGTCGTGGCGCAGGCGCGGGAGGCCCGCACGTCGCTCGGGCTGCCGTGGGACACCTACGACGTGGTTCGCCGAGGGCCGGGCGACGAACGTGGGCGAGTGGGCCGACGCGGGCGCGACCTGGTGGATCGAGTCGGACTGGGAGACCACCGTCGACGCCGTGCGCGACCGGATCGCCGCCGGGCCGCCGTCGGTCTGACCGGAACGCGGGCGGAGGCGGGATCGAGGGCCCCGGTCCGGGCGACCGCCCGGCCGCGACATACTGACCGGTATGACCACACTCGACCACTGGGGCGGGACGAGCCGGCACGTCGACCTGGACGGCCCGGTGCACTACGTCGACTTCGGCGGCGACGGGCCGCCGGTGGTGCTCGTGCACGGCTTGGGCGGGTCGCACCTGAACTGGTGCCTGCTCGCGCCGCACCTGGTCGACCGGCACCGGGTGCTGGCCGTCGACCTGGCCGGGTTCGGGCTCACCCACCCGGAGGGGCGCACCACCACGGTGCCCGCCAACGCCCGGCTGCTGGAGCGGTTCCTGGCCGAGGTCGTCGGCGAGCCGGCGGTGCTCGTCGGCAACTCCATGGGCGCGATGATCTCGATCCTGCACACCGCCCGCCGCCCGTCGACCGTGACGGCGCTGGCGCTGCTCGACCCGGCCCTCCCGCTGCCGTTCGGCGTCCGGCTGGACCCGCAGGTGACGGCGGCGTTCGCGATGTACGCCATCCCGGGGCTGGGGCAGTGGTTCCTGGCGAAGTCGCGGGCCGGGGTGTCGACGCGCCGCCAGGTCAAGCGGGTGTTGAACCTGGTCTGCGCCGACCCGAAGGTCGTGCCGGAGGAGATGATCCTCGCGTCGATGTCGCTGCTGGAGCAGCGCGCGGAGGTGCCCGGCCTGGACGAGGCGTTCCTGGCCGCCGCGCGTTCGGTGGTGTGGACGGGCGCGACCAGCAGGCGGTACTACACGGCGATGAGCAGGGTGCGCGTGCCGGTGTACCTGATGGCGGGGGAGAAGGACCGCTTGGTGCCCGTGGCGTCGGCCCGCGAGGCCGCCCGTCGCAACCCGTCGTGGCGGTTCGAGGTTCTGGCAGGCGTCGGCCACGTGCCGCAGCTGGAGGTGCCGGAGCTGGTGGCCGAGCGGATCAAGGACTGGTTGCCCGCGTGACGAAGTTCCGCCACGCGGAACGGGGGAAGGACAGCGCCGGCCCGGTGGGGTTCTTGGAGTCGCGGACGTCGATCGCATCGGGCACGAACCGGACCTCGACGCACGAGGGGTTGTCCGCGCTGCGGCTCGACTTGAACCAACCACTGCGGTCGATGCGGTCCCTCACTCAAGCTCCCTGCGGATCTGTCCGATCAGGCCAAGCGATTCAGACCGGTCGAGGGCGAAACCCGCGGCCTGGTCGTGGGCCAGAGCGTACTCGCGCATCCGCATCGGTTGATCAATGAGATCCGTGGACGTGATCGTCTCCTGCCAGACGATCTCGGGTAGCCGACTGCTGGCGAAGCCGAAGATGTAGAAGTTCGAACCACCGAGGGCGTTGTAGTAGTCGGCGGAGAACGGGATGATCCGCACGTCCAGGGTGTCCGGGAGCTCCTCGATCCGGTCCACCAGGTGGCGGAGCTGTCCCGCCATCACCTCACGGCCGCCGACCTGCTGCCTGAGCGCGGATTCGGTGATGAGCGCGGTGAGGCGGAGCGGGTCGTCCTTGTCGTCCAGTCGTTCCTGCCGCTTCATCCGCACCTCGACCCGGCGGTTCGCCTCGGCGAGTCGGATGCTCGGGCCGCCTCCGTGCATGACCGCCAAGGCGTAGGCAGGGGTTTGCAGCAGTCCGCTGATCAGGCCCGCGTTGTAGGCGCGGATGCCTTCGGCCCCGTGCTCGAAGCCGAAGTACCGCAACACGTCCGCGCTGAACATGGCGGAGTAAGGGCTCCACCACGCCCGCCGACCCGCCGCCTCGCGGAGGCCTTGGAGTTCCTCCACCTCGGCATGGTCGAAATCCAGGACGGCGGCGAGTTCGGCGAGCTTGCGGGCGTTGATCTTGACCCGCCCGGTCTCGACGCCGGACACGAACGACTGCCCGGTGTGGATGGCCTTCGCCGCCGAGGCCGCGGTGATGTCCATGAGTTCGCGGCGCTCTCGCAGCCGCAGCCCGAGTTCCCACGCTGCGACGGTGGGGGATGTCGATGCCATGGATCCTCGCCCGGTCGAGTGAAGCCTGTTGCTGATATCACTAACACCGGCCACCATGGTAGCAGCGGATGTTGGCTGGGTGTGGGAGGCGGAAATGGGTCGCGCAAAGGTTCACCTGTGGGCGCAGGTGCCGGGTGACGTGTGGATCAACTACGAGGTGGAACCGGGAGGAGGTGCGGTGGTGTTCAAGATCGGTCAGGACGTGGAGCTGTACGTCGATCCACAAGCACTGACCAAGATCAGCGAGGCGGCGGCGGAGGCGGTCGAGTTGGCGGGCGCGGTGGCGGCCGACCGCCTCAGCTCGCGGTCGCCGTGACCAGTTCGTCGAAGCCCGCGCGGATGCCGTCGGCGAGCACCTGGACGTCCGGCACGCCGTCGAAGTCCGCGTTGATGCCGAAGGTGATCTGGTCGAGGTAGGAGAAGATGCCGACGCTGATCCGCATGGTGCTGGCGATCGGCACGTACGGGTAGATCTCCGACAGCCGCCTGCCCAGCATGAACAACGGGATGCGGGGACCAGGGACGTTCGTCGTGACGGTCTGCAGCAGTTGCTGCGGGAACCGCATGGCGGTGCGCGAACCCAGCGCCAGCAGGGTGGGTGCGGCGAAGTTCGACAGGTTCGTGAGCACGTCCGCGCCCGCCGCGTGGCGGCTGCCCTTGAGGTCGTCCATCTGCGCCCGGATCGACGCCAGTCGCTCCAACGGGTCCGACTCACTGACAGGGAGGTTCACCAGGACAGCGCTGACCCGGTTGTTCAGCACGCCGCGCTCAGCGGCCGACCGCATCGACACCGGCACCATGCTGCGCACCACCTGACCTTCGGCCAAGTCGTCGCGCTTGGCGAGCAGGTCGCGGAAGCCACGCGTCACCGCCGCCAGGATCACGTCGTTCACCGTGCCACCGGTGACCCGGCGAACGCTCTTGATCTCGGCGAGGTCCGCCCTGGCCCATACCCACCGCCGGTGCGGCCCGATCGGCCCGTTCAAGGTCTTCGGCGTGCCGGCGGCGAGCCGACGGGCGGTCGTCGGCAGGCTGCCCAGCACGGCTCGGCCGAAGTCGACCACCTCCGAACCGCTGCGCAACCGCCTGGCCAGCGCCGGGAACTTGGCCAGGTGCGTGATCGGCGTCAACACCGCGTCGCGCACACCGTCCACGACCAGGTCCAAGGTCGACGGGTTGACGTCGGGCCGCCACCGTACCGGCTCGGGCAGTGGCGCGTCCTCACGCCAGTCCAGCAGCACCTGCATGAGGTCACTGCCCGCGACCCCGTCGATCAGGCAGTGGTGGACCTTGGAGATGATCGCCCACCGACCATCCTCCAGACCCTCCACCAACCAGACCTCCCACAGCGGCTTGGCGAGGTCGAGGCGTTGCGCGAAGAGCCGTCCGGCGAGGTTGCGGAGCTGGTCGTCCGCGCCTGGCGACGGCACGGCGGTGTGCCGGACGTGGTACAGGATCTGGAAGTGCTCGTCGTCCACCCACACCGGGCGGCCGACGTGCAGCGGGAGTGCCTTCACCCGCTGGCGGTACCGCGGCACGTTGCCGAGCTTGGCCGCGAACAGCCGCACCACGTCGCCGTACGACGGCGCCGGACCCTCGAACACCAGGACCGACCCGACGTGCATGGGCACGTTCTCGTCCTCGATGAAGAAGAAACCCGCGTCCATGGCGCTCATCCGGTCCATCGCCAGACCGTAGGCCCGTGCCGTCCCGGTGGTCCAGAGCAGCCGCTGCGCAAGAACCGAGACCCGCTGGTACTGGCGGAATCAACCGCCACGAAACATCATGGTTACTCGGGGTCGCGCTCGACGCGGAGCGGGGGAGGGGCCATGTCAGCACTGCCGCACATCCCACCGGACCACCATGACCTGCACGAGGTGTCGGTGCCCGAGCCGAGGCCCGCGCCCGGCCTGCTGTGGTACCTGACCGAGCCGACCCGGGCCGCGGTGGGCATCGGCCACTTCGCGGCGACCCGGTCGCTGCTGCGCGCCGCACCGAGCGGCGACGGCCACACCGTCCTCGTGCTGCCGGGCCTCGGCGCGAACGACGGCTCGACCGCCACGCTGCGCAGATTCCTCACGAGTCTCGGCTACGACGTGCACGGCTGGGGCCTGGGGCTGAACATCGGTCCGTCGGTCGAGGTCGTGCGCGGGATGCGGGAGTTGCTGCGGGAGCTGGCCGTCGGCGGCAAGGTGAGCATCGTCGGCTGGTCGCTGGGCGGCATCTTCGGCCGCGAACTCGCCCGCGAGCACCCCGGCATGGTGCGCCAGGTGATCACGCTGGGCAGCCCGTACGCGATGACAGACCTGCGGCAGACCAGGGTGAACCCGGTGTACCGCCTGCTGGCCAGGTTCTACGTCCCGGGCGCGGACATGCCGCCGCCCGAGCACACCCGGCCGCCGTTCCCCGTGCCGTCGACGTCGGTGTACTCGAAGTCGGACGGCATCGTGGCGTGGCAGACGTGCATCTCCACGTCCGCCGCGCGGTGCGAGAACGTCGCGGTCGCCTCCAGCCACCTCGGCTACGGCCACAACGCCAGCGTCCTCTGGGTGATCGCCGACCGCCTGTCCCAACGCCGCGACCGCTGGCGCCCGTTCACCCCACCACCGGGCATGGCCCGCATGTTCCCCGAGGCCTGACCACACCCGACCGCCCTGGATCCCGACCGCTCTGGATCCTGACGCCCGGATCCCGGCACCCTGGGGCCCAACCCCTCGGATCCCTGCGCGCGCCTGAATCTCGCCGGCCTCCGACGTCCGTCCGGTCTAGGGTTCGGCGGGTGTGGGATCAGCTGGAACACGCCTACGGCTTGGCGACCGACGTGCCGGACCTGTTGGCGCAGGTCCGCGATCCGGTGGCCGCGCCGGCCGCGATCGGCGAGCTGAACGCCAACGTCTACCACAACGGTGAAGCCGTGTACTCGGCCGCGCCCGCACTCCTGCCCGCCCTGCTCGACCTGGCCGAGGACCCGACCGTCACGGTCCGCACGGCCGTCGTGGACACCGTCGGCGACCTCGCCCACACCGCCCGGACCGCCGAACCGCACGCCGTGCACGAGACGTGGCCACCGGCGTGGGCCGCGGCCGTGCCACGTCTGCTGCGCCTGCTCGGCGACCCGGACGTGGAAGTCCGGCGGATGATCACGTTCCCGCTGGCGCAGGCACGGGGGCACGACGTGTGGCCACACCTGCGTGACAGGTTCGACGTCGAACCAGACCTCGCGGCCCGGCTGGGCCTGGTCGTCGCCACCGCCCACCACGCCGACCCCGCCTCCGCCTCCTGGCTGACCGGCCTGCTGCCCGACCCGACCGTTCGGCTGGCCGCGGCGGCCGGGTTGCGGCGCTTGGGCATCGCCACGGACGCGCGCTCGTTGCTGGACGGCTTCGCCGACGTGAGCGCCTGGGCGGACACCTGGTGCGTGGGCAGCCCACGCCCGTCGGCCGTCGTGTGGTGGCTCACCCGGGAACTGGGCGACGACCGGGCCACCCGCCGGACGCTCGTCGCCGGCCTGCTGGACCACCCGGACCCGGACATCCGCGCCGGTGCCCTCTGGTCCTCGGCCCCACTCCTCGACACGGACCTCCTACCCCTGATCGCCGACCGCCTGCCCGACGACGAACCGGAAAACCGCCGCCTGGCCGCATCCCTGCTGGCCTCCACCCAAACTCCACGGGCCTTCACCCAAACCCCTCCTGCCGGCACCCTGGCCCCTCCCGCCAGCACTCCCGTCCCTCCCGCTGGCACCCCCACACCGTCCGCCGGAACCCCCGCCCCGTCCGCCGGCAATCCCGCTCCACCCGCCGGAACCCGAAGCCCGCTCGCCGGCACCTACGACCTCGCCCCGTTCGCCTACGACCTCGCCCCGTTCGCCGACGACCTGGCCCTCGCCGCACGGGACGTCTACCTACCCGCCGCCGACGCCGCGCTGACCGCGCTCGCCCTCCTGGGTGACGTCCGCGCCGTGGAACCGTTGCGGCAACGGCTGTCCGGTCCTCGCCTCGGCCTCACCGCGCACCCGCGAACGCGCCCGTGGTCACCACCGCCCCTGGACGAAGTCCTCACCGCGATGCGCGACCACGCCGACGCCCTCCTGCCCGCCGTCCGCACCCGCCTCGACACCACCTCCGACCAGCTGGAACGTGCCGCCTTGCACCGCGTCCTCGAATCCTGGCGTACGTCCGCCTGACAGCACCCCACCCACGCCCACCCCCCAAAGGGCCTCACCCTCCTCAATGGACCGACATCGGTTCGGCCCGGCGAGCCGCGAACTGCGGTGTCCCGAACCTTCCTCCGGGCCAACGGGCTCGTCACCGGAAACGATCACCTGATTCACCCCTTGTGTTGACCACCTCTTCACCCCAGGGTTCAGCGCGGCCCGTTGGCTCCGACGGGCAACCCTGACGGAGGTGGAGCATGTCCCCTGCACGCAAGATCGTCGCGTCCCTGTTCGCGGCCGCCACGCTCTCGACGTTCCTCACGACCCCCGCGCACGCGGCGACCGACGCCGAACTCGCCTACCACTGGGCGCCGGTGCACTACCAGGACACCGATTCGTCCGACTACGACGCCGACTACCTGTCCACTGTGGACTTCGACGGCGAGTGGAACACGCTGGACAACTGGGAGGCCCAGGACGACTCGTTGGCCAGGCTCACCGGCGCCGCGTACTACTCGGTCGTGGAGACCTCGACGCACTGGTTCCTGGTCTACAGCTTCTACCACCCGCGTGACTGGGAGGACTTCGCCGACCCGTTCGAGCAGTTCACCCATGAGAATGACATGGAGGGCCTGCTGGCGACCGTCCGCAAGGACGGCTCGACCTACGGCAAGCTCGAAGCCGTGGTGACGGTGGCGCACAGCGACTTCTACTCGTACGTCCCGGCGGGCAGCACGTTCACGTCCGGGCGGGAGGGTGTCGACGGCACGTTGCGGCTCCAGGGCACCCGGCCGACCACGCGCCAGGAGGCCAAGGGGCACGGCCTGTACGCGTGGAACGGCGCGGAGTTCCCGGGCGGCGACGGCGTGGTGTACGTGCCGAGCGCGACCGGCGAGGTGCCGTCGAGCGGCAACGACCGATCGGTCGGCTACCGGCTGGTGGACACCTTCGCCGCCGACGGCCTCTGGGCGCAGCGCAACAGCTCCACGACGTTCGCGAGCTGGGGCACGTTCCGCGGTGACAACGGCAAGGACAACTCGGCGAACACCGCCTGGGGCTGGGACGACGGCAACGACGGCAGCGACCTCCAGCGCGGGATGCTCGCCACCGACCCCGCCTACCTGGTCTCGGTCTACTTCGCCAACCGCGGCACGTTCAGCCTGACCTACACCCGCAACGCCTACCGCTAACCCACCCGCGCGAGTCCAACCTCCACCCCGCGCGAGTCCCACGTTCAGCACGCGCGTGTCCTACGTTCGCGTCGCGCGTGTCCTACGTTCAGGACCCCCGAGTTCAACGCTCAGAACAAGATCGACTGTTCTGAGCGTTGAACAATCGTCCGTCCGGACAAAAACACCCCCTCGAATGGTGCGATCGAACAAACCCGGTGTCCGTTGACCGGCGTACGGTTCGCCGCACACCAATC